>JBBRBY010000179.1:0-1843 GCA_038205315.1 Gemmatimonadales bacterium | reverse complement strand
GCAGAAACCCGCGGACGACGCGGTCGCCGTCAGCATGAACGGCATCGACTTTCCCCTTCGGCACGGCTCCGTCGTGATCGCCGCCATTACAAGCTGCACCAATACCAGCAATCCGAGCGTGATGCTCGCGGCGGGCCTGCTGGCGCGCAACGCCGTCGCGAAGGGACTCTCCACCAAGCCGTGGGTGAAGACAAGCCTCGCGCCTGGTTCCAAGGTCGTGACCGATTATTTCAACGCCGCTGGCGTCACAGAGGCCCTCAACAAGCTCCGGTTCAACAATGTCGGTTACGGATGTACAACGTGCATCGGGAATTCGGGGCCACTTCCGCAGCCCGTTGGTGATGCGATCGAGAGCGGCAAGCTCGTTGTCGCGGCTGTGCTCTCGGGTAACCGGAATTTCGAAGGCCGCATCAACCCGCTCACACGTTTCAATTACCTGATGTCACCACCCCTCGTGGTGGCCTACGCGATCGCGGGACGCGTTGACATCGATTTCGAAACGGAGCCGCTCGGAATCGGCAGCGACGGCCCGGTATTTCTGCGTGATGTCTGGCCCGCTCCCAAGGATGTGGCGGACGAGATCCTCCGGAGCGTGCGCCCGGAGATGTTCCGAAATCAGTACGCGAACGTGTTCGAGGGCGACGACACATGGCGCTCTCTCCCCGTGCCCAAGGGCGTGCTTTACGCATGGGATGAGTCCTCCACCTACGTGAAGAACCCCCCGTACTTCGAAGGAATGACCATGACGCCGCCGGGCGTAAAGCCCGTCAGGGGTGCTCGCGCGCTCGCGATGCTCGGCGACTCGATCACCACCGACCACATTTCGCCGGCTGGATCGATTCCCGCCGCAAGTCCCGCTGGCAAGTGGCTGATCGCACATGGTGTCGGGACAAAGGACTTCAACTCCTACGGAGCGCGCCGCGGAAACCATGAAGTGATGATGCGCGGCACCTTCGCCAACATCAGGCTTCGGAACGAGCTTGCGCCCGGCACGGAAGGCGGCTGGACCGCCACCGAGCCTGGCGCAAAGGCGGTCACCATCTTCGACGGCTCCATGGAGTATCAGGAGAACGGGACCCCACTCGTCATCATCGCCGGCAAGGAGTACGGCACAGGTTCGTCGCGCGACTGGGCAGCCAAGGGTACGCTGCTGCTCGGCGTACGTGCAGTAATCGCGGAATCGTTTGAGCGCATCCATCGCTCGAACCTCGTCGGAATGGGTGTCATCCCACTCGAGTTCACGAACGGCGACACCCGCCAGACGCTGGGACTCACCGGGTTCGAGACTTTCGACATCCACGGCATGACCGACGATATGAAGCCGCGTGCCAAAGTGACGGTGCACGCGACCGCGAAGGACGGTACGGTGCGGACGTTCGAGGCCCAGTCACGGATCGACACTCCCGAGGAAATGCAGTACTACCGCCATGGGGGCATCCTTCCTTACGTCCTGCGCTCGCTGGTTGGCCGTTCGCAGTAGCGCGCATACCGAGCGATCAGAAGCGCCGCGATCCATCCGGGTCGCGGTGCTTCTGCTTTCAGGCAGCACCTCAGGGACTCTCGCCCGGAATCCGGTCACGGTTCGCCGATTGCTTCTGGAGGGGGCCGGGACCGGCGGCGGCACGCTCGTGACGATTGTCTTCCAGAGCCTCGCACCCATACCGTGATCGGTACGCCGCACTTCGCGCCAGCCCGCGGGCGCGTGTTGAGCACGGATGATAATGTCCCCTTGCGACACGGATAGAACTGTCCCGTAACCTACTGACCTCAAGGGAGGTTGGTTTGGAGCGGACAGCAATGAGTCGGAAGGAATTTTCGAGAGGATCGGTGTTGGCCAGGGTCG
>JBBRBY010000178.1:0-2020 GCA_038205315.1 Gemmatimonadales bacterium | reverse complement strand
TGAGTCTTCGTCGGAGAGCGTTCCCTTCGCGTGTATAGCCGGCAGATGCATCGGTTTGTCATTCACCATCACCGGCATCGCCACGGGTTGTGGCTCCACGCGCGTGAGAGTGCCGGACAGCGTACGTTGCACGGCAGACATTCCGAACGCGTCCTCTGCCTCGATGAATGTCAACGCGGTCCTGCCGGTGCTGCGCAGCTCGGTCACCATCACCGGTGAGAATCCCGGCATGGTCCCCGTGAACTGCCACGGGTCACCAGTATGGAAGTAGTGCCGCATCGTGTGACCGGTCCGCTCATCCGCGAATCGCACGCTGCGCGGGACACTTACTTCCCTTGGCTTGCCACCGTCTTCCGACTTCAGTTCAGCTGAGACAACGACCTTGTAACGGTCAGGCTCGATCTTCTCGTTTACTCCGAACGACTCATAGTCGCCGTTGGCGTCGCTCACCGCACTTACGGTCGTGAGTCCTTCGATGAACGGAATACGATCCTTTGAGATCGGTCCCGTATCCGACACTACCGGAGCGCTCGGAGCAGGTGGGGGAGCCGAGTCTTGCGTCGATCCCGCCTTCGCCACCTCAGTGTTGGGCTTCGCGGCGTCCGGGTGCGAGCAGCCCGCCGCCATGCACACCAACGCAAGCCACGCCAGGTTGTATTGCGCTCGCACGCTACATCCTCTGCTTCGCGGTATTGAAAATCGCCTTCGCCTTCGGCGGCAAGTCCGACACGCCCGACATGATGAGCTTCACCAGATCCTCACCCGTCCGGATCATCAGTGCCGGCCCTAGCGCGTACGCCTGGTCGCCGATGCCCTCGTACGGATCCGCGATTCCTTTCACTTTCTGGCTCATGAACCCAGCCGCCATCATCGCCGACTCGCCATCGCCCCGCACAACGGTAAAGTCCACGTAAGGACTCAAACCTTTGGTGGGCTTGTAGATGCACTCGGTCTGGTCAGCCGTACCCTCGTGCGGCTCGGCCGTAACCTCGATGCCAAGGATCTGCGACATCTCGGCGGCCGTCACCATCCTGCACGCCGTCATCGGCTCCTTCGGCGGCGGCGACTCGGCGGCTGCAGGTGTGGGAGTGGCTGCCGCAATGGCAGACGAGTCTTTCTTAGAGCACGCCGCGAGGAGGATCACGGGCAGCGCGACGCACATCACTTTGCGAGTGGATGGCATGTGTCCTGGCCTGATTCGGGTGGATGCGACGGACATTGTCCGCGCGGCCGAACTTTCAGGCGCAAGAATACGAGTTGCACATCAAGACAACGACAACACACGTCAAGCCGTTGCGGCGCAACGCGTTGCGGCGCATTTCCTGCCGACGATCAGACTATCGAGACGGCAGCATCTGCTCCCAGTGGTTCGTTGGCAGTACCGCACCGACCACGGCACCCAGTATTCCGCCCATTGCCCCCAGAATCGCGCCGCCGAGTACAGCCGCGGGCGCCCCGAGACTTTCGCCCTCGATCTTGGCGGTCCCGCCCAGGATCGCCCCAACCGCCCCGCCAATGCCCGTTCCGATGAGCGCGCCGACTCCGATGTGCGAGGCCCGCGACGAGGAGACTCGCATGTCCAGACGGCGCATCCCCGCAACCGGATACTGGGCCACCGCACAATTCGCGCAGGGGATGATGAATATTCTCGCCGTCCCGTTCACCCTGAATGACGCGGCAAGCTCGCCCGTGACCTGATTGGTATCAGTGGTAGCACGAACTACCGTTCCGGAATCCAGGATCCGACCGGGCTTGGTCCCTCCGCCCTGCGCCAGGGCCGCGGGCGCGAGGCCTGCTGTCGCCAGAATGTAGACGACGAGCGATCCGAACAATGGACGACGTTTCATTGCTTGATCTCGGCTATCGACGCCGGCAGCTTTGACCATTTCGCTCCACTCCAGCGGTGGCCAATCGTCTGAGCACGCGTCCGCAATTGCCTACGCTACTCCTTTGGTGGCAACCGGAGTATTGCGGCCCCGCGCAATCAGAAACAACACCGACGCCCCCGCCAGCACACCAC
>JBBRBY010000177.1:0-2055 GCA_038205315.1 Gemmatimonadales bacterium | reverse complement strand
AACGCCGCGCGCCACCCAGGGAGCAAGACTTTCACGAAGGGATTTCTCGTCTGCGCGCCTGGCCTCACCATCAAGGATCGACTCCGCGTCCTGCAGCCGAGTGACCCGGACAGCTACTACGCCAATCGCGAGCTGGTGCCGTCCGACATGCTCGAGGATGTCCGGAAGGCGAAGATCGTGATCACCAACTATCACGCCTTCAGGCTCCGCGAACGGATCGACCTCTCGAAGGGCGGTCGGCAGCTGCTGCAAGGTCGCACCGGCGATGCGCCGCTGACGCTCGAAACGGAAGGGCAGATGATCCAGCGTGTCATGCCCGACCTGATGGGCCTCCGGAACATCATGGTCATCAACGACGAGGCGCACCACTGCTACCGCGAGAAGCCGCCCCAGGAAGCCGAGGAAGATGAGGCCGACCTGAAGGGGGACGAGAAGAAGGAGGCTGAGAAGAACAACGAAGCTGCCCGCATCTGGATTTCCGGACTCGAGGCGGTGAACCGCAAGCTCGGGGTCACCCGCGTCATGGACCTCTCGGCGACCCCTTTCTTCCTGCGCGGCTCCGGTTACGTGGAGGGAACGCTCTTTCCGTGGACGATGAGCGACTTTTCGCTCATGGACGCCATCGAGTGCGGCATTGTAAAGCTCCCTCGCGTGCCGGTGGCGGAGAATATCACGGGCGACGGCGAGCTTCCCATGTACCGCGACCTGTGGAAGAACATTGCGAAGGACATGCCGAAGAAAAAACGTGGCGAGGAAAACCTCGACCCACTCAATCTGCCGACAAGGTTGCAGACCGCAATCGAGGCGCTCTACGGGCACTACGAAAAGACGTACAAGCTCTGGCAGGACGCGGGAGTCAAGGTGCCTCCGTGCTTCATCATCGTCTGCCAGAACACCGCCATCTCGAAGCTCGTCTACGACTACGTCTCCGGGTTCGTGCGCCCCAACGACGACGGAACGTCAACGCTGCATAACGGCCGTCTCGCGCTGTTCCGAAACTTCGACGATGTAACAGGCAATCCGCTGCCGCGCCCGAACACGCTGCTGATCGATAGCGCCCAGCTTGAGGCAGGCGACGCGCTGGACGACGGGTTCCGGAAGATGGCCGCCGACGAGATCGAGCGATTCCGGCGTGAGATCGTGGAGCGCTCGGGAGACGCGCGCGCCGGCGACGACATCACCGACCAGGACCTGCTGCGCGAAGTGATGAACACCGTCGGCAAGCCGGACCAGCTCGGAGCGGGAATCCGCTGCGTGGTCTCGGTGTCCATGCTCACCGAGGGATGGGACGCCAACACAGTGACTCACGTCCTCGGTATCCGGGCCTTCGGCACGCAACTGCTCTGCGAGCAGGTGATCGGGCGCGCGCTCCGCCGCCAGTCGTACGAGCTGAACGAGGAGGGGCTGTTCAACACGGAGTATGCCGACATCTTCGGCATCCCGTTCGACTTCACCGCGAAGCCGGTGATTGCGCCGCCCCAGCCGCCACGCGAGACGATCATGGTGCGAGCGGTGCGGCCGGACCGCGATGCGCTGGAGATCAGATTCCCTCGTGTGGAGGGCTATCGGGTCGAACTGCCGGAGGAGCGCCTCGCTGCGTCATTCACCGCGGAATCCACCCTGGTGCTCACACCGGACATGGTCGGACCGACGCACGTCCAGAGCTCGGGCATCATCGGCCAGGCAGTGGATATGAACGTCGCCCACATGCGCGACGTCCGGCCTTCGACAGTGCTGTACAACCTCACCCAGCATCTGCTCTACTCGAAGTTCCGCGATCCGGGCGAGGAGCCGAAGCTCCACCTCTTCGGTCAGCTCAAGCGAATCACCAAGGAGTGGCTTGACAGTCATCTCGACTGCAAGGGCGACACGTATCCAGCGCAGCTCATGTACCGGCAGCTTGCCGACAGGGCATGCGAGAAGATCACGCGGGGAATCACCGCACACTTCATCGGGAACCACCCAGTGAAGGCGCTGCTCGATCCGTACAACCCTGTAGGCTCCACCAACTACGTGCGATTCACGACGTCGAAGACTGAGCGCTGGACGACGGAC
>JBBRBY010000176.1:0-2064 GCA_038205315.1 Gemmatimonadales bacterium | reverse complement strand
ATGTTTCTGCTCGTGCACGGCGCAGACACGCGATGGACCAGGCGATCGCTTGCGTCGCTCGGCGTTGGCGTAGTCGCTCTCGGTATTGGCCTCGCGACTGGCCGCGTTTCTATTGCGTGGACCGGTGTCGTTGCGCTCGAGGCTGGCGTCGCGTGCTTCATTTTCCAGGCCTTCTCATTCTACCGGATGCGAGTCCGGAAAAAGGTCGACGTCGGCATGCAGTTCGCGGCGACGGCGCTCGCTTTTCTGGCCACTTCCGCCGTTCTCGGACCATTCGTGCTCGCGGGTGGCGTCGGACACGCACGGCTGGCTACTGCTTATGTCGCCATTGGTCTGCTTGGCGGGATCGTGCTCTATGTCACGGGATTCTTCTACAAGATCGTGCCGCTGCTTGCATGGACGGTGCACTACCGCGACAAGATGGGAAAAGAACCCGTTCCAACCGTGGCCGACATGTTCTCATCGCGCGTTGCGCACCTTCAGCTCGCCGTGATGGCAAGCGGAGTTGCGCTTCTCGGAGGCGGGATTGGTGCCGGCTCGAGCTTCGTTACGCGCACGGGAGCTTTGCTGTTCGCGAGTGGCGTGGCTCTCTTCGCCAGTCAGATCATCCGGGTCGCACGTGGAGGCGGCGTAAAAACCAAGTGAGCACTCACACCAGCCTTCTGCCTGTCACGCGCACGGATCGCGTGAGCGACGTAATCGCGCGCGACGAATCACTGATCGAGGTATTCGTACGTCACTCGTCGCACTTTACGAAGCTACGCAACCGGAGCCTGCGCCGAATCATGGGGCGTCTCGTGACGATCGATGAGGCTGCCAGAATTGCGAGCATCCCTGCGGCGTTGCTCGTTCGTGATCTCAACGATGCTCTGGGGGTTGCGGACCCGTCGACGGAAGTCGCGGAGCTCAGCGCAGTCACAGTCACAGCCACGGGGGAGTCCGGCGACAGTGGTCTAATCCATCCGCCAAACGCGCCGATTGTCGAGGTTGACGTCCGTGACGATCTGCGCGCCGGTCGCGAGCCATTCTCGAAGATCATGGCGGCCGTTGGCGCATTGCGCGACGACGAAGTGCTGCACTTGCGCGCCATCTTCGAACCGGCTCCTCTTTTTACAGTGCTTGCTAAGCGCGGCCTCGTACACGAATCCCACTCCCACGCATCGGATGACTGGTCGGTATGGTTCTGGAAGCCGGTCGTCGAGCAGGCCCACACGGAGCAGGCCGTCGACGTAACTACGGCTGTCGATCCAGTCCCGCTAATCGATTCGGCGGTGGTCGAACTCGATGTGCGCGGGCTCCTGCCGCCCGAGCCGATGCTCCGCACTCTGGCAGCGCTCGAGACATTGCCACCCAACACACAACTCGTACAGATCAATTCGCGAGTTCCTCAATTCCTCCTTCCCATGCTCGCCGAGCGTGGTTACGCGTGCGATGTAGACGAGTCGGTTTCCGACCGTGTGCTCGTGCGTATCTGGCGGCCTCGTTGATGATCGTCGCGACAGGTTGCCAACCCACAACGCGTACGCTGCGTTGTGATTCGACCATACAACTTCTCAGGAGTACATCATTCAATGACTGAGCAAACAACCGAGCTCGATGTTCGTGTGATTCCGCCGCGTGACAAGCACCCGGCTATCTTCCGCGCTCTGGACGAGCTCGCAAGCGGTGAGTCTCTCCTTCTTGTCAACGACCACGATCCGCTCCCATTGCGCTATCAGCTCGACGCGGAGCAGCCGAATACGTTCAGCTGGGAGTACGAGGCCGGCGGCCCAGAAGAATGGCGCGTTCGCATCAACCGGCGATGATCCAATGAACAAACCTCATCTGCACCTTCAGGAAGATCGTCTGTACCCATTCGATGCGCGCGGCATCGCCAAACGCTTTCGCCATGCCGCGATCTTTGGAGCGCTCGACGCACTGAAATCGGGCGACACAATGCGGTTCTGCAATGACCACGATCCGCTGCCGCTGCTCAACCAGCTGCGAGAGCGCTACGGAGACAGTCTCGCGATCCAGTACGTCAAACGCGAGCCTGGAGAGATCGTCATCGATTTTTCGGTGAAA
>JBBRBY010000175.1:0-2330 GCA_038205315.1 Gemmatimonadales bacterium | reverse complement strand
CTTCTTCAACGATCCCTTGCTCAACACCACGCTGAGCGCAGACTCGCTGGATCTGGCGAATACGGTGATCCACGAGGTGACGCACAACACTTATTATGCGCCCGGCTCGGTGCCCTTCAACGAATCGTTCGCCAGTTTTGTGGGGGCGAGGGGTGCCGCGGCGATGTTTCGGGCCCGTGGAGATTCGGCCGCTGCCGCCAGGATCGATTCCCGTTGGGAGGACGACAAGCTGCTTGGCCGGTTCTGGCAGCGGCTCAGCCGGTCACTGGATTCCGCGTTCAGGGCGAACCCGGGCAACAAGGCGGCGCGTCTCGCAGCGCGTGGGAATATTTATGCATCAGCCAGGCACGTTCTGGTGGACAGTATCGGTCCATTGCTCACCGCGGTGAGTCCCGCCTACGCCCGGCGCGTGCGGCTGGACAACGCGGCGTTGCTGGCTCGCCGGGTGTACGGAACGGACCTCGAGGAATTCGACGATTTGTGGCGTCGAAACGGGGGCAATCTGCGCGCGTCGATCGTCGAGATTATCGCTCTGGCTCGCCGGAACTGTGCGGATCCGTTCGGGGCCATCCGAGCGGCCAACATGGCCTTCCCCCCAAAAAGTCCCTAAACTCTTTACGCGATCTTAATGTCCTGTCAATAAATGCTACATTGACACGTACTCTTTAAGACGTAACGTAGGGACTGCATAAAGATCGTATAAAAAGCCTGTAAAAGGCGCCAAAGGACGCACACTGTCCGTGGCAGAGGCGACGCTATCTGGCGGCTGGTTTGTCCCGCCGCACCCGATACGCTTGTCTCCGTTGGCCGTTCCAGTCACAGGTCCGAACCGAACCCGTTTCCGGAGGATTCCCGTTGAATCGTTGGTCTGTCGTTGCGCGGCTGTCGAGTGTCGCATGGAACCCATCTGCAGGGAGAGTGGAATGAGGCGCACAGGTTTGATGCCGGCTTTGCGAAAAGGGTTGCTGGCCATCGCCATGTTGGCGGTCAGTGGGCTCGCAAAGGCCCAGGCTCAGGTGGTAATCAGTGGAACCGTTACGTCGGAGCAGGGGCAGAAGCTCTCGAACGCGAACGTGTACATCAACGAGTTGAACATCTCCGTCGCTACCGACGCGGTGGGACACTATAGTATCACGCTTACGTCCGCGCGGTTGCGCGGCGCGACCAGCGTGACCGTTAGATCCCGCGCGATCGGCTTCACTCCGGCGAGCAAGATCACGACCGCCACAAGCCAGACCGTCGACTTCAGACTGCGCCAGGACGTGAACCGGCTCAGCGAGGTCATCGTTTCTGGTGTTACGGCCGGGACGGAGCAGAAGAAGCTGCCGTTCAACATTACTCGCGTCGATGCTGCCGACCTGACGAGGGTTTCGGCCAGTGATCCGTTGCAGGCGCTCGAGGGCAAAGTTCCTGGGGCGAACATCGTCTCGGCCTCAGGACGTCCCGGTGCACCGCCCGCCGTGCTGCTTCGCGCTCCAACATCGATCGCGTCAAGCGATCGCGGGACAGCGCCACTGTACGTCGTCGACGGCATCATACTCGGTGACCAGCTCGCGAACACGGGCTCGGGCGGGCTTTCAGACATCAACCCCAATGACATCGACAACATAGAAGTCATCAAGGGTGCCGCTGCCGCGTCGCTTTACGGCGCCCGCGCCGGTAATGGTGTCATCTCGATCACGACCAAGAGTGGCAAGGGGGGCGCGGATGGATTCCACACCGGCTTCCGCAGCGAATACGGAAGCAGCGACATCGAGCACTACATAACGATTGCGCCAACGACCGGCATGCGCATGGATGCTTCCGGAACGCGCTTCTGCGTCAACGTTTCCGGAAACTATGCATCGCCGGCAGCGACCACGTACGCCGCCAACAGCTGCGCGCGTTCGGTCGACTACGCCAGCGTCGCGAGTTTCATCAACACCTATCCGGATGTCTTCGCTCAGTCGCCGCCGACCTTCCCGGTCGATCCGGGCTCGACGGTTACCGGCCTGGCGCTCAAGAACGTATTCCAGGTCGACAGGTGGCCTGGCACCAATTACAACGCAGTCGCGCAGTTCGTTGCTCCGAAGCCTTACGTCCAGCAGAACGTAGAGTTGCGGGGCAAGAGTGGCCCGAACACGATGTTCGCGAGCGCGAACTACTCGCGCCAGCAGGGCGCGATCAAGTTCCTCAACGGATTCCAGCGCGCGACGGCGAGACTGAACGCGAGTCGCTCCACCGACAAGTGGAACTTCGACTTCACGAGCGCCTACGCTCATGATACGAAGGACGGCTATCAGGAAGAGGACGGCGGCGCGGCGTTCTTCCGCCTCACCCGTACTCCACCG
>JBBRBY010000174.1:0-2493 GCA_038205315.1 Gemmatimonadales bacterium | reverse complement strand
CTCGCGAACGGGGATTCACTCCGAAGCGCGGTCATCGATCGCGACGCCGCTGCGTGATTTCCTGGCCGTTGAACTCCACGGCGAACTCTCACGGGTCGTCGAAGTGGATTAAGAGGCTGTGGCGAACCGTCCCGGAAGCGGGTTCCGGGCCCGCTTTGGGCACGAGATCGCCAGAATGCCGGGTGGCTCGTTGCGACCAGGAAATGTTGGTCTGAAAGGATGAAGTACATGCGATGACTTCGTGAAATTCGGAAGGCGTCACCCAGCGGGTTCGAGTCCCGTCCGGCAAGTCGCGTCCGACAGCCGGCAGTGAGTCCTGGCGACGCCGTCAGTAATGACGTGCGTCGATGCGTAGGGCCGCGAGTGTGTGGGCCGCAGGTAGTCAGCCCCGTAAGCAGGCAATCTCGGGAGTCCAAGGTGTGAGTTAGCCTGAAGACAACAGCGTCCGCGACGACAAGGATGGGCGAAGAAGCGGCGCAACCGGGCGGGGTGTGGGAATGCGGCACGTGCACGGGAAGGGTGATCCAGCAACCTGGGAGGCCCTCATGCTCTTCCACGATCTCGGCGACGCGGGGAGCCGGTATGTGACCCCGATGAGCTGCGACTGGCGGACGACTTGCGCAGCTCGGTGAGAAAAAAAAGTCGATCCGGTGGAAAGGTCACCAATGCGAGGCGAACCCGAGCGGTGACCGAGGGAGCAGAGGGAGTCGGAGGGTCCAATATGAGCGAAAACCCCGCGCCATGGGGGTGCGGGAAGGATGTCGGGGAAGCATGGCACGCGACCCGGCGGAGCAAAGAGGACCCGTGCTGTACGTGAACTTCAGGAGGGAAACATGACCGTCCCATCGACGACGGGGTCCATGTCACCAGGACTACTGAGGGTAAGAGAGATGGCAAAGCGAGATCCCGAGATGCGGTTCTGCTCGCTCGCCTATTTGATCGATGAGGAAATGCTGATGCGAGGCTTCCGCCGGCTCCGTAAGAACGCGGCGGTGGGCGTCGACAGTGTCACGGTGGATCAGTACGGCGCGCGTCTGGAGGACAACGTCCGGGCGCTGCGCGGGAAGATGAAAGCGGGACAGTACCGCCATCAACCCATCCGACGCGTGCACATCCCGAAGGGACCGGGGAAGACCCGGCCGATCGGGATCCCGGCGACAGAGGATAAGATCGTTCAGCACGCGCTGCGCGAAGTTCTGGAAGGCATCTACGAGCAGGACTTCTACGATTGCTCGTACGGTTTCCGGCCCGGACGCAGCGCGCACGACGCGATCCGAGACCTCAATCGAGAAGTGGGCGGCGGAAGGATCCAGTGGATCCTCGAAGCGGACATTTCGTCCTACTTCGACAGCATTGATCGCAAGATGCTGATGGGGATGCTGCAAACTCGGGTCACCGATGGGTCGCTTCTGCGGCTCGTTGGTAAGTGTCTGCACGTGGGTGTTTTGGACGGCACGGAATACTCCGAGCCGGACGCGGGAACGGCGCAGGGATCAGTCCTATCGCCGCTGTTGGGCAACATCTTTTTGCATCACGTCCTCGATCGATGGTTTCACCGCGAGGTGCGACCGCGACTCGGCGGGCGCGCGTTGCTCATCCGCTACGCCGATGATTTCGTCATCGGGTTCGAGCGGAAGGAGGACGCGGAGCTTGTGATGCAACAGCTGCATGCCCGGATGGAACAGCACGGACTGAAACTGCATCCCGACAAGACCCGCTTGATCCCGTTCCAGCGGCCGCCGGGGAGCCAACAGAACGGGAAGGGACCAGCGACGTTCGACTTTCTGGGGTTCACCGCGTACTGGCGGCGCGACCTCAAGGGTCGATGGCGTCTGGGCCTGATGACACGAAGGGCGCGCGCTCAGCGGATGATCGAGTCCGCGACCGAGTATTGTCGGCGCCACCGACACGACCCGGTCCGCGAGCAGCACGCCGCGCTCTGCAGTCGACTCTCTGGGCACATCAACTACTTCGGCGTTAACGGCAACTGGGACGCACTTGATCGCGTGATAAGCGCGGTCGCTCGCGCGTGGCACAAATGGCTGAACCGCCGGAGCCAGAGGCGCTCGATGGACTGGGAGCGGTTTAAGGGACTACTGACGAACCTCCCGCTTCCACGGGCACGGATCACGGTGCAGATCTGGGTCTGATTCTCAATGAGGCACGACAGCGGAAGAGCCGTATGGTGGAAATCTCCTCGTACGGATCTGGCGAGGGTCCCGGCTGGCGATCCCAGCCGGGACTACTCGACAGTGGTCCACGCGGCCGGTTGCCGAGCTGCGCCTCGCGTCGGCCTGAATCCCGTCGATTCGCGCGATCGTGGTACGCTCACTCCGAACGCTGCCGAAGCGCGCCCACGGCGACGTTATTCGACGCGGGCCAGGCGCCTTTCAGACACTGTCGAGCCGGCGAGAACAGCGATCGTCTTTCAATTTCGGCATCGCTGACTGAAACCATCGCGTGGCTACGCGGCTCCGTCCAAAAGCGACTCGC
>JBBRBY010000173.1:0-2603 GCA_038205315.1 Gemmatimonadales bacterium | reverse complement strand
GCGCTGGTGGAGTTCGTGAAGCGCGTGTCGGCCATCGCAAAGGGGAAGGCCTACTTCACCAACACGATGACGCTGGGGCAGTTCATACTGATGGACTTCCTCCGCAAGAAGACGCGCACCGTCTCGTAACTCGGAGAGCGGTGCACGTTCCGCAGCGCGCCCGCGTCAGCCGGTATACACGTAGCTGCAGTGCTGCTCCTGCGCGCGGCCGATCGCTATGATCATCGCGGGAACGAGCACCACGCCGGGGATGAGCATGCCGGTGAGATCGCGTTCTATCTCAGCCGCTGTGCCGTACTTCTTCTCCTTCGCGAATTCTTTGGAGAGACCGCGCAGCGCGGTGCGGCACGACAGCACGACGACACCGGCGGCGAGCGCTTCCCGGATTCCGGGATCGTCTTCAGTCCCAGCATAGAAAATGTTCCTGGTCGCGATCTTGTCGGATTTTGCAGACTCCTTCACGTCGAACATCTTCCCGAAACCGTATTTCTCCCACGCAGCGTCCACGTATGTCACCGCGCCGGTCTTGCCGTGCGCCGCCAGAATGGAATCGACCTCGCTCGCGGGAACGCCATACTCCGTGAGATACGCCTTCTTGACGCGGACTGCGTATTCGATCCCTTCCGTCCACTTGTCGTGCGAGTGGGCCAACTGGCGGTGTTTCCCCTTGAGCGCCTTAAGCCACGGATCCAGCTCGTCGTCGGGCGCGTGCGACGCGTCGTGCGGCAGCAGCTGCCCGGATGCGTGAGCGAGCCCGGGAGCCAGGGCGCTGGCGCCGACGAGTCCCGCGAGCTGGGTCACGAAACCCCTGCGGCTTGGTCTGGTATTGAACATCATTGCTCCGTGCTGAGGGTTACGTGAATCCGGGTCGGAGCCCAATCTACAGCATCTACCTGAACACTGCTGCCGGCCGAATGGCGGATTCAACGCCCGAGGTTCCGCAACGGCTGGCGGTCACACGCCGTATCAGGTGATGGACCGGACCAACGCACGATGAGGAGCGACAAGAACACCAACCGCGCGGCGACTCCCACCACGCATTCTGGCGCTTTCCAGCGGCGCGTGGAGATGACGGTCGTGCTGGGCGCAATAGCCATCATCGCTCTCGTGTACTCCGCAACGCACTTCGTTGCGCCGGCGCTGTTCACACACTTCGAGCACGCTCGGGAATTGGAGACGCTTCCCCGGCGCACGACCAACGCGAAGCACGAAAAGGGAGATCCCATCAACATCGCCGCGATCGGGAGCGCGGCAGAGCTCCAGACTGCGATGCACGCGGCCGGCTGGCTGGTGGCTGACAGCGCCAATCGCCGCACCGACATCGCGATCGCAAAGAGCGTGATCTTCAACAGGCCGGATTCCACGGCGCCGATCAGCCCGCTCTACCTGTTCGGCCGTCAGCAGGACATTGCCTTCGAGCGGCAGGTGGGCCGCAGCGCGCGGAGGCGGCATCATGTGCGCTTCTGGCTCGCGGACAGCGTATTGCATGAGGGCCGCCAGATCTGGCTGGGCGACGCCACCTTCGACCTGCGTGCCGGAATCAGCTACCGTGGATTCCATCCCACGCATCACATCGCGCCTAATGTGGACGAGGAGCGCGACACGCTGGTAGCGAACCTTGTAGCCGCCCACGAGGTGACTCAGCTCTTCACGGTCTCCGGCATGGGCATTCGCGTGGAGGCGCACAACGCCGAGGGCGACCGGTTCGATACGGACGGGGAGCGGGCAGTCGTGGTGCTGCCGGTGGGGAATGCCCGCTCCCAGCGCACCGACACCCTCCAGCCTCCGCCCATCGTCGGACTCAAGGATCGTTTCTGGGCGTGGGCGCATGCCCACTGAACCGCTGGCGGCGTTCGCGACCTAAAGCCGTCACGCGTCAGTCGCAAGCCGGATGGGCGCGCATCATGCGATAGTCGGAACATCACCATGAATGGAGAATTACATGCCTACACGCAAGGCAAGCGCTATCTGGGAGAAGGGCCTCAAGGGCAACGGATCGTACAAGGCCGAGAGCGGCACCGTAAGCGGCAGTTATTCGTTCGGTTCACGCTTCGAGAGTGCGCCGGGATCGAACCCTGAGGAGCTGCTCGCGGCAGCGGAGGCAGCATGTTTCTCGATGGCGCTGGCGCTAGGGCTGGAGAAGGGTGGAACGCCTGCGGACAGCGTCGAGACCAGCGCCGCGTGCACCGTCGAAAAAGTGGGCGATGGTTTTAAGATCACCACGATGAGCCTTCTTGTGAACGCGAAGGTGCCCGGTATCGATGACGCGAAGTTCCAGCAGATCGCGCAGGCCACCAAGGACGGCTGTCCGGTGTCGCAGGCGCTCAAGGGGAACGTCAACATCACGCTTACCGCCAAGCTGGCCTGACGGCTCGGCCACACAAGCAGAAAGGGCGTCGTCGCGAGTAGCGACGACGCCCTTTCTGCTTGGATCAGGACAAACTACTTCTTGCGGCTTCCGACGTTGACGGTCTGCACGAAGTTGCGCTCGTCGTGACCGGTATAGATCTGGCGGGGGCGCGCGATCTTCTGCTCCTTGTCGAGCAACATCTCCTCCCACTGCGACAGCCAGCCGGCCATGCGCGCGATCGCGAACAGCACCG
>JBBRBY010000172.1:0-2822 GCA_038205315.1 Gemmatimonadales bacterium | reverse complement strand
GGATACCTGGCCGGATTGTCCAGGTAGTCCGCGATCCACTCGATCAGCTCGTGGCCGTGCTTCCGGAAGACGTCCGTGGGGAGGTCGCCGATGTCGGGGGCGGTGTACGAACCCGTGCCGTCCGTTGTGGGCGAGTTCATGTTCGGCTCACTGTCGGGAATCGCTGCCATATTTTGGTCGAGGGAAAGCGGTATCCAATGTTACGCGTCGCTCACCACAACTGTCGTGTGCGGTACCGACGCCACACAATAACTCACAGGGCTGCACGATGGCTTCTTCCGTTCCGACCGACGTCCAGATCGAGGCGCTGCGCACGCGTCTCACGGGCGCCTTTCCTCTCATGATGCAGGCGGCGATCGAGCCGCTCGACGACGAGTCCATCTGGTGGCAGCCGGTGCCAGGGGTGAATCCGGTGGCGGTGCTTGCGCTGCACTGCGCCGGAAATCTGCGCCACTACATTGGCCGCTTCGTGAGCGGCACGGATTACGTCCGCAACCGTCCGCTCGAGTTCGATGCGTCTCGGCGGCTGACCAAGCGCGAGGTGCTTGACGAATTCAACCGTGCCATCGATGACGTGCGCGTCACCATGGACGGGCTGACGCCGGCGGATTACACGGGTCCGTCCCGCAACCAGGAAATGCCGCAGTCCAGTCTGTACGAGGACTTCATGATTGCAGTGACGCACCTGGCGCTGCACACGGGCCAGGCGGTGCAACTCGCGAAGCTGCACGGTCACGATCTGGGCCCAAAGGTATGGGGCGACGCGCATCGCGCTTCCAAGAATCAGAATGTCTGAGCAGCCGATGCTGATGATGATCCTTATCGCGATCGCGTTTCTGGTAATCGGCGCGGGTCTTGGCTGGCTCGGGGCGTACGCTAAGTGCGCGGAGCTGTCCGCGCAGCTTGACGCTGAGCGGAGGGCGATGGCGGAGAAGATTGGCGTGATGGAGCGGGCCGAGTTTAGGATGCGCGAGGCGTTCCAGTCCATGGGCGCGGAGGCACTTCGGCAGAACAGCGAATCGTTTCTGCAACTTGCGAAGACGTCGCTGACGGAGCTGCGTCAGAGCACGTCGTCGGATCTCGAACTACGGCAGCAGGCGATAGCGGAGATGGTGTCGCCTATAAAAGACACTCTGCAGAAGATGGACGGTACGCTGCAGAAGGTTGAGCTCGCGCGGGTGGGATCATACGAATCGCTGATCGAGCAGGTGCGCGCGATGGGCGAGGCGCAGAAAGAACTGAGCGGGCGCACCAAGCAGCTCGGCGATGCTCTGCGCGCGCCGACGGTGCGCGGCCGCTGGGGCGAGATGCAGCTCAAGCGCGTGTGCGAGATGGCGGGGATGCTTGACCACTGCGACTTCACGGAGCAGACGAGCGTTGACGGTGCCGACGGCAAGTTGCGTCCTGATCTCACGGTGAAGCTGCCCGGTGGCAAGGTGATCATCGTGGATGCGAAGGCGCCGCTTATGTCATATCTCGCCGCGGTCGATTGCACCGACGAGGTGGAGCGCGAGCGGCTGATGCGCGATCATTCGCGCCAGGTGCGCGACCACATGGTGAAGCTGGGACAGAAGGCGTATTGGGGGCAGTTCGAATCGACGCCGGAGTTCGTGGTGATGTTCCTGCCGGGTGAGACGTTCTTCAGCGCGGCGCTGCAGTATGATCCGGGTCTCATAGAGTACGGCGTGGAGCAGAAGGTGATTCCGTCGAGTCCGACGACGCTCATCGCGCTGCTGCGATCGATCGCGTACGGCTGGCAGCAGGACCGCGTCGCGCGGAACGCGGAGGAGATTAGCGCGCTGGGCAAGGAGATGTACGCGCGCGTGAGCGTGTTCGCGGGTCACTTCGACAACATGCGTCGTGGGCTGGAGAAATCGGTGGAGGCATACAACAAGGCCGTGGGCTCGCTGGAGCACAAGGTGATGCCGCAGGCGCGAAAGTTTCGCGAGCTTGGCGGTTACTCTGCGCCGGAGCTGGAGGTGATCGAGAGCATCGATCTCACCATGCGCCGACTTGACGTGCCGGAATCCGCGCGGGATGCAGTGGAAACCGTGGCGGGGGAGACGCAGGGCCAGCATATTATCGAACCCGCGCCGGTGATGGGACTACCACCCGCGTACACCTAGCGCGCCAAACTACCCGTCCAGCGGCGGGATTACCGGAGATGACCAGCCTGTGACTTCGACCGAACATGGGCTGGAGATCGGCACGGACATTGGTGCGGACCGCGGACTCGAGCGCGCGATTGGTGTACGCGGGCTCGCGGCGACTGCGTTCAACGTGGTCGTGGGCGGCGGAATCTTCGTGCTGCCGGCAGTGGTCGCTGCATCCCTGGGACCGTCGGGACCGATCGCATATGTTGTGATCGCGGCGGCGATGGGGCTTATCGTGCTCTGCTTCGCGCAGGCGGGAAGCCGAGTGTCGCTCACGGGTGGTCCTTACGCGTACGTCGAGATCGCGCTTGGCAAGTACGCGGGGTTTCTGGTGGGGACGCTACTGTGGCTGGTTGGAACGACTGCGACCGCGGCCGTGGGAAGCGCATTCGTGGGATCGGTCGCGGTCTTCTACGCGCCGCTGGCGACTCCGGTTCCGCGTGCGTTGATACTCATCGCGCTCTTCGGATTGTTCGGCGCTCTCAACATTCGCGGCACACGAACGAGCACGCGATTCCTGGAACTGGTGACGGTCGCCAAGCTGGTTCCTCTGCTGGTGTTCGTCGTGATCGGCGCGGCGTTGGCGCACGGACCCGCGCCCGATGTATTCGGCAGCATCGCGCCTGCAAAGCTCGGGCGATCGGTGATCGTGCTCATCTTTGCGTTTGC
>JBBRBY010000171.1:0-2988 GCA_038205315.1 Gemmatimonadales bacterium | reverse complement strand
TTGCGAACTCGCCTTTGAACAACTGACCCTGCTCATCAAACAAAGCCGCGGTGGCGCCGACCTGTCGCGCACCGAGATCAAGACCTTGCTGACGTTGCTCATCGACATCGTCATCCAGTTCGAGGTCGTGGGGCATGAGCGGGTAATTCGGGAGATATGGTATGAGCCCGTCCGACAGCGCGCCCTCACACCCGCGTAAGGTGCGCCATCGGCGCCCATGGTGGGCCATCGTAGCGTTCCTGCTCGTCGGGGTGGCGGCGGCGCAGTACCTGGCGGGCTATGCGTTGCTGTGGTCCTTGCACCACGACCCGCGCGCCGCGACTCCCCTGACGTGGCTGCGCTATGCGGTGTATTTCCGATCAAACGCTGCGCTGCGAGCAAGGATCCAGGCGTGCGGCGCCATGGCGATCCTCCTGAGTGTCGGCACCGTCTTGATCGCGCTCCTGCCGCGAGCCCGCGCGCTGCACGGCGATGCACGCTTTGCGCGCCGGCATGAGCTTCGGGGTGCGGGCCTGTTTGCCAAGGATGGCGTGATCTTAGGGCGCTGGGGTTCGCGCTTTTTAATTCTACCCGGTCAGCAGAGCGTCATTCTCGCCGCTCCCCCGCGCTCAGGCAAAGGCGTCGGGGTGGTGATTCCCAACGCCTTGAATTGGGCAGGCTCGTTGGTGGTGACGGATATCAAGCGCGAGAACTGGACGATCACGGCCGGCTTTCGGCGTGCCTGCGGTCAGGCGTGCTATCTGTTTGATCCGCTGGCGGAGGATGGCCGTACGGCGCGCTGGAATTGTTTATCGTACGTCTCGGCGGGCTCGGCACATCGGATCAATGATATCCAGCGCATTGCCGACATCTTGTATGCCGAGGCACCGGGTGCAGATCCGTTTTGGGTCGCGAGCGCGCGAAGTTTGTTTCTGGGCATCTGCCTGTACTTGTTCGAAACAGCCTCCCTACCCAAAACCATGGGGGAGATCCGTCGCCAGGGCATGGCCTCGGATGATGAGGGGTTCGGTGCGCACTGGAAACGCATCGTCGCGGGTCGGCAGAGCGGCCATCAACCGCTCTCCGCCGAATGCGTGCGCGCCCTGTACGATGTGATTGATCTCGCCCCCGTGACCGCCTCCTCGGTGCGCAAGACCTTCACCTCACGGCTGGATTTATGGGCCAATCCGCTGCTGGATCTCGCGACCTCCGGCGATGATTTTGATGTGCGGGAGTTGCGAAAACGTCCCATGTCGATTTATGTGGCGGTGAACCCGGATGACCTGCACCGCCTGCGCCCGGTGCTGTCGTTGTTCTTTCAGCAAACCATCGGACTGCAGACCCGCGAAACCCCCGAACGCAACCCGGCGCTGCGCTATCAGCTGCTGATGCTGCTGGACGAGTTCACCGCGCTCGGGCGGATTCCGATCGTGAGCGAGGCCATGGCGTATTTGCCCGGCTACAACGTGCGCGTGCTGATGATCATCCAAGCCTTCTCCCAATTGCGCGAGGTATATGGCCTGCAGGCGGCCGAAACCATGCTCAAGAGTGTCGCGGTGCGGATCGTGTTTGCGCCTAAGGATTACCCGGATGCCAAGGAAATCTCCGATGAACTGGGGATGACCACCGTGAAAGTGGCCTCGCGCTCGCGCCCCTCGGGGCTCGTGATGAGTCGTCAACGCCAGTCCAGTACCAGTGTATCCGAGCAGGCGCGCGCATTGCTGTTGCCCCAAGAGGTGAAGGAAATCGGCACCGATACCGCGATTGTGTTTTATGAAGGCCTCCGGCCCATCCGCTGTCAGAAGATCCGCTACTACGCGGATCGGCGATTCGTGCAGCGTTTGCTGCCGCCCCCCGCGCCGCCGCGGCGGCGAGAAGCGCCCACGGCGCCGGCGTGCGAGTCGCGCGCAGCGTCGCACCTATCGCCGACAAACCCATGCGCGTCCGGCACCTTGGGAGCGGCCGCACCGCCGATGCGGCCGGCGTGTGCGCAGGATATCGATCGACTCGAGTCGCTCACGCTGAAGGATTTTGGAGTCAGCATCCAGAACCTCACCTTCAAGCACGCGGGCGATCGCCCCACGGAATCTGAGTTCGATGCCGATGTGGATCAATTGATGAGTGCGTTGGGAAGGAGAGTCTGATGGCTGATGAGATAAACCCCAAGCGTTCACCCCGGCCGCGGCGCGAGCCGCAGCGGGCCGCGCCGAGCGTCAATGCCGTGCGAGGCGAGCAAGGCCCGCGTCGCGCGTCTTCTGCGCCGGCGGCGCCTCGCGTGTCCAACGCGGTTGACCCGAATTCGATTCGCCCGGTTCGGGCGCGTGAGCGGGCGCAACCGGTGAGCACGCGAGTGACGCCGGCGGACGAGCAGTCCTCTGTGGCGGTGTCCGACTCGCGCGCGATTCCGGGACACGTCGCCGAACGCTTTGTACGGGTGGGCAGCCACTATTATTTTCCGAATGGCGATCAGGCGTTCCGTGATCGGGGTGGGCGCTTGACGACGCCGTCCGAGAACACCGAAGTGGTTCGTTCCTTGCTCGACATTGCGCAGGCGCGCGGCTGGCAGCGGATCCAGGTGTCGGGCAGCGAGCGATTTAAAAAGGAAGCCTGGCAACAAGCCAAGCTCGCCGGCCTTAAAGTTCGCGGGTTTAACCCCAGCGCAGTGGAGCAAGCGCAGCTGGTGCGGTTGATCGATCGGGAACGCAACTCCGCAGAAACCGCGCGCGGGGTGGGGGAGGGTGCGACACCAACCCGGGCACGCCCTGAGGAGATCGCCGAGCAGCGCGAGTTGGCGTTGCCCTCGACGACTCGCAAAATCCCGGCGCAGGACCGGGTGATCCGCGGTCGGTTGGTGGATTTCGGGGAAGCGAACTATCAGTTTGATCGCAACGCCGATCGGTCCTTCTTCGTGAAGATCGACACGGGCAGCGCCGAACAGACCGTGTGGGGTAAGGATCTGCAACGTGCCCTCACCGAATCCCTCTCCCAAGTCAAAAAGGGGGATGAAGT
>JBBRBY010000170.1:0-3015 GCA_038205315.1 Gemmatimonadales bacterium | reverse complement strand
GCCGACGTGGCGGCGCCCCAGAGAAATCGATCGGGAAAGCGGTAGTCGCGACTCATCTCGATAGGCGGTGTGTATGGCGAGCGTAACGCTGAAAGGCGTCAAGAAAGTATATCAGCAAGGTGGCCGGGACGTTACCGCGGTCCATGGTGTTGACCTCGAGGTGAAGGACGGCGAGCTCGTGGTGCTCGTCGGCCCGTCGGGGTGCGGCAAGAGCACGACGCTGCGCATGGTCGCGGGGCTCGAATCGATCAGCGCGGGCGAGTTGTTCATCGATGACCGCAAGGTGAACGACGTGCCGGCGAACGATCGCGATGTGGCGATGGTGTTTCAGAGCTACGCGCTGTATCCGCATATGAGCGCTTACGACAACATGGCGTTCGCGCTCAAGCTGCGAGGGATGAGCAAGGCCGACATCGACACGCGGGTGAAGGAGGCAGCTGGGATCCTTGGGATTGGCGAATTGCTCGGGCGCCGGCCGAAGGATATGTCGGGAGGGCAGAGGCAGCGTGTGGCCGTGGGGCGAGCGATCGTGCGGCATCCGCGGGTGTTTCTGTTCGACGAGCCGCTGTCCAATCTCGACGCGAAGCTCCGCGTGCAGACTCGGCGCGAGATCGCGCGACTGCATCAGACGTTGAGTGCGACGATGTTGTACGTCACGCACGATCAAGTCGAAGCGATGACGCTCGGCGATCGCATCGTGGTGCTCGAGGGCGGGCACGTGAAGCAGATCGACACGCCGATGAATCTCTATGAGCGGCCGAAGAACACTTTCGTCGCGTCGTTCATCGGGAGCCCTAGTATGAACTTGCTCGCGGGGACGTTGGCCGCAACGGCGATTGGCGGTAGGGCGACCGGCGGCATAGAGTTTCGCGCGGCCGATGGTGCGTTCACAATGCCGCTCGGCGCCAGCTGGGGCTCGCGGCTCGGAGCACTGAATGGACGCTCGGCGATCATGGGAATTCGTCCGGAGGATATTCTCATTCTTCCGGATGGAAGCGTGTCGGAGCGCGTAGGGACAGTGCGCGTGCGGCTCGATGTCGTAGAGCCGCTTGGGAGCGAGGCGTTTCTCTCAGCACGCATTGGCGCGAAGGAGATTACGGCGCGCGTGCCGCCGCGCGGGCTACCCAATGCAGGGAGTGAGGTGGAGCTCGTGTTCAATGCGGAGCGGCTGCACTTCTTTGACGCGGAGAGTGGGGAGTCGTTGTGGGTGGAGTGATACTAAGCGCGTGCTCTGAACCCGCGCGTGACCGATCCGCGTTCAATGGATGTGTCAGGAATCTTGTGAGTGAAGCAGATGGGTGAAGCTCATGCGCGATCAGTAAAGCGACAGCCGAACAGGATTGGCAGGTGGGGCATCGCCGCGTTCCACGCATTGTTGCCGCGTTTCCATTTTGGTGAGAAGGACGGTGAGGACGGCGTGCCCTGCGGCAAAAATAGGAGGACCGTTGTGCCGATCCACGTCGGCGGTCCGCACCTTCGGTGCATCGACTCCCGCCTGCACGTTGCGCATCACGGTGGACAACGGGCCGGAGTTTCGCAGCAAGGCGCTCGATGTCTGGGCGCACCAACACTACATGCAGCTGGTCTTCAGCCGGCCGGGCAAGCCGGTGGGCAACACGTTCAACGAAGCGTTCAACGGACGGGTGCGCGACGAGTGCCTGAATCAGCATTGGTTTCGCTCCCTCGCCGATGCGCGTGGTACGATCGAAGCGTGGCGGGCCAGCTACAACACCGCGCTGGGGGACGATCCCCAGCACAGTTTGCGAGCGCACTTGCGTCAGAGGAAAATCAAATCCGACTGTCAGCTAAAGATTGAACCTAAACAGCGGCTACCCGCCATAGTCATGTCCGCACCCGTCTTCTGCGAGGCAAGCGCGACAACTTCCCCGGTGTTAGGGACAAGAGTGCATCCCGCTATTCTTGCCGAGAGCCTCGTGCCAATCGGCTGAATCCATCGCACCCAAAATTCACTATTTGTCGGTGGGCAAGCTCTTTTCAAGATACGAGGCTATGAAAAGAGCGAGTGAGGATGCTGCTGGTCGAATAGCGATTGCGAGAATCAACGCCGCATTCGACTTGCCGAGGCCAAACCCATCGTTGACCGCCCGAGTAGAAAATAGAAGCAAGACAGCGATTAGTGTTACAACTGCGAATAGTACAGCCATAAGCTTGCTCGAAACAAAGCTGAAAAGTCCTCCTACTAAGACACTCAAGTACACAAGACTGACAAATCCGGTCTCCAGCCGGGCAGATGACGCTCCGTCATTGCTCATGGCATCGAGTGCTGCTCCCTGAAGAGCGCTGAACAGGCCCCACACTACGATAGCAATCTTTATCGCCAGAACCTGAGCGGTATCAGTTCGCCGCATAATCCCTCCTTTGAGAGCAATTGAGAATACTGCTACCCATCGGTCCTCGTAAGACTCGCAGCGGTAGACAAAACGCAGCTCGCGCAGCTGATCGAGGATGCGTGGCGCAAGGCAGTGCCGAAGAAGATGCGCGACGCGTACGACGCGCGACGCTGAGCCCTACCCCACTCAGTCCGCCCGCAGCGCCAACGCCGGATCCGTACTACTCG
The DNA here is from genome assembly GCA_038205315.1 of Gemmatimonadales bacterium. Taxonomy (GTDB): domain Bacteria; phylum Gemmatimonadota; class Gemmatimonadetes; order Gemmatimonadales; family Gemmatimonadaceae; genus Fen-1247. Next base: position 437 of record JBBRBY010000170.1, on the reverse strand, counting down.
CACGATACGCCGGCAGCCACGCCGCCGCCGCTCCCGTCGCCGCCAGCAGCAGCCCGACCAGCACATACGTAAGCGGGTCACTCGCCGGCACACCGAACAACACGCGCTGCATCACCCCAGTCAGCATCAGCGCAAACAGGCCGCCCACCAGCAGCCCCGCCATCACTAACCGCAGCCCCTGCGAGATGACCAGCCAGCGCAACTGCGCGCCCCGCGCGCCGAGCGCGATGCGAACGCCCATCTCGCGCGTGCGCCGCCGCGTCATCTGCGCGAGCACGCCGTACACCCCGACGCTCGCCAGCGTCAGCCCCACGCCCGCGAACACGGCCAGCATCGTCATCAGGAACCGGTCGCGCGCGAGCGACTCGCCCAACACGTCGTCCATCGAGCGAACCGACTCGATCGCCAGATTCGGATCGATCTCGCGCAACGCCCGG
>JBBRBY010000169.1:0-3041 GCA_038205315.1 Gemmatimonadales bacterium | reverse complement strand
CTCTGGTGCGAGGCAGCGAAGCGTATCATCGGCGGTGCATCGCTGGACAAAATTGGTGGTGAGCTCTACGAGCGGGGCATCTGTGGCCCTCGGGGAGGGCACCTCGGGCACGCCAGTATTAAGAATCTGTTGACCAATAGGGCACTAATTGGGCGTGTCACATACCTTGAGAAGGCCGACGGAGGCAAGAGGCCCAGGGTTGAAGTAGAGGCGCAGTGGCCCCCAATGGTGGATGTCGCAACGTTCAATCACGTCGAAGCCTGTCTGCGTAGCCGGAGCAAGGTGAGTGGCGATGGGCGTCAGCGACGTAGGCGCGAACTCTACCCCCTAGAACTTGTCTGTGGAGCATGTGGCCTTCAGTACAATGGCGGCCGACTATCTGCCGAACAGGGTAATTCGAAGCAGTACACGCACTCCAATCCAAAGGCGCGAGAGGAAGGGTTCGCGTGCAAGAAAGAAGCTGGCTGCAAGGTGTGGTATGTCGATGCTGAGGAGCTGGAAACGAAGGTGAAGGACCTGATTGTGAGGGAGCGTGGAAGTAGTGAGTTTGAAGACGAAGTAAGGAGGTTGATCCACGAGCGCGACACGTTCAGGAAGTCAGCGTCGGAGGCGATAGATGCTGCCCGTGGCCGGATCAGCGAGAAGGACGCAGCGTACAAGCGGCTTGCGCGATTCGTTACTGAGGTCGGAGACGACCCCGACGGCGCTGACGCTGCGGATGACGCGTTAGTTGAGCGGCTGAAGACCGCCAAGCGGCAGGTGAAGGCGGCCCGCGAGGCCCTTGTGGAAGCGGAGGAATTCGCGGCCTCGCACGAGACCGCGTGGGAGCGGCTGTCGAGTATCATCAACGAGACACGGAACATCGCCGCGCTGTGGGAAGCGGCCGGCCCAGAAGAGCGTAGGACGTTGTTTGACTACTGGGTTTACCATCTGATGATCGTAGTCGAGCCAATACCGGGAATGAAACGCGCAAATCGCAAGACGGCCATTGTCACACTTCGCAGTGCCCCGGGCAGTCCGCGATACTTCGACCTGCGTCGTCAACGCGCTAGTGCATCAAGGGCCGACGCAACTTCCTTGAGCACAGAGGGATCCGTCTCCGACACAGCGCATGCGCGGAGTGCAGCTAGCGCATCGGGAGACCCTAGCTTCCCGAGCGCCCAAGCAGCATGTGACCGTACAAGCGGCTCCTCGTCTGAGAGCGCGTCGACGAGAGCTGGCACAGCCTCCCACGGTCCTGAGTTGCCCAGTACGACGGCGACGTTGCGCAGAAAACCGCGCCGCTTTGAGCGTTTGATCGGTGAGCCTCTCGAGAACTCACGCCAGCCAGCTGGCGACATGCCGATCAACTCGACCGGGGCGGGGGAAATCTTGTCGGGGTGCGGCGCCAGCGCCGCTTCGGACAGTTCGCGTGAGAATTTACGGTTGTACGGACAAACGTCCTGGCACACATCGCACCCGTACAGATGCTCCCCGATCGCTTCCCGCAATGTCTCCGCGATCGGTCCCTTCTGCTCAATTGTCTGATACGATATGCAGCGTGTTGCGTCCAACACCCGCGGTGCGACGAATGCGTTCGTCGGGCACGCATCGAGGCACCGCGTGCAGCTTCCGCAGTGATCCGCGTTGAACGGGCCATCCGCCCGCAGCTCCAGATCGAGCAACAGCTCACCCAGAAAGAAAAACGACCCGAGCGTCGGGTTGATGAGATTGGTGCTCTTTCCGATCCAGCCGAGCCCGGCGCGCTGCGCGAGATCGCGCTCGAGTATCGGGCCGGTATCGACGTAGGCCTTCCCGCGCACCGGACTACCGATGCTCGCCTCTATCCAGCGATGCAACTCGTTCAGCCGATCCACCATCACATCGTGATAGTCGTCGCCCCGCGCATAGCGTGCGATCGGACCGGGTGGCTGGGTGCCGCCGTAGTTCATCGCGACTACCACGGCGCTCCGCGCCCCCTCGTACGGCAGCCGGGTATCCCGCCGCTTCTCTGCGCCGCGTTCCAGGTAGTGCATCTCGCCTGCGTAGCCCGCGCTCAGCCATTCGTCGAGGCTGGATGCCGTGTCCGGCGGGCCGAGTGTCGCGATTCCCACCAGATCGAAACCGATCTCGCGCGCGCGAGACTTGATCCGAGCTTCGAGTGTGCCTGATTCCGTCACTCGCTTGTGGCCCAGCGCACATATCGCTCGGCATCCGTCACCGACGGCACGGCGTCGGGCGATCCGTAAGCTGTTTCCATGCGCCAACGAACGTACTCGCGATCCGGCACGGGAAGAAATGGCGGCCGGCGATACCACTTCCGGTTCCGAAAACGCCAGCTGACACGCACGAGATCGAGCGCGAGCGTGGGGTGGCGTATGGAACGGACGCCGAGCGCAAATGCGAGTCTCAGCATGGGCATTGCAACAATTTAGACTGGCACGGCCGGGAAGAGGCGACCGTTCGGGATGATTCACTTATCGTCGCGCCAACTTCTATCTAGCTTTGGGCGATATGGCAAAGCCGACAGCGACTATCCACAACCAGCCATGATCCGGATCGGTCTGATCTCGGACACGCACGGTCTCCTCCGCGCGTCGGTCCATCCCGCGTTCGCCGGTGTCGACGTCATACTCCACGCTGGCGACGTTTGCGGCGACGAGATCCTGTACGAGCTGCGGCTCATCGCGCCTGTCCACGCGGTCGCCGGCAACTGCGACATGCCGGACGATCCCAACCTTCCATCTGTTTTCGAACACACGTTCGGACATGTGCGCCTCCACATGAGCCACGGCCATGAGCTCGGCCGGCCCAAGCCGGCGCAGCTGCTCGCGGCGTATCCCAGCGCGGACGTGATCATCTACGGTCACACTCACCGCCAGCTCATATTCGAAGCCGGCGGCCGAACAGTGATCAATCCCGGCGCGGCCGGCGCACGACGCTTCGACCTCGCGCCGAGTGTGGCGGTAATGACGATAGACGGACGCGAGGTCACGACGGAGCTGTTTGAGCTTGAGTGAAGCCGCGCGCGTTTCGATCGACCAGCTCGACGCCGATGAGGT
>JBBRBY010000168.1:0-3244 GCA_038205315.1 Gemmatimonadales bacterium | reverse complement strand
CTACCAATACCATGCAGACCGTTCTGACGAGCTCTGTCAATAACTTTCAGCCACTGCCGCGACTCGACTTCCTTGATCCCAAGTACCCGAACCGCGGTCCGAACATACAGAGTCCGATAGCCTTTCTCAAGGCGGAAGAGGCGCACCTCATCATCGCTGAAGGCCTGCTGTCCGACAACAACGTTGCGGGGGCGAAGGATCGACTGAAACAGCTGCTGACGCTCGTACAATCACGCAAGGTGGAGCTCGTCGACGACCGGATCCAACTGCGCGGACGCGCCGGTGGCAAGATTGTATATCCGAATTCGTCGGCCACGAAGATCGCGTTCGCTCCTGGTGGTCCGTTGCTTTCAGGCTACGTGCTGACGCGCTCCGCAGGAACCATCCCGGTGGCGACGGTCTCTGGCACATCGGTGACTTCGGCTCGCATCGATGCCATATCGACGGTCGATGATGGTCTGTACGTGCTGTATCTCATGCGACAGGAGATCTTCATTGGCGAGGGGCGTCGCATGGCGGATCTTGGTATGCGCATGCCAGTCGCGCAGACCGAGGTTCTCGCGAATTCAAACGCGACCGCCGGTGCGGCTTACACCCAGAGTCAGATTCCATCATTCATTCCGCTCGCGTTCGGGATGGATTCATTCAAGTACGATTCGACTGCTAAGACTGCTATCATGGCATTCGACATGAACCAGGTACTCGTCCAGAACAAGACGTCACCTTTCGTCCTCCCCTTCAAGTAATATGCGAAAGACATCCATACCATATTGCGGTCAACGGGGCGCGGGCGTAGTTAGAGTTGCATTTGCAGTGGCGCTCGTGCTACCTGCCCAGGCGCTCGTGGGGCAAACCCCGGCTGCCGCTTCGATCTTTGCTCAGGGCCAGCGCGTCACCGTCGTGGGAATTGGTCCGACAAACTCCATCACTGACGTTCCAAACCTCAAAGTCGGTAATTACACACGATCAGACAGCGGGTACCGCAGCGGCACAACGGTGATTCGCACCGAACGCGGCGCTACGGCGGGGTACTCACAAATGGGTGGAGCGCCTGGCACCAAGGAAACCGATCTGCTCAAGCCAGGCGGACTGGTCCGTGCCGTTGTTCAGGCGATCGTCTTGAGCGGTGGTAGTGCGTACGGTCTCGATGCAGCGACCGGCGTGATGCGGTGGATGGAGGAGCACGGCTTCGGTGTGCCAATTGGCAAGGAAGGAGTCGTACCCATCGTTCCAGCGGCGATCCTCATGGATCTTGGGCGCGGTGGCGACTTCAAGAAGCGGCCCGATGCCGAGTTCGGCTACAAGGCTGCGGCCGCCGCAACGACTGGGCCCATCAAGAGTGGTCGGGTCGGAATGGGGATGGGAGCGGGGTGGGGGATGGGTACAGCTAGCGTGAGGCTTTCGAATGGCTATACGGTCGCGGCGATCGTGGGCGTAAACCCAGCCGGGTCGCCTCTCGATCCGCGTACATGTCTGCCCTATGGCCTCTTCCTGGAGATGAACAACGAGTTCAACCTCGTGCAACCGTCTCCGTCGGAGTGCAAGACCGCAGTGGCCGGCCGTGGAGGACCGAACGACGGCTCCGGCCACGCGGTGACTAACACCACAATCGCGGTCGTCGCGACGGATGCACCGTTGGAGGATATCGAAGCCGAGCGCATGGCGATGGCGGCTGACGCAGGTCTTGCGCGCACCATCCGTCCGATTTTCGGGATCAGCGATGGTGATACTGTGTTCGGGATGGCGACCACGCCTCCTTCCCATACTCTCACTAACGCCGACCTCAGCGCTATCTACAACGCAGCAGCCGACGCGCTGGGCCGAGCAGTTGTACATGCGGTGGTCGATTCGCATCAAGTGGGAAGCAGTCGCGTCGGATACTGTGAGGAATACCCGAGCGCATGTGTGAAGCGACATGCGGAGAATACGCAGATGCCAAGCTCTTCGAGTGTGGGCGGCAGCGCTGCACGACAATAGCATCCTTAGCCGGTGAGATGATATGAAGCGACTCTTTGGCTGTGTAGCAGCATTGATAGCTGCGGTGTTGTTCGCCGCAACCGCTGCACCAAGTGCTGCTGCCACGTTCGCGGACGCCCTTACCATATACTTTATAGATGTGGAGGGCGGGAAGGCCGCTCTGATAGTGACGCCGAGCGGTGAATCGCTTCTAATCGACGCAGGCTTCGCGAGCAATGGGCGCTTCAACTCGATGCCCGGTGATCCCACAAAAGCCCGGGATGCACAACGCGTCCTCTTGGCTGCGCACGATGCAGGTCTCTCCCGAATCGATTACATGCTCATATCACACTATCACGCCGATCACTTCGGCGGAGTGATGGAGCTCGCACAGCTGATCCCGATCACGGAGTTCATCGACCACTCGGCACCGAGCGCGGCGGCGGAAGTACGCGTGCCCGGTACACTTGAGCTCTACAACGACTACGTAGCGTTACGGTCCAAGGCAAAGCATCACGACGCGAACGCAGGGGACCACTTCGCATTCAAGGATGGTGTCGCGATAGATGTAGTGGCAAGCGACGGCGTGGTGATCACCAAGCCGCTTTCCGGCGGTGGATTGACCAACCCCTCCTGTACCAGCGGTGGCGGCCAGGCGCAGGAAGTTACAGAGAATCCGCAGTCAACGGCTATCCGGCTGGACTACGGCGCGTTCACCTATCTGGACGTCGGTGACCTGACCGGTGCGCCGCTTTACGCATTGGCCTGCCCGATCAACCTTCTGGGGCTGGCCGATGTGTACAACATCGCGCATCACGGTGGCGCGGACGGTTCGGACCCGTCACTCTTTGACGCCGTAAAACCACGTGCGGCGATATTCAGCAACGCTGCGCGAAAGGGCGCGGAAGCCGCAACACTCAACACGCTCCGAAGCCTGGGGATTGCGGGCTGGCAGCTTCATCGAACAGAACAGCCGGGCGCCGAGAACATGCCTGATGCCCAGATCGCGAATATGGATACGACTACGGCAGCCTGGCTCAAGTTATCGGCCAGGCGCGATGGATCCTTTTCGATCACAAACGGCCGCACTGGACAGGTTATATCGTATCCCAAGCGCTGAGCCGCGAGAGTTACGATGAAACGAGTCTGGTTGCTTTCGTTGGTGCTCGGCGCCTGCACTTCCGCAGGGAATCCGACACCGAGTTCCGCACCAACTCCAACAGCTTCTCGGCCGCCAGTCGAGGCCGCACGTCCGTCGTTGTTGGGACCGGGCAAGCAGGTTCCGCTG
>JBBRBY010000167.1:0-3339 GCA_038205315.1 Gemmatimonadales bacterium | reverse complement strand
CTCCGGCACAAGCTCCTGTGGCGTCAGTACCGTCGCCAGCACGCGCGTCGTCCTGGCTTCCGGCTCGAGCGACATCTCCGTCAAGCGGGCCCCCTGAGACGTTCTAAGCGCCTCACCGAGGACGGTCCGAATGCTGGCGCGTTCCCGATTTGCTGCGATTCCGCGAATGAGCGTCCGCGTCATGAACGCACCGATGAGAAGAAGAAGGGCGAGACTCACGAAAAAGTGACGCACGAAATCGCCGGGTTTGAACCGCTCATGAAGCTGCCGGTTCCGGATGCCCAGGATCGTGAAATAGGCGACCGCAGTGAGCTCGATGGCGAGGAGATTGGCGAAGAAGAGAAGCAGTGCTCCCACGGCGAGATCGACACGTCCTGCGGAAAAACACAGACCCGCCGCGGAAAGTGGTGGAACGATAGCCGTCGCGATGGCGACTCCGGGAAGCGCCGGACTCACTCTTCTGTCGGCGAGCGCGAAGGAACCGGCGAGCCCGGATGCGACCGCAACGGCAATGTCGTACACCGTCGGCGCCGTGCGTGACAGAATCTCGGGACCGAAGTCGGGATGGGGCGGCAACAGGCCGATGAGCCACGCCAGACCAACCGCGAGCACAACTCCCGCCGCTTCCGCCGCGACCGACTTCACGAGCAGCGAATTGTCCGCGGTTGCGAGCGCGAACGCGATGCCGAAGATCGGGCCCATCAACGGTGCAACCAGCATCGCTCCGATTACCACTGCCGTGCTGTTCGCCAGCAGCCCGAATGAAGCGATTACCGAGGAGAGCACCACCAACAGATAGAACGCGCTGTGCGGGGTCGAGAGCTTCCCGATCTCATCGGAGAGCTGCCGCCATTGGCTCCATGCCATGGCCGGGCCTCCGTCCGACAACGCGCTTGTCATTTGAGAATCATCCGGTATTGCGTCAGGGGTGCCAGCCGAACGATACGATGGTTCCTCCGCCGCATCATGCATGCCTCGCCGCGCGTTGATGACGCGTGTAGCTCAAAGCGGGGGTTGATGGTGTTCGCGTTTCCGCTTCCATTCGACTTTACCAACCGCGATCTTCCAATCACTCTCGCCTTAGGAGTCATTGTGCTGTTGATCGCGCACGGGGTTACAATGCAGCCGTTACGACTGAGTCTGGCATGACTAATTACGGAGCGTGATGCCGGGACAGCGACCCAACGAACCTAGCTCAGCACCCGGCCCCACGATAACGAATGCGGGTTGGCGAACATGGGCTCCCTTGCTGGCGCTCGTGTTGGCGCTGGTCGCGCGGGTTTTGCTTCCCGGTTTGCGCGGTCGCCTGGTGGAGCCGCTGAACAAAGATCTGCGGTTAGGGATCGAGCCCGCACGCAGCATAGTTACTCGAATGCATCTCGCGCTCGCCATGGAGGGAGCCCTCGCTCGGGAATTCATCGAACGTCGCGACACCCTACTGATCGCGGGCTACCGAACAGCTCTCGCAGACGAATTGTCAGCGTACAATGAGCTCGAGCCACACGTGAGCCGGCTGGGTCCAAACGTCAGGAGGGAATTCAATGCGCTAAAAGTTCTTCAGAACGATTGGCACGCAGACATCGACCGGTCTCTGTCAACATCAGCCAGCGCGCGTGGGGAGAGAGATCCTTTTCATCCGGCCGAATATGAGAAACTGCTGCTGGGTGCGGCTCGGCTGGATAAAGCACTTAGCAGCGCGGCGGAGCGGAGATGGGCCGAGATTGCCGCCACCAACCGGGCCCAGAGGTGGGTCACCGCGGTCGTGGGGATCATCGCTCTGGGTGCGGTTCTGATCGTGGCCTGGCTGGGCCGCGGACTCCGTCTTTTTGCCGCGGCGGCAGAGCGTGGGAGGGCTGATCTTGAACAAGCGGTGGAGGCACGCGCGCGTTTGATTCGTGGAATCACTCATGACCTCAAGAACCCGCTCAACGCGATCGTCGGATATACGGAACTCTTGCAACAGGGAATCAAGGGCCCGTTGTCCGCCGAGCAGACCGACAGCGTTGTCCGTATCCATCGGTCCGCTGAATCGCTGCTTTCCCTGATTGGCGACATCCTGGATATGGCTCGCGCCGAAAGTGGACGGCTCAAGATCCTACCCCGCGAAACACGCATCTCAACCGTCATTGAGGAGGCAGTCGAGGAACACGCAGCCAGTGCTGCTGCTGCCGGACATCGTTTGGACGCAGCGGTTTCCTCCGACCTTCCGACAATCGCGACCGATCCACGGCGCGTTCGGCAGATTCTCGGGAACCTGCTCTCCAACGCGATCAAATACACGCCGGCAGGTGGCGACATATCCGTCCGCGCCGCTGTGAAATCCCGCGACGGCGCGGTTGACAATCAGCGCTGGGTTGCGATTCAAGTTATTGACAGCGGGCCGGGGATTCCGAAAGATCAGGCTGCGGTGATCTTCGAGGAATTCTCCAGACTCAAGACTGACAGCGACAAGCCCGGAGCAGGCCTCGGGCTGGCCATTGCGCTCCGCATCTCGCGACTTCTCGAGGGCGATCTCACGGTGAATAGCGCGGATGGGCACGGTTCGGTGTTCACTCTCTGGCTGCCGCTCCAACTACCAGTAACCGAGCGAGTCTCTCGCTGAATGTCGGGGCACATCGATCGTGCATCCAGACTATGAACGCGGGATGGGCTTCGTCGCTTGGCTGGACGGAAAACCAATAGGTCTCACGCGAGAGTACGTCGATCATCTTCGCGACATCGTGTATGGAGCGTACAGGGATCGAACCTGCGACCTCCTGGTTGCAAACCAGGCGCTCTCCCAGCTGAGCTAACGCCCCTCACCGCAAAATATAAATACGCAGGCCCCACTCAGACAGCGCGTTGATTTCGGATGCGCCCGCGAGCGCGCAGAGCGACAAGCGTCCCGTTACTCGTGAGCCGGCAACGGTTCCATTGTCCGCGGATCTACTGGAACCTGCACCTCGTCGCGATACGGCGACGTCATGAGCAGTACCCGCACGCGTGGAAACGCATCCATAAACGCCAGGTAGCAGTAGCTCCAAATACCAAGCAAGCCTAGCGCGACGCCAATCTCCCACACGCCAAGTGGAATGTCTGCCACTACGCCGTAGATCGACGGATACACCTCGAGATACCGGTGCATCCAAAGTCCGATGATCGTCGACGTCGCGAAGAACACCATCGTCGGCAGGAAGACCTTGGCCGCGCGCGAGAGAAGTCCGAAGAACGGAAGCCCGAACATCAAGCCGACCGTGATGAGTGTCGGAACCCGCCAGCCCTCGATCAATCGGAGGCGCACCCAGTGCGTCTCTTCCCCGAGGTTGCCGTACCAGATCACCAGGTACTGGCCGAAGGTGA
>JBBRBY010000166.1:0-3356 GCA_038205315.1 Gemmatimonadales bacterium | reverse complement strand
GTCGGGATCTTGTACATCTCGACCACCAGAGCGCGAGTCACCAGGAACAGCAACACAGACGCCGAGAGCTGCAGTATCGCCCGCACCAATGTTCGCATCGCGATTACCGTTTGAAATCAGTCAGGCGTGCCCAGATAGGTGTCGATCTGGGCGCGCTGGAGCGTGCCGGAATAGTCCACGTAACCCACCTTCGTCTCGGAGTAGAACTCGTACACTTCCCAGCCACCCTCGCGATGGCCGTTGCCCGTCTGCTTTACACCGCCGAACGGGAGATGTGCCTCGGCGCCGATGGTCGGGGCGTTGATGTAAGTGATTCCGTTGTCCAGCAGCTCCAGCGCGCGAAACGACACGTTCACGTCGCGCGTGTAAACCGACGACGACAGTCCGTACTTGACGCCATTGTTGACGGCGAAGGCCTCTTCCGGCGTTGACACGCGGATCACGGACAACACCGGCCCAAAAATCTCCTCGTACGCGATGCGATGCGTCGGCTCGACGCGAGTAAAGATCGTGGGCTCGTAGAACAGCCCGTCATCCAGCCCGCGGCCCGTCGCGCGCCGCGCACCGCATACGATGTCGGCGCCATCGGCCTGACCGATGTCCACGTAGTGCTCGATCTTGCGCAGGGCAGCTTCGTTAATGACCGGGCCGACGTCCGTCCCTTTCTTCCGACCGTCGCCAAGCTTGAGCGCCTTGGTGCGTTCGATGAGCATCCCCAGAAAGTTGTCGTGAATCCCCTTCTGGAGAATGAGCCGGCTGGTCGCGGTGCAGCGCTGCCCCGTGGTCCCGAACGCGCCCCACAATGCGCCCTCGAGCGCGAGGTCGAGGTCGGCATCGTCGAGCACGATCTGCGCGTTCTTTCCGCCCATCTCGAGGGACAGCCGCTTGTGCATGCGGCCGCACGTCTCACCCACAATGCTGCCGGTAGCGGTCGATCCGGTGAACGATATGAGCGGTACGTCCGGGTGCTCCACCAACGGTGCACCGACTTCCTCGCCGGTTCCGTGCAGCAGCTGAATGACTTCCGGCGGCAGTCCGGCTTCGAGCAGAATCTCCACGAGCAGCGTTCCGGTGTGCGGCACGTCCTCGGCGGGCTTGAACACGACAGAGTTACCGCACACGAGTGCTGGAAACATCTTCCACGTGGGGATCGCCATGGGGAAGTTGAACGGGCAGATCAGACCGGCGACTCCAATGGGACGCCGGAAGCTCATCGCCCACTTGCTGCGCAGCTCGGATGGTACGGTGCGGCCCGAGAGCTGCCGACCCATCGTTGCCGCGTAATATGCAGTGTCGATTCCTTCCTGCACGTCGCCACGCGTCTCCGTGAGCGGCTTTCCCATTTCGCGCGTCATCGCATCGGCGATCTCTTCCTTCCGCGCCGTCATGATGTCGCCCGTCTTGCGAAGGATGTCGCCACGCTGTGGCGCCGGTGTCGCCTTCCACAACTCGAAACCCCGCTTCGCGCTCGCGACTGCACGATCGACATCGGTGGAGTTCGAAAGCGGAAACTTTCCGATCACATCGTTGAGATCGGCCGGGTTGCGGTTCTCGAAATGCACGCCTGTGGAAGGCTCGACCCACGCACCCGCCACGAAGTTCTTGAAGACTTTCATTATTGTACGTTTTTGTAGAGCGTGACTTTGCCATCCGCTATGCGGATGTCGCCGATGTAATCGGGCAGCGGAATCGGAAATGCGTCAGGCGCGATGCCATCCGGCGCGTTGTGCCTGATCTGTTGCACGAGGCTGGGGATCATGCTGCCAGGAAGTCTCAGGTCGTGAATCTGCGCGCGTGTCACATGCATTTGCGCCAGTCCCGCGCGAATGAGATCCACACGACCCGCAAGCTCGACCGTGTCGCGCGTGCCAATCATCGATGCGAGCGGTCCCAGCGCGCGCTCGGCGCCCAGTTCGCGAAGCGGCACCACGGCGCGCACGTGAAGCTGGTCGCCGGATACCATCGCCTGCACGTCGGTGGACGACGGCGGAAGCTGCTTAGCCGTTTCCTGGATGAGATACGCGACCGCCTGGGACGGCGTGAGGCTGGCGTACACCCTTCCCTGAGTCGACCGCAGGCTCTGAACCGCCGTGGCGCCAGCCGACGCATCGCTCGCGGTAACCTGACGCCACGTCCCTGCCGGCACCGAGGCCGTCGGAGACGCTTTCATGGTCCACCAGTACCACCCCGCGGCAACTATCACGGCGAGAATGATCAAACAACCGACTTTGCGGAGACATCCGAACATCCCGAAAGCTAGCCGGTAGGCCCGCTCACGTCATCCTCGCCGAAGGCAGGGATCCACGGCGCGTGACTGGAACGCCGACCGTCGCATAGCAGGAGTCACCGGGTCGCCGGTGATGCGTTGCCCGCGCCTGCGACTAGCGTTCCGCCAATCGCAGCAGCGCGGCAACATCCAGGTGCGCCGTCCCCATCAGCGGCAGTCCGCTCTCTGCACGCGGCCACAGCTCGCGCGGCCGGTCCCAGTAAAGCTCGAGCCCGTTGCCATCGGGATCCGATAAATAGATCGCCTCGCTCACGCCGTGGTCCGCGGCACCCTGGAGGCGCACGCCGGCATCGACCACGTGTTTGACCGCCGCGGCTAGATCCTTCCGCGTCGGATACCTGATCGCGACGTGATACAATCCCGTGTGACCATCCGGCGGTGCCGAGCCGCCTCTGCTCTCCCACGTGTTGAGTCCGATGTGGTGATGGTATCCCCCGGCCGAGACGAAGGCAGCCTGATCTCCGTACCGCTGCGTGATCTCGAAGCCCAGCACACCGTGATAGAACGCCAGCGCGCGGTCGAGATCGGCGACTTTGAGATGAGTGTGGCCGATGTCGGTTCCGGCGGGGATGGTGTAGGCGGGGTTGTTGGCGTCAGCTTCTGGCATTGCGTGAGCTCGTGCGGGTTCTGGTACAAGTGAAAGGTATCGCAGCGTCCGGCTGGAAGCGTGGGATACGGCGTGGCAGAGAGCCGAATTCCTTGTTGCTCCGCCCGCAGTCCCGCCAATTAGATCGTACACCCCTTGTAACATTCGCCACTCGGGCCGGAGACGGCTGCAGCATACGTACGCGTTGTCGGCCTACGTTCGCACGATCGGACGGTACCGCAACCCCTCCGCAATATGCATCGCCGCAATCCGATCGTCGTCCTGCAGATCGGCAATCGTTCGCGCGACCTTGATCACGCGGTGATACGCACGCGCTGATAGCTCGAGTGCGGCCGCCGCGGAGTGCAACAAAGCTCGCGCCTCGGGATCGATCGGTGTATGCCGGTCCAGCCACCTCCCGGGCACATGAGCGTTGCACGTAACACCGCGCAAGGCGCGATATCGCGCGCGCTGCGTGCACCG
>JBBRBY010000165.1:0-3367 GCA_038205315.1 Gemmatimonadales bacterium | reverse complement strand
CCAGCAGCTGCCATTCGCGCGGGAAAGACGATCCACATCTTGTGCCAGTCCCAGCCCGGCACCAAGCAATTTCGCCACCTCGAAGTGCCCGCGCAGTTCTTTCAAGAACACCTTGATGAGCTGGCCACGATCGGAGAAGATAAGATCAACTTATTCCTCGCCGCGGATGAAGGGGTAGAATTTGAGGATCAGCGAGGGTCGGGGCACGTCTCATTCGCGCGGTTTGAACAAGCGCACATTGAGTGACTTGGCGTTCGATGTTTAAGCGATGGCGCTGCCTTTCCAACGGGCTCGACGCCGAGCAAGCCGCATCATTCACGTCGACCCGACGCCAGCGCGGTCAACGCGGCGTGCGGCGTTGATGCATATAACTAGAAAACCGGCTACGTGAAGGCGGTCTAATGAACGATCTGGAATTACAAGTGCTTCAGGCCGTTACAACAACGCCGGGCCGGCAAGCCAAGCAAATTGCCGCGCAACTCGGATTTGAACGACAAGCAGTCAACTCTGCACTTTACGGTTCGTTGAAGAGCAAGGTCCGCCAGGACAAAAGCTACCGTTGGTATACTAGGGACTCCACTGGCATTGACGGGAAGGACGATGTCAGTCCCCGGCCGCTCGATACCACGCTCGGTCGACTCTGCAGATACTACCTCGACTGTCTTAGCCACGATGACTTGGGTGGCGTAAGCGAATTCGCGTCGTCAAAGTTCGGCGGGCCGAGCTATGCCGAACTTGGTACCCTGCCGATGTTCGACGCCAACGGTAAGTGTCAAGGTAGTTGTCGCATAATGCTTCATACTGCAGTTCGACTTTCCTGCCGGAGATCGGTGGATTCCGGGTTGAGGCGTACTTCCGGCACGGGTTCCCAATTGCGCGCCGGTCCGCTCCAGCGATTAGGCCGCTCAGTCCGCGCTGCTTCATACACCGCCTGACGTGCGGCAAGGATCTGGACGTCACGGCCCGCATGCCGATCATCCGGTGTAACGAAGCGAATCGAGCTGTGCAGGTGCTGCGTGTTGTACCAGCGAGTGAAAGACGCGACCCAGGTACGTGCGGCAGCGATGCTTGCGAATGGCTTGCTCGGATATTCTGGGCGGTACTTGAGCGTCCGGAATAGTGATTCTGAAAATGGGTTGTCGTTGCTCACACCTGGTCGACTGAATGAGGCCAGCACGCCCAGTCGTTCCAGTGTAACGACCATCGTCGCACCCTTCATGGGCCCACCGTTGTCAGCATGCAATACCAAGCTATCAGGATCGGCACGCTCGGCGCGACACGTCGCCGTGAACAAGCGGGCCGACAATTCCGCCGCTTCGAAGTCGTACACTTCGAAGCCCACGATCTTGCGACTCCAGATGTCCATGATCAGATACAGGTAAATGAACACACCACGCACCGGTGTCGTGAGATACGTTATGTCCCAGCTCCACACCTGATTCGGTCCAGTAGCCACATGCGATCTTGATGCGGTGCTTCCATGTCGCGCCGGTGCCTTCGAGCGGCCACGGTGTTTGATCTGCTTCTCCTCTCGCAGGATGCGATAAATCGTGGACTCCGACGCCAGATACACGCCCTCATCTGCCAGGCGCGGCACGATCTGATTGGGAGACAGATCGCGAAACGATGCAGAGTTCACGACCTCCAGTATTTCCGCGCGTTCCTCACCTGCAAGCTTGTTGGACGGAGCCTGAAATCGCGTACGCCGAGCGTCCTCATCTTTCCCGAGACGTAATTCACTGCGCCATCGCTCGAGCGTACGAACGCTCAGGCCCATGAGCTCCGAACAGCGCCGCCGCCGCGCACCAGCGGTCACAGCTTCTTCGATCAAGGCCAGGATCATTTCCCGCGTCTCGCGCCCGTGGTATCGTCCTCGTCCTCCGAGTCTCCCCAGATCTCCTGGACTTTTTTTTTGAGCACCAAGAGTGCTGCGGTCTCGGCCAGCGCCTTGTCCTTCCGCCTGACCTCGCGCTCCAGCTCCTTGATGCGCAATGCAGCCTGCAGTGCATCGCGCCCGGCCTCGTCTGAAGGTTTAGCACGACCTCGGGCCATCTCTCCCTCTGCAAGGGCGGCTTCTGCTGCCTGCCGCCACTCCGTCAGCTGCGCCTCGTGCAGCCCTTCACGCCTGAGCAGCGCGCCAAGATCGCTCTCGCCGAGGCCGGCCGCTTCTGTGAGCACGCGCAGCTTCTCCGCGCCCGTCCATAACTTCTTGCCCTTCTTCTTTCCCGAGGATTGCGTCATACCTCCAACGCTATGCACATCCCGCAGCCACCGCGAGAGGGAGCCCTGCGGCACCCCGACTTCCTGTGATAATGCATTCGCACTCACGGCCCGCGGGCCCACCAGCCGCGCTACCATCCTGGAACGGAACGCCTCACTGTACTGTGGCACAATAGTCTTCCACCTCACCCCCTTTGTTGTCATACAGAAAGCCGGATCACACCGGCCGTGCGACAACTATCCTGACACAGGGGGGCACTAGGCAGCGCTCCATTCAAGTGTCTGGGTGTCGAGCACCGCGTTGGTCCAATCAAGACTGAGATCAACGGCGTGACTTGCGAAGTTGGTGCTCCGGGTCAGCCGATGGGTACGTGCGATTACTGCGGTACGGGGATCGCGGACTGCTACCAAATCGTTTCTGCCGATGGCAAACGCTTCGTCGTCGGGTCCGACTGCGTTGCCAAGACGTATCGCGAAGTTGGGGAAAAGGTTCCGTCGTCTGTGGACAACGCGAGGCGGCGCCTGGCTCGGGAAAGGGCCGCGATAAAGCGGCAGGCCCGACTCGCTACGAGCGCCGAACGGTGGCGCGCGGCGCACGCGAAGCTGGAAGCCGATCCCATCATGTTCAGCAACCAACCGCATCCTCATGAGCCACTGGCGGCTAAGGGCCTCACGCTCCGGGACTATGCTGTTTGGATGCTGCGGTTCGCTGGGGAGAGCGGCAGAAACGCGGTATGCAAACTCATCGAAGGCGCAACGTGATCTTGAACCTTTCGCCGCTGCTAGTCTTACGCACGCAATCTGTGGCGTGCAGTCCTACCTTATCCCATTGACATTAACTGAGGAGCCCATGCGCCTCTATTCGCCTGTCGCCGACACGACTGATTTTAGCGATCTCGAATCGTTTGAAAAGAAGCTGGACCTGAACGCCGCCGCCCTCGAGGTGTGCAATGCAGAGGCGATTGCTGCTGGGCGCATCGTTGGACGCAGCCTCAGCTTCCCGGTCGCGGATGGTTTCGCCGTGTATCAGGTCGTTCGTGAGAACGCGCGAACGGTTCGCCTGCGCCATTGCGCGGGGATAACAGGCGACGAATACATGGAACCTGTGCTCGGCGGCGAGGGCTCGATGGACAAGTACAGGGTTGTT
>JBBRBY010000164.1:0-3559 GCA_038205315.1 Gemmatimonadales bacterium | reverse complement strand
ACGGCGTCGATGCGCTCGGCTTCGATCCCACGCAGAAGCTGATCTACATCCCGGCCGGTCGCGACGGCAACGTCACCGTAGTCCACGAGGATTCACCGGGCAAGTACACGGTTGTCGCCACAGTTCCCACGATGCGCGGCGCGAAGACCATCGCCGTCGATCCGGTGAAGCACATCGCCTACTTGTTTCAGCCGGAGTACGGTCCTGCTCCGGCACCGGCACCCGGATCACCCCCGCCCGCGGCAGGTGCGCGTCCGGCACGCGGGCCGATTATCGGTGCCTGGTTCTTTGCCATCACCCACTGATCAGCGATTCAGCCAGTAGGATACTTTCACGAGGAACGTGTTCGCTGGGTGAAGACTCAGGAGATCGCGCACTTCTCCCTGGAAGCCTTTGCTGCCCTCGGCTGATGCGAAGTCCTGCCGCCCTTCGTTCCACACGAGGAATATTGTGGAACCCGGGCGGTACTCCCAGCGCAGCACGACATTCGACTGAAACTCCTTGAAGTTGAATCCGCCGGGATCGCTCGTGACGGAGGGATTGTTATACGGCGCGTAACGATCGTCGTACTCAGTCGCGCGCGGATTGGAAGACAGTTGGCGAACGTCGCTGTACGTTCCCTTGGAGATGAACGGCTGACCGTACATCTGGAGTGATACGGTCGGACTGAACGTGTAGTTGAGACGTACCGTCGCAGACGTCGTGTGCTGGTCGAGATGCGCGAAAGTGTAATGTCTCAGGCCACCAGCATCGGTGAAGTTGCCAGACCATTGATGGTCATTGACGTTGTGACTCCAGTTCAGTGAAAATGCTGAGCTGAACTGCCCGCTCATCTTGTAGTCGATTTCCGGACTCAGGTTCAACGAGGTGTTTCGTCCGCCGTTGCCGCGGAAGTAATTGACCCACATCATCGGCACCACTGAGCGGCGGTCGTCTCCCACGATTCCCATCCATGGCGCGATGTATCTGTCCTGTCGCACGGCTGGTCCTCCGCGCGCCGCACGATCATCGTACGTGGTGCCGAGCTGCCCTAAAGTGCCGCCGGTGTGCACCGACCAATTGCTCTTCAACGTGATGTGAACGTTGGTATTGTACGCGGCCTCGAGCGGCAGACCCGCGGCGGTCCAGGTCTGCCACCAGTTGTGGTTCCACTGGAAACTATTGTAGAACTTCCGCTGCTGGCGATCGAAGAGGCCCACCCATGTGCTCCACGACTGCTGGTCGGCACGCTGTAGATACCCCATGTCGTTCACCTCGAAGCCGGGCGAGCGCCGCTGGTACGCCGACTCGAACATGAGATGCTTTCCACCAACCTTGCCGAACTTGAATTCCTCGGCGTCGCCGCTCAGCACGGTTCGCACCGAATCGAGTGGCAGGCTGGCATCCGGGCGCTGATAGTAGTGCACACCGTCGCGCTGAATCCCAAGTATCGATGCCGCGCTGCCGTGCACGCGGCTCTCGTCCAGCGATCCCGAAATCTCGTAGTTGTTGCCGAGGAAGCGGTGGCGGAAATCCACCGCGGCGGCGTAGGCGTCCGAAGGCATATACGGGGATGACCATTGATCCATTCTGCGATTCACCGCGGTGACCATTCCCCCGATGCTGCTGGTGCCATTCCGGAGATCCTGTCGCACGCGTGCAACGCCGAAATTCGTGAGCGGCTCGAATGTCTTGTCGCCCGCGCCTGACGAGCGTTGCGTGGTCGCGTCCAGAAAACCAAATGTCAGCCCGCTCGGAAAACGTCCAAGGAGTTTGGCGGCTCCGATGATCGTAGTTGGCTGTAAGGGGGTCGTGACACCATACACACCCGCCAGCTCTGGAGTTCGCCCGATTCTGCGGCTGTAGTAGAGGCCTTCGCTGTTGCAGTTGACGTTGCTGCAATTCACGTCGAACCGGAACAACCCTCGGCCGGCCACGAAGAAAGGTCTGCGCTCGTCGAAGAATGACTCGTACGCCGAGAGATTGAGGACGGCAGGATCTGACTCGACCTGGGCGAAGTCCGGATTCACCGTCGCATCGAGAGTGACATTCGGGGCGACACGGTATTTCAAGTCTCCGCCCGCGGTCAGCCTGGCGCGCTGGTGATACCCGTCGGTGGAGGTCTGCGGCGCGCTCTTGGCGACGACGTACGGCAGCACCTCCAACTTGCGTGGCGCTTCCAGATCGTCCAGGCCGCCGAGTGAGCCCAGTTGCGACACCATGTCCGGCTTGGCCTGACTGAAAGCGGGCCAGCTGAGGCGCTCGGAATAGCGGTAGATGTCCCGGTCGATGGTGAATCCGAACGTATGTGATCGCGCGGAGCTGTAACGCATCTGCGAAAACGGAATCCGAAACTCGGCGGTCCAGCCCAGCGAATCGAGCTGCGTCGCGACGTCCCACACCGCGTCCCACGCGCTATCCTCGTTACCTCCGTCGTAAACCGCCGCGTCGAATTTCACGCCGGCCGCATTGACGCCGAACTCGTAGCCCGTGCGGCGGTCGTGGTAGGAGTCGATGAAAACCCAGACCATGTCCGAGGGGGTAAATGTGTCGCGTCGCTCGAGGAGACGGATGATGCTGTCGGGGTGCGGGTCGAACGCGCGGACGAAGACGTAGAGATTGGCCGCATCGTAGGCCACCTTCGCTTCAGTCTTGAAGCGCGGCGCCTTCCCTTCTGTGGGACGCCACTCCTTGAAGTCAGTGATCCCTGGACTCGTAGCCCAAATCTGGTCGTTGTCCCTGCCGTCGACGACAGGCGCCGCGGTAGCGCGTGTTGCTACGGCGTCAACAGCGGGGGGTGCGGCGGTGGGCTTGGAAGGGGTTTCGTGCGTCGGGGCGGTGACCTTAGTGGTCGCCGCCATTTGAAGGCTGAGCGCGAGTCCGAGGAGGGCGATCGTTGAAATCATGGCACGTTACCGGATGAAGCAATCGCTGAAGTCGGTGGTATAGCAATTAAGACATCCTACGTGCGCACATGGTTGAAAAGATTCGAAAGAGTGCGGTGAATCCTCCGGTTTAGAGAGATTTCAGATACTGAACGAGATCGGCCCGCTGTTGCGCTCCGAGGTTCAGGTGGCGCGCGGCGTTGTAGTGTTCCACGACTGCCTCGAGGGTAGCTGAGCTGCCATCGTGGAAATAGGGTGCATGCTGCCACAGCGCGCGTAATGGGGTGGTGCGATACGCCTTGTTTGCAGTACGCATCGCATACGCCGCATCCATTCCCGTCTCGGCCGGCGCGTGGAGCTTGTTGCCGACGTTGTTATCGGTTCCACGGCCACCCACGTGACAGCTCGCGCACGAGCTGGTGAACACCACGCTACCTCGCGTAGCCGCGGCTGCATCGAAGCTGCCTGCCGGTGCGTGAGGCGACTCGATGCTGTGCTGATACGAGCGCAACGCAGCAAGCTTCGGCGCGACCATGTCCGGAACCTGGACTATGTCGATCCCCAGGCGTGGGTCTGAAAAATTTCCATGTCCGTGCATCTGCGTGACGGCGACGTATGTATTCCAATAGGAGATCGGACCCTCGGCCGTGTAAGTCTCATTTTTCGTTTGCGCGAGTCCGTACGCGGGAGGAATT
>JBBRBY010000163.1:0-3609 GCA_038205315.1 Gemmatimonadales bacterium | reverse complement strand
CTACTACAAGGCCTCACAAACTCCTTGGTACAAGATCAACAAACGGGTTCTTGCGGGGAAAGGTGGGCCAGCCTCTATGGACTTGATCGCATCTGCCGGGGCTCAGTGTCAGCAATCATCTGAAAACGTAGTTTTCTGAATTTCGGCCGTGAGGCCAGCGACATCATCGCGCCGAAGGCGCAATCATCTGTCCCATCATCCACACGCTGGGTTGCACGAGGTTATCTTGGCTCAGAGGCGGGAAATAGATGGAACCCTGCCGTTAGAGCGGCAGGGTTCCGTGTTCGGCAACCATTCGACAGGTAAAACCAAACAGAGCTGGTTCTAACCTGCCACGAGACCACTGCCGTTGTCCAGTTCCGCCTGCGATGACGCATGGCGGTGGTTCATGGCGAAGCGGTTCTGCGGCAACGGGCTTGCCTTGGTCAAGGCTGCCACTCGATCTTCTTCATTTGCGCGCACTGCGATCGCGGACACCGCTATTGCAGCGATTCATGCCGCCAACAAGCCCGCCGCCAGCAACGGCGATCCGCCAACAGACGACACCAACGGAGTCCCGAAGGGCAGCTCGATCACCGCGATCGCCAGCGGGAATATCGTTGCCGCCTTCGTCAAGCGCCGTCGCCGGTGACGGATCAAGGTTCCCTTTCGATCACTTCCCCGGCATCATTCGATTGTGGATGGCCCGATGCGGTAAACCATCCTCCGGCGCCGCAGGAAATCCAGCCGTGGTTATGGCCGCGCTGCCGGATCTGTGGCCGCACGGGACGCTTCATCGATCCATTTCCACACATACCGCTTCGAAGGTGAGCCATCGCAATGATCAGTCCGGAAGTCCGCGCACAGATTCGCCGCTATTTTTACGCGGAGCACTGGAAGATCGGTACTATCGCCAGTGAGATGGGCGTCCACCCGGACGCCGTTCGCAATGCCATTGAGAGCGAACGCTTCAGAAGCTCCAAGCCACTGGGAGCATCCGTCGTCGATCCCTATATCGAGTTCGTTCGCCACATTCTCGATCAACATCCGCGCCTGCGCGCCACGCGCATCTACCAGATGATTCGCGACCGCGGTTACAGCGGCAGCGTGGTGCAGTTGCGGCGCACCGTTGCCCGCTTGCGTCCGCAGAGCCGCGAACCGTTCTTGCAACTCCAAACGTTTGCGGGTGAGCAAGGGCAAGTCGACTGGGCTCACTTTGGGCACGTGATGGTGGGCCGCGCCAAACGAGCCTTGTCCTGCTTCGTGATGACGCTGTCGTATTCGCGAGCTTTGTACCTGGAGTTCTTCTTCGATCAAACCATGGAGAACTTTCTGCGCGGCCACGTGCATGCGTTTGAGTACTGGCGCGGCCAACCGCGCGTGATTCTTTACGACAACCTGAAGAGTGCGGTGCTGGAGCGACGCGGCAATCAGATTCAGTTTCACCCACGGCTGATCGACTTGAGCGCGCATTATCACTTCGCCCCACGGCCTTGCCAGGTGCGAGCCGGCAACCAGAAGGGCCGCGTGGAACGAGCCATCCGCTACGTGCGCGATTCCTTCTGGGCCGGCCGAAGCTTTACCACGCTGGCAGAATGCAATCGTCAAGCCTTACTCTGGCGCGACCAGGTCGCACACCAACGGCGCTGGCCTGGCGGCGACAACCGCACGCTCGCCGATGTCTTCGCCGAAGAACAGCCCCGCCTGCTGCCTCCTTCGCTGCACGCTTTCTCCACCGACCGGATCGAGGCCGTCCGCTCGCGCAAAACCATCTATGTGCGGTTCGATCTCAACGATTACTCCATCCCGCCGGAAGCGGTCGGACGGCAACTGACGTTAGTGGCCTCCGATGTCACGGTACGCATTCTCGATGGCTCATTCGAGATCGCAAGTCATATTCGTACTTACGACCGGCATCAACTCGTGCTCGATCCGGCGCATCAAGAAGCGGTGCTTAAGATCAAGCGCAAAGCTTTCCACTCTACGCCCGGCGGACGCCTGGAACAGGCTGTGCCGGAGAGTAAGGCGCTCTTAGATCTGGCTTTCGCGCATGGCGAATCGGCCGGCGCCCAGACCGCCCAACTCATGAAACTGTTGGATCAGTATGGTGCCGCCGTCCTGCGCCGAGCCATTGCCGAAGCCCTCGAACGCAACACGCCGCGGGCGTCTTCGGTGGCCTTCCTGCTGCGCCGGCAACCGCGCTCGGCACCGCTCAGCCTCGATCTCAGCCACCATCCGCAAGCGCAGTCGCTCGATATCCGTCCTCACAATCTGGAGACCTACGATGAACTCGCCCGCATTAAAGACAATGACGACGAATAGTCTTGCCGTTCAACTCAAGCAGATCGGCTTGTGCGCCGTGCCCACACAGTTAGATGACTTCATCGCGCGTGTCACCAAGGCCCGCTGCTCCGCTCATCAGATCCTCGAAGAGCTCGCCAGGGCAGAAGCTTCCGAACGGTCTCGCCGGAGCCTGGAGCGGCGACTGCGGATCAGTGGCATCAAGCGATTCAAGCCCCTAGCCGACTTCGATTGGTCCTGGCCCGCCAAGATCGAACGCGATGTCATCGAACGCGCGCTGACGTTGGATTTTCTCGGAGACACACGCAATCTCATCCTGGTCGGCCGCAACGGTTTGGGCAAGACGATGATCGCTCAGAATATCGCTCACGCCGCGGTGCTCGCCGGGCACACCGTGCTGTTTCGTTCCGCCGCTGCGCTGCTTGAAGAACTGCACCGCCAGTCTCCGGAAGGCCGCCGCCGCAAGCTGCGCGGGTACGCCAATGTTGGACTTTTGTGCATTGACGAGGTCGGGTATTTATCCTTCGACGACAAGGCGGCCGATTTACTCTACGAAGTCGTCAATCGTCGTTACGAACGCAAGCCAGTGATCCTGACGACGAATCGTCCGTTCAAAGAGTGGAACGAAGTCTTTCCCAACGCAACATGCATCGTTACCCTGCTCGACCGTCTGCTCCATCACGCCGACGTTACTGCGATTGAAGGCGACAGCTATCGGATGCGCGAAAGCGAGCAGGAGACCGCTGCGCGCAGGAGAAAGAAATGACTCCCGCTGCTTCGATCCTTGATCCGAACTCCAACCCCGCAGCTTATGTCGCCGCAGTTCTGACTCTCTACGTCGACCTGCCGGACACGCCGTTGCGCGCCAGCGTTCCCGACCAGCGACAGGCGCGTCTCTGGTTCGACCGCGGCGTTCCCCTGGAAGTCGCTGAGACTGCTCTCTTGCTGGCCTGCCTCCGTCGCATGGTGAGACCCGCGGATGTGCCGTCCCTGTCGCGAATCCGCTCACTGGCCTACTTCCAACCCATCGTTGGGGAACTCCAGCAGAACCCTGCTCCCGCAGGTTACCTCCAGTATCTGCGCCTCAAACTTCGCGGTGTCGTCGATCACCCCGCACCGGCCAAAGTTCAAAAAACTACGCTTTCAGATGATCGCTAACACAATTGGCTGATAGCCCGCTGGGCGCGCGGCCGGCCGGGCCTTTTGCTAAAAACTGGGTTCGTTTTAGCAACGGTCGGATACGCCGGGATCAATGCGCGCGATCTGTTTGAACCGCTACCGCCTGCCGAGCATGAGTTGCTGGCGAAGCAGTACGCGGAGCCAGCCACA
>JBBRBY010000162.1:0-3637 GCA_038205315.1 Gemmatimonadales bacterium | reverse complement strand
AGCAGGAATTTCCGGAGCTTGCGCCGCGGTATCGCGCAAGCTATTCGCGCGGCCGGAACGTCGGCGAGAAATATCGGGAAGGTCTCGCCGAGCACTTCGCTATCCTGCGGGCGAAGTACCGCGTTGGCGAAGGCACGCGATACTGAGTTGCTGCGCGCGGAATCAGGCGCGTTCGAGTGCGACCAGAGACGACGCGTTGGTGCTCGGGATGTAGCAGTGAAGTCCGCACGGTAGCAGGCCGCCGCCGCGCAGTATACGCCGGTACACGTCGCGGACTTCCGTGTGCCACCCGCCCGTATCGCCCTCCACGTGATCCTCGGCCGTGAATATCTCGATGTACGCCATGCTGCCGGTACACGCGGCGATGTTGCGGATACCGCGCACGACCTGGTCGCGCGGGAGATAGTTGATGACGCTGCAGCAGACAACCAGATCGAACTGCGTGTCTGGAAAGAGACGTGGAAGATCGTCGAGTGTTCCGCGCACGATGTTGCGTCGTCTGCCGAAGCGACGCACCACGTACTCGCTCGGATCTACTCCGGTATAAGTGGCGCGTGGACGCACTTTCTCGAGCACAGGACGCCAGCGGCCCTCACCGGCGCCGACATCCAGTACGGACCTGACCGGGCGCGCGAGAATGTACTCGGCGGCGGTGACCGCGAACCGGACAAGCCGGGTGAGATCAGCCGTGGTGCCGATCCGGTGTCGGGGGTCGCGATACCACTTGTCGAAGTATTCGCTATCGAAACGTTTGCGCACCGTGTCCTGGGGGCTCAGTCGTCGGTCTTGCTGCGACGGCTTCTCTTCTTCTCCGACGTGATTCGCTTGTCGGAGAGCCGGGCCTGCTTCGAAGCGCGCGATGGACGCGTCTTTCTGCGCGGCTTGGGAATGGCCAGCGCGCGCCGGACGACATCGGCGAGGCGCGACTCGGCGAGCTCGCGGTTCTGAAGCTGACTGCGCGTGTCGCTCGCGACCACACGTAGCTCACCGTCGTCGCTGATGCGAGACGCGAGGCGCGTGCGAATGCGCGTGCGCTGCTCCTCGCTGAGGGACGGCGAATCGGTCACGTTCCAGGTGACCTCCACCCGGGTGGCCGTCTTGTTGACGTGCTGGCCGCCGGCGCCCGAAGCACGCGTCGCGCGGACAACGAGCTCCGTGCGCGGAATCGCGAGGTCGGCGTTCACGCCGAGCGTGCGACCGGCATCGTCGCTAGCAGCGGAAGATCTTGTCGCCATCGAATCGCCCGTTCTCGATGAAGATTCCCGACGTGAAGCGGCCAGCGACAATACTACCGGCCATGTACACGCCCGGAACGTTCGTCTCCAGGGTATCCGGGTTCACGTTTGCGCGTTCGGTGTCCGGCTCGAGCTCGATCCCGATGCGACGAAACAGGGCGAAGTCCGCACGAAAGCCGGTAAGCGCGTAAACCCGATCTGCCGGAAGCGACTCTTCCCGTCCGGCGGCATCCCGGATGATCACAGCGCCCGGCTCGATCCGTGTCACGTTCGCGCCCAGGCGTGCGGATATCTCTCCGGCCGCTATCCGATTCTCGATATCGGGCTTTACCCAGTACTTCACGCTTTTTGGAAACGAGGTCCCGCGATACACTAGTGTAACGTTCGCACCCGCGCGAAAGAGCTCGAGCGCAGCTTCGACAGCCGAATTGCGACCACCGACCACCACGACATCACGGCCATAGCTGCGGTGGGGCTCGTCAAAGTAGTGCAGCACGAATGGGAGCGTCTCTCCCGGCACGTTCATGAGAGTCGGCTCGCCAAAATAACGGGGGGCGAGTACCAGCCGCCTGCATTCGATCTGCTGTTCGCCCATCGCAGTCGCGACGTTGCATACTATGACATCGCCGTCGCGACGCGCTCTGACGAGGCGCGTGTACGTTTGCACCCTCAGCGATTCTGCACGCACCACTCCCCGGTAATACTTGAGTGCCTCCTCGCGGGTGGGTTTCTGTGCCGCGCACACGAATGGATGGCCGCCAATCTCGAGCAACTCCGGTGTCGTGAAGAAGCCCATGCCTATCGGGTACCGGACTATCGAGTCAGCGATAGCCCCACCTTCGATCACAAGGGGATCGATGCCGCAACGACGCGCGGAAATGGCGCAGGCCAGACCTATCGGACCGCCGCCGGCGATCACGGTGTCTTCCATGTGTTTCATTATCAGGGAATCATTTATGCTACAGTGGTGCCGCGAACGGAGCCGTCGGCCGACGCATGCGGCGCAGGCGCGCCACATTTATATAAACATACCCGGATTGCCCGGATCCCTGCCACGATTGGGCGGGGCACTGGCAACATGTAAAATCGAGGAACGGAATGAACATCGCAAAGGCGCGGGTGCTGGTCACTGGTGGATCCAGCGGTATCGGAAAGGCTACCGCGCTCGCGCTCGCGGAGGCAGGCGCTCGAGTGGTTGTCTGCGGCAGAGACAGACAGGCCGTCGAGAAGGCGGCCAGCGAGATTGGGGCGTCCCCTTTCGTCTGCGACGTGAGCCGCGAGGCGGATGTGGTTGCGATGATCCCTGGCGTGATCAAGGCGCTCGGTGGTTACGACGTTCTCATCAACAATGCCGGCTTCGGCCGCTTTGCACCACTCGTCGACACCACGGCTGACGATATGCGCGCAGTGTGGGAGACGAACGTACTCGGCGCGACGCTTGTCGCCCGCGAATCGGCGCGTCATTTCATATCTCAGTCGCGCGGTAATATCATCAATGTGGCATCGACTGCGGGATCACGCGGCTCGGCAAATGGATCGGCGTATTCGTCGTCCAAGTTCGCACTCACGTCGCTGACTGAATGCTGGCGCCTCGAGCTGCGAAAGCACAACATTCGCGTCATGCAGGTCAACCCGAGCGAGGTGTTCACCGATTTCGCGCATCGAGCGCGCGGCGCGGCTCGTCAGGACAACCCGAGCAAGCTGCACGGCTCGGACATCGCCGCAGCGATCACCACCATGCTGGCTCAGGATGATCGGGCCATGGTGACGGAGATGACCGTGTGGGCCACCAACCCGACCTAACCGACGGGAAGCGCTAGAGGCCGATCGAATCGGCAGAATATTGCAGCGCCGCGATGACGAAAGTGATGTGCTCGTCCAGGTCAACGCCAAGCTCCTGGGCGCCCTGGATCACGTCCTCGCGGCTCACCCCCCGCGCGAACGCCCTGTCCTTCATCTTCTTCCGGACCGAGCGCGTATCCACGTCACGCACCGACCGTGTCGGCTTCACGAGCGCCGTGGCGGTGATGAGGCCACACAGTTCGTCTACAGCGAACAGCGCCTTCGAGATCAGTGACACGCGCGGCGTGCTGGTGTAGGCGGCGTGTCCCATGATCGCATCGAGTACGTCGTCGGGGTACCCGTGTTCGCGGAGGATCCGCACTCCGGCGCTCGGATGCTCCTCGGTTGCAGATCGGCTTGCGTTCGGAAAGCGCTCATAGTCAAAGTCGTGCACGAGACCGGCGAGTCCCCACCGTTCAGGATCCTCACCAAAGTGCTCGGCGTACGCGCGCATTGCCGCTTCGACCGTGAGCATGTGTTTGCGCAGGGATTCGGACGGCGTGTATTCCTGCATCAACTCGAGCGCAGCGGACCGCTGCGGAAGGGGCGAATCGGACATG
>JBBRBY010000161.1:0-3658 GCA_038205315.1 Gemmatimonadales bacterium | reverse complement strand
GCGGGTCGACTGGGGTCGGTGTCGGACCACGTCGCCGCGCTGGCCCGTGCAGTTCGCCGCGCTGCGCGGCGGCGCGCCAGGCGGCGAGGTGGGACGAGTACAGGCCTTCGCGCCGGAGCAGCGCGCCGAGGTCGCCGGGTTTCGTGCACTGCGCGGCGGCGTCCAGCATCTTCAGCTTGTACGCCGGGGTGAAGCGGCGGCGGGTCCGGGTGGCTGACACCCCGGTATCATGTGATGACAAGAGTGTGGGAACAGGAGACAACGGCACATCCTCGATCGCCCTTGTACACTAAACTAGGGGAGGATCGGTGTCTCACTCATATTGGCAGAGAGGGCGGCGAGACCGCCGCAATGGCCTTCTCCGCAATGGCCTTCACGGCGCCCAGGCCGCCAAGTGCAGCTAGCACTGCGCCAATGGTCGGTTGAACTGTCCCCACCAGCATGCCCATCGAAATAGCGGCGGCACTGATGCCCACCTCATGCTTGATTCCGCGGCTGGCTAGCTTATGAGCGTTCTTTACCGCCAAGTCAACCTTGGCAAGTTCGGGAAGTAGCTTTGCCTCAAATACGTCTTCGATCGCAGTGTCCGTGGACAGATCGGCATCTCGGACGATGGACGCAATAGCATGCCGATATACCGCAAATGATTCCGCCTCCTCCGTCCTCAGCTGCAAAATCTCCTGAATAGGCATTCGCATAATAATAGGAACGGAGTGCGATAGACCTTTCATCAGTGCGCGATTGATGGGCTTTAGCGCGGGACCTCCCACGCTCCGAATCACCGCAAGGTCGAGTTCGCGGTCCGTCAAGTAGTTAAGGCCGGTGTGTCGTGAATGAATGTGGTGATGATACACGTCCTCAAGAAGCGGCGAGATAACTGCGCGCACCAAGCGCTCCTTGCGGCTGCGTGTGAGCCGCCCGCTGAAAACTGACTCAGGGGGAGTCTGAAAGAACTGCGCACCGTGGACGACGAACTCCTCCGGCCCGTACACCCCAACACAACCAGTTGATTCCCGTTTCACTGTGATCCTACCCATGTAGCGCTCAACCAGGCCGTCTTCTGCGGATTGGATCGCCTCTACCAGTTGATCTCGCTGAGCCTCGAACACTGAGGAGCATCGGGCACACATAGCTACGACGGGTGGAGTTACTGTAACAACCCCCGCTTCTATGAGCGGCTCGAGACGCAGCATGACCGCGATATCTCCGACCAGTCTCTGGCGTAGGATCGAAACCGGCATGTCCGGCGAGTAATCCGCAAACGGATTGCGGATTGCCACGTGATCGGCATACAGCGCTGCGAACCGCGCCAGAGTGTCAACTCGGGCGATGCGGCAGTCGATTTCCGAGCAAGGGGATGAACCACCGCTGAGCGGCGTGTTCGCCATGAACCCAAACTTGGGAGTAGCTCCATGAACCTGCATTGGAACCGAGAATGACGACTCGACGGCGAAGTCGAGCAACGAGGTCTTGGGCGCACGTACGAGAGCTTTCGCTCCACCGAGCCCCATGAATCCCCTCGAACGAGCCAGTTCGTAGAAATCTTTCACTGATAGGTTGTCTGTTGCCGTATAACGCCCCAGCTCACCTGCGAGGGCATCAATTAAATGCGAGCGCAGCGAGCTTCAATAGCGCCCTTGTCTGGTGCAGCGCACGTTCTGCCGCTGGCGCGCGGCATCTGACGTGACGAGGCCGATCCCCTATGCGCCTGGATCGTCACGAAGGAGTGCCACGACGCGATCGACCACCCGTGCGTGACACTCTTGCGCCAGAAGGCCGACCCGGCCGTGCAGCAGACTCTCATGGGCGGTGAAGAGCTTCCCCGGCCGGGCGAAACTGACGCGCTGCAGCGAACCGTCGGCAAAGTCCGTGGCGGCCAACTCTATGGCGAGCGGGTCCCCGTACGGATTGCTCGTGATCTGACACAGGAGGAAATCGCTACGGCCCACGTCGGCCAAGACGAGCGCGGGCCGCAGCTTCGCTCCGGAGAGATCCGAGAACGGAAAGCGAACGAGGACTACGGCGCGGGTTGCAGGTGGCTCCACGCGCTGTCCTCCTCCGGACGAGTCCAATCACCGAGGGCCGGCTCGCTCAGGAGGGCCCCCAAGGGCGCCGAGTCCTCCGCGGGCTCATCGAGAATCGTGAGCAACGCACGACTCGGCCCAGCGACGTTCGCGGGCTCCAACAGACGGACGTGCCCGTCC
The DNA here is from genome assembly GCA_038205315.1 of Gemmatimonadales bacterium. Taxonomy (GTDB): domain Bacteria; phylum Gemmatimonadota; class Gemmatimonadetes; order Gemmatimonadales; family Gemmatimonadaceae; genus Fen-1247. The sequence goes on along the minus strand of JBBRBY010000161.1, from coordinate 1,454 downwards.
GCTTCAACGATGGCTTCAACTGTACGATGCATCTCGAATCCTCAGGGACACCGACCGCGGGACGTTCCCCTTCAGTATGGATGCCGCGACAGCGTCCGCGCAACACTCACCGGCGCCGCGCAATGGAAGTGAGTCGACGGTCGTTTGCTGGGCTTGTACTGCCCCGACCGTTGGCCGGCACCGCCACCAGGGCCGATCGACCCAGGGTCTGGCACCATCGGATACTGGGCTGAGCAGGATGCCTGTTGCGGCAGAACGCCCAAGTTCAGCTGCGGGCGAGTTCATAAAAGCGAGCGAAGCGAGCAATCAATAAATCGCCCGACTGCTGCAACGCACGTTATGCCGCAGGCGGGCGGATGCCTGGCCTGCGCGGACCCTGAATGGCGCGCAGCACCACGCGGGGCTCTCGCTCGACGAGTTCGAGCAACCTTCGTGACGGCCCATCGGGAATGCGAACTCCCTGTTCCCAGCCACGCACCGTTCCAACGCTCACATTCAATGTCTGCGCGAAGACGGGCTGTGAGAGCCCGAGGCGATCACGAAGCGCTCGCACACGGGTGGCCCCATATTTCGGCGGTGGATTCACACTCGCGTCCGCGGCAGTTCGCCGATGACGGCGCGTGGGCCGAAGCGTGCCCGCCTCGATTTGCACCGCTTCTCGCATACTCTCCACCAGCAGCTTCCCGAGATTCCGTCGCGTCGTCATAAGTCATTGCCTTTGAGTTCGGTCACCAATTGTCGAAGCACCCTTCTATCGGCCGCCGAGAGATCGATCCGATCCCCCTTGGCATACGCGAGCAAGAAATAGATCTGCCCGCGCACTTCGATATAGAGGTATGCGATACGAGCACTCCCGCGCTTGCCACGTCCCGGCAGCGCGGCGCGCAGCTTCCGAATGCCCCCTGCATCGGCCACGGTATCGCCTGCGCGCGGATCGGTGAGCAACTCCAACTCGACGTGGCGCATCGCCTCATCGTCGAGCAGACCACGTGCGGAACGCTCGAAGAGCGGCGTGTAAATGAAGTCGAGTGCGCGCTCTCGCTCAGCCATGGGACAATATACTACTGGGTAGCATGGCCTCGCAAGGCGGCCATCACTCGGGCTGTGTTGCGGCATAACGCCTCAAGTTCACCAGCGGGCGACACCTATCCAAGCGCATCGTCAGTCCGCGTGTCACCGCCAGGCGAAGGGCGCTCCCAATGATGCCGAACAGCGCCCGCTGGTGCAACGGACGTTATGCGGCCGCGATGTGTTTGGAATCTCCACGGCACTGAGGGCCAATGGCGCCTCGGTCCGGCGCGATCGGACGGGCACGCAGCCGCGGGCGATCGTGGCGTCCGCCGCGCGGGTCGCTGGCGCAGGCGCGTGGAGGACACCCAACGACTTGATCGCGATGGCGTGTTGCCGTCCACGCGCGCGGGCCGGCGCGGTCGCTCGCGGTGCGCACGGCCCCG
>JBBRBY010000160.1:0-3801 GCA_038205315.1 Gemmatimonadales bacterium | reverse complement strand
TCATTTTCAGCCGATGAACGCGAACTTCGGCCTCGTGGATGAGCTGGAAGAGCGCATTCGCGACAAGCGAGTTAAAAAGGAGCGCATGGCTTCGCGAGCGGTACAGGACATGCGGCGATGGAGGGACGAAATGTCAATATCAGCACAGGACGCGGCGGTCGTGGCGTGATCGAGCAGCCCGACCGCGTCGCGGAATTCCTCGAGCACCTACAGAAGGAGCGCGACGTCTCGCCGAACACGCTCAAGGCGTACACGCGCGACCTTGCGGAGTTTGTCGCGTTCATGGGCGCGTATTACGGACCCGCAGGCTGGACGTGGGAAGGGGTGGACAGGCTGGCCATTCGTGGATTCCTCGCTCACCTGGTGCGGCGCGGCGTGAGCAAGCGAACGGCCGGCCGTTCGCTGTCGGCGGTACGGTCCATGTACAGGTATCTGCATCGCAATGAAATCGTCGACGTGAACCCTGCGCGTGCTGTCGCGTCGCCCAAGCGTGACAGGCATCTACCCGAGTATCTGGACATGAGCCAGATGGGAACACTCTTCGGCCTGGCGGAAACACGCGCTTACAGCGGGCGATTTACCGACGTGCGTAATCTCGCGATGCTGGAGCTCTTCTACTCGGCGGGGCTGCGGCTTTCCGAGCTGCGAGGAATCAATCGAGACTCGATCGATCTGCTAGGCAACCAGGTGAAGGTGCGCGGAAAGGGCCGCAAGGAGCGGATCGTGCCGCTGGGAGACCGGGCCACGCTGACGCTGAGGAACTACGAAGCGAAGCGCGACGAGCGTCTGCGCGCGGCAGGCCCAAACGCCGACAGAACCGCGTTCTTCCTGTCGGACCGCGGCAGGCGGATCAGCACGCGCGCGCTGCAGATGGCGATGACCACGCTACTGGATCTCGTGAGCGAGAACGCCGGTCTGTCCACACACTCGTTGCGTCATACATTCGCCACGCACATGCTCGACGCCGGTGCCGACCTGCGTGCGGTGCAGGAGCTGCTTGGACACGTGTCCGTTCAGACGACGCAGATCTATACGCACACCAGCGTCGAGCGTCTGAAGCAGGCATACAAATCCGCTCACCCACGCGCCTGACGCGTTGGCAGGTCACATGATGGCGCTGTACATGTTCGTGCAGGGTAGGTCGTGGTTGGTGGAGCGGCGGCGACAGGTCGAGAGGCAGGTGCCCGGTGCGCGCCTGTCTGAACCGCGGCTGACGCTGACGTTTACCGCAACCGACGGTGAGACACGGCGCAGTGATATTGCCGACGACTTTCCCGAAGCGCCCGCGGCCAGGTTGCTGGAGTCAGTCTGGCGTTACGCGGAGGTAACGCGTAGGGGTGATCCCGGTGAGATGACGAGTCGCGGCGAGCTCGTAATGCCGCGGGTGCGCGATGTGCTCAGGGAATTCCTGCGGGCGTTGCTCTTACGCTGCCCGAATTGCGGCGGTCGCCATGTGGTGAAGAACTGGTTCAGCCTGCAAGCCAGGTGTCCTGCGTGCGGAATACGGATGGAGCGAGGCGAGAGCGAGGACTATTACCTGGGCGGGATGTTCTTCAATCTCGCACTGGCTGAAACGCTGTTCGCACTCGGGTTGCTGGTCGTGCTCGTGGCGATGTGGCCGATTGTTCCCTGGGCAGCTGTGGAATACTCGTTGATCGTCGCCATGGTCGCGGCGCCGATCGTACTTTATCCGGTGTCGCGGTTGATGTGGCTTGCACTCGACCTGCTGCTCCGACCACCTGACGCTACGGAGATGCGATGGCATTCGTCGGCAACCGAGGAGTAGCTCGACGTCCGCGCGTCGTCTATGCGAGGAACGACCTGCGCTACTGTTTGGAGATTACCTGGCCGACCAGCTTCTCGTATGCGTCCGCGATGAACCGGTAGCACTCGCACGAAACAGCTTCGAGACCTTTCCTGTCGAGAATAGCGATCTCGCCGCGACGGTAACGGATGAGCCCCGCTTTCTGAAGGTTGCCGGCGGCGACGGTCACGCCTGCCCGCCGGACGCCCAGCATGACGGCGAGGAATTCGTGGGTGAGGTGAAACTGGTCACCCACGACGCGGTCGTGCGTCATGAGGAGCCATCGGGCGGATCGCTGCCGTAGCGAATGTCTCTGGTTGCAGACCACTGACTGGCCGATCTGCAGGAACATGGCGTGTGCGTACCGGAGCATGACGTTCCGAAGTCGCTCGTCCTCCGCCAGCAGCTGCTTGAACCTGTCCGAATCCACGACGCCGAGCTTTCCCGGGATCTGGATGAACAGTCTCATGTTGGCCAGGTCGGTGCCGAAGACCGCCGGTAGGCCGATCATTCCTTCGTGCCCGACAGTCGCGACTTCCCCGTGCGAGTCCCCTACCGGGGCGGTCATTGAGACCACGCAGTCAATCGGGAAGTAGACTTTCCGGATCGTGTCTCCCGGCTCGAAGAGCTCCATTCTGGCCGGTGCGTCGACAATCTCGGTGTGCTGCGAAAGTCTTGCCGCGGAGTCCGGCGGCAGAGCCTTGAAAAGCAGGTTGGCTTCTAGAGGTTGCATGGTACGGCTGAAAGCAAACACCTTGCCGTAGTGGCCGTTTCTTCGAAATCTAATGTTTGTGTTAACCGAAAATTCATCGAATGCGGTTTCGCGTTGCGGGCTTGTCCTCTGAGTTGGTGGCCGCCGGGTCGCCACGCCTGGCTGCCCCGCGAAACAGGAAGGTCTCACGGAAGTACCGCTGATTCCGGAATGCGCCTGCCACGACGAAGATTGTCCCGACCAGAACCGTCAGAGTCTCGAAGCGCCAGTCGCGGCCTACCAGCGCGGCGCCAAGGAGGGCTATGCCGAGACCAGCAATGAATTCGCCTCTGGTATCGATTCCGGCGCGAGCCCGTCTCCGCCGGTCTCGCATTGGTCCGACCGACTGGGGCTCCCACGCGTCCCACATGATCGCCGCACCTAACAGGAGGACGACGACTCCGGCGAGGATCGGAATGTATTCAATGCGCAAATGACAGCTCCAGCGGGAGGCTTTACGTAGGGGTTTGCCGAACCCGTTACATGCGGATTCGTGGCTGCACGGCAATCCAGAGTGCAAAAAGGGGGCGCGCAGCTATTTCTTTAGTCATGCACAGCACTCTTCCCACGATCCGGGCGACCACGATACTGGCCGTTCGGCGCAATGGCCAGGTGGCACTCGGCGGTGACGGTCAGGTCACGGTTGGAGACACCGTCATGAAATCGAATGCACAGAAAGTCCGGACGCTCCAGAACGGGCGCCTCCTCGCAGGATTCGCCGGTGCCGCAGCCGACGCCTTCACCCTGTTCGAGAAATTCGAGGAGAAGCTCAAGCGGTTTCCCGACAACCTCCCCCGTGCCGCGGTTGAGCTTGCCAAGGACTGGCGGAGCGATCGCGTGCTTCGTCGGCTCGAGGCGCTACTCATCGTCGTGTCACGCGAACATGGTTTCATCATATCAGGGACGGGTGACATCATCGAGCCGGACGACGGAATTCTTGCCATCGGGTCCGGCGGTACGTATGCGCTGGCGGCCGCCCGCGCTCTCGTAGAGAACACTGAGATGGAGCCGCGCGATATAGTGAAGCGGGCCCTGACGATAGCGGGCGAGATCTGCGTGTACACGAATACGCACATCACCGTGATCGAGCCGGGAGCATAGGGATGGCCTCTCCACGCACGCAGCAGGCGCTCGCGAAGCTGGCCGACCTCACGCCGCGGCAGATAGTACACGAGCTGGACAGGTACATAGTTGGGCAGGACGATGCGAAGCGCGCAGTCGCGATCGCTCTGCGCAATCGCTGGCG
>JBBRBY010000159.1:0-3814 GCA_038205315.1 Gemmatimonadales bacterium | reverse complement strand
CCGAATTACAGCTTCCGTCGTGATTACGGCTCGCCGTTGCGCGATCACCCCAACAACACGTTCCTCGTGAAGTGGTCGTACTGGTTGAACCCGTGAGCTCGCAGCGCGCGAACCGCGCGTCATTCCCGCGAACGCGGGAATCCATGTTCCGATGTTGGCAACCACCACAACGACGGACGCAGAAAGGCGCCAGGCGTCGCCAACGCAGAAAGACGCTGTAACTGCTGAGCTGAACGGTTTGCAATTCTCGGTGCTTCTTGCAGTAGAAGCGTCTTCTGCGTTGCCGTCAGGCCTGCGTTTTCTGCGTGCGTAGTTCTGCTTTGGCGGCCAGTCGTCTGATTTCATCCTGCTGTCGGAGTCGGAGCATCGGTCTTTCCACGAGGCGATAGGACGCCTCGGCGACAACCAGCAGCGCGAGCAGTCGAATCACCAGGGGAACGCCCGGAAGTCCGGGAATTCCCCGCGCGAAGAGTTGCTGCCACAGGTAGAGGCTGTACGATCGTACGCCGACCTGCACCGCGAGCGGTGAATTCAGGAACCGTCCCGTACGGCCCTGCGGACGCATGACCACCCACGCGACGATGCACGCGATCGCGACCCCATCGAGCGAGCGTCCGGCGATGATGGTGTACGCGCCGTGGAATCGGAGCGTGAGGAGCGGCGTCACGATGAAAATCACGGGAAGGGCGATCCAGTGGAGACCGCGTGCGACGCCTCGCTCGACAATGCTTCGCAGCCCCGGATCCGCGAGCAGGAGCGCAAGGAAGCACCCAAACATCAGCGTGTCGGCGCGGGTGTGCAGCATCGTCGGTATCCTGGAGCGAAGCGACGGCAGCGCGACATACGTGACGAGGCGGATGAACGGTGAGACGATGATGATCGCAACGGCAATGCGCCGGCGCGTCACGAGGCCGGACGCATAGGCCAGCGTGAGGGGCCACAGCAGGTAGAACTGCTCCTCGACCGCCAGCGACCAGGTGTGCGCGAGCGTCCACTGGTCGCCGGAGCCGCCGAAGTAGTTCCAGAGAAACAGGCTCGCGGCCCAGAAGTCCGAGGCTGTAGTTGGAACCAGTTTCGCCGCGGCCAGCAGCGCGACGACACCGATCAGCACGTAGTACGCGGGCCAGATACGAAACGCGCGGCGGACATAGAACCTGCCGATAGCGATGCTTCCGTTTCGTTCTTCCTCGCGAATCAGCAGGCCCGTGATGAGGAAGCCGCTGATGACGAAGAAGATGTTCACGCCCAGGTCGCCATTCCCGACGAATGGGAGAATGGCTGACCACCATGCGGGTGGATTCGTGATGCTTCCGCCAAAGTGCAGGATGAGCACGAGGGCGATCGACACCGCGCGCAAGCCATCGAGCGATGGGATGCGATGCGGTGTCGTAAGCGCCGAATGAGCTGCCGATGATGTCGCCTCCAGCCGAGAATCGATGCGCACCCTCTCCCTGCATCACGCGGAGTGATTCCCCATGCCCCCGGCACAACATGACTGCCGAGGCGCGGCTACGCGACCGCAGACGTCAGCCTCAGTCAATAGAAACCAAGGCAGAGACGACAGTCTGTCAGCGTTCTGCATCGTGTGCAGTGACTGCGAAACTGACGCAGATAGCTGACAACTGTGGTCTCTGCCGGGGTTTCTGATGCAGACAACTGGCATGCTGTGGACCGTCGACATCCCCCGGCCTGCGCACTTTTCCGTGACATGGGGTATTACTTGCCGACCCCAATCGGAGCGCCCATGTCAAAATTTCAGTTTGCGATCAGCTCCGGCCCGGAAGCCGTACGCCAGGCCGGCGTCGTGGAGAGCGATTCGTTCCACGAGGCCGTCCTCCTGCTCGGGAAGAGGATTCCAGTCCGGACGGGCGACTCACTCGAGATCGGAGTACACGGATTTCCTCCGGCCCGGTACCAGTGCATCGGCGAGATGCGCAGCCGGCCCATCTGGATGCCCGAGGGGCGACTCGCGGCCTGACCGTTGGTCGGACCACGGCAGTAATATCAACCGGATCGGCGCCCGCCGATCCGGTTGAGCATTTCAGGCCCATCGCCCGTGGTTGCCCGCGTCCATGTCCTCGTATGCCTCACTCACTCTTCACGACAGGAGCAGCGTCAAACGCTGGTTTCAGCGTCGCAGGCTGAGGGTGGCCATCGAGCTGCTCGACGCCTCGGAGGAGTCCATCGCCATTTGTGACTACGGCGCCGGAAACGCAGAGGTGAGCAAGCACCTCGCGACACACTTCCCGAACGCCCGATTCGTCGCATTCGAACCCACGCCGATATTCATGGAGGAGGCGAGGGAGAACGTCGCGGGCCTCGACCAGATTCATCTCGTCGCCTCCACGTCGGACATCGGCGACCACTCCATCGACATCCTGTATTGCCTCGAGGTCCTCGAGCACCTTCCCCTTGCCGAGACGATTGCGGCACTCGATGAGTTCGACCGGATCCTGCGGCCCGGCGGAACCGCCGTGATCGGCGTCCCGGTGGAAATCTGGATACCTGCGCTGTACCGCGGGTTGTTCCGCATGACGCGGCGATGGGGACAGCCGGACAGCACCCCGCTCAACATCATCCGCGCGACGCTCGGGTTTCCGCCGAAAGACCGCGAGATGATCCCCATCGCTACGGGAATACCGTACTACCACCTGCACATCGGCTTTGACCATCGCCGGCTGCGGCGGCTCCTAGAAACCCGATTCCGCACGATGTCCGCGACCACCAGCCCATTCATGGCGCTCGGCACGCTGCTCAATTCGGAGCTCTACTGGGTATGCCGGAAGTAACCGGTCGAACGATCAGCCCTTCAGGATCGCCAGCCGTCCGTTGCCCGTTGAGAGCTTCAACCGCGGACCACCTTCCCCAATCGTGGCCCGAACGTGCCGGGGGTCCACGCGTCCCTGGATCTTCAGGTCGAAATCCGAACGAAGCTCGCCATTGCCCGTCGAGGCATCGAGCTCGCCGTTGTAGCCGGACGGCAACGTCACCCGCACGCTGCCACTGCCCGTGCTGAATGTCATGTCGTCCTTCGCCTTGAGTGCCGTCATGACGACGTCGATGTCGCCGTTGCCGGTCCGCACTTCCACCGGACCGTCCGCCGTCACCACGTTCACTCGGCCGTTGCCCGTCGAGACGCGGACGGATGACTTCGCGCCGCGGACGTCGACGTCGCCGTTGCCGGTGCTCACTCGCACCGTGCCTTCGGTGCCCGCAACGCGCACTCGGCCATTGCCCGTGGAGGCCTGGACGTCGCCGCCGACGTTCTCGATGGAGACCTCGCCGTTCCCCGTCGCCACCTTGAGCTGGGCGCCGCGTGGGAGCAGCACCGTCATGGCGACGGACAGATCGTTGCGCCAGTTGCCGCGGTCGTCGTCGCCGCGATAGCCATCGCGGTCGCAGGGGTTGGACTGCCGGAGCGAGGCGCAGATGCTGACGTCGCCGCCGCTTCCGTTCTCGACCGCGAAGCCGATGTCCTGGATCGACCCCGACCCGCGCGTCCGCTTCACGCCGCGGAACTCTGCCGTATTGCCGGAGGCCGGTCGCACGTCGACGGGGCCGTTGAAGTTGCGGATCGTGAGCTGCGCATGAGCTGGAAGAGCGCCGCGCCAGGTGTAGATGGAGTCGGATCGGCCGACCTGCGCCTGCGCGACGGCGAGCGTCGTTGGAGCGAGCAATGTGGCCGCGAGGGCGGCGAGGCGGAGCGAGCGAGACATAACGGTCATCGGAAGTGGGAGTCGAGGGTGCACATGCGACAGCCCCGGACGCCCGATGGTTTGAACGCTTGTTCCGATGTCCGCCGTCTGTTCTTTCC
>JBBRBY010000158.1:0-3859 GCA_038205315.1 Gemmatimonadales bacterium | reverse complement strand
CCGCGGCTGTCGAAGAACCAGTCGCCGAGGTGGGTGAACATGACCTCCATTCGCTTGTCCCACTTCATTGCCTCGAAGATGTTACCGCACGTGGCGTGAGCAAAGTCAGGGCCGGTCGGGACACGCGGCACACATGAGTTGGCTGCGATTCCAGTCGCGATGGGCTGGGTTGCACTCGTGATGCCGGTGATCGGCGGAAGATTTCCCTTCGCGACGCGACTGATGTTGATCTTCGCCATCGCGTTGGTGAAGTCTCCCGTGCGGATGTAGCCCTCTGCCGCAAGCAGGTCGAGCTCAGCTCGGGCCATTATGGGGTACGGCCCGGTGCGACCGCCATCGTTAAAGAGCTGGTAGTGGTAGTAGTCGTACTGCGACAGCGTCCACGGATCTCCAGACGGATCGCTTGCGCGGCGATTGCGGAAATAGAGGTTCGTCCGCGGAGGCTGCTGGGCAGTTCCCGCACCGGAGTTGTTCTGTTGAGTCGCGCGCGTACCTCCAGCCGGGAAGCGCTGGTCCTTGGTCTGGATGAGGAATGCGTATCTGCTGCCCAGGGACGTTGCGATCCAGGCATCGTAGCAGCTTCCATTGTTCGGATCGCCCTGGTTGGCGGCCGAACAGCCTGCACGCACGCTGTCTGCCATGCCGATGATCATCGGGCTCTGCTGCGTCCATGTGTCGAACAGGTAATGCTGTTCGTCACCCACACGCCACGGTGCCGTGGTTGTCATCGACACGTTGAGATCGGCCGGCAGCCCTGCATTCGCATCACCGATAACCTGGGCCCAGTCTACCGCAGCGCGATCAGTTGGATTGCGCGCGACTTCCGCACGGAAACGGGCCTTGAAGCCGCGTACCATGGCTATAAACTGCGCCGCCGTGAACGCGTTTCCATTGACCCACGTCCCGGGTAGCGTGAACCCGGCGCCGCCGCCAGCGCCAGAAGGCGCCGAGCCGAGCGCGATGGCAGCGTTTGCATTCGCGATTGCCGAATCCATCTGCGTGAGGATGATCGGCATCGCCTTGACGCCGCCATAGAACTTGGTCGGCGGCTTGGCGATCGTGTCAAGCTCGCTTACGATCGAGAGCGAATCGTACGCGATGGCTACGGTCGCGTTCGCCCAGGCCATCGTGAAGTACGCGAAGGCCTTTGCTCGATAATCCTGCTGTGGGCTGCCGAGAGTGAATCCTGACGCTTTAACCTGGACCAGCCCATTGGCGGCGGTCCGCGCCGCACGCTGGGAACCCTGGTAGTTATAGGCGTTGTTGCCGTTATACGTGTCGCCGCTGTTGTTGGCGATGGCTGAACGCGGAATGCTTCCGCGCGGTCCAAGTGCGTCGTTCGCGAGCGATGACGAGCTCTCGAACGACATTGTCAGAAAGGATGGCTCGATGTGGCCGGCGATTCCGGAGCCGCCCGTGGCGCCTTGCGCCGCATTGTACGCCGAGCCGAAGGAATTACCGATGACCGTCTCGACGTCGCCAGGACGCGCTAGCACTCTGGCAACGTCGGGGTCGTTCAAGTTGGTTGCGACGATCTGGTCTCCGGCGCATGCGCCGAGTCCCGTCACCGCGACAGCGATATAAAGCAGCTTTCGCATTCTCTCCTCATGGGTATCCCGACGATCCGAAGACCGCCGGGAATTCGCGGTTGTTAGAAGCTGGTGGACAGAGAAACAGTGAACGTGCGCAGGTTCGGAAACTGGAAGGCATCCACGGCGTTCAGAACTGCGGAGCCCGGCGAGTTGGCCGACGCGCCTCCCTGTCCGGAAACAGCGCCGTATCCGACTTCGGGATCGAAGCCCTTGTACTTGGTCCACGTCTTCAGGTTACGGCCGGTCCCTGCAATGGACCAATCGCCACCCAGCCTTCCGAACGATCCGATGTGCAATCCGACCGTGAGCTCGCGCAGCTTGACGAAGCTTGCGTCTTCCGTCATGACGCTGTTCGGTCCCAGGATGTCGTAAAGACCACCAGTACCGGACCCGTTATCGGGGAGCGCTGCACGGTAGTAGTAACCGAGCGGCTTTGCCGTGCCGGCATCCTTGCCCAGTTGGTTGTCGTCGACCGAGAGGAAGTCGAGAAGTCCCCAGCCGCGGCCCTGGTTGTAAACGCTGCGTCCCTTGGAGGCATCGAGCAGTGCATAAACATTGATCCGCTTGTAGTTGGCGGTCTGCGCAAAGCTCCAGCGGTAGTCGGGCAGTGCATGTCCCAATGGTAGAATCTTCGCTGCGCCAGTCGAGTCACGCGCGATGATTGGCATGCCCCAGTTGACGACCTGCGCCGTATTGAAGTGGGAAACATCGCCACCCGACGCGGTCGAGAAGAAGGGACTGTTGAGTGGCAGGCGGGCCTGCCAGAGGTTCTTGGAGATTCCGTCGCCAGTGCTGTTTCCTGCACCCGTCCAGACGATCAATCCGTCGCTGTTGGCCTGGAAATCCTTGCCGGGTCCGCATGCACCCTGCACCGCCGTCGGCAGCTGGCCGCAGCTGTTGACGAACTGGCGGCCGTAGAATGTTCCGTACGTTTCACCCTGCCGCACAAAGAATAGAGCGCCAGTTCCCTGAGCCGCAGCGCCGGCCGTGAATGCCGGGACGTTGAGCTTCGTGATCTTCGACTTCGCGCGATCGTAGCTGAAGCGCGTGGAGTAGTTGAAGTCCTGCGTCGTGATCCACGGGATATTGATGGAAGCTTCGAAGGACCGTCCCGCAAGCGTTCCCGCGTTCTGATACTGCTGCGAGTAGCCGTAGAACGACGCGACCGGAACGACCAGGATCTGGTCGCGGGACTCTGTCTTCGACGACGTCAGGTTGAAGCCGATCTTGTGAAACAGCTCCGCATCCAGACCGAGCTCGGTCTCGACCACGGTTTCCGGACGCAGGTTCCTGTTGCCGAGCGTGACGGGGTTGCCGACGGTGCCCGACGACAGAGCGTAGGTCTCGTACTGTGAGACGAATGCCGGACGGTTACCCGCTGATCCGACGGAAGCGCGGAGCTTGAATTCGTCGAGCGCCGGGATGAACCACCACGGTTCCTGCGACACGCGCCACGCAACGGAGCCGCGGCCGAAAGTCGCCCAGCGATGGCCTGAGCCGAACAGAGAGCTCGCGTCGCGACGCACCAGCGCGCCAATGATGTAACGATCCTTCCAGTCGACATCTTCGCTCAGGTAGTAGCCGAGTCCGCGAACCGTCTGTTGCGACGAGGCTACAGTCTGGGATGGAGTTCCAGACGGAGTGGAGCCAATATTGGCAGCATTCGGAAGACCGACGACCGCCAGCCAGTTGCCCTGGAGGCGCTGGTAGGTGTAGTCGGTGCGATCGAACAGTGCGCGCACGCTCGTACGGGTGTTGAAGTCCGTGAAGAATGTCTTCGTGGCGGCGATGTCCGAGCTCGCATTGTACTGAGCCTGGCTCTCGGCTCTACGCGCGATGAATCCGGAGTTCCTGACGCTCGCCGGCCCCGTCGTGGTCCGATATCCCTTGTCCTGAAACGACAGCGCATTGGCGGCTGTGCCGTCATAGCTGAAGTTGAAGTTCATGGACAGCCATGTAAGCGGATTCCACCGGGCCGTGCTTCCGCCGGTGAAGCGATTCGTCGCCGTGGTCTGGACGTAATTCTGAAGCTCGTACAGCGGATTGAAGTTCTGCGATCCACCGCCCTGGAGATTTGGGCGGATGTACAGGCGGCCGAACTGGTCCACCGCGTTGAGATTGACAATCGGTGGAGTACGGGTGAGGCGGAAGAACGCCGCGCCGCCGTCCTCTTCCTGATAGCCGTCCTTCGTATCATGAGCGTAGGCGCTCGTGAAGTCGAAGTTCCACTTGTCGGTGGAGCGACTCGCGTTCAGTCTCGCCGTCGC
>JBBRBY010000157.1:0-3867 GCA_038205315.1 Gemmatimonadales bacterium | reverse complement strand
CAGCGAGCAAGCTGGGGCGGCAGGAGTCGAACCTGCAACTTCCCGAGTAACAGTCGGGCGGTCTGCCAATTGACCTACACCCCATCACTATCGATAATATGGCGGGCAAGTAGTAAATACGCACTGGGCAAGTGCTATTTGCACTAGTGACAGCAGGGCGCCAGTGAGCACCACGATAGGTCAAAGCCAGTACGGAAAGGGAACTCCGCAGCGCGAACCGATTAACTGTATAATGGCCGTGCGCGCCCCACTCACCGCTCTTCTCCGCACCACTGTTGCCACCGCCGCGGGTCAACACCAAGCCGATGGAAGGAAACGAAGTGTACTTGGGCACAGGCGCGTTCGTGCAACGTTTCCAGCACCGGCGTGAGACGCCTGAAGAGTGCCCGCAGCTCTTCAGGCGTGATATCGAACAGGTCCTTCGTCACGGCGCGCTCGAGTGGAGGGCGAGTCGCAACAGCATCAAGGAAGTCGCTGACCCATCCGACATTGATGAAACCCGGCGCGAACGGCACCGGCCATTCGGCATGTGACGGATTCGCCAAGAAGGCGCGCATGTCGGCGTCGTCGGCCTCCAGTGCGAAGCGAATAGCGGCCATTCCAGAAACGATCCGGACGAAGTTCAGGGGCTCAGCGGCCACCGGAGGGTCAGCCCACTGCACAACGGCGGAGTGCCGCATCCCTTCCTCGAGCCACGGCTCAACGGCAGTGGCGTTGCGGCCAAGGAACTCGTGATGCACCCACCGGCTGCCACCAGCCACGTACCGGTCGAGGACCAAACGGAAGACCGATAGCCGGCGCTTCTCCCAAGCGACCGCGGCACTTGCGTAAGCGGCGAAAACGCCAGCTGGGGCGAGCACCATCCGATCTGCGGCGTGTTGCAGACCGTCCTGCCGCTCAACCGGATCCAGTATGAGACTCAACCATTCCTCGAACGTGTCGCGCTCATCCCCGATGACGAGTGGCAGGCCCGCGGAGAGCAACACCTCGGCAGCTTCAGTGGCCGCGCTCCGACCTGCTTGGTGGGGTTGCCCGACTTGGAACCTGAGCGTGTTGGCGTTCGCCTCCGCAAAGGCCGTTGCAAGCGCCGCCGCCGTAGACATGGCATCGTCAACGAGATTTCGGAGCGCATCACTGCGCTGAGTACCGCGCGTTTCATCCAGAACGTGTTTGATGCGAGCAGCGCGCTCAACTGGCCGGACCCCGCTCCGGTACATTCCTGGCGCGTACGGAATTCCCCTGCGGAGATTGTCGAGGACGCGTACGATGATCCTCTCCACGTCCTCCATTGTCTGAAGCCGGGCGCTGCGGTCCTCCGTGACCAAGAGCTCCATCAGGCCGGTCAGGTGCGCCAAGCGTAGATCGCTGAAGCGGGTTGCGAGATCAAACCGCGGATCGCTTACCCACTCGCGCGGGAACACGGCGCCGCCGGAGACAGCGGCGAAGATGGTCTTCCCGAGCGAGTAAACGTCAGCGGCGGGAGTCACGGCGTCCGACGGGCCTCCCCCGTGGAGTTCAGGAGCCACAAAGTCATTCGTGCCGACCGTGTGGGCTTCTGTGCCCGTGAGTCGGTCGTCTGCTTCCTCCAAGTACGCGATGCCAAAATCACACACGACCGGGGTCATTTCGTCGCCGAACAGCAGCACATTCCCCGGCTTTACATCGCGATGAATGATCCCGGCCGCGTGTGCGGCGCGTAGCGCTCCAGCCACAGAGAGGCCGATCTCGAGCACATGCTCGAGACGTCCCCTGAGCGACTTGGCCGCACGCTCGAGCGACGTGCTGGCGAGCGGCATCACGTAGTAGGGATCGCGCTCATCCCCATCCGCTGGCAGCGCGTAGTCCAGCACCTCGACAATATTCGCGTGACGACCCTTTAGGCCTTCAGCAAGGACTGTGATCTCGCGAACGAAGCGCTGGTATGCCGTTGATCCACGGCTCTTCCGGTATCGCATCTCCTTGAGAGCGTACCGCTTCCTGCTTGACTCCAATGTGTCCGCCACACGCCATACATTGCTCATCGCGCTGTGAGCAAATGGCTTGTCGTCAACCGCGCGCCACCGTCCCCATTGGCGCGCAGGTTCCTGGAGTAAGCCGACACGCTGAAATCCCGCAGGCGTGATATCAAACTCGTATGCGCCGCCGTCCATACGGTTACCCACGAGGATGAGACCATCCGCTTCCAGCAGCCGAAGATCCCCGGCGTATGCCTCGGTCTCGTCCGGCAAGCCTGGGTGCGTCACCGTCACTCCGCGTTGCCCAAGGGATGAGGTGACGAGGAACTCGGTTCGCTCACCCTCGCCAACCGCGCGCGACGCGGTTGCGAGGGTAACGAGCAGTTGTCTCTGAACGGGTTCTAACATCGTTGTGCAATATCGCGCCCGAGCGGTCTCGGCGCGATAAGGCGTGCTCCCCCTTGGCAACGGCGCACCCGCGGTAAGACCGTAATGCATGACCTCTCGGAGCAGCTCGCGGCGAACGCCGAATGTCGGCCCACGACAGGCGAGGTGCTTGGTGAGTTACGATCTGCGTGCCGGCGGCTGGGCGTGACTACCCGCGTCGCGGTGAACGCGTCCGGGTCGGTCACTCTGGAGGTCTCAGCGGGACGCGGCCCGCTAGCTACACTCGCATCGCCCGACAATCTTTATCTTGAGCACGTCGTTGATTACGAAGAGTTCCCAGCGCTGATTGATCTTGCTGAGTTACGGCCTACGAGAGCGAACCTCCGTCATAGAGTCTGATAGGTTCACATGTCGGAGCCGGCCGGCGGTGATCATCTCTTATTTCCACACACCTCTAGTGTAGCCGATACGGGCGTAAATGTAGCCGCGGAGACTGTCCTCCAGTGACTCGTGCAGATAAGTGCGACCCGCTCTGCCCACGTGGAAGTCGAAGTTCGCTGCCTCTTCGAAAGGCTTGCCGTGGGATCGCAGTGAAGATACAGCGATCCTGTTGGTTTGAGCACGCGTCGCAATTCCACCAAGCGTGGCGCCATCATGGACAGATATGCGAGCATATCGTTGTCGCCGAGGAATAGGCGGAATGCTTGGAGCACCTCCGAAACTTTCCCTCCTGCGTCGGCAGTCGCGGACGTCCACCTGTCCGGAATGGAGCAACTACGACAACTTTCCTGGTAGGAAGTCACTCGAGGCGAGCCGCATGGACGACATTTTCAAGCATCTTCGCCAGTTCCAGACTGGCGGCACGGATGAGCATATGGAGCTGACCATCCCGCGGCCGCGGACCGAATCCGGGCTCCTTGAATGCTTCTGCCCGTCGGAGTCATGTTCGCCACGCGTCTTCCAGATCGGACAAAGCGGCGACACCGTCGCCGTTGAATCGGACGCTGTCGCGCGCAGGCGCTACGCGCCCCGTGGTACCGCGACCGTATGCCCGTACTGCGCGACGCGACAACCTGACAATGAGTTCATCTCGCCGCGCGACCGTGAGGCCGCCCTCGCGCAGGTCCATTGGGCCGCGCAACGAGGTGTCGAAGACGCGCTTGGAAAGGCGATGAGCGACATGGCGCGGGGCTTTAACACTCGCAGCAGTGGCGGTATGTTCTCGATGTCGATGAGCGTGAAGCGAGCGCCGCCGACGCCCGCACCCCGCGCATACCGAGAAGACCTCTTGCGCGTACTCAGTTGTGACGCGTGTGCGCGGACGTACGGCGTGTATGCAGTCGGGCTCTTTTGTCCTGACTGTGGCGCGACGAACGTGCTTGTTCCGGAACCTGTCAATGATTTCGAGACACTTAGCGGTCAGAGATTAGAGAGCAATTCCCTCGATTAACATGAGGGGTTGGAGTGGATTGACGGGCTTATCGGCGGGTTTATTGATCCAAGCAGCCGCGGGTAAGGCCGGTGG
>JBBRBY010000156.1:0-3871 GCA_038205315.1 Gemmatimonadales bacterium | reverse complement strand
GGGACCGGGTTCCCGTCTCCACGCTCCCTGCGGCGCTTCCCAATGAAGGCGCGTTCGCCGCAAGCGGCACCGCCCTCGTAACGTGCGGGTCGCAGGACGCATGGTTCGCGACCGGGGGCGCAGCGGTATCGCGCGTGTTTCACACAACCGATTCGGGGCGAACCTGGACCGTCGCGGAGACGCCAATCCAGGCCGGCGGACCAGCCGCTGGAATCTTTTCGCTGACCTGTCGGAACAGTCGCCAGATCATCGCTGTCGGTGGAAATTACGCGAAGCCTGATGCGGCGGCGGTTACCGTTGCGCGCAGCGAGGATGGTGGCGCGACCTGGACGGCTGCGTCCCCGTCCCCAGTCACGTCGTTCATGTCCGGAGTCACGTATCTCGAACCAGCAAGATCATCGGCGCGTATAGTCGCAGTGGGCACCGAAGGAACTGTGTTCTCCAGCGACGGCGGTCGTACGTGGACGCGCCTCGACACGCAGTCTCTGAACGTCGTGATGCCTGACGGGCGGGGTTCCGCGTGGGCTGCGGGCGTTCGGGGACGTTTGGTCCGACTGTCCGGCCGGCCTCGCATGTGACCATTCCGGGCGGCCGCAATTTTGCCGCTGGAGGGTCGCCTCGCGACGGCGCGCCTCTTGCTTCTCGCACGATCAGCGGGACCCGGTCGCTGTCCTGGAAGTACGGGCCCGTCCACGCAACGAACGGAGACATGTACCATGACTTGGCTTTGGTGGATCATCGTTGGCCTCATCGCCGGGTGGGCGACGGGACGAATCATGAAGGGGTCGGGTTACGGCCCGATCATGGATATAGTACTTGGCATCGTTGGCGCGGTCATTGGTGGCTGGATAATGACTACTCTGGGCATAGGCGGCGGTGGCCTCATCTGGACCATCATAGTCGCCATCATCGGCGCGGTGATTCTGGTCTGGGTGGTTCGCCTAGTCACGGGCAACCGCACGGCTGTGTAGTTGCGCCACCGCGCGATCAATGCATGAAACAAGGCCCGGCGCTCTCCTGAGCGCCGGGCCTTCCTGCGTCAGCGTGCCATGTCAGATGAAGAAGAGACTGATCAACCCCAGCGCTGCCGCTCCCATCAGTACCGCGGCAAACCCACCGAGTACGTTGAGCGTCACGCCGTTCCTGTACTTTCCCATGATCGTCGAGTTGTTGCACACGATCAGGATGATCACGATCAGTGGCGGAGCGAGAATTCCGTTCAGCACCGCCGACCACAACAGCATCTTCATGGAGTCGAGCTTCGTCAGCGCGAGAATCATCCCCACGACCATTGCGACGGTCATGACACCATAGAACATTCTCGCTCCGTCCGGCTTCTCGTCCATTCCCCGCCTGAAAGCCCCCGCTTCGGCTACAGCGTAGGCGGCAGAACCCGCAAGAACGGGCACGCCGAGCATGCCGGTGCCCACGATCCCGAGAGCGAACAATGCGGATGCGAGCGGACCCGCAAGCGGCTTCAACGCCAGTGCTGCCTGATCCGCAGTCTGGACGTCGGTGATTCCAGCCTTGTGCAGAGTGGCTCCCGCAGTGAGGATTATGAAGAACATGATGAGCTGAGACACGAACATTCCGGACTCCGTGTCGATCGCGGCGTCCTTCAGCTCCCGTCCCGTACGACGAAGCTCGCTCCGCCTGCGCCGCAAGGGAAATTTTGCGCGGATGTGGTGTTCCTGTTCCGCAACCTGCGACGCCTGCCAGAAGAAGAGATACGGCGAGATCGTGGTTCCCAGTATGGCCACGAACGTAAGGAGGTAGTTCCTGTTCCACTGCACCGCAGGGAAGAACGTCCCCTTCATCACGGCGGCGAGGGCCGGGTGCGCAAGGAACGCAGCGACCACGTATGCGAAAAGCGCCATCGCGAACCACTTGAGCACCCGCGACATTGCTTCGTACGACGTGAAGATCAGTAGCCCAAGAATGAGCACCGTGAACACCGGTACGAGAGTCACGCGCGGCACCCTCAGGAGGATCGCGGCCGAGGCAGCCATTCCACCAAGATCAGCGGCGATGTTGAGGGTGTTCGCTATCAGCAGCAGGATGCACGCGAACCACAACAGGCGCTTCGAGTAATGCTCGCGGAGCGACGTTGCAAGGCCGGCTTTCGATACCACTCCGAGCCGCGCGCACATGAGCTGCACCGCGACCATCAGCGGCAGGCTGACGAGTGCAGTCCACAGCAGTCCGTATCCGAATGCAGCGCCAGCCTGGGAGTAAGTCGCAATCCCCGACGGATCGTCATCCGCCGCACCGGTGATGAGGCCCGGGCCGAGCTTCCGAAAGAACGCCGCCGGTCCCTTTCCTTGATTTCCGCCGCTCGCCGCTGCGGCTGCTGGTCCGGCCGCCGGTTCGCGTCGCCGGCGGTGCTCGTGTCGTGTCTCCATGATGCCTGGTCCGGAGCCGCGATCGCGGCGTTATTGTTCGAAAGCCCTAAACCGCCGTCTTCACCTTCTCTACTGCGCCCATCCGACCCGGCAGACCTTGAATGAGCCAGAGTGAACCGATCGACTTCAACACCACCGAGGCCGTCAGGTCGATTGCTGCTGCCAACAGGTCTGCCGATCCAGAGCTTCGCTCACGAAAATATGGCGTGATGCGCGCCAGCTCGTTCGCCTTCATGCGGGGAACGTGCCAGTTGTTCTATGCCTCCCTTCCGGATGTCGCAACCTTCTCCGGCGCGCCGCCGGCCTGGCTCTGCGGCGATCTCCACGCCGAGAACTTCGGCACCTACAAAGGCGACAACCGGCTCACGTACTTCGACGTGAACGATTTCGACGAATCCGCGCGAGGGCCGCTGACGCTCGATCTCGTACGGTTTCTCGCCAGCATACATGTGGGTGCCACCGACTGGGGCGTCTCCGCAGACGATACCGATGCGCTCCTGCAACGCGTGCTTGTTGCGTACTGCACCGAACTGTCACTCGGCAAGGCATCGTGGGTCGAACGCGAGAACGCACGAGGGGCGGTCAAGCGGTTGTTCGGCCAGGTGGCGGGACGCTCGCGCAACGAGCTCCTCAGCCACTTCACGACGCGCAAGGGCAAGCGCCGTCGGCTCGTCCTCGATGGAGTTCGGCTGCTGCCCGCGACACCCGAAGAGAAAGCGGGCGTCGAGCAGATGATGGCGACGATCGCGGATGCGGCGCGAGATCACGAGTATTTCCGCGTCGTCGATGTGGCGCACCGCATCGCGGGAGTCGGCAGCATCGCGTATCCGCGTTTCGTCGCGCTCGTGGAGGGGCGCGGGTCGCCGGACAGGAATGTCTTCATGGATCTGAAACTCGCCCATCCATCGGCGCTTGGTACGCTCCGCGCCGCAAGCCAGCCTGAGTGGCGCGACCACGCGGACCGGTTGGTCACCGTGCAACGGCATCTGACAGTCGTTGCACCGGCATTCCTGTTTCCAGCGCGCTGGAACGATCAGAGCTACTGCAGCCGAGAGCTACAGCCGCAGGATGATCGCGTTCGACTTCAGGCCTGGGAAAAGCAGCCGCGAAAGATAGGCGAGGCGATAATTCTCATGGCCAGCGTAGCGGCGTGGCTGCATCTGCGTGGCGCGGGCTGGTTGGGCTCCGCACCAATAGAGCAGCTCTCCGCATTCGGTCGCGAGACTTCCTGGCGTACGCTAGTGCTCGATCTGGCGCGTGATGCAGCCGCACGCACCGCGCAGCAGTACGCGGAGTTTTCGAATGCCTACGACGCTGGTTTCTTCAGGGAACCCGAGGCTCCGACGCCACCGGAGTAGGCGCCGGATTTGGACAGCTACGCCACCAGCTCCTGCTCGCTGTACGCCGACAGCAGCTCCTCGACCTTGGCGGGATCGCCCGATATCGCGCCCTCCGACCACCAAACGGCG
>JBBRBY010000155.1:0-3872 GCA_038205315.1 Gemmatimonadales bacterium | reverse complement strand
CAACTCGCAGAACTCGGCCGCCTCGTACGTCGAAAACTGCGTGAGGCAGGGAAGGACAGCGAGAAGTGACCGAAAGGAACGGACGATGAACAGGTTCGCCAAATGGCGAGCCGAGGCGGAAACGTGCAGGCGATGAGAAGTAGAGAGCCGACGACGTACATCGAGCCCATGATGCTTGCGCGCGAGCAGTCGCACAGGCGGTTCCTGCTGCTGGCCGTAGGCGCTCTCATCATTCTCAGCGCGAGTCCGGTTTTCGGGCATCATCTGGCTGCGAAGGCCGACACACTGCTTGCCGGTCGTGACCATGTGGGCAGCGTCTGCCTCATTGCCTTGCATCTCCTGCTCGCGCCGGTACACCGTGTCTTTCATCTGCTGCTGCTTGCCGGCGCCGTTTACGCGGTCTGGGACCGCATTCGCGCGTGGCGCAATCTCCGCTTGACACTTGGCGCGCTCGCGTCGCGTACGCCATCGCTCGAGGAACGGATCGGACTGGCGGTCGCGCGCGCCGGTGTTTCGCAGGATCGTGTCAGCGTCGTCGAGGGTCTGCCCAATCCCGCATTCACCGCCGGGCTCTGGCGGCCGCGCATTTTTGTGGCGCAGGAACTTCAGGACGTACTCGACGACGCGCAGCTTCACGCCGTCCTGGCACACGAAGCGGCTCACGTGGAACGCCGAGATCCGCTGCGGCTTTCGCTCCTCCGGTTCCTCGCTTGCACGCTCTTCTACATTCCGGCGCTCCGTCGGTTGGCGGACGATCTTGCTGATGAAGCGGAAATTGATGCCGACGACGCCGCCGCCTCGAGCGGTACCCCGCTCGTGCTCGCCTCGGCGATTCTCACGCTCGCGGAGTGGGGCACGCGTTTGCGTGAGACTTCGGAAGCGAGATTGCCGGTCCCGTTCGCGACGTTCGTCGGGTTCCAGCCCTTCCATCCATTTCAACGCGTGGATCTGTTGGAGCGGCGCATTCGCCGCCTTGCGGGTGAACCGACGCTGGTCGGCACGCACGTCACGCGTCGCTCACTCGGTGCGGCCGCTGCGGTGCTCATCGCGGTGTGGGTATCCGGTGTAATGATGGCGCATCCGCTGCCGGCGGAGACGCTGGCGCACATGCATGCAAGGTCGTCGCACTGCCGGCATCCCGGAGGGCTCGCGATCACTCATATATTCTGCCTCGGCTTCCACGCGCATCCGAGCGGCGCGCCCTGCCCACACACGGGACGGTAGCGATTGCCGCTCCCCTTCGTTCAGGCGTACGCTCCATCGTCACAGCGTCCGGGCAATCGCCTCAATCGCCTTCATACCGTGTCCAAAGCGCGCCATGTTCTCGCGGTGTCGTGCGAGCTCCCCATATGGTAGATAGCGCACTCTCAGATCGGCTACGCGGCTAAATGCGGGACGCGCCAATTGTTCGCGCACATCCGCCTCGCGATCATCTGGCGCGACGAGGAACAGTCGGTCGCAGCCAAGTCCTTCCGGTCCAGCGCCGCCAAGCGCGAGATCCAATAGGCGTACGATGCCGCTGTAGATGGACGTCGTATGCTCGACCTCGAACGCGCCCTGCACTCGCTCGGTAGTTCTGTCGAGCCAGAGCACGTCGATCAGCCGTACGGCATCCGCGCCTTGCGCGCTCGTGACGGACGCGGGCAGGACCGAGAGGGCACCATCCGCCAGGCGACCACCCGCATACTCGCGGCCTCGATCATTTGATGCGATCCATACGTCGTAGCCCAGAGCGATACCGAGGTCGCGGAGCCAACCTTGCACATCGGTATGGGTTCGGTCGTTCACTGTCGCGGCAGCGAGCGCCTTCACGCTTTGCGCACTGGCGGTGCGAACGGCGGCGAGATCGGCGGCCCAAGCCGCGCGTGTCGCCGCATCGTCGCCGGTCGGCGGAGCGGTGTACCGTCCTGATCCAACGTCGAACAGTAGCCCCGCGATGGCGCCAAGATCATTCGAAAGAAGATCCCTGTAGCGCGCATTGAGCTTGAGTATCCCATCGCGCATGGCCAGGTACTCAGTCCACCGCCCGAGCTTCACGTTCGCCCCGGTCAGCGCGTTGTAACCGTTCACGATCGCCGTATTGAACGGAGGAACGAAGGTCGGGTGGAAATAGAGAAGGTTCGCGGCCGCTGGTCCGAGCCCCTTGATCGCGTGCTGGTCGAGGCGACGGATGGCAGCCACGGCCTGGTCCTCGGAGTTGCAGCACGCACAGGCATCGAGGAAATGTCCGAACGTTCGCTGGTTGCCTGGGTGCTCGTAGATGTCGGGAATACGGAGCTTCGGCTTCCACAGGAAGGCGTGGTCCGCGCCCTTGAATATCTGCCGTTGTTCCGCAATCGAATGCACGACTGTTTCGAGGGAAGAGCCCTTGTAGACATTTCCAAACGTGCCCGCCTCAATCTCCGACACGACTTCGGCGATGCCGCGGCGGATCGAGCGAAAATTCTTGAGGCGTTCTTCCCAGAGAAACCAGTTCCGGTAGGTCCCACCGTTATCCTCACGCCAGCGGACGATGAGGGAGCGCAGGGGGTCCGCGTCTATGGGTGAAGCAGGAATGACGCGGCCTCTCAATGTGCTTTGGACAGCATCGTTTCGCGGTCTTTCGCGGCTTTCGAAATCCTGATCGCGAGACGGCGCACCTCCGGGCGGTGCAGGTTTGGCAATTGCCTGGTGACGAGCGCCTGCTGACGGCGTAGCCCTCCGATGAGCTGAGCTCGATAGGCGCTGTCGCCCGACGTCGACGCGTTTCTCGGCAGAGAATCAGCAATGTGCTGCGCCGGTGTTGCCGGCACAGGCGTGTGTGAATCGCGGTATACGCGTCGGAGCATCTCCGTGATAGCTCGGCGCTCCGCGTCGAAATCGGTGTCCAACCCGCTCGTGTTGCGTGCCGGGTCCATCGGCATACCCGGCGCCATCGCGTGATCGTCGTGACGCATCATCATGCGTTCGTGCACGATCGCCGCCAGGCCTTCGTGCTCATCGAGCAGGCGTCGAAGGAACCGTTGATCCGGGTCCCGCGCCGGGACTTCAGGGGGTGGAGGCACTGAACGACCGGTATCGATCGCCGGCACTCACGCGTTTCCCGTCGCTTTCGTCGAGTCGGCTTTGTGCTCCGCGGTCGCGCACGCGCCTATAGCCACGACCAAGTACACAAGTGTGCCGCCGTTCGGAATCATGGTAGACGAATGCATCGGGGTCAGGCAATGTGGGTGGGTCGGTTTATGCTATGTAAAGCGCTCGATGAGCGCTCTGTCCGCTACAGAAGCTGTGTGGGCAGCGCGGCCCGCAGGAATCGATGTGCGAGAACCGGATCTCGTCGCAGCGCCGTCGTTGCGGGAACATCGTCGGCGCTTTACGATACATAAAATGCGCGCGAACGCAAGCGTCTGCGCCGGTTCCCTCGCGGGCTGGCTAGAAGAGTAAACCCAAGGAGGAACTGCGTGAGGTCGCTGGAGCGAATTGGCGGTTGCCGGGCTGGAGTTCGACTCGCGGTCATTGCCACCGCCATGGGAACGATGAGTGCGCTCGTGCCGCGGCCGGCGTCCGCGCAATGGTCGCGCACGTACGAGTCGACCTATCTGCCGGGCAGCTTCAACTGGCAGTTCCGCGAGCGATATCCCGCCGCGGACCGCCTCTTCAACGCGTTCGACTACGGTCACGCGATTCTCTACGAAACGCTGTGGACGTCGCCCAGCCAAGCAGGGGCGCGGCTTGAAACGAAGGAGTTCGAATTCATCACCACCAGCTTGCTGCCGAACCCGCCCCGGCTGCCGTTGGTCGAGAGCGCGATCGAGCCCAACTTTGCCAAGCTGGCCCCGGAAGCGAAGGCGATGCTCGACTGGGCTCATCTGCTGCATCGGCAGATCTACGAC
>JBBRBY010000154.1:0-3978 GCA_038205315.1 Gemmatimonadales bacterium | reverse complement strand
GGGCTCGGCTGCTGCACCGCGGCGCTCCAGCTCCATCATCGACATGTCCGCCAGTCCGGCATCGACCGATTCAAAGCTTATTACGCACTTGAGATCCGGTAGATTGCCGCGGACCGAAGCGACTTTTTCGGCCTGCTCACGATCTGAAAGGAACACCGCGACCGCACCTGAATCCTTCAGGATGTACTCCACCTGAGCAGCGGGGAGAGTGGGATACACCGAGACGTCGGTGAGCCGCGCGGTGAGACAGGCGAAATCGGCAACGGCCCACTCCGGTCTGTTTTCGGAGAGAATGGCCACACGGTCGCCGGGATTGATCCCCATGTCGCCAAGCGCGAAACAGACACGCCGCACACGATCTGCGAACGTCCGGTGTGAAATGGGCTCGAAGCGACCTCCGACCTTGACCTGGAGTGCATCGGGCTTGTCGAAATGGTCGAGCGCCTCGAAGTACAACTCGGTTAGAGTGCCGGCTGTCGGACGGGGTCCACCGTTCGCCAGTACCATGCGGGACTCCAGTATTACGGGTGAGGCTTGACTCTCAGGACGAAGCGGAGAGGTGTGCCGGTGACAGGCACACCATGATACCTCACGGTCGCGATTATCACAACGGAATCGTTTGCCGCCATGAGCCTGAGCGGCCGGACTCGCACGCGTCGCGCCGATGTTCCGTCGGAAGCAGTGGTGTCGAGGCTGGACTGGCGGGACCCGTCGCGCGACGTGAGTTGCGCCAGTGCCGTGTCGGTCGGATACGTTATCCGGTAGCTGACAAGGTAGGAGCGGACCGGTAATGCCGCGCTGGCGCTCGCGCGGTGAAGCAGCCGGAACTGCAGTGGATTGGACAGCGCCGGGGTGGTGTCGGTGAGCGAGTACAGCAGGGAATCGGTGGCGTTCAACTGAGCCACTGAATCCGGCGCGGGGACCACATAGATCGTGTCCGGCGCCGACTGCAGCGATCCGGCGCTGGCGATGACACGCACGGCGCCCGGGCGCGCCGTGTCCGCGACGACGAAACCGCGAACGCTGTCCACCTCAACGCCGGAATCCGGTGTACCGAACCTGAGCGCGATGCCGTTCAGCGTGTCGCCCTGGATGTTGAACACGGCACCACTGAGAGATCGCGCGACGCCCAGGGAATCGCGCAACGAGTCATTTGCTACCACGGAAGGAAAGGGCAGCGGACCAATCGCGATTGCTGCGACGGTCTTTGGATTGGTGGTGACTTCCGCGCATGCGAGCGCGAGCGCGGCGGCGCCCGTGAGAATGCCCGTCGCGAGCAGGCGGCGTCGCATGTTGCGCCGCGTTCGCGCTGTCACCGGTTCAGGCATCCATCTTCTCAACGAGCGACGTCGCGATGTTGATGTATGCCTGGGCGGCCGGATCAGCTGGGGTGCGCGTCACCACTGGCTGGCCGGCGGCGAATGCGTCGGCGGCGGCGATGGTTCGCGGCACCACTTGCTGAAATACGATGTTTGCCGGCAGGTGTTGTCGGACGTACTCCACCACGCGTTCGCTGGCCGGATTGTTGGGCTCGAACATCGTGAGTATCAGTCCATCCAGGATGAGCTGCTCATTGACCTCGACCACGCTCTGAATCCCGCGAAGTATCTGCGGGGTGGTCTGAAGCGCGAGTGGCTCGCATTGCAGCGGCACCACTACGTGCTGACTGCCGAGCAGAACCTTGTGTGTGATCGAACCGAGTCCGGGCGGTGTGTCAACGACCACTATGTGGCAGCGTTGGCGTGCCGTTTCCAGCAACTCGGGAAGGAGTTCCGATTCGGCGACGAGGCTGTGATATGCAACATGATCGGCTTCGTCACTCACGGTGCCTGCGAGAATCACTCGCAGCCACGGAAGCGCTGTGGGGAGGATGACGTCGCGCAGCGCGCACTCGCCACTCAGATAGTCAGCGAAGCCGTACACCGAGTGATCCTTGCGCAGCCCCACTCCGTATCGTACCGCTCCCTGCGGATCGACGTCCACGATGAGCGTCTTGAGGCCACGGCGGGCAAAGGCGGCAGCGAGGTTAACGGCCGTAGTCGTCTTGCCGACGCCGCCCTTTTGACTGACGACGGCGAGTACAGATCCCACCTAGTCTATTTCCTCGCGAGACTGGCCCATCGTCAGGTCGTCGCCGGCCAGCTCCTGCGGGACTGTGTCGATGCCGCCGCCGCCGTCAGTGCGAAGCGCGTCCAGGGTTTCCCGAGCGTGCGTCACCCAGCGTGTCGCTTCCTGGCTCTTGGGGGCGTCCAGGAGAAATGCATCAAGGTGGTACGCCGCGTCGGATACGTCACCGCGTTTGAGCAAGAGGAACGCGAGACCGTAATGTGCGCCAGCCAGCCTGGGCTCGATCGCGAGCGCGCCACGATAGCACCGAATGGCCTGCTCCGGCTGGCCGAGCTTGGTGTAAGCGATAGCCATGTTCTGCAGCACCTTGAAATTGCTCGGCTGATCGCGCATCGCGAGGCGATACGACGTTAGCGCTGCATCGAAGTCACCCTGCCGCTCAAGAGCGAGTGCCTCGCTCAGGTAGTCCAGCTTTTGCGGCGTTTGTGACCCGGACTTGCCCGTGAGCCGGCTCCAGAACGACATGAGGGGAAGCTATCGAGGACGCGCGTTCCGGGCTAGCTTGCAATCATGCCTCGGCGCACATCTATCGATCCTGCACGCGGCGTACTCATCGTCGAGTGGCCCCTCTTCGGCGAACTGTCGCGCGGCCTGGCGCTCAAGGTCGCGCGGGCATATCAGCCGGATGTGGTGGTGGGCGTTGCCACGGCCGGTGTGGTTCCCGGAGCGGTAATTGCCGCCATGCTGGGCTGTGATTTCCACTCCATCCTCGTGAGCAGGAAATACCACGCCCAAACTGTCCGCGATACTCCGGCCGTGTTTGGGGAAGCTCCAGCGCAGGTCCTCAATCGGCGCGTGCTCCTGGTGGACGAAACCTGTGATGGCGGCGACACCATGCGGCTCGCAATAGCGTCGCTACAGCATGCCGGTGCGGTAGAGGTCAGAACGGCCGTCTGTTTCCGGACAGGGCAGTACGAGCCGGATTATCACGCACTGGCTACGGAGAGCGCTGTCGTGCTTCCCTGGGACCGCGAGGTAATCGTGGACGGAGGTCTGGTCCCCAATCCCACATATCGGGAACTCCTGGAAGGCTGAGGCTGTCTCACGAGTGCTCCGCGTAGTACGCGCTGATCATCTCCACGCTGCCCGCAAGGAAACGGCACCGGTCGTCGTCGGTGGCTGGCCCCTCGACTTCGAGCACGGCCACGGGATAGTCGGCAAATTTGCCCAGGAAGGCGCCGATGAGCCCAACCGTCAGATGGCAGCCCCTGGGATCTGGCTGGTCATCCGGGTCCGCCTCCCAGCAGTCTTCGATGTGCACCTCACAGAACGCGCCCTCCGCTTCTGCGAAGCTCGTGCGGCCCCAGCCGCTCCGAGTCCAGAATTCCCCGGCCCGGTCGAAAAACGACTGAACGGGGAGCTCCTGCGGGTCCATGGAGTCCACGGATGATACGAAAGCGCAGAAGGCTTCGTAAACCGCATCTCCGCCAGCGTAGGCCGCATCGCGAAGCGTGAAGACGGTATCCAGGTCAGGACGCGCGAGGAGCGCCTTCCTGAGCGCCAGTAGCACACCGGGTGGTACAGCTACCAGCGAATCTGCAGTCGTTGTGGTCTGGTTCACTCTGTCAACCGATCCTGTTGAGTAACTCGCCTTCGTCAATTATCGGAACGCCGAGGGCGGTGGCTTTGTCTAATTTGCTGCCGGGATCGGTCCCGGCAAGCACGAAAGTCGTGGCCTTGGAGACGGAGCTCGTCACGCGGCCACCGTTCGACTCGATTAGCGCAGCGGCCTGGGATCGAGACAACGTTGGCAGCGTCCCGGTGATCACGGCCGTCTGGCCGTTCAGGACGCAGGAGGACGCCACCGGCATGGGCTCGTCCATGCGGACGCCCGCCGTCGCCAGCTTCGTG
>JBBRBY010000153.1:0-4002 GCA_038205315.1 Gemmatimonadales bacterium | reverse complement strand
CACCAGGCAATTGCCAAACCTGCACCGCCCGGAGGTGCGCCGTCTCGCGATCAGGATTTCGAAAGCCGCGAAAGACCGCGAAACGATGCTGTCCAAAGCACATTGAGAGGCCGCGTCATTCCTGCTTCACCCACAGACTCTGACCCCCTGCGCTCCCTCATCGTCCGCTGGCGGGAGGATAGCGGTGGGACCTACCGCACCTGGTTTCTCTGGGAAGAACGCCTCAAGAACTTTCGCTCGATCCGCCGTGGCATCGCCGAGGTCGTGTCGGAGATCGAGGCCGGCACGTTTGGAAATGTCTACAAAGGCTCCTCGCTCGAAACAGTCGTGCATTCGATTGCGGAACAACGACAGATATTCAAGGGCGCGGACCACGCCTTCCTGTGGAAGCCGAAGCTCCGCATTCCCGATATCTACGAGCACCCCGCGAACCAGCGAACGTTCGGACGTTTCCTCGATGCCTGTGCCTGCTGCACTTCCGACGAGCACGCCGTGGCGGCCATCCGCCGCCTCGACCAGCACGCGATCAAGGGGCTCGGACCAGCGGCCGCGAACCTTCTCTATTTCCTGCACCCGACATTCGTTCCTCCGTTCAACACGGCGATCGTGAACGGTTACAACGCGCTGACCGGCGCGAAAGTGAAGCTCGGGCGGTGGAACGAGTACCTGGCAATGCGCGATGGAATGCTCAAGCTGAATGCGCGTTACCGGGATCTCCTTTCCAATGACCTTGGCGCCATCGCGGGGTTGCTGTTCGACGTTGGATCGGGACGGTACACCGCTCCGCCGACTGGCGACGATGCGGCCGCACGCGCAGCCTGGGCCGCGGATCTTGCCGTCGTTCGCACTGCCAGCACACAGCACGTAAAGGCGCTCGCCGCCGCGACCGAGAACGATCGAACGCATAGTGAGGTGCAGGGCTGGCTCCGCGACCTCGGCCTCGCGTTGGGCTACGACGTCTGGATCGCCTCGAATGACCGAGGCCGTGAGTACGATGGTGGTCGCCTGGCGGATGGTGCCCTTACCGTATTGCCCGCGTCGGTCGCGAACGCCCCTGGCGCGGATGCCGTGCGGCTGATCGACGTGCTCTGGCTCGACAGATCTAGCGAGCGTGTGGTGGGCGCGTTCGAGGTCGAGCATACGACGTCCATCTACAGCGGTATCGTACGACTATTGGAACTCGCGCTCGGGGGCGCTGGGCCGGAAGGACTTGGCTGCGACGGACTGTTCCTCGTCGCGCCGGACGATCGCGAGGCGGATGTGCGTGAACAATTGGCGCGTCCCGCCTTCAGCCGCGTCGCCGATCTTCGCGTGCGCTATCTGCCATATGGGGAGCTCGCACGACACCGCGAGACCATGGCGCGCTTTGGACACGGCATGAAAGCGATTGAGGCGATTGCCCGGTCGCTGTAACGATGGAGCCTGCGCGTGAACGAAAGGGAATGGCAATCGCTACCGTCCGGCGTGTGGACAGCGCGCGCCACTCGGATGCGCGTGGAAGCCGAGACAGAAGATATGAGCGATTGCGAGCCCTCCGGGATGCCGGCAGTGCGACGACGGTGCATACGTGTGCGGCAGCGTCTCCGCCGAGAGCGGATGGGTCATCTTTACACCGGATGCCCACACCGCGATGAGCACCGCGCCCTTCTATATGAGGGGCTTCACCCATCTTTTCCTAGTCCCGAGGAACCTCACATGATTGACGTACCATTTTCACTCGGCGCACCGTCAAGGGGGGAGGACGGTCCCGCCCAATAAACAAGCAGTGCGTCACGCTAGCGTCACGTGGAGCACCGGACGCATGACGCTTCTGCCACCAGCCATACGTTGCCTCTTGACTTTTCAGTCGGAATTTCCGTCCAGGGTATCAGAGCCTCCACTCGCCCTCGCACTCAGGACCTCTGCCATCACTGGACAGCCGCGTCACTGCTCAGCTGGAGCCGATGGCGTTACTGACTGATCGCCCGACGTTTTCATTCGCCAAGCGGTCGTGGCGGTGCGGTCGCCCGGCGATTCAGCGGGTACCATCACACGACTCAGCATGAACCAGTTGGCGTGGCGACGTGAGCACCACGCGTGATGCTGCAGGCACATGGTGACTCACCCGGATCGCGCGGCAACACACGATGCGCGGGCGATGTAGTAGTCCGCTCGCGCCGCTTGCCTCGCCGCTCGCGTGATATCGCGCGACGGTCGGCCGAGGCTGCACGGTGTGACATCGAGCATGACATGAAGGCATGGGGCGGACGACACATGACATGGGGTGCACCGCACCCTGCTCCACGCGCCTTGCACGCCGCGCCAGGCGATCGGACGCGATGCGCACGTGGTACGTCTCATCTCATAAGAAGGAAGCACTCGCCTCCATGAGGCATCTCCGCGGTCGCGTCGAGCATGGCTCACGCATGCACCGCACTTGCACAGCCGCGCATGGCATTCGCACATGCGCCGGCCTCGGTGTTCCGCTGCATCGGCGCGCACGACATCCCTGGTCATGCCGGACGCACCCGCGCGCGCCTCGTTCGCACCTTTTTCGCACTTTCCCAAACCCGACATCATGCAGACGAAACAAGGCAACATGCTGCAATCATTGCGGAACGTGCAGACGTTCCTCGATGACAACACGGCGGCACTCGATGCCGTCGTCCAGACCGGCGCGCGTCGCCGCCTGGACGACGCGATCACCCAGTTGGCCACCCATGCATCCGATCAGGACGCCAGTCACATCGCGTCGCAGGGCTCCACCAGGCAGCAGGGTGCGTTGCGCACGGTGCTCGTGCGCGATCACATGTCCCCCATTGCTCGTATCGCCAAGGCGGATCTGCCGAACACACCAGCGATCGAGCCGCTGCGCATGCCCAAGGGGCGTCCCAGCACGGAGCGCCTCGCCACCGCGGCATACGGCATGGCCAAGGCGGCGGTGCCCTTCGCACCAGTGTTCGTCGCTGCCGGCCTGCCGTCCGACTTCGTCGCCCAACTCAACGCGGCGGCCGATGCCATGATCGCCGCGGTCGGCGACCAGGCGCAGAGCCGCGGCAAGAGGAGTGGTGCCACCAAGGGATTGGCGGACAGGCTCACTGAGGGCCGCAAGGTGGTTCACATCCTCGACGCCTTCGTGAAGACGTCGCTCAAGAGTGACCCGCCACTGCTTGCGAACCGGGAGCAGATCAGCGCGTGCAACGCGTCGGTTGTCGCACCCCGTCGTCGACGCCGTCCACGACTGCCAGATGGGGAGCTCACAGGACACCGCGAGACCATGGCGCGCTTTGGACACGGCATGAAAGCGATTGAGGCAATTGCCCGGTCGCTGTAACGATGAAGCCTACGCGTGAACGAAAGGGAATGGCAATCGCTACCGTCCGGCGTGCGGACAGGGCGCGCCACTCGGATGCGCGTGGAAGCCGAGGCAGAAGATATGAGTGATTGCGAGCCCTCCGGGATGCGGCAGTGCGACGACGTTGCATGCATGTGGGGCAGCGTCCCCGCCGAGAGCGGATGGGCCATCATTATACCGGATACCCACACCGCGATGAGCACCGCAGCGGCCGCGCCCAGTGAGCGACGCGTGACGTGAGTGCCGACCGGCGTTGGTTCGCCCGCCAGACGGCGAACGCGTCGCTCCAGCAGGTCGACGCGCTGCAATGGGCGGAAGGGTTGGAACCCGACGATCGTCGCGAACGGGATCGGCAATTTCGCTGTCGATGTCGCGCGCAAACGCGTGCCCCACTCCGCGAGCGCGAGAATCGCCGACGCGAGGACGAGCGCGGCGCCGCTCGAGGCTGCGGCGTCGTCAGCATCAATTTCCGCTTCATCAGCAAGATCGTCCGCCAACCGACGGAGCGCCGGAATGTAGAAGAGCGTGCATGCGAGGAAGCGGAGGAGCGAAAGCCGCAGCGGATCTCGGCGTTCCACGTGAGCCGCTTCGTGTGCCAAAACCGCGTGAAGCTGCGCGTCGTCGAGTACGTCCTGAAGTTCCTGCGCGACGTAAATGCGCGGCCGCCA
>JBBRBY010000152.1:0-4025 GCA_038205315.1 Gemmatimonadales bacterium | reverse complement strand
TGAGTCTTCGTCGGAGAGCGTTCCCTTCGCGTGTATAGCCGGCAGATGCATCGGTTTGTCATTCACCATCACCGGCATCGCCACGGGTTGTGGCTCCACGCGCGTGAGAGTGCCGGACAGCGTACGTTGCACGGCAGACATCCCGAACGCGTCCTCTGCCTCGATGAATGTCAACGCGGTCCTGCCGGTGCTGCGCAGCTCGGTCACCATCACCGGCGAGAATCCCGGCATGGTCCCCGTGAACTGCCACGCGTCACCAGTATGGAAGTAGTGCCGCATCGTGTGACCGGTCCGCTCATCCGCGAATCGCACGCTGCGTGGCACGCTTACTTCCTTTGGCTTGCCCCCGTCTTCCGACTTCAACTCCGCGGAGACAACCACCTTGTAGCGCTCAGGCTCGATCTTCTCGTTTACTCCGAACGACTCGTAGTCGCCGTTGGCGTCGCTCACCGCACTCACGGTCGTGAGTCCCTCGATGAACGGGATGCGATCCTTCGAGATCGGTCCCGTGTCCGGCACGACCGGAGCGCTCGGAGCGCTCGAAGCGGGTGTGGCCGCGGGAGCCGCGGCCACGTTCGTCGCGACCGTTTGCGCCGCCACTGGATTCGACTTCCCCGCGTCCCGGTGCGAGCAGCCGATCGCCATCCACACAACGGCGAGCCAGGCCACGCTGTATTGCGATCGCACGCTACATCCTCGGCTTCGCGGTATCGAAAATCGCCTTCGCCTTCGGCGGTAAATCGGACACGCCCGACATGATGAGCTTCACCAGATCCTCACCCGTCCGGATCATCAGCGCCGGCCCCAGCGCATACGCCTGGTCGCCGATGCCCTCGTACGGATCCGCGATTCCGTTCACTTTCTGGCTCATGAACCCGGCCGCCATCATCGCCGACTCGCCATCGCCCCGCACAACGGTAAAGTCCACGTAAGGACTCAAACCTTTGATGGGCTTGTAGATGCACTCGGTCTGATCCGCCGTACCCTCGTGCGGCTCGGCCGTAACCTCGACGCCAAGTATCTGCGACATCTCGGCGGCCGTCACCATCCGGCACGCGGTCATTGGCTCCTTCGGCGGCGACTCGGCGGCTGCCGGTGCAGGAGTGGCTGCCGCAATGGCAGACGAGTCTTTCTTCGAACACGCCGCGAGGAGGATCACGGGCAGCGCTACGCACATCACTTTGCGAGTGGATGGCATGTGTCCTGGCCTGATTCGGGTGAATGCGACGGACGTGGTCCGCGCGGCCGAACTTCCAGGCGCAAGAATACGAGTTGCACATCAAGACGACGACAACACACGTCAAACCGTTGCGGTGCAACGCGTTGCTTCGAATTTTCCGCAGACTATCGGCCTACCGGGACGGCAGTACCTGCTCCCAGTGGTTCGTTGGCAGTACCGCACCGACGGCGGCACCCAGTATTCCGCCCATGGCCCCCAGAATCGCGCCGCCGAGTACAGCCGCGGGCGCGCCAAGGCTTGAGCCCTCGATCTTGGCGGTCCCGCCCAGAATGGCCCCAACCGCCCCGCCAATGCCCGTTCCGATGAGCGCGCCGACTCCGATGTGCGAGGCCCGCGACGAGGAGACTCGCATGTCCAGACGGCGTATCGCCGCGACTGGATACTGGGCCACCGCACAACTCGAGCAGGGGATGATGAACATTCCTCCCGGATCGTTCAGCCTGAACGACGCGACAAGCTCGCCCGTGACCTGATTGGTATCGGTGGTAGCACGAACCACAGTTCCGGAATTCAGGATCCGACCGGGCTTGGTCCCTCCGCCCTGCGCTAGTCCCGCGGGCGCGAGCCCTGCTGTCGCCAGTGCGCAGATGGCGATTGCAACGTACGTCGGTCGAAATATCACTTTCTGATCTCGGTCATAGACGTCGGAAGCTTCTTCAGTTGGTCTCCCGTCAACACCCCGCGCAGATCCTCAATCGCCTTCTTTCTCAATGCAGTCGCCTCGTCGGTCTTCGTCCGCAGCTTCGACGCTACCACGGCCGGGTCGGTGCCACCGACTGGCGCTGACATCGCCGAGATCAT
Organism: Gemmatimonadales bacterium; assembly: GCA_038205315.1. Taxonomy (GTDB): domain Bacteria; phylum Gemmatimonadota; class Gemmatimonadetes; order Gemmatimonadales; family Gemmatimonadaceae; genus Fen-1247. The sequence continues at coordinate 1,984 of JBBRBY010000152.1, read as the reverse complement.
GTCGTTCACCAGCGAGTCCGCGCGCGGCTGATACGCATCGCCGAGTACCCCGAGTCGCGCGATCTGAACAGTATCCAGCGATAATGACAGTGAATCCTTGAGCGCAGTCACGCGCCGGAAGACGTTCGGCATGGTCGCCGCGATCCTGGCGCGCAGCGTGTCGGCGTGTGCCACACCCGTCCCGGATGCGACGCCCGTTCCTGGCGGACCCATCATCCCCGTCCCGCCCATCGGGCCGCCCATCTTGCCGAGCGTGATCTGCGCCGCGAGCGTCATCTGCATGGGCTGGCGATAGAACGTCTGCCGGGCCGCCAAGGTGCCGAAGCGTTCGTTCACCGCGTACCTGTAGGTCTGTGACTGCGGATCGAATCCCCGAACGTACAGCAGCGTCCCATTCGTCGATGGGTACTGCCCCCAGTTGTGAAGCCTGTTCGATCCATGCAGCAGCAGATCCAGGCCGGCGGGAGCGTTGTTGGTCTGCAGTCGCAGCGTCAATCGGCCGCCGTTCCAGGGCGGCGTCACCTTCATCGAGAAGCCGCCCGACACATACCAGGGACTTCCGCAACTGTTGGCTGCAGCGAGTCTCCCGAGCTGCGCCTCCAGACATTTCCGCGTCCGCGGCGAAGCCGATGCAAGCAGGCGAGTCATTCCGTTCGCGATCGCCGTGTCGGCGGTGTGCGCCGGATCGAATACGAACGCCCGATCGTTGGCGGATCCGTCGCCGTTGACATCACCGCCCACGACGGGATCGAACGTATCCCCGCCGATGGCAAACATTGACGGAGTGAGCTCCAGCCACTTCTTCGGTCTGTACGACCCGAAGACGCGGATCTGGTGCGGCGTGGTCCATGGCGTCCGTATCCACTGCACAAGCCGCGGATCACCAGCGACCGACCCGACGCCACCGAAGAATTGGCTGACGCCCGAACCACCTCGTACCTGCATGCGCGAGTATGTGTAGCTGTACGAAGTGTTGATGCTGAACTTCGCTGAGTTTCTTGCGAGCGACAGATCCACTGACCGATCGACATTGCGCAGTGACGATGTCACCAGCGACACCACACCGAATGTAGGATTCACGCGTGAATCGCTCAGCGATATCGCTCCAGTCGTCGGCACGATCGCGCCAGGCGACACGAACACCGGCCGGTTTCCTTCGTTTGCGAGTGTGAATCGTGGCGACGCGACGAGATTGAGATCACTGGATGACTGTTCAGCATAACCCGACGTCAGAGATGTGCTGACTGAGACGTTCCAGTCCTTCGCCACTTCCCGACTCGTCTCGAGCGAGGCTCGCAGTGTCCGCGGCAAATGAAAGCTCGGATCCACAACAACCACTTTCGGCAACGCCGACACCGCCTGGTTCGGCACTCCAGAGACACAACTCGTCGGCAGATCCGTAGTAGTAGTCGTGAAGTATGACCAGTCGAGCGGCGGCACGGCCGCACCCACGCAGTTGAGCTGTAGCTGGCTGTTCGCGAGCCCCGTTGCATCGCGCGCTGCGGCAAACGTTCCTGCGGCCCCGCTGGCGCCGCTTCGAAAAAGCCCGATCCCGCCGCGAATTGTTACCGCCGCCTGCTTCTTGTCGGTCGCGCCCGGAGAGTACGTGAACCCAAACCGCGGGCTCAGCCGAGTCTCGCTCGGGAAGACGTTCGTGTGAATTCCGAATGCATTCTCCGCCGCCTGATTGAACTCCGGCGGATTCTCGAATACGCTGTGCTCGAGTCGCGCTCCATAGACGAACTGAAGCTGCGGCCCCATGCGCCACGCGTCGCCAGCGTATATACTCGCGTCCACAGTTAAGGAAGACTGGTTCGTTGGCGCGAGCGTACGCGTGTACGACGCAGCTTTCCCATTCCGGAGGTCGGTGAGAGAATTGAATGTGTAGCTACCGTAAGTGTTGCCTGGAGCGCCACCCGTGCCGTGTCCGAGTGTCAACGACACCCCTATCTTCGCGCGGTGCGCGCCGTCGGCCGAGAGCCAC
>JBBRBY010000151.1:0-4075 GCA_038205315.1 Gemmatimonadales bacterium | reverse complement strand
AATGCAGTACGATTTTGCTGCCGGATCAACGTGATGAAAATCGTAGGCCGCCACTTGGCCATGAAATTCTCTAAGGCCGCGAAGGCAGTGCTCGCACCGGCCTCCCTTGTGGTCTATGAGCCTTCTTTTGAGCTGATCACGTCTGGCTCGTTCCGCCGCGTTGAGTTCGTCGCGTCGGAAGGTGTATCGTGCCCGAATTCTGGCATTGCGAATGGTGCGCTGTTCCTTTGTCATTGCCATGCGCCCTCACCTCGCTCGGGGGCGGCAGACTGACGACGCAGATGCGTCTGGGTCTACCACCGACGTTCCGAGCGTGGCGGGCGGATGCGCCGCGCGACAAAGCCGTTTCACATCGGCGTGCGAATGGCGAGATGTCTAGACACGCCGAGTTCCCGTGCGACACGCCGAGGGGGTGCGCCAATGTCTTGGCGCACCCCCTCGGTACTTCTGGCGTTGGGTCGCGGTAATAACTGCGGGTGTCAGTCGACGGCTGTTCGTGTGGCGGGAAGCGTATGTCCGAGAACAAGATCGCGCAGCACGCCGCGGAAATCGTCGAGACGGGCATCCTCATACGGTGCCTGAATTCCCAGCATCGACTGCGCGACGGCCCCGGCTCGTATCGCCGCGCATCGTGTGCGCACGGTGGCATGCGGGGCTGCCCTCGGTGCGTGGACGTCGGGCGCATCGTCCGACCAGGCGTCGTCGTTCGTCGACAATCTGTCCCAACCGTCATCGACGTACGTCCACAGCGCGTCCTCCATCGCGTCAAAGACGTCGGTGGCACAGACGGCCATTTCAAACCAATCGCCGACCGGCACATCGCGCCATCGTTCAGCAAGCTCCTGCATCCGACGACAGAATTCGCGTTGAAATGCCGGAACCACCGGTTGCCGTCCGCAACACACTCGCATCAGGACAGGTTCGTCCGGCGCTGACATCTCGATACGTGCGCTCATGCGCTTTCCTGACATGCGACGAGGTCGCGTTCGCCATTCGGCTCATCCTCGCAGAGTTCGCGAAAGCAGCACGTCGTGCAGATCCTCGTCGCGAGAGTCATGGGGTACACGGCGCGGCGAGCGCGCTCCACAATCTCGTCCGAATTCGCGATCAAGCCATCGGCGCCGCGTGCTGCCGTGTCGAGCGCTGTGACAGCTGCAGCGTCGGCGAGGATCGTCAGGTCGCGCATCGTGGCCGCGCCCACACGTATCCGCTGTTCCGCAAGGTCGATGTCTTCCGCAGAGATCGGGATCTCATACTCTGTCCCGTCGCCCAACATGATAAGACGTCCCTGACACCCTTCGGTCGGCGTCAGCACCTTGGCGGAATGGCGCAGGAATACGGCGTAGCCAATAAGCTGAAAAACTGCGCGATGATACGCTTCCGCATCACGCAACGTGCCTGACTTGTAATCCACGATATGAACACGTTCATCTGCACGGAAGATGAGGTCGGGCGAGGCCCACACCTTCACAGGATCTCCGTCAGGATGCGGATCCGGTAGCTCATAGCTGGAGAGCGCGTCCACCGTGAGGATGTCCTCGGGTCGGCACGCCGCGAGCTCAGACCACAAGTCGAGGCCAATCGTATTGCTCGCGGATCGCTCGAGCTTTTCACGTACCATCGCGGTATGCGCCTCAGAAGGCATGCGCCCGAAGTACGCGGCCGCGAGCATCGGCACTTGGCGGGGGTTCTTCCTCCACTCGGCTTGCCGATCCCTAGAGGAAATCCAGACATGTCGCAAATGACTGTAGAGTCGTTGCTTCATGTTCACCAGAGAGGGCATGGCACCACCCTCTCGGAGGGCGCGGGCGCGCTCGGCGGCGCGCTCATGAAGCGCAATGCCGAGCTGCATCTCGAGTGATGTGAGCGTCTTCAGGGCTCGCACCGTTCGCGCGAGAGCCGACGCGTCGCGTTGCCATCCGTTGGGTGCGACCTCGGTCGCAAAGTAGTGGGCTCGCGCGCACTCGTTAAACCGTGATTGCCGCGAAGCGGACCACGCTAGTTCACCGCCCTGGCTTGGCGCGCGAACGACCGACGAGTGGCTGGTGCCAGAGGACGACTGGACGTCGCCCGCCGTGCACGGTGACGGATGCAAATCGAGAAAGGAATCGGACATGGGCACCTCGTGCAGGGTGTCCCGCCGCGAGAGCGATCAGAGTCGCGCACTTGGCCGGGAGTCGCGAGGGCAGTCAGGGCGAGGTACCCTACGCGCTCGGACGCCGTCGATGGTTTACTCCATCGCTGCCGCGCGCCAAACCCGCGCCGCGACAGCAGATATCGGTCCGGGCATGCGCTGCACCCGCGGCCTTATCGCAATGGAGATCTGGCTACCCACGGATGTAGCCATCCTCGGGGATGCTGGTCGCGCATGCCAAGTCGCTATACCGGCCGGTCAGGTCGAACTTTTCGCAATGGGCACAGCACATGGGGCACCTCCAGCCCCTAGTCCCTTTCAGGAGACCAGAACTGGGGTGGCCGCATAAATAGCTAAGCTAGCGGTAGTCGCCGTCCCCGGATTCCTCCGCCGGCGGCGCTTTGCTGACGGTCCGCAGCGCCCGCAACGGAGTGCCCGCATCAGGGAAGTTACACAGCGCGAACTCGACACCGAAGCGCTTGCGTGCCTCACGGTCGTACACGAGGGCGGCGGCCTGCTCGGAGCGGTATGAGCCTAGGTATTGGCCCTGAATGTAGGCAACCCAACTTCCGCCGCGGGGGTTGAGGCAAACGCCCTTGTATCGAGACGACGTTGGGCGGCTTGTCTTCTTCTGGTTCCACGTGTTCTGGGCCCTCGTGACGAGGCGCAAGTTCGATCTTTGATTGTTGCGGCAATCCCCGTCGATGTGGTCAATACAGGTTTTCGTGCCGTGCCTCCCGAGGAGCATCACGTGCATAGAAATCCACTGGCGCTTGCCACCCTGCAATGGCGTGGCGACGCTGCCCTTGACGCCAAACCAGACGTACCCGTTCAGCGCGGCGTAATCGTCGTCATCGACCAGCACGACTTCGCCCGGCCAATTGAAAAGCGGGATGGTCTTCATGCGGCCGGCCGCTGGACGCTGCCGCCACACTCACCGCAGGCCGCCAGGCGCACGTGCACCTGGGCGGTACACTCGGGGCATTCGCGGAAGAAGCGCGATGCACGTTCGCTGCGCTTTCCGAGTGGCGTTCCGGCATCCTCGAGCGAAAGCTCCTTCGCCCGTTGTGTGATCCAGGCCTCCGCCTCCGCGCGCAGGAAGCTCACGCCCCTGGCGTTCTCTCTCGCGTCAACCAACTGCAGCCACAGCGGGTCACCTCGAAGGGTCCTGTAGAAAGTGGCGCGCGACATCGGAACTTTCGCGGCGCGGCAAGCAAGTGAGAATTCGCCTAGGGTCAGGCGCGCGGTGCTAGACATGGTGGGTGGGATGCGAGTCGGGGCGTCATGTGATCATCTGCGATCACGTGACACCCCGACCATACGATCCTTGTTGAGCACCCATCAAGCGGCGCGCGCAAGTCCTCCGTAGAGTGCGGTGATGGCCGCGTTCGGATCGTCCGCCTTGAACGCGTTCCAGAACGCTGGCCAGTTGTCGGTCGGCTTCGGCGGCCGGATCAACTCATCCGCGACGGCATCGAACCAGTGCGGGTTAGAGGGGCCGGCAGTGTGCAGCAGGCGCTCGATGTCGGGCTGGTACTGCGTGTAGTGGCGATTCAGCGTGGGCAGCGTATCGTCGGTGGTGCGCTGCGCCCGGATCGGGTTGCCACGGATACCGTAATGGTAAACGTTATACAAATTCCTGACGACGTGCGGGGCAAAGATCGCCTTCCACCGCGTGAGCCTGATGTAGAGGTCAGGGTCCGTGTCCTTGTACTGACTCACATTCTCTAGCTCGTCCCACGTCGGGATGATCTCATCGGCCAGCAGCCCCTCGCGGTCATTGAGGCGGAGCACTTCGGTGCAGACGTAGTGCAACACGCGACCGAAAATATCCGCGAGGGTGTCGGTGGTGGTGTGGCCCGTGGTGTTCGCGTGCTTCTTCTTGCCGCCATTGTGACCCGCCACGAAGAAGGCGAATCCATCGCTATCGAGGTCCAGCGC
>JBBRBY010000150.1:0-4131 GCA_038205315.1 Gemmatimonadales bacterium | reverse complement strand
CTGCAAGCGGCTTACTGGCATTGCCAGGATCCGTGTCCACTCCTGCAATTCGCGCCGTTCACCTTCGGACGCAATCTTTGCGCGCTCTCCAACATGTTGACGTGCAAGACGGACGAGACCTGGATCAGTCTTCAGCTTGGTCGCGATGGCCAGCGCAAGCCGTCGTGTGCGCACGTCGTGGTCTTCGTGTGACTGAAGGGCATTGGCGCGTGCTCGCAACGTGTGCGGCCGCAATGCTGTCGGCGGGACACCGGCGAGGAGAATGGCATCCTGCATCAGAGTCGCTTCGGATTCAGGACGTGCGGCGAGCTCACTCCGTGTCGTTCCTCGAACGTCAATACTCACGTCGAATCGCCGCTCTACTGCATCCACCCGCTCCACGAAACGGTCGATCACGTCCGGCAGCGCCGCCGGGTCTGCAAGTACGTAGCAGACGAGGGCGTCTTCCGGCCGATCCGTGCCAGTGAGTACCGGTCCTTCAATCCAAACTGATATCGGCGGTGGCCGCAGCTCGGCTGCTGTTCGGAGCGACGAGATAAGATGATCGACGCGCTGTGCCTCAGCCTGGAATAGGGCTGCGAGCTGCGCATTTAGCGGGTGAGCGGTGCGGAACCGCACTAGGCGCTGGGCGCCGGTGCCGACAAATGCGATTGCGCCAGTCACCTCAAGTGCATTGAGAGCCGGATAGATACTGGTCCGGTTGAGACCCGCACGGCGGGCGAGCTCGCCCGCCGTAATCGGCTCGTCCCCTTGGACGAGTACTCGAAGGAGGCGTACATTTGCCTCCGTGCCGAGTATCTCATTCAGCGGGGCGCGAAGGGCGCTCTGAGGCCGGCGAGGTGTGCGCATGTAGTTCCGTAGTAGGTCTGCTTAAACGTACACGTGTCGCTCATATACGACAAGAGTCGCCTTTGACAGACCCTGACTGAGTGGAATCGCCGGGCGTCGGGAGTTCTGGGGTAGCGCCAGGGTAGCGCGACATGATCGCGCAGACGTCAACATGTGCCTTCTTGCGCCCTCTTGTACCCGTGACGCGCTCCGCTAGCCCGGGCCCTGCGCCATGGACTATGGGGTGCAGCTGGGACGGCGATTCCGGAGTTTGAAGCTCTGGATGGTGATGCGGTCGTTTGGGACTGAGGGACTCGCGGCGCGGATTAGGGAGCACGTAAGGCTGGCGCAGGAGTTCGCGAAGTGGGTCGAGGCGGAGCCGGGTTGGGAGATCATGGCACCGCATCCATTCTCGCTGGTTTGCTTCAGGTATGCACCGGAAGATGTTAGCGAGGAGGAGCGTAACGCGTTGAATCAGAGGATCATGGACCTTGTCAACTCAAGCGGCGAAGTGTTTCTCTCGCACACCAAACTAAACGGGGAATACACCCTCCGGCTCGCCGTCGGGAACATTCGGACGGAGGAGAAGCAGGTCGCGCGTACGTGGGATCTTCTACGCGAAGCGCGGGCCCTAATATGTCGCAGCGCCTAGCTAGATCGTCACTCGGTCCTTCGCCACAACACGCCCGGTGAGATGCTGCCGGTTCGGTGGACACGCGGCTAAGCTACAGAGTGAAGAACAAGCGCCTCTCTCGGCCATCCCGCTTCCAGCAAGTGAGCAGGTCGAGCATGGTGCGCGACGCGCCCGGGTATCCAGCCTCACGCCATTCCTTGACTCGCTCGCGCACGAGATTGACAAGCGGTAGCTCGTACGCATCCTCGTAGGCAGGCATCTTGCGCAACTGGCCATCGCTTACATCCCAACCCTCACGCGTCACGCGGCTGAAATACCATCGCCCGCCGCCGGCCATCTTTGCACTCGGGCGTTTCACCAGGACGCATATACCAGTGCTTCTGCGGCTCCTCGAACGGTGAATTCAGGATAGGGGTTTCGACTTCGAAGGTCATGTCGTATTCACGTCTCGGGGATCGTTGGCGCGAGAGCAGGGAAAAGGTAGGGCAGTGCATGCGCCGGAAATCGCATCCGCAGGGGCACGTCGTATCCGGCCCGGTTCACAAACCCATCACCTCTCAACACTTCGATAATTCGATAACCCGTCGCAGTGCTCACGCCCGCAATGGCAGCGACTTCGTTCGCCGCAAGCTCGCCGCGTAGCAAAAGTGCGCGCAGCACTGCTGCTGTCCCGCTCGGCGCGCCGCGCGACGGCCGCCCACGACGCGCGGCGACAGCGACGCGAACCGAGTCTTTGCCGATGCGGCCTCGCTCACGTCCCACTCCATATTCTTCCGCCCGGTCCGCGAGCGTATCGACATCGAGCAGGCTTCCCATGAATCGAACCTGATCAGCACAAACCGCAATGAAGAATTCGCACCACCGCTCCAGACCCGGCAGTGAAAGTGCGCTGCGTGATTCATAGGAGTTCCTTCGAGGCGCGTCAGCGTCGGCAAGTCGCGCGGCGTATGCATTCCGTTGCCGTGCCAAGCCACGCGCAACAGTCCAGAGACCATGGCCGCCCGCACCGATCTGTCGCAGATAGGCATCCGTCATCAGCCGCGCGACGCGTCCGTTGCCATCCGGGAATGGGTGGACCCACAGGAACCGATGATGCGCCGCGGCCGTTGCGAGCAAGCCGGCCTCGTTCATGCCCGTACTTCCGTCGCTGTACCGCGGCGAGCCGTACTGTTCCGCAAAAGTCTCCATGAGTCCCTTCACTTCCGTCCACGCCGGAGCAACGTGTGACCCGATTACCACGTCATACTGGCGCAGCTCTCCAGGCACGATTGCCTCCGTCCTCGCCCCGTCAGCGGCTCGAACGATCCGCATCTCGGCCGGCACGCGCTTGAAGAATTCCCGGTGCATGAGTTGGAGAAAATCCGTGTCGCATACGTTGCGGCGTGGCTCCGCATCCATCGCCGCCTGTACGATCTCCTGGGTCGCAATGTGCGCCTGCGCCTCGATCTGCAGATTCCGTTTGGCCGGTTCCGCGTCGTAGTTCCCTCGCATGGCGCGCTCGATGGCAGCTGGATTGGTGTCGTGCCCCTCGATCAGGTTGGAGTAATAGCAATTCACTGTGCGCAACAGATCGGCGGCCGCGGCAAGCGTATATGGGTGCAGCTGAGCGCCAAGCCCGCGTGCATCCGCTAGCACTGGTCGCGCGGCCTCCATCAACCGGTTGGAGTCGGCTGTGAAAGGAGTAAAATCCGGAGGGGCGGTCACAGAGTGAATTTATGAGAAATCAACTGGCGCCGTAAGTCATTGTGGCCATTATAGATACGGCTAGCCATTGTCGATCTACACCCAATTTATGAGAAATTGACCGATTCTGTAATCAACCGGCTTTCACGGTCCATACGATGAGGATTGAGTTCGATGTCGCCGGCACCATCCCGCGACCTCACCGCCTCCTACGGCTGCGACGGCAACGGATTGTTTTGCCAGCTACCGTAAATAGGGTTGGGGAGAATCCACCAGGCCCGCCCGAACTCGCTGAACGCCGAGTCAGGCTTCGTTCGCATCTGAGCTTGCGTCAGCCCCGGAAAGTCCTGGACGTTGTCCCCCACCCACATCACAACATGCAGCGCCGGTAGTCCTTCCACGTGACCCTGCTGCACCGCGACGAAGCGTGGGTTCTTGTCTTCCACTCCTGGAGGATGACAGAGAACTGCATCCGCTTTGATACCTGCATTTTCCAAATTGCGCCGCGTGTCCGGGCAGAGGCTCTCCGCGCGATTCGTAACGATCACCAGCCGACCGCCCAGCCCGTGAACCAGACTGGTGAACGACACTGCACCGGGAAGCGCAGGCGCGATTGCTTCGTGAACGAAGTCAGGCCAGTTGTAGGTGAAACCCAGATACCCTCGCTCGGCCTGCCGCTGAAAATAAACTGAGTTGTCCAGCACCGTTTCGTCGGCATCCATGATGACCGCCCAGCTCCCACGCGAGAGAGGAGCTGCAAGCTCCCGCAAGCGCGCTTCGGCTCCGCGATAGCTCTGCAGTAGGTTCGCACGATGCTCAGCCGATGCGCGCGTCCAGTGCAGCGCCAGCGGAACCTGCTTGCCCGGTCCCAACAACGACGGACGTGCGGCCTCGACTGGCGGCCGAGAAGCTGTTGGAGTTGGTGCGGAACTCGGTGTCGGATTCCCTGCGGAAGTGCAGGCGCCGAGCACCAACGAAAGCAACCA
>JBBRBY010000149.1:0-4271 GCA_038205315.1 Gemmatimonadales bacterium | reverse complement strand
TGGGATCGCTTGCCCAGTGTTCGTTGAACTGGGATGGAAACTCCACGAAATCCCGCGCCACACTCGTGCCGGACAGGCTGGGGTATTCCTGGCTGGCGAATAGTCCGTGCAGTGCGTGCCCGAATTCGTGGAACATCGTCTTCACGTCGTCCGGGCTGAGCAGCGCCGGCTCTCCGGGCGCTGGTTTCGTGAAGTTCGCGACGTTGTAAACGACAGGCTTCGTGCCCAGCAGTCTAGATTGCTGGACGAAGTTATCCATCCACGCGCCGCCGACCTTGTTGTCGCGCTTGAAGTAGTCGCAGTAGAAGAGTCCGAGCGTGGATCCGTCAGCATCGAAAACCTGAAAGACGCGGACGTCCGGTTGGTACACGGGGATGTCCTTGCGCTCCTTGAAGGTAAGGCCGTAAAGCTGGTTGGCCGCGTAGAACACGCCGTTCCGAAGAACGTTGTCGAGCTCGAAGTACTGTCGGATCTGCGCCTCGTCGATGTCGAAGCGCTCCTTGCGCACCTGCTCGGCGAAGCGATTCCAATCCCAGGGTTGCAGCTGGAAGCTTTGCCCGTCCTTGCGGATCATCGCCTGAATTTCGACGCCTTCCTCTCGCGCCCTGGAGGTGGCCGCGGGGACCAGATTGCGTACAAAATCGAAGACGGCGGACGGCTTTTTCGCCATCTGATCCTGCAGCGCCCATGCGGCGTAGCTCGGGTAGCCGAGCAGCTTTGCCTTCTGCGCGCGTACCTGGGCAAGGCGTGCAATGGTCTGCCGGGTATCATCCGGGCCGCCACGCTCGGCCCTGTTCCACGACGCGTCGAAGAGCTGCTGCCGCACTCCGCGGTCGGACAGCGACGCAAGAGCTGGCTGCTGCGTGGTGTTTTGGAGCGAGATGACCCACTTGCCATCCAGACCGCGGCTCTTTGCAGCCAGTGCACTGGCTGCGATCTGCCCCTCACTCATGCCGGCCAGCCTGGTGCGGTCACCCAGCACAAGCGCACCGGCGCGAGTGTCCGCCAGGAGCTTGTTGGTGAACGCCGTGCTGAGAGTGGATTCTTCCTGGTTGAGCTTCCTGACCGCCGCCTGGTCCGCGTCCGAGAGTCTGGCGCCCTTATGAACGAACCGGTCGTAGTACCATTCCACCAGCCGACGGGATTCCGGATCGAGCCGAAGTCTGTTTCGAGAGGCGTAAAGCGTCGCGACCCGGTTGAACAGCTTGCGGTTCAGATAGATGGCATCCTCGTGGCCCGCCAGCCGCGGAGCCTCTTCCTTTTCCACCTGCTGCAGAGCGGGATCGGTGTTTGCCTGAGCCAGCGCGCCGAACACGAGCTGAACCCTGTGGAGGAGCGCCCCCGATCGCTCGAGCGCCACCAGCGTGTTGTCGAGCGTCGCCGGCGACTTGTTGTTCGCGATTGCCTCGACCTGTGCCAGTTGCTGCGTCATGCCGGCGTCTATGGCCGGCTGGAAGTCGGAATCGTGAATTCTGTCGAATGGCGGCGCTTCCAGTGGGAGCGTGCTGCGTTGAAAAAACGGGTTCTCCGGCGCAGGAGTGAGCGTCGCGCGCACCGTTGGAACCGGCGTGGGTTTCGGGGGTACAGCCTGTGCGAGCAGGGCGCGGGTGGAGATGGCGAACAGGACCCCTGGTACGGTCACGCGGCCGTGATGTGTCATGCTGTGAGCGCTCGTGGATGGGTGAGTTGGGGCATTATGGCGCGCGTACGCGCAAGGGGCAAGGCATCGGGAGCTTCACTGCTTTTCCGCACCGGCACGCGAGCGGCAGGCAGCTTCGTAAACGTTTCATGAAATTGTCGTTCGGACTCGCGGTGTTCGGCGCGGTATCTGCAGCGATAAGTATCTGGCGAAGCTTGCGTTCCTGCGGGAACGCACCAACCATCACGAGGATACCACAGGAGTCGGAAGTGTTCGATTCACACCCACGTCACGGTCACCGCACTCCGCAGCAGATCGCCGAGGATTCAGGTGGATCGTTCGAACCAACCCGCAGGATGCGAGTTGGCGGACCTCCAGGCGCGAAGCGCGAGGAACCGGGATCATCGGCGGACAGCGAGACCCCCGAACGCAAGCCGAGTGTCGAACGAAGTGGAACGCAGCGAACCAGCCGGTAGCTGGCAATAACGTTCCGCTTTGTCGTCGCTCGCACGAACCGTGCAATGCAAGCCACCGATTCGGAGGCACCCGGCCACCCCAGCCCCACACATACGAGTTCATGGCACAGGTCGTCATTGTCGCTCTCGCGGCACTTATCATCGTGGTCCCGGCATTGGTGGTCAACCGGGACGTGATTAGGCGCATGCGGAAGCGGCGGCGGAGCCGGCGTTCCTCGCCGTTTCTGGTAGTGGCGCAGACAAGTGGCGCGCTGCGCGCCGAGCCCGTTCCCGTTCCCGCGTGGCCGGCGATGATGGCGGCAGCGACCTCCGGTGCAGCAGCGTCGCGTTCGCGGGCCGACCTGGAGGTGGTGGTAGAGCAGGTGCCTGGGATTGCGGACGCCCCACCTGTCGAGCCGTTCGAGACCGATATTTTCGCGCCGCAATCACGTCCCGCTAACAGCGCCCGGTGGTTGGCGCCGGCGGAGAGCGAAATCGCTACGGTTCCGCCGCCTCGGGCCGACTGATCGACTGATCAGGACCCGCGCGCGATCGGAACGATTGCGAGAGTGCAGCGCGACACGCAGACGAGACGACCTTCCTCGTCCACTATCTGGATGGACCAGACGTGCGTCGCGCGTCCGATATGCACCGGTACCGCCGTCGCGGTAACGATCCCATCGCGCTTGGCGCGGATGTGATTTGCGTTGATCTCGAGCCCGACTGCGGCGGATGTGGTGTCGTCGATATTTGCGAGCCCGCCGAGCGAGGCCACGGTTTCCGCGAGGGCGACTGATGCGCCCCCGTGCAGCAGGCCAAAGGGCTGTCTCGTTCTGTCATCGACGGGCATCGTCGCCACGACGCGGGTCGGCGTGATCTCGGTGACGTCGATCCCCAATGCGTCGGGCAGTCCCCGCGTTCGGAGCGCGCGCAGGCGTTCGAGCCGGCTGTGCGATTCGGTCATGGGTTAAGCTACCGCTCAGGCAAGAATGCTGGTACCCGGCCGACACCTTTCGGCGGGCCTGAACGGGACCTACGGTCCGAGGCCACGGGGACCGGCCAGCGCTTCGCGGTACCGCGAAGCGCTGGCAGCTGCAAAACGAGACGCTACCGAAGCCCGGGATCATCGGGGCAAACGGGACTCCCTTTTGTCAGCGCTTCTCTGGGCTCCCTGCCAGAAATGTCGCGCTCCAGACTGCAAGCGCCACCAGGAGCAATAAAGGGAGGATCAGCACTTCGGCGATCGAGTGATGCTGGTGCGTGACCATGGGGACCCGGGTGTAGTGGACTCTCCCAGAGTCTCGGCTGAATCCACCGCCGGCTCAACCGCCGGCTCAACCGGGTCCGGTTTACCCACCGGACCCGGGCGCGGCTCCCCGAGCTAGTGCCTCAGCGCTGCGAGGCTCGCGTAGACTCGATCAGGATAGGGGCTGGGCTCGCCAGTGCCATTGTTGTAGGCTGCGAGTGCCCTGTCGCTGTTGCCGTGATGCCGGCTCAGGAACTCGCCGAAGATGTGCGCGCCGAAGCAGATGTTCACCCGAGGCTGATGCAATGTCGCGGCGCTCATCCTTCCGCAACGCGGTTCGTATTCGCGCCAGGAGCTGCGCTCCGGAACGACCTGCATGAGCCCGATCGCGCCGGCATGACTGTGCGCCCTCGGATTAAACTCCGACTCTGCGTACGCGATCGCGACGAGCAGCTTCGGATTCACGCGGGCCTGCTCGCCATATACCACAAACTCACGGGCCCACTCCGAAGCCGTCGCTGAATCAACGTGCTTGTGCATCAGCATCCGTGCAAGCGTGTCACGACGAAGCTGCTGGTTGTACTCGAGAACTGTAGGAGCGCTCACGATGACAGGTGCCAGCGGAAGCGGCGGTGTAACGAACCTGGGAGCGGTATTCGCGATCATGACACCGCACGCAAGCAGCATTACCGGATAGGCCATTGGCTTTGCGTTGCGTGCGATTCGCCGTATGGAGCTCGGCCGCGGTCCGGGAGTCCATGCCTCGCGACCGAGCGGCAGCACAGAGCGCGGGCCGTATATCGCGTCAATCATAAACCGCCGCGCGATAGGAGACGCATCACCGGTATGGTGGCGCCGACTGCAACATTGCGGTTCGACATGGTTCAGCCCCGGGTTCGAGATCCGTGGAATGCTAAGGAGCGCCAGGACA
>JBBRBY010000148.1:0-4294 GCA_038205315.1 Gemmatimonadales bacterium | reverse complement strand
CACTGAATGGGTAGCGGTACGGGGCGGGAGGGCTTTGCATGCGCCGGATGAGCATTGGATTAAAGATATCCGCGACCCGCGAAAACCATCCGAAACGGGGTATTGTTCCTCCAAGGCGTAAACACATGCCTGTCGCCGTGGCGTGATCCTCGCAGGCGACTACTCGACCCGCGTTTGGGATCGAGCCCCCTGCTGCCGCAGGGCGCGTATCCAAATAGGAGAAACACGAATGATCCGCATCGACAAATGGGCCCTGGGGGCCGCTGCATCGGCGATGGTGCTATCGGCTTGCCAGAAGGGAGAAACGGCCAAGGGACCGTCCGCACCCACGGCCCAGACGGCTCAGGCGAACGATTCCGCGCTGACGTCCCAAAACGCCCAGCTGCAGGCGCAGAAGGACTCGCTTTTCGGAGCGACCCGTAGCCTCCTGGCCGCGATGGCATCCATCGACTCGGCCACTTCCCGCGCCGGTATGAAGGCGAGGGACAAGGGCGAGCCAATTACTTCTTACGAAGAGGGTGTCCGCGCGCGCACGGTGGAAGCACTTCAGCGCTTGCATACTACACGCGCGAGACTCAATGCGATAAGCGCGCGAGTCTCCGCACTGGGCGGAGAAAACTCGGGGCTCAAGGCACAGGTCGACGAATTCAAGTCGACTGTTGCGGCTTTGCAGACCCAGCTGGGAGCGTCGCAGGTGCGTGCCGACTCGCTGGTTCGCCAGCTGTACGCCGCCAATATCCGCGGCGATTCGCTCCAGTACCGGACTCAGCAACTCGGCTACACGATCGACTCGACCGCATACGAGAACCGGCGCGTCTTCGTGATCAGCGGGACGGCGAATTACCTGGTCAAGCACGGCGTTGCGCAGGAAGTCGGCGGCTCCCGCTTTCCGTTCATCGTGAAGATCGGCCAGACCATCCGTCCGGCAAACACGCATCCCGATAGTACACTGTTCAGGGCCTTCGACATGTCGGCACTCACGACCGTGCCGGTGGATACCACCAAGACGTACGAGGTCGTTTCCGCGCAGGATCTTTCCGGCGCCGATCGTTCCAATGCGAAGGGCCGCGTGTTCCATGGCGCGATCCACATCACCGATCCAAAGGTGTTCTGGAGAACGTCACCGTACCTGATCCTTCTGGTGCCGTGATCTCTCGGGGTTGATGCACATACACGAAAGCTCGGCCGCGCGCGGCCGAGCTTTCGTCGTTTGGGTGACCGCCGACCGAGTCAGTTGCCGCCAGCGAGGGCGTGAACGAGACGGTACAGGAATTCCTGACCGTCATACAGCGACTTTACCAGAAGGCGCTCGTCGCGACCGTGAGCGCGAGAGTCCGCGGGATCGCCGAAAATACCGCTCACGCCGTACGTGGGAATCCCGCTCGCGCGGAGAAACCGTCCATCCGTCGCGCCTGTTGACATCACCGGCACGACCGGCACGTTCGCACCGAACATGGAATGCGTGATCTCGGTTACGGGTTTCATCAGCGCGGCGGTGAGCGGACTAGGTGCCGCTCCGGACTTCTCGCGGATCGGTACGGTTTCGGTGATCTTCACGCCCGTATCACTGAAGACACTTGCGAGTGATCGTCGTACCTCATCCGGTGTCTGCGTCGGAACGATCCGGCAGTTCACGTTCGCGCTCGCCGTCTGAGGCAGCGCGTTGTACGCGTGCCCACCCGCGAGCCGCGTAGCGACGCAGGTGGTTCGAAGCATGGAATTGTACCGCGGATCCGCCGACAGCACCGCGCTCGCGGCACTGTTCCGAGGGTTGGCGACGATCGCCCGCATCGCTGCGCCGGTGGTCGGCGTTTCCAGAGCCGCGGTCTGCGTAAAGAACGCGCGCGACACCTCGTTCAGCTCGACGGGAAATTGATATCGCTCGAGATTGCCGAGTGCGTGTACCAGCTCGTAGATCGCATTGTCGGGGCGCGGCACGGAGGAGTGGCCGCCACGGTTGGTCGCGGTGATGGTGAAGTTTACCGGTACCTTCTCAGCCGCCTGCACGCTGTTCGAAAACGGCTTGCCGGACCTGAGGGCGCCGCCACCGCCTTCGTTGAGAGCGTACGCCGCGTCGATGAGGTCGCGGTGGTTTTCGACGAGCCATTCCATTCCGTTCGCGTCACCGCCTTCCTCGTCAGCCGTGAGCGCGAGGATTACGTCACGCTTCGGCTTCCAGCCGGCCGCCCTGTCTCGGAGAAGATTCGTGGCAAAGATTGCGGCCATCGCCTTGTCGTCGCTCGTTCCGCGGCCGTAGTAGTATCCGTCACGTTCTGTGAGAACGAATGGATCTACCGACCAGTCGGATCGCAACGCAGCCACCACGTCAAGATGTGCAAGCAGCAGGATCGGTTTCTCGCTGCCGCCGCTACCTCGATACCGGACAATCAGGTTGGCCTTGGTAGGGTGACCCGGGGGCGTGAGGATGTGTATGTCCTGATCCGGGAATCCAGCCGCCCTGAAGCGTGTCGCCAGCGCATCGACAGCACGGGTAACCGAGCCGACCGTATCCATGGTATTGATCTCGACCAGCTATTTGTAGATGTCATGCAGTGACTGCTGCTGTGGTGCCAGCGGTTGCTGCGCACGGGCCAGCATGGGACTTGCACCCAGCACCAGTGCGACGGACGACATGGCCGTGAGACGACGTAGATTGGAGAACATGAACATTCCGGGATGGTGCCGCGACATCGCGGGCAACGGAAATGTTCGCTCCGGAACTCGCCCTGTCAAACCGGCGCTGCCAGTTCGCTGCCAGTTCGCTGCCAGTTCGCTGCCAGTTTACACACTTACCCAAGTCCAACAGAGATTAAGATGCTCCCCACTCGTAGCTACGCTACCAAATCACCGACGGGCTCCTTCGAGCCGTTTTCATTCGATCGCCGCGAGCCCGGACCGCATGATGTGGTCATACAGATCGACTATTGCGGTATCTGTCACAGCGACATACACACGGCGCGCGGCGAGTGGGGGCCCACGGCCTATCCTCTGGTTCCCGGCCACGAGATAGTCGGGCACGTCACCCGTGTCGGCGACTCGGTGAAAAGGTTCGCAGTCGGCGACATCGCCGGCGTTGGCTGTTTCGTGAATTCGTGCAGCGAATGCAATGCATGCCGAGATGGGGAGGAGCAGTACTGCGAGCGCCACCTGGTCATGACGTACAACAGCACCGAGAAGGACGGCACGACGCCGACGTACGGCGGATACTCGTCACAGATTGTCGTGGACGAGAACTACGTCCTCCGGGTTCCGGAGAGCCTCCCGCTAGAGGGTGTCGCGCCGCTGCTGTGTGCCGGCATTACTACCTATTCGCCGCTCAAGCGGTTTGGTGTCGGTCCCGGCAAGCGGGTTGGCGTCGTTGGACTAGGCGGCCTCGGACACATGGCGGTCAAGCTGGCCGCGGCGATGGGCGCGAACGTGACTGTCTTGAGCACCTCGCCCTCCAAGGAGAAGGACGCCCGCCGGCTTGGCGCCCACGAGTTCGTTGTGACGCGCAATCCGGAGAATCTCGCGCCGATGGCGAACACGTTCGACTTCATCATCGATACGGTATCAGCGCCGCACGATCTCAATTCAGAGCTGGTGCTTCTCAAGCGCCATGGAGTGATGGTCCTGGTGGGTGCATCGCCAGAGGTGACGCCCGTCGGCGCGTTTCCACTCATCATGAACGGGCGTGAGCTGGCGGGCTCGTTGATCGGCGGTATCGCGGAGACGCAGGAAATGCTGGATTACTGTGCTTCCAAGGGAATCACCTCCGACGTCGAAGTCATTCCGATCCAGAATATCGAGGCTGCCTACGACCGCACCGTGAAGGGTGACGTGCGTTATCGCTTTGTGATCGACATGAAGTCGCTGGCCCGGTAGTCAGCTTCGCGTACTACGGCGAGCAGTACCCGACTGAGATGGCGCGCACGGCCGGAGAGCCTCGAGCTCTCCGGCGTGCGGCGCTGTCTGGACTGAGTGCGAGTGAATCTGTCGCGAACTCCACACCGCACATGCTGGCTAGCGACGCGACGAGCGCCGTTCCGCGTTTCGCGGTCTTCACACCCGGCTGCTGCTGAAGGGTCGCGAACGGCGTCCCAACGCCAATTCCGCTCGCGGTTCGCGGACCGTCGTGGGTGACGAAGACCCTGCGCAGCGTATCGTTGCTGAAGGTCAGCGTCACAGTGTCCTTCCCGATGCCGCGAACCACTATTACGTCCTCGCTGTCCCGCCCTGCACGGGCGCTTATCGCGTACACGAATGACATGACAGGTCGGCGCCATTCGCCCACTCGAAGGGGTCCAACGGCTTC
>JBBRBY010000147.1:0-4306 GCA_038205315.1 Gemmatimonadales bacterium | reverse complement strand
GAACATTCGGTATCAGACCGAGATGGGCGGCAAGAACGTTGTAATCGTGATGCCTGACGCAGACATCGGGTGCGCAGCGTCGCTGACAGCCGGCGGCGCCATGCGCTACGCCGGACAGAAATGTACGGCGACCAGCCGCGTCATCGTGGCGCGAAGCGTCGAGGACGAATTCCTCCGCGAGCTCCAGGCACAAGTTGCGGCGCTGCCGATCGGCCCCGTCACTGACGCGAAATCCGCGGTCGGTCCGCTCATCAGCGCGGCGTCGCGCGAGTCGATTCACTCAGCCCTCCGCAAGGCAGACGCGGAGACGATTTTTTCGTCTGCTGTTCCCGAGTCGAGCGACTTCGCCGATGGCAATTTCTTCGCGCCAACAGTCGTCCGTGGTGGCAACATCGACGGAATCCTGGCGCAGCGCGAACTCTTCGGCCCCGTACTCGCCGTCTTCACGGCCAATGACGCTGATAATGCGATCGAACTCGCGAACTCAACATCCTACGGCTTGAGCGCGTCGATCTTCACGCGCGATCTCCGCACGGCGCTCGACTACGTGAATCGAATTCGTGTCGGCCTCGTACGCGTTAACGGCGATACCACGGGTGTCGACCCGCACGCGCCGTTCGGTGGAATGAAGGGATCGAGCTCCGGGAGTCGTGAACAGGGACCGGCGGCGCGGGAGTTCTACACCGAGATCAAAACGGTCCAGATCAGTCCGTGAGCGAGCCGAATCGCACCGGCGGCATGCCGGAGAGGATTCGCGTGATCGACTCCCATACTGAGGGCGAGCCGACCCGCGTCGTGATCGACGGATGGCCGCAGCCGCGGGGCGCCACCATGGCGGCTCGCGCCGCGGATCTCAAGGAGCGCTTCGATAACCTGCGTCGCGCGGTCGTGTGCGAGCCACGTGGGCACGACGCAATCGTCGGCGCACTCATCACGCCCCCCGTGGAACCCGACTCAACTGCGGGCGTGATCTTCTTCAACAACGGCACCTATCTCGGTATGTGCGGACACGGAACAATCGGCGTGGTGCGGACGCTGCAGCACGTCGGCCGCATCAGCGCGGGCACCATTCGGCTCGATACGCCAGTTGGAACGGTTTCGGGTGAGCTCGCCCAGGACGGAAGTGTCACGGTCGTCAACATCCCATCGTACTGTCACGCACTCGACGTCGAAGTGGACGTGCCCGGAATCGGACGCGTCACTGGCGATGTGGCCTGGAGCGGCAACTGGTTCTTCATCACGCACGACTCCCCGATTGCGGTCACCGCAGCGAACGCGAAGGATCTCACACGTGTGACGCAGGCCATGCAGGACGCGCTTAACGCGGCGGGAATTACCGGCGCTGATGGGGCGCCCATCGATCACATCGAGATTTCCGCTCCGCCATCGAGACCGGATGCGGATTCCAGGAACTTCGTACTATGTTCCGGCGGCGAGTATGACCGGTCGCCGTGCGGCACCGGAACCGCTGCCAAGCTCGCAATTCTTCACGCAAGAGGTGAACTGTGCCTGAACCAGCAATGGCGTCAGGAAAGCATAACTGGAAGCATGTTCACCGGCTGGCTCACGTCGAATGATCGCGGCGAGCTCATACCGCATATTCGCGGACACGCCTACGTGACCGGTGAGTCGACACTGATCTTCGACGCGGCAGATCCGTTCATATCCGGAATTCCAGCAGCGTGATCGTGCGTCCAACCCTACTGGTCTCAAACGCGTGAGCTACCATCCGGATGTAGTGGTGGTGGGTGCGGGGATTGTCGGCGCCGCGTGCGCAGACGAGCTCGCGCGCGCCGGCATGTCCGTACTGGTGCTTGACGCGGATTTCGTCGGTTGCGGGACGACCGCCGCAGGAATGGGCCATCTGGTCGTGATGGATGATTCACCCGCGCAGCTCGCCCTCACGTCGTATTCCAGGGGACTCTGGCTGGATCTTGCGCCTCGCCTTCCACCGACCGTGGAATACGATGCGTGCGGAACGTTATGGCTGGCGGAGGACGACGAACAGCTGTCGTTGGTACAGGACAAGCTTGCGCTGTACGATACTGCCGGTGTGTCCGCCAGATTGCTCTCGCCGGCGCAGCTCGCAGCCGCTGAACCCAACCTGCGTCCCGGTCTCGCGGGCGCTCTCGAGGTTTCCGGCGATGCGGTGATCTATCCGCCGAACGCCGCGGTTGCCCTCATGCAGCGAGCCCTTGCGAACGGCGCACGGCTGCGTGAGGGAGTACGCGTCGATTCACTCCAGGCTCAACACGTCCGTGCGGGTATCGAGACGATTGAGTGCGGTCACGTGGTCAACGCGGCGGGCGCGGGCGCGCCCAGTCTCACGCCGGGGCTTCCGATCGTGCCGCGCAAGGGACACCTCGTCATCACTGACAGATACCCCGGGTTTTGCAATCACCAACTCGTGGAGCTCGGCTATCTCACGAGCGCACACACCATGACCGCCGAGTCGGTGGCGTTCAACGTACAACCGAGATCGACGGGTCAGATTCTGATCGGTTCCTCGAGAGAGCTCGTCGGTTGGGACGCCACTGTAAATCAATCAATCGTGCAGCGGATGCTGGAGCGCGCGCTCGACTTCATGCCGTCGCTCGCCTGTACCTCGGTACTGCGTACGTGGACGGGATTCCGGCCGGCAACGTCGGACAAGCTGCCACTGATCGGCCCGTGGGACGAGGCCCCCGGACTCTGGATCGCCGCGGGACACGAAGGGCTCGGTATCACCACGTCGCTGGGCACGGCCCGGATCCTCGCGGATCTAATGCTCGGCCGTCCACCGGCGATTGACGCATCGCCATACGCTCCCTCGCGTGTCCCTTCCGCGGGTGCTCACTGATGGCCGCCAGCGAGACAAATCCGATAGTGATGGTTCTCGTCAACGGCCGGCCGGCCGAAGTCCCGCTCGGAATAACGGTAGCGGCGGCGCTTTTCAATCTCGGCGTCTCCCCCCTGCGACGCTCGGTTACCGATACACCGCGCGGCGTGCTCTGTGGCATGGGAGTGTGCTTCGAGTGTCGCGTCACCGTCGACGGCGCTCCGCACCGGCGTGCCTGCCTTGCTCAGGTCGTGAACGGAATGCGCATCGATACTCACGGGAACGCGTGATGTCTCGAGTGTCCGCACCGCCTTCCGGAATGCCAACCGCCGATGTCGTCGTAATCGGGGCCGGACCCGCCGGCATTGCATGCTCGGTGCGCGCCTCCGAACTCGGCGCGCGAGTCGTATTGCTCGATCGCGCGCAGGAGCCGGGCGGTCAGATATGGCGTCACCGGCGTGGAGTGCCACTCCACGGCGGCGCGCGTCGCTGGCTCGAGCGGCTCACGAAATCAGGAACCGTGTTCCTCGGCGATACATCTGTGACCGACATCAGCCGGAGAAAGGATGGCTTCGCGATCGCTGGCGAATCATTCGGCAGCTCCGTGACCATCAACGCCTCGCGGATAGTGCTCGCTACCGGCGCCCGCGAGTTGTTCATACCTTTCGAAGGCTGGACACTCCCGGGCGTGATGGGCATTGGCGGTGCGCAGGCGCTGCTCAAGTCCGGCGCGTCCTTCCACGGGAAGCGAGTCGCCATCGCCGGTTCGGGCCCGTTGATGTTCCCTGTCGCGGCTGCGATGCGCTCGGCCGGCGCCCGGGTCGTTCTGCTCGCCGAACAGGCTTCAGTTGCAACTATGGCTCTGTTCGTAGCCGGTCTGTCTCGCACACCATCGATGCTGCTGCAGGCTGCAGCATACCGAACGCGACTGATCGGCGTGCACCACGCGATGGGTACGTGGGTGCGGTCAGCGCAGGGGACGCAACAACTCGAGTCGGTGAACATCACCAATGGACGCCGTGACTGGCGCGAGGATGTCGATGTCCTGTGCACTGGCTACGGATTGGTTCCCAACATCGAGCTCGCTCAACTGCTCGGCTGCGCTACCAACGGCGGAAGTGTGATGGTGGATGCGATGCAGCGAACTTCCGTTTCGGGAGTGTTCGCTGCCGGAGAAATCACCTGCATTGGCGGCGCTCCAATGGCGATTACCGAGGGAGAGATCGCTGCATTCGCAGCGTTTGATCCCACCAGAACCCCGCGCGCGCTGCAAGCCCGACGAGTCACGCTCAACGAAGTGGCGAGCAGAATGAGCAGAACGTTTGCGCCTAGGGCTGACCTTCGCGCGCTCACGACCGATGCGACGCTCGTGTGCCGCTGCGAGGACGTGTCGTATGGAGCAGTTCGCGCGTGCTCGTCAGCCCGTCAGGCCAGGTTGTACACCCGCGCCGGCATGGGATCTTGCCAGGGCCGCACCTGCATGCCATC
>JBBRBY010000146.1:0-4323 GCA_038205315.1 Gemmatimonadales bacterium | reverse complement strand
GATCGATTCGTTGCGCCGCGCACAGATGCTCGAGAGAAAGCACGGGGAAGTTTCCCAAGAGCTTGAATATCAACAGCAACAGCTCGCAGACGCCATGGACCAGGCATTGGATGAGGTCATAGATGATGACGTACTGAGACTAATCTTTACCGCGTGCCATCCGGTTCTCGCGGTTGAAGGACGTGTCGCACTTACGTTGCGTCTGATCTGTGGCCTCTCCACCGAGGAGATAGCACGTGCGTTCCTCGTGCCGGAAAAGACCCTGGGCCAGCGAATCTTTCGTGCGAAGAAGACGCTTTCCGAAGCTCATGTTCCATATGAGACACCGCGCGGGGACGAGCTGCGCAAAAGGTTGACGTCCGTACTCTCCGTGGTCTACCTGATCTTCAATGAGGGATATACCGCGACATCAGGGGGAGAATGGATGCGGGCTTCACTCTGCGACGATGCACTGCGGCTCGGGCGCATACTGACGCAGCTACTCCCAAACGAGTCCGAGGTCCACGGTCTTCTGGCATTGATGGAGTTGCAGACGTCACGCAATGCGGCTCGCACGGGACGAAACGGTGAGGCAGTGTTGTTGCGGGATCAGGATCGCTCCTTGTGGGACCACGCGCAGATCCAGCGCGGCATGATCGCGCTCGGACGCGCACAGAGACTGGGCGGTGGCGCTGGCAACTATGCCTTGCAGGCAGCGATCGCTGCGTGTCACACGCAAGTCCGCACAGCCCAGGAGACCGATTGGGAACGCGTCGTGGTTCTCTACGACGCTCTGATGCAGATCAGCCCCTCTCCAATTGTGGCGCTGAATCGTGCGGTCGCTGTTGGCATGGCGCACGGCCCTGCCGCTGGACTCGAGGCTGTTGATGAAATCGGCGCGCGCGACGCCGACTGCGCCCTGGCGGGCTACCATCTGCTCCCCAGCGTTCGCGGAGATCTGCTCATGAAGTTGGGGAGGTTCACCGAAGCGCGTGAAGAAATCCAGCGCGCAATCACAATGACTCAAAACCTGCGGGAGCAGGAACTGTTGACGGAAAGGCTGAAGCAGATCGATAAGGCGGCCCTGTCAGCATAGGTACGGTTCAACTACCGTGACAGATGCCGCCTTGCTGCCCGGCATTGTAGCGGCTACGCTTAACGGCTTCGCAACCCGTCAATCCCACCCTGGTTTCGAGTCATGTCCCTACCCCTTCGAGTCCGCTCGCTAGCACTGGCTGCCACTGCTGTGCTCGCCATTGGAACAACCCTCGGCGCGCAACAGGTCCCCAAGGCGGTCTATACCGACCCACCTCGCAACGTTCAGCACCCGGCGCGCATGGAGGTGCTGCACATCCCCTCGGGTGATGTGAAGATCAACGGCGTTGCGTATCTGGCGCCGGGTGCAGGTGCGCATCCGACATTTGTGCTTCTGCACGGTTTGCCTGGCAATGAGAAGAACCTCGACCTCGCGCAGGCTGTGCGACGTGCGGGTTGGAACGCCATCACATTCAATTACCGCGGGTCGTGGGGAAGTCCCGGCGATTTCCGATTCGCGCAGAATCTCGAGGACGCAGATGCGGTTCTCGCATTCCTGCGTGATCCCCCCAATGCAACCTCACTGGGTATCGATACTACCCACCTCGTGCTCGCTGGCCACAGCATGGGCGGGTGGGTGACCGTTCTCACAGCGGCACGTCAGCACGGTCTCGCCGGAGCCGTTCTCATTTCCGCCGCGGATATGACCGCGTTTGGCGGAGCTTCCAGAGCGAAGGTGGTGGCAGGAATGGCGAGTGACATGGAATCACTCGCGGGTACGAGTCCCGAGCAGATGGCCGATGAAGTCATCGCGCACAAGGACAGCTGGGGCTTCCCCGCCGCATACGACGGCCTCGCGTCCATTCCAATGCTCGTCATCACATCGAACGACGGCCTGGCGCCCGCGAACGACGCTCTCGTCGCAGCGGTTCGCAAGCGCGGCAATACCCGGGTTGCAACAGCGCACTTCCCAACCGATCATGGGTATTCGGATAAGCGCATCGCCATGGAAAGCGCAGTGATAGAGTGGCTTCAAAAACTGGTGAGGTAGACGAATGATCGCGTCAGCCGGATCTTCCGAGCAATCGCTTCCAGTCACGTTCGATGATGTCGCCAGCGCCGCCAGCGTGCTGAGTGGCCTGGCGCATCGCACGCCTGTGGTCACATCGAGCCAGGCCAACTCGATCGCGGGCGCTGAACTCTTCTTCAAGTGCGAGAATCTGCAGCGCGTGGGCGCGTTCAAGTTTCGGGGCGCGTACAATGCCATCAGCCGGCTCGACTCCGCCAGTCGTGCGCGTGGCGTGATTGCCTTCTCATCCGGCAATCACGCGCAGGCGATGGCGCTCGCGGGGCAACTTCTTCAAGTTCCGGTCACCGTTGTGATGCCCACGGACGCACCAGCACTCAAACTTGCCGCCACACGCGGCTACGGTGCGGAGGTGGTGCTGTACGATCGTTACACACAGGACCGGGAGGAAGTTGCCTCACGGATCGTGGCTGAACGCGGCCTGACGCTCATACCGCCTTACGACAACCGGGACGTCATCGCCGGTCAGGGGACGGCTGCCATGGAGCTCATCGAGGAAGTCGGAGCGCTCGACTTTCTATTCGTATGCGTGGGCGGCGGCGGCGTGCTCTCCGGATGCGCGATCGCTGCTGACGCCATGACGCCCGGATGCGCGGTGTACGGCGTGGAACCGGAAGCCGGCAACGATGCGCAGCGCTCGTTCCGGTCGGGCGAAATAGTTCACATAGACGTGCCGGACACGATCGCGGATGGAGCGCGGACACAGCACGTCGGCAGACTCGTGCTTCCGATACTTCGCGCGCTGGTCCGCGACATTGTCACTGTCTCGGACGATCAGCTCCGAACGCAGATGCGGTTCTTCGCGGAACGAATGAAGCTCGTGGTCGAGCCTACCGGCTGTCTCGGCGCGGCGGCAGTGATGCAGCGTGTCGTGGATGTACACCTCCCCGACCGCGCGGCGCGCGTCGGAGTCATCCTTACCGGTGGGAACGTTGATCCGGCACTTTTCTGCGAGTGCATTACCGCGGCCCGACCGTTCGCGGGAGCGCGAGGCTCATGAGAGAGAACCAGGACTGGTAATGGTCCGAGCGACCTTAAGGCTTCCTCCGCGCTTTCACGTCGCTCGCGGTAATCCGCTTGCCGTTGTTGCCCCACGACGATCGTTCGTGGTTGATGATGTCGGCGATTTGCGCGTTGCTCAACATACTGGCGAACGGTGGCATCGGAGTCGCGTACACAGTACCGCCGACGTTCTGTCCGTGCAGCCCGTTCAGGACGACGTCGATCTGCTTGGTGGGATCGGCGTCCAACACAACGAGATTCCCCCTGAGCGGAGGGTACGCGCCCGGTATGCCCAGGCCCGTGGTCTGATGGCACGCTGAGCAGGTAGTCGCAAACGCCGCAGCACCCTTGGCCGGATCGAAATGGTAGGGACCGGGTGGTTCAGGAGGTGCAGTGCTTGCGACTGCCGTGGTCGTGTCAGCCGCTGGCGGTGCGGCGACGGCAGCCACGGCTCTCGACGAGCCGATGGGGCGGACCTCAAGAACACCCAACGCTCCGACCATCAGGTGCGCCATGTCGTGATCCACGAACGCGTACTTGCCCGGTTTGGGGATCACCACGTCGAATATTGCGCCGGCACCGGGCCCAACGGTATAGGTGGAGACATTGCTGAGCGCGTGCGCCGCATCACCATCCGGATAAACCTTGGCTAAAATAGAGCCTATGACGTGAAACGATGTCCACAGGTTGGGGCCGGCATCGACAAAATAGATGCGAATGCGATCGCCGGCGATGGCAACCAGCGGCCGGTCGCGATACTGGAACGCGACGCCGTTGAAAACCACTTCATCGGGGCGCTCAGCCAGCATCCTCTCGTAGTTGCCGGTCATCAGGTGGCCGGACGCCTGCTGCGTGTACCACTCGCTCTGCAGGATCACGTAACTCTCGTCAGCGGGTGGCAGCGGCGTCGCCGGATCCACAATCAGAACACCATACATGCCGTTCGCGACGTGCAACAGAATGGGCTGCGTTTCGCAGTGGTAGATGAACGCGCCTGGTACGTTCGCCACGAATGAGAACTTGAGTGACTTGTTCGGGTCGATGTCGATATAATTCAGATTCGGTTCGGTCTCAGCGGCGTGGAAATCGATGGAATGCTTCATCGTGCCGTGGTTGGTGACCGTCACGTTGACAGTTTGTCCCTGCCGCACGTGAATCACCGGACCCGGCACCGTGCCGTTGTAGGTCCACGCCTGATAGTCCACGCCGTTGGCGATGGC
>JBBRBY010000145.1:0-4421 GCA_038205315.1 Gemmatimonadales bacterium | reverse complement strand
CGCCTGCTAGACCTGAAGCGGACCGAATTAGTAGATCTTACTACTCGAGTTGAGGCGCTTTACCACCGGAAGGTGGTTCCGGTTGGGAAAAAGCGACGAATCATCGACATACCCTACGCAGAGCTCAAGGTTGTGCAGCGCTCACTGCACGATAACGTATTCAGCAAGCTCGCTGTCGCGGATTCGGTGTACAGCGTTGGCGGCCGGGGCGTCATCAAGAACGCGCAGCAGCATCTCAACAACCCATACATGGCGGTTCTTGACATCGCCGATTGTTTCCCGACTATAAAGGTTGCGATGATTCGCGAGGCGTTGAACCGGCACGGATTTGATCCACTGGCGACGCGTTACATCACGCGTCTAGTCACGCTGCGCGGACGCCTTCCCCAAGGGCCGCCAAGCAGCCCGGGGGTCATGAACATCGTCTTGAGTGAGATTGATGCCGAACTAGGAACTGCCGCCTTAGTCGACGGCGCCACCTATACGCGCTACATGGATGACATGTGCTTCTCTGGCGTGCACGACCTTTGTTCGCTAGCGACTGACGCCCGAGTGATCCTGCGCCGCCATGGGTTTGATACGAATCCGGCCAAGACGCGCCGTTGGGGCCCGGCTGATCGGCATACCATTACTAAGATCGTGGTTTCGAGCGAGCTCAATCCCACTCCAGAGTACCTGCTCGCACTCACCACCGAACTAGAGCGTGCCATGTGCGGGCGATCCGTGCTCAGCCGCGATGAGCTGGAAGGGCGCATCGCGTGGGTGATAGCTTTGAACCCGGCGCTCGGCGAACGCTTACGCCGACGTTGGAGGCGGACGCGGCGAGCACTCGCATCGTGAATCAACGCCGCAACCGGCCACGCACTTTCGCCTTCGTCGGTGACACCGCAATCGTGAGTCTGGCGGTCGATAAATGTTTTTCATCACATCGACCGCTTCTACGACTGTTCTACACTCCAACTCTCTGGCGTTGACCGCTGGACTATTTTGAGTCCTATGAACTTGGAGCAACGAGCACAGGTAGCTTAGAAGCGTGTCTGCTGAACCTGCAGCAGTCCATTATGGGAAAAGCCTACCTCGTTCCTAATCCACTTTGCCAGTCTTAATCAGCAAGCGCACCCGTCAGGTGCTTCGCGAATATTTTGTTGGCACGTCATTGCGGATCATCGAGATGGCCTTTGATGCGGCCGACGTAAAGGCCGATCTAGAATACCATCCTTCGGAAACCGGGCAGCGGCGAACGTTGGTGGAGCAGTACTATCATACGCTTGACTGGACCAGCACGACCGACGTCCGGAAATTCCTCTTGGTTGCCCACTCAGTGATGGCGGAGTTAGAGGCGATGGCGCATCAGGCACCGATTAACGGTGAGTACGCGAACTCGGAGCGGTCCCGGATTCAGGCAGCGTTCGCGAATGATGGGTTCGAATATGTCGACGGTAGATTCACGCCCAAGGGCTCGGCGTCCCACCTTGCGGAAATCACAGCATCCGCCGCCAAGCTTGACGCACCGGAGCTGCACCGTCAGTTGGAGCGGATGCGTGCCTCCATGGAATCCGATCCGGCCCTGATTCTGGGGACGGCGAAGGAGTTGATCGAAACCGCATGCAAAACCATTCTCGAAGACCGAGAACGACCGGTTAACGCCGACTGGGATATTGGGCGGCTCGTGAAAGAGACCAGAGAAGCTCTCAAACTTCTACCAAGCGACATTCCGGATGAGGCGAAAGGTGCCGAAGCGATGAAGCGCCTTCTCGGTAGTCTCGGGGCGGTCGCGCAAGGCCTCGCCGAGCTACGAAATCTCTATGGCACTGGCCATGGTCGGTCTGGAAAACGCCGGGGTATCGAACCACGGCATGCCAGGCTTGCGTCCGGCGCGGCTGCCGCGCTCGTGACGTTCTTGCTGGAGACCCACTGGGAACGGCAGGAATAGGACAAGCCTGCGCGCGATGGGCTACGGCCTCTGCCATCGCGGATCATCAACAAGAATTCGCTCTTCACTGTTTATAAACAAAGAATCGCTTTACAATCAAATTCCATCAGAGCGCACCGTGCCTGATGGAATCGCCCTGATGTTGCTCCAGGAATGGGCACGTGGTCAACTCGTCAGACATCCACTCACCGGCCGAGAGCAGGACTTGCTGCAGTACATGGTGCAGCACGGCACGGTTCGCTCACGCGACTACAAGGCGGCCGGCTTCACGACGGCGCAGCAGCTCTCCAGTCTGTTGCGGTCGCTTGGAAAGAAGGAGTATGTGAGCATCGTCGCAGAGCAAGGAGTCGCGCGCGAGTACGGGTTAACGGGACCTGCATTTCTGTCGCTCGTGGGCCGCGGCGGGGAGCTGCCGCGGCTCCCGCGTTCGAGTCAAGTCGATCACACGAACTAGCTCGACGACGTTCGCTTTCGCGCCTACGACTTCAAGACCTGCGTACTCCAGCGTCACCAAGGCGGGAAAGAAAGTCACCGTTGTTATCCACTGGGTTGCCCCACTCGGTGTGATGGCGCATTTCGTCTCCCCACCATTTGGGATCAGCACCTAAGAGTGTGAAGATTCCAGCGGGAAACTCGCGAAGCATAACCGTGGGCGAACCGGTTAGTCGACCGTTTCCTTTCTCGTTTTTCTGAAGGAGAAGTTCAACCTCCTCGACATGGTCGCCTTTCCGAGCCCAGAGAAGTTGTTGCGAGTCGTCCGGCTTCTTTCTTGGCATGCTTATCCCATTCTCCTGAGTTGACATCAGCTATTGCGTAGCAATAGACGGATGTAGAGCCAGGTTGGATACAGCGTTCCATGGCAGTGTAGTCGCGGCCGCTCGAGATAACCGAATCCGGTCGAGTCCAGGACGGCGTCAATGTGCAACCGACGTGAGAGTCGCCGTGACGCAATGTCACAAGCCAGAGCCTGTCCAATACGGCCTGTGGCTTGGCCGATTGCGTGCTGCTCGCAGGCGCGGGTACTCCCAACGGATGCCAAATACATCTCGTTCTACGCGTCGAGGCTGTCCGGCCTCCGCGGTCAAGCTAAGCATCCCGGTACCCACAACAACCCCTGCACCGAAGCTTGATGATGATAGCCCACCGACACCTCTATACAGCGCAACGCAAAAGGCTGGCATACCACCAAAGTGGGTTGTCCCGCTACCGTTACCGGATGGCGGCTATGCGTACGTCGATCCGGATTTCGCCGAGATGTACGGCCATCTCCGCTGGCATCGCCGCCGGCAGGACCGCGACTATGTGTCGACTACAATCCAGGGCGTGTATTGGTATCTACATCGGCTAATTATGCAGCCTCCAATTGGAATGATGGTGCATCATCGGGACGGGTGTCCGTTACACTGCTGGCGCGAAAACCTCGAGGTTGTCACGCCAGCAGAAAACGCGTCGGCGCGTCGGAAGCTCCAGATCCTCGGCAAGACGTCCGAGTATCACGGTGTTTTCTGGTGCACGAGGTTGAACAAGTGGTACGCCTCCGTGACGCTGCACTACCACGCATATTCCGCCGGATACCACGAATGGGAATTTGACGCGGCACTCGCGCGGGACGAACTCGCAGCACGGCTCCATGGGAGGTTCGCGTCGCTTAACTTCCCCGAGTTGTGGAGGTAACATCGTTTCTGCCTTTAGATCCCAGGTTCACCGCATCGGTTCGCGTCGCACGTGTCCGTCATCCGGCTACGGGTGCCAGGCGTTGGTGCCAGGCGCTCCCTTGCTGTGAGTGGCGCATGTTGGAGGCACACGACGCGAGTCCCCAGCGACACGGATTCTTCTATTCGCATCGGGTAAGAAACCGTGCGAGTTCCGCGGGCGGGGCCTTTAGTCCAAAAAGCGTCGACTGTCTCTTTTTAGAACGCGCTTTCTGCGCAGTCCCTAGGCGATCCCACGTCGTGAACCAGTGCTCCTCCAACAACGGGGAAAGGCGTAATTCGCGAAGGGTGCGCATTGCTCGCGTGTCGACGATTCCTTCGGCCAACGTAATGAAGCGCCAGAATTCAACCGCGTCTGTCGCGTCAGCCGCATCATGCAACCACTTGTCTGCCCATGCCGCCCGATGGTAGTTCTTGCGTGCCGCCGCCGCGACCTTGCCAAGAAATCCGGTCCCCCAATCACGGGGGAGCAACTGATCTGAGAGAGTATTGGCGTACCTCAGTCCAGCGATGCTTAAACCGCGCGCTCGCAGTCCAGGGTTGTCGGACGCGACCAGATGCTCTACATAGTCATCAAGCCAACCAGGGTCTGCGCCGCGCTGCGCCGCGAGAGTCGCAATCTCCAAATCAGCATCGGTGAACGCGACCTCGAATGCGCGCTGGCGCAGCTCGATCAGCGGAGCTGCCGCGGGTGCACTGAACAGGGCGTAATCCCATAGCGGGATCTCTTCCGCACCGACGAGAATCCTAATGACGCACGACACATTAGCGACATG
>JBBRBY010000144.1:0-4433 GCA_038205315.1 Gemmatimonadales bacterium | reverse complement strand
CGAGACGGGCCGCGTGCGAACGCGACACAAGCGTCGCGCCTGCCTCGCGGCGTGTTCAGCGAATCGCGGTGGCAGCGGCTGTGCGTGAACACCACCGAAAAACGAAACACCGTCGCAGGTCAGTACGATCGCAAGGACTGTGTCGAAACGTCGCAGCGTGGACGAAGAGCTGATGTCATGAACGAAACGCTGCTCTCCGGTGAGAACATCTGTGAGCTGCGATCCGATGCCGCCTGTTACCTCCACTACCTCCCAAAGCGACAACCACGCGGCGTCATACGCGTCAAGCACGAGGCGTTCATCCAGCGAGATTCCAGGTCGCTCGTGCCGCTGCCACTCTTCGGCAAGCGTAAACCCAGCCGTGTTGGACCTGAAATGCTGCAGCCACGGAATCACGATCGGCATCTCAGCGTCGGAAACCTCTCCGCCAACGAGGAGGCCTCCCCCGTCGAGAGTATCCTGCAACCACTCTGGGCCGTAGCGGATCCGCGCGAACCGGATGAGACGCTCGGCGAGCTTTACGTCGCGAGCCTTCAGCACGGTCGCGCGCGCAGGCGCCGTCGATTCGACCGTTCCGCGGTCAAGCGCT
Source organism: Gemmatimonadales bacterium (assembly GCA_038205315.1). Lineage (GTDB taxonomy): Bacteria > Gemmatimonadota > Gemmatimonadetes > Gemmatimonadales > Gemmatimonadaceae > Fen-1247. The sequence goes on along the minus strand of JBBRBY010000144.1, from coordinate 3,844 downwards.
CCGTGGCACTTTTTGTACTTCCTACCGCTGCCACAAGGACAGCGATCGTTGCGACCAATCAACATGATCCGAGAAACTTGCTGGTTGTCCGTCCGGACGGAAATTACGTGAGCGCCGGACTAGGCGCAGTGCAGATTCAACTCCATCCCCAATCAACTCCGAGAAGATCGTGCATCCGCTCGTTGTGAGGCGCAAAGTACTCAGCTAGCCGGGCGCGCGTTTCCGGCAGCATCTGTTGATAGCGGCCTGACGTCGGGATGGCGAACCAGCGCGCTCATGAGCAGCGTCGCTCCACTGCCGTCGAGCCCGGCGATGAAAACCACCTTCTGCTCAAGCATATGGCGACCACGTCCCCCATTTATCCGATGGTGATTCAGGACCCGACTCGCGAACGTAAACATGTCTCAAACAACAGGCACTATGACACCACCGAAATCCAGCGCCCTCGCGGAGCTCTCCTCTCAGCTCGCCAGCGCCGTAGAGCACGCAGGGAAATCCATTGTCGCCATTCATGCCCGGCGACGCATACCGTCGAGTGGCATAGTGTGGCGCGACGGCGTGATCGTCAGCGCCAGCCATACGGTCAAGCGCGACAGCGACGTGGAAGTATCACTCTCCACCGGTGACACATCGACCGCGACCGTTGTCGGACGGGATGCCGCGACTGACCTGGTGGCGTTGCGCATCGACTCCAAAGCGCCCGCAGCCGGAAAGGCAGACCCGAGTGCGCTCCGCGTGGGGTCGCTCGTTCTCGCGGTCGGGCGACCGGGGAAGAACGTCACCGCCAGCTTTGGCATCGTGAGCGCGGTGGGCGAAGGCTGGCGCACCTGGCAGGGATCGCGCATCGATCGCGTCGCTCGTCTCGATCTCGCCGTCTACGACGGATTCTCCGGTGGCGCACTCGTCGACGCCTCCGGGGCTGTGCTCGGCGTCAACAACTCGGCGCTCGCGCGTGGAACACCGATGACGCTGCCCGCGGCAACTGTCGATCGGGTGATCGATGAGCTCCTCGAGCGCGGCCACGTGCGTCGGCCGTTCATCGGAGTCGCGGTTCAGCCTGTTGCATTGTCGCCAGCGTCCGCGAAGAAACAGAAGCTCACACAGGACTCAGCCCTTCTGCTCACGTCGATTGCCGATGGTTCTCCAGCGGAAAGCGCTGGATTGTTCGTCGGAGACGTGCTGCTGGCGGCCGAGGGCCAGTCGCTTCGACGTCCAACCGATCTGCTCGACGTGCTCGCGGGAGTACAAGCTGGAAGCCCCGTGAAGCTCGAGCTTTTGCGCGGAGGCGCGATCAAGACCGTGACGGTGACCCCGGGCGATCGCGCGGCTGGCTCGGACAGGGAAGAACGCGAATGAACCTCTCGACACTTGGTTCTGCCCGTGCTGCGTCGTCGGGACTCGCTGCGCTCGGCGAGCTGCTCAAGCGTGCTGTCGTCGAGGTTCGAAGTGGCAAGTCAGGCTGCGGCACGGGGATCATCTGGGGCGGCGCTGGACTCGTCGTCACGAACGCGCATTGTGCTCCGCGCGGCGTTCAGCTCGACGTGAACGCTGACGGAGATGGAAAGTGGCGCGGTGCACGGCTGCTCGCGTACCATCCCCATCATGACCTTGCGCTCCTCGCCGCGCCATCAGTCAGCGGACCACTCCTGGAGATACGGGACGCGGAATCGCTACGCGCCGGCGAGCTTGTGTTCGCACATGGTCACCCGCTCGGCGTCCGCGATGCGTTGGCAATGGGCGTGGTGCATGGCGTGGCGCGCGACGAGCGCACAGGGAAGCCGCGGTGGATCGTTGCGGACGTACGGCTCGCACCGGGAAACTCCGGCGGTCCGCTCGTGGATGCCGAGGGTCGCCTGGTGGGCATCAACAGCATGGTGGTCAACGGGCTCGGCGTCGCGGTGCCGGCCACTCTCGTGCAACGCTTCGTGGAGCGCGCCCTCGCGCAGCGAGCGGCATAGGCGCCAGGCGCTCCGGTGACTCGCATCGCGATCGTCGCGCCGTCGGAAGAACTGCGCGGGGCGCTCGCGTCGGCACTTCGGTCAGATCCTGTCTTCGAAGTCGTAAGCGTAGTCGGGTCGGAGAGCGAAGTCACAGGCGAGGCTGACATCGTACTCGTCGCGCGCGATGCAGACGATCCCGATGTCGCCCGACAGCTCGTGCATCATGACGTCGTGAGCGGGCCGACGCTGTCGAATCGAGAGCGCGAAATCCTTGGCCTACTCGCCGAGGGCCTGGGCAACAAGCAGATCGCAGCACAGCTCGGCATCTCGACGCATACCGTGAAGACGCACCTCGAGCTGCTCTTCGAAAAGCTCGGCGTCTCGTCTCGGGCCGAGGCCGTCGCGACTGGCGTGCGCCGCGGGCTGCTCATGCTGTAACACGAGCTACGCCTCCCCGCTCATTCGTTTCACATGTTGACCCGTACGTTCAGTGGCGCGGCTTCGCTGTGCGGCCACTCGAGCCACTCGAGCCGCTCGACGGGTGGGACGACCCAGCACCCGACGAGCCGACCGATCCTCGCGAGGGTGTTGCAGCCGTTGCTCCGTCTCCCCGCGTGTAGCCCCGTCCATTCACCGCGCGTCCCCGTGCCAATGCCTGGCTACCTTTCGTCACGATGATGTAGGGCGACCCGTTGAAGTAGGACCCATACGCGGCGCCGTAACCGTTACCAAGGTATCCGTAGGGAGAGTAGCCAAAGGGCGAGTAGCCAAACCCACCCAGAAAGATTTGACTCCCGCGGCCGGGCCTTTGATAGGCGTACCCATTGTACGTCGGATCATCAGCCGGTGTCCCCCGAATGAGTGCCAGCACATTCGGGTACGCGAGCGCCAGCAATACATCTGTCACGCTGCCCGGCACGCCTGCGTCGGCGAGCGCAGCGATCTGCGTGGCGTCGGCTTGCAACCGTTGACCACGCTCGACCAGCCAACCGTTGACGGCGTCGGGGTCGGCGTTGCGCACAGCGTCAATAACGTCAGCCGTACCTATGGGCGCTCCGGCAGCCACACGCGCCGCGCTGATCGATTGTTGGCTCCCTGCAAGCGCGGCGGTAATCTCTGCTGGAAGAGGGACCGGGGTTCCCGCATCACGGTATCGTGCAACGGCCAGACCTGAGCCGGCGCCGGCGCGAATGACCTCGACGCGGAGCCACTCCCCCGCACCGGAAATCGCCAGCAGCCCGTTTGACGTGCGCACCGGCGCCCCAGGACAATTGAGCTCGGACTGCACGTACACGCGACGACCGTCCGCCGACCACTCCGCGCTTTCCCAGCCGCTGCAACCATTGTTCGCAATCGGCCGCCGCTGGCCGGTCGCTTCGATGCGTTCACGCGAGATGTCCTTCCCGTCGGCGATGGTCACGACGTTTACGGCGGAGCTTCCCGAAGCAGGGGTGACGCAGAGGTAGAGCGCCCTCCCAACAAGCAGCGGGTTTGAGCTTTGCCAGCAGCCGAGCCACGCCTGCCAGCGAGTGTCGGGCAGCGTGCCCTGCGCGTGAACGACTGGCGTTCCAGCGAGAATGAGAGCGCCCGCGAGAAGCAAGCTGGTTATTCCACGAGACTGCAGGTCATTCATTCGAGTCATGATCCACCCACCCTTGTTAGAATCGCACGAGGAGACCAGCCGTTGCGGAGACTCCCGACAAATCGATTCGATTGAAGCCGGAGAAATCACCATTCAGATTTCCTCCAGCCCATAGATAGTTTCCCTGCCCGGTCAGCGCCACTCTCGGGCTTACCGTGTACTCGGCTCCAACTGACGCGGTTGCCGAAGGCGTCCAGCCCGATGACTCCAGCATGGCGGTGAAGACCTCGTTGGTATTGAAATCCACCAGGTCACCCTGCTG
>JBBRBY010000143.1:0-4442 GCA_038205315.1 Gemmatimonadales bacterium | reverse complement strand
TCGTGCAGGACTGGCGCCCGTCACCGGTATGACGACCCTGACCCAACAGGTGCCGGGGGACAACGCCTGCGTACCACGCGTTCCGCAGGCCCCCAGTTTCACGACGACAGCTTGCGGCACCATTTTCGAAGCAATGAAATGGGAGAAGCGCCTGGAGACGAGCTTCACCGGATACGGCCAGTGGTTCGTCGACTCGCGGGGATGGGGCGATCTGGCTGCGGGTACCGGTCTCGAATGGCCGATCCCTTATCAGGAGCTATACGCACGTCTCGAAGCCAGCTACACGAACCAGAACGTCGCTCCCAAAGGAACGTACGGCTTCTGAGCAGGATCATCGATGTTGTTCAGCGGTTTGACCGTAGAGAAGAAGGATGTGGACGCAGGGCTGGCCTGGTGCGCGGACAGCGCGCGCCAGGTCGCGTCCTCCGGCAGGCACATCATGCGCGGTTGCCTGCTCGCTTTTCTTTCCGGAGTGGCGTCGGGGTGTTACGTCAACACTCCGATAGTCTCGACGCCGCAGCCCGGAGCAGTTCTGAATTTCGACTTGAACGATCGCGGGCGGGTAGGGTTGGGGGATAATCTCGGACCAGCAGTACTGACGATCCAAGGCACCCTTGGCTCACAGACGGATTCGGTGTACGCGATCGGTGTTTCACAGGTGGGTTATCTCAATGGGCAGTCGAACAAATGGAACGGTGAAGCGCTGACGATTCCAAAAGCATTTGTCCGAGATGTGAGCGAGCGCAAGTACTCGCGAAGCAGGACCTTTCTCGTCGCGGCGGCAGCAGCAGCAGGGTTTGTTGCCTTCGCGGCGAGCCGCCACCTTCTTGGCCTGGGGTCTCCTGACCGCGACCCCACCCAGCCGCCTCCGGGTGGACAGGCGATTTTGTTTCCGGTGGGTCCGGGGATATCACACTGATTCCCGAATACAGACTCTTTACGTTATCTCTGGAGTATTGCTAATGCGTCTTTCAACTCTCGTAAGTCTCGTCCTCGGTGCGGCAGCAATGACCGCCTGCAAGAGCGCGGACGTGTTCGACCCCACCCCCCCGCCCAACGGCTCGGTTCGATTCATCAACGCCGTCACCGATACCGGGGCAGTCGACATCACGATGGTCGATCAGATCGAATGGTCGGCCAAGGCTATCAACCTTGGATTCCGCGCCGGAACTCAGTATTGGGTAACCGAGGCGAAGGCTCGGCACATTCGAGTCTTCCCCACCAGCCGCACCATCGGCGTGACGTCGCAGATATTGCTCGACACGACGGTGTCTATCACCGCCGGCACCCGAACCACACTGCTTCTAACCGGCAGCGCCCGATCCAAATCGCTTAGCTTCGTTGCGATTGACGACGCCACCACCGCGCCGGCAGCTGGGAGCATTGGTGTTCGCCTGGTGAACTCCACCACCGGAGCAGTGAACGCGTATCTGACGAGCGTTGTAGCGGATCCACTTCCAGCGACACCATTCGCAACCAACGTGGCAGCGCTCGCAACGTCGACCTACTCGGCACGGCCGGTGGGGACCGCCGCAGTCAAGGTGACCGATCCCGGTTCGGCAACCGTGAACGCGCAACTTGCAGGGCCGGCAGCTCCAGCGACGTTGCCGGGTGAGCTGCCGTCTGCTGGAGTGACCGCATCCGGAACCATGTTCTCCGTCTACTATTTCCCCCGTGGAGTTGCTGGCAGTCCGCAGAATGCCATCGCGACACCTGGCGTAGTCTGGTTCGTTGACAGGAACCCCTCTGACAAGTAACGGCCGCTACCGCGAAGCAGCGTCGTAACGGAGCGCGCCCTTGATGTCTCGAGGGCGCTCTCTCTTTTTTCAGATGTGATCTCGATTAAACGCAACACCAGTCGCACCGCCGGGCGCACGCGCCCCAGGATTCTCGGCCTCGGCTTGCTCACCGTCATCTTCCTGCTCGCTCTGACGCCGACTGGCTGTTACCTGAGTCGTGGTGCCTGGGAAGAGAGCAAGATTCTGGCGCGCAGACGTCCCATCGACGAGCTCGTCAGGGACCCGCGTGTTGACCCGGCGGTGCGACAAAAGCTTCGAATCGTTCTCGCGGCGCGTGCCTACGCAAAAGACTCCATCCGACTCCGCGCGAAGGAGAGCTTCACCACGTTCTCGCAACTCGAGAAAGACACGCTGGTGTTGCTGCTCTCCGCCGCCTACCGGGACCGGCTCGAGCCATATACCTGGTGGTTCCCCGTTGTGGGACGCGTTCCGTACAAGGGCTACTTCGACTTCGACGCGGCGCGGCGCGCAGCAAGGCAGTTCGATATCGACGGATATGACGTGTCGCTCCGTCCGTCGGACGCGTTCAGCACGCTTGGCTGGTTCAACGATCCGCTGCTGAGCACCAGTCTCAAGCGGGATTCGCTCGACCTTGTAAACACGGTCATTCATGAGCTGACCCACAACACGTTTTACGCACCCGGGAGCACAGCGTTCAACGAATCGTTCGCCAGCTTTGTTGGAGCGCGCGGAGCGGCTGCATTCTTCCGGTCGCGCGGCGAGCCCGTGGCGGCCTTGCGCGTGGATGCCCAATGGGAGGACGAGAAACTCCTCGGCGGGTTCTGGACGGTCCTTGCGCAAACGCTGGATTCAGCGTACGCGGCGCATCGCGACAGTCGCGCGGCACGCATCGCCGTCAGGGATACCGTCTATCGGAGGGCCAGGGCGGATCTCGTAAACGTCATAGCGCCTCGCTTCAGAACGGTGGGTCCGCGATACGCCGAGCGCGTTCCGCTCGACAATGCGTCGCTTCTCGCGCATCGCGTTTACGCAAGAAATCTCGATTCATTCGATGCGGTGCACGCGCGCGAAGGACACGACTTGAAGCGGACGATAGGACGCATCATTGCGCTGGCCAAGTCCAGGCCGAAAGATCCATACGGCGCGCTCACCGACTGGTTGCGCGGCCTGCCCACCGCAACCGGGAGACGGGATACGCCGGCGGTTGTAAATCATGCGCTGACCGCCGCTGGCGCTTCGGCTCTTGACTCAGGATGTCGCGTTTTCACATATTCCGACTCACTAAGCGGGTCTGCTACCTCTCCGGCCAGTCGCGATTCGATAACGGAGGTTGGGACCAGCCGCATGCTGTCCCGGACGTATTTTTTCAGGTGGTCCGACGACAGCGGGGTAGCAGAAGCCCTCGACGGGCTCGCCGCCCGCCTAGCATTCTGTCCCACCTCGCTAGGCTGTCGCTACAAATGTGTAGCGACGCAAATTTTCTATTGCGTTCGACAGACGCGAGTCCAGGCGCCGTGTATGCGAGATCGTTTTGGCACTCTCGATTCGTCGCGACACACGCCGTTGTTGCAGGGCGTCCGGGCACCCTGCCCGGCGTCGATTTTCAGCCCTTCGGGGACGAAAGCGGAGGAAGCATGAAAGCTCGTCTTGTCAGGATGGCCCTGTCGCTGGTTGCCTCAATTGCCATGTTCATGGCGTTGGCGCCGGCGCAGGTGAGTGCTCAACAGCAGGCTGCAATAACCGGAAGCGTGCTCGACGCTGTGGCCAAGACGCCAATACCGGCGGCGCAGGTTCAAATTGTCGGTACGACTCGTGGCACGACTACGGGAGAAGATGGAAGGTTCAGGATCGCCGGCCTCCCGGCCGGACAGTATCAGGTGCGTGTTCTGCGTATCGGATACACGGCGTCCACGAGGGTTGTAACCCTTGGGACCGACGCTACCGTCGATGAGCAGTTTCTCCTTGGCCCGGTGGCGGTGAGCCTCGAAGACGTGGTGACTACGGCTACTGGTGAGACGAGCCGCAAGCGGGAGATCGGCGCGGCGGTCACAACCCTTCAGCCAAAGCCGGAAGCGCTGGCGAGCGCGCAGAGCGCCAGTCAGTTGTTGAGCGGCAAGGTTCCCGGGGTGAACGTCGCGGCGTCAGGTGGAACGATCGGGTCGGGATCTCGCATCCGTATTCGCGGCGCGAATTCAATTTCGCTCACCAACGAGCCGCTCGTAGTTGTGGACGGCATCCGCTTTGGAACTGCCATCGGCCAGGACAACACATCGGGTGCGACGTCACTCGGCGTCGGTGGTCAGGTACCATCTCGGTTCAACGACATCAATCCGGAAGACATTCAGTCGATTGAAGTGCTGAAAGGTCCTGCAGCCGCGGCGCAGTACGGCACAGCCGCGGCCAACGGGGTGCTTCAGATCACGACGAAGCGTGGACGCACTGGCAAGCCGCGGTGGAACGTTTTCCTCGAGGGCGGGACTATCCGCGACGTGACCGACTACCCTTCGAACTTCGCGCAGGTGGGAAGGACCACCGCCGGAGCCCGCACGACGGCATGCAATCTCGATAACCAGACGCGCGGTCTGTGCACGCCGATTGCCGATTCTCTCGTTTCATTCAATCCGCTCGCTGCCGCGGACCCGTTCATCGACGGACACCGTGGTGCGTATGGCGCGAGCGTGG
>JBBRBY010000142.1:0-4552 GCA_038205315.1 Gemmatimonadales bacterium | reverse complement strand
GCAGGACGGTACAAGCTGTGGGGGCCGAACCTGTTCCTCGGCGCAGACGTGAGTCCCGGCGGCACTGGACGACGCAAGGTGCTCGGCATCATCGGCTACGGACGCATCGGGGCCGCGGTCGCGCGCCGCGCGATTGGATTCGACATGGACGTACTCGCGTACGATCCGCACAACGCGGCGGCCATCGCTGCCGACGCGAGCGATCCGTCGCGGCACGTTCGCGCGGTGGATCTCGAGGAGCTGCTCCGCGAAAGTGATTTCGTCTCGCTGCACCCGCTGCTCACCGAGGAGACACGCCACATGATCGGCGAGCGACAACTCGGCATGATGAAGCGCACGGCCTATCTGATCAACGTCGCGCGCGGCCCGGTAGTCGATGAGGCCGCTCTGGTACGTGCGCTCCAGAGCCACACGATAGCCGGCGCAGCGCTCGATGTGTTCGAAGACGAGCCTGCAATGAAACCAGGCCTCGCCGAGTGCGAGAATGCGCTGCTGGTGCCGCACATCGCCAGCGCAAGTCAGGACACGCGCGACCGCATGGCCGTCATGGCGGCGACAAACGCAATCGCTCACGCCGAGGGCAAGCGCGCGCCGAACGTGGTCAATCCGGAGGTGTACGACTCGCCGGCCTACTCCGCGAGGAGAAGCGCCGCGCGCGCTTGATCCAGGGTTGACGGAGGCGCTTCGCCGCGATGCAGTCACGTGCGCGCTCGCCGGAATAGCGGCGGTGGATCCCGCTGATCTGGTCTCTGCGGCGCTCGCAGATTGTCACATCGCCAACGATGTCACGCTGCTCGCCGTTGGAAAGGCCGCCGTGCCCATGGCGAACGCCGCCGTCGCCGCGCTGGCCGGAACAATAAGACGCGGCGTACTCATTGCGCCCGACGACACCCGCCCGCCCAGTCCGCGCATCGAGTGCTTCACTGGTGGTCACCCCGTGCCCAACGACCGCGGAGCCGCTGGAGCGCGCGAGATCGAACGCATGCTGAACGACATGCGCGCCGGCGAGACTCTGTTGTGCCTGATCTCGGGCGGAGCCTCGTCCCTTATGACGCTGCCCGTCGACGGACTTACTATCGAGGACGTAGCGCTGACCGCGACATTGTTGATGCGTGCAGGCGCAACAATCGAGGAGCTGAACTGTGTCCGCAAGCACATCGACATGCTCAAGGGCGGACGCCTCGCGGCGCGGGCGTTTCCATCGGCCGTCACCGCCCTCGTCCTGTCCGACGTCGTCGGCGACTCGCTGGCGACGATTGCATCCGGCCCGACTGTCGCGGATCCGACCACCATCTCCGATGCGATCGCTGTACTTCGTGACCGTAACGTGTGGGATCGCATTCCCGAGCCGGTCCGGAAGCACCTCTCAGGCGGGAACGACGAATCGCCGAAACCCGGCGACGCCAGGCTCGCTCGCACCAACACCCGCCTGATTGGCAGCAACGTGACCGCCGCGGCCGCGGCCTGCGCGCAGGCGCGATCCATGGGATACACGGCCCGGATCGTCACCACGTCGCTCACCGGGGAGGCGTGTGTGATGGGCGGCGAAATCGCAGCCGCTGCACGCTCTGAAAGCGCGCGCGCCGGAACGCGGGTCGCACTCATCTACGCGGGCGAAACCACGGTCACCGTTCGCGGCAGCGGTTCCGGCGGACGTAATCAGGAGCTCGCTCTCGGCGCTGCGATCGCGCTGGAAGGTATCGATGGCGTCGCCGTGGCATCGCTGGGCACCGATGGTGTTGACGGTCCCACGGACGCTGCGGGCGCTGTCGCCGATGGTGAGTCCGTTGTGCGTGCGCGCCGGATGCGGCTCGATCCGCGCACAAGCCTCGCCGCCAACGACAGCCACTCGTTCTGGAAGGCGCTCGGCGGCCTGGTTCGCACCGGTCCCACGGGGACGAACGTAATGGACATCATCGTCGCGCTTGCTGTCCCGCCTAAGGCCTGAACACTCCCGTGGTCGCCTGATACACCACTCGCTCGCCACCCAGAATGCGCACGATCAGCGTCCGAACACCAGACGTCACTGCGACGCCGGGATTGCGCCTGCCACGGACGGCGGGCCGCAGCTCGCCGCGCAACCATCGCTGCACCTCGTCCAGGTCACTCATGGACATCGCTTCCACGTCGAGCGTCAGCACGTAATAGCTCTTCTCGCCCCGCCGCGGTGCGGCGATCGGGGCGGTGAATGGCTCCGCGAGCTTTGCGTCAGCATCTGACAGGTCCGCGTACTCGCCCAGTCCAATCGCGTTGCGCGTGGTGGCTCTCACGAGTTTGTAGATCTTCGCGAGCGGGTCGTACTGTGCGATCACCTCCCATTCACTCGTCGCCTTCACGTCGTTGACGAAAGTCCCGGCCGCCCACCGCTCCAGCTTGTAGTGCAGCCGCGCAGGGAATCCGTTCCGGATGAGCTCCGCTGTCCGCCCGGCGCCCAGAACTCCAATCGTTCGGACAACCGGGGGCTGCGACGAGAGCTCCGCCATTTGGGGAAGAACGATCTCGACGCGTGCGGACTGTGCCCCGCTTTCTCCCGCGAGTAATACCAGGGCAAGGATCGTGACGACGACAGCGCGCACTGTCAGAATCGACGTCGTATGCGTACGAAGAACCGTAGCGGCTCGCCCGGGTCGGTGATCGCCTTCGCCACGTAAGCGCCAAGGAGACCCAGATCCAGACCCGCGCCAATGTCGCCCTTGAACGCCGCTGGCCACGGTACGGTCGTCCGCCATCCACGGCCGAAATCAACGAAAAGGACACCGACAGGACTCGCCGTAAAGCCAACGCTGCGCAACCGCAGTGCCGGAATGTTGAACACGTCGAACGGATGCGATGCCAGCTGTGTCCGAAGCTCGAGCTGTCCCAGTATCGCGCGATCACAAAGTACCGGATTGTCTCGCGCGATGACACCGGCGCCCGTGCACTGCATCACATCGGCGGCTCCGCCCACCGTCTCCCGAAATTCGTAGCCCGGCAGTACACCTGGCCCTGTCACCGAAAGCTTCCGCTCGAGCGGGAGTTCATCGCCACTCACCCACCCAGCGGCGACGATGCGCCCATCCAGCTGAGTGCGCGGTGAAACACGATTGTAGCGCCGCAGATCCAGAAACAGCCGCCCGTATGCGATCGCGTGAGGTGCAGGTGGAAGCATCACCTGCACGGGATTCTGTACCTGGGGCGCGAACTGGACTCGCGGACTCGACCCGTGCTCGTACGTTCCGCGAAGGTACCAACCACCGGACGGCTCGCGTTCATCGTTGCGCGTGTCGAACGTGCCGTTCAGGCTCACGAGATGAAACACCCCTTCGTCAACGGCGGGGTTGGCACGCCAACGGCCACTCTCCTTGAACAGAGTGAACGGGTTGCGCGCCGCCAGCGACGACCAGCGCTCCGCTGCATACGTAGCCGAAAATGAAGCCTTCGGGCTCAGCGTGAACGACGCTCCGACCTGTCCACCATGCCGCGCGTCGTAGTCGCGGTAGTCGCGGCGCAACAGGAACGCGGCGAGCCCCTGTTCAGGCTCGGTCAGTTGCCATGACTCGATCGGCGACACCACGGAGTAGAGCTGCCCGTCCAGTCCTATCGATTTGTCGGGCCCGAATCGTACGGCGAGTCTCGCATCGTGTCCTCCTTCCGGCTCGCTCGTGCTCAGCTTCTGAGCGGTCCGCCCGATCACGTACGCCGCCGCGTCCAGGGCAAAACGCGGGGTCTCGATGGTGAGCGCCGGCCCCAGCAGAATCGACAACCCCTCCACGCGGTTGTATGACTTGCCCGATGACAGGCTCGGACCGAAGCGGACGTAGCTTCCGTTGCCGGCATCGGTCGTGTCGTACTCGCTTATCGTGTCTCGCGCCGCTGATTTGGCTGTGTCCACCGACGGCCTGACCACCTGAGCAGTCACGTCACGTGGGGCAATCAACGACCCTATTATCAGCGCGGCAGAGAGGATGACCAATGCCACGCCGGACATTCCGAGTCGCTTCATGCGCCGGTACAGGTTCGCGCGGTCAGTCCTCAACCTGCGCGCAGCCTCAGCGACGTTCCCCGAAGCCCACGCGAGTGCGTCGGAGATGATTTTTCTCTCGGTGTCGTCCAGCGCATCTGTGAGGCTTCGCTCATCCGCAGCCGCTGGAACGGGAACCCCGTCGCGGGGGACTGGAAGTACCGCAGCAATGTCGCCCGCCGTAACGTGCGAGTCGTTGCTCATTATCGCGATTCGCTCCACGATGTTCGCAAGCTCGCGAACGTTTCCGGGCCACGGATACGATTGCATCCGCGCTTCCGCATCCGGCGACCACGTCAGCTCAGGACGACCCGTGCGCTCGTGCTGGATCTGGGAAAAGTGATGCAGCAGCTCGCGCACGTCGTTTCCCCGTTCGCGCAGCGGCGGGAGGTGTATCGGGATCACGTTCAATCGGAAGTACAGATCTTCCCGGAACTCGCCATCAGCGACGGCCTTTGCGAGATCGTGATTGGTCGCGGCAATGATGCGCACGTCCACCCTGATCGTACGATTGCCTCCAACACGCTGTATCTCCTTGGCCTCTAGCGCGCG
>JBBRBY010000141.1:0-4620 GCA_038205315.1 Gemmatimonadales bacterium | reverse complement strand
ATCCTGTTTTCCCGTGAACTCCGGATCGTTGTTCAGGCGGTTGTCGATTATGGGATGAATGAACGCCGCGAGCGGCCCCGCAACCACGGCCATTCTGAATCCGAAGCCGCCCGTAAGACTGCGGTTGGTATCGGCGAGCATAAGTTCGGGCTGTCCCGATGTCTGCGCGGTCGTGAAGAGGTCTGCGTTCGCAATGAACGCGGGCGTGTCGCTGGACGTCGTGGCGCCACTCGCGGTGACTGTGTATCGCTGCAGCGCCGTGCGCAGCGCGATCGCGTATGAGCGAACCACCGTCGAATGGTCGTGGGCGAGCGCGGAATCAGCGCCGGCCGCCAACTGTTGCGCCGTGTACGGCCGCTCGAGTAGAGACAGCCCGCGCAACTCGCCGCGCGCCATGAGAGCGTCGGCGTATCGGTACGCGATGTCATCCAGCGGAACGTAGAGCGACGCCTGCGCTGTCGCGACTGTCGTGAACACTGCAGAAGCGAATGCGGTCGCCGCAAGCACGCGCAGTGATTGCGTCAATGATCGGGTCAGTGAACGTGTCAAAATTCGGCTCACGTTTGGTGTCAACTGGTCGCCTCGTTAGTCACGAGCTTTCTCTCGGTATCGTAAGCGTCGTACGCTTCAAGTACCTCTTCCACGCTCACGGTCGCGGCGCCGAGCTTGCCGACTTCAACGCCAGCCGCGAAGTTCGCGATCACAGCCGCCTCGGCTGCGGTGGCGCCGGCGGCGAGCATTGTCGCCAGATACGCAGTGACCGTATCGCCAGCACCGACCACGTCGTAAACCTCGCGAGCGGTCGTCGGAATGCGGCCCACCTCGCCGTCGGCGGCGACCAGCACCATGCCTTGCTCGCCGAGCGTGAGAAGGAGGTGCTCGACACCCAGCCTGGCACAGGTAGCAGGTAGCGCGGCGGGCGACGCAATATCCAGCGTCGCGCCGACCGCGGCCTCGAGCTCGCGCCGGTTTGGCTTGAAAATCGTCGCACCCCTGAACTCGAAGAAATTCCGGAACTTGGGATCGACCACGACGGGGATTCCGCGGGCCAGCGCGGCTTCCATTGCAGCTCGGATCACGACGGGGGCGAGTACGCCCTTGTTGTAATCTTCCAGCACGAGCGCATCCGCCTCTCGAACAACTGTCCGAACGGCTTCGATCAGTCGGTCCGTGTCGCTGCCGTCCGGATCCGAGTCGTCCTCCTCGTCCACGCGGACCAGCTGCTGAGCACGCGCGACGATCCGGGTCTTGGTAGTGGTCGGCCTTCCGCTGTTCAGCACGCCATCCACAACCGCACCGGCACTCTGCAGCATCTGGCGAAGGTTGCTGCCAGCCGAGTCGTTGCCGACGGTGCATACCACGCTGCAGGACGCGCCGAGGGCGAGAACGTTCTGCGCCACGTTGGCAGCCCCGCCCATAGCGTGCCGACGGTCGCGAACCCTCACGACCGGCACCGGGGCTTCGGGCGAGATCCGCTCCACGTCGCCAAGCAGGTACACGTCAAGCATCGCGTCACCGGCCACCGCGACGCGATATCTTTTCGCCGAATCCAGCAGCAGTGCGAGCCGTTCCCGGCTGATAGTCTCGATCATCGCCTACCAAGCTAGCCCTTTGCCGCTGGCGGGCAAAGGATCGCGCATCTGCGCCCGGACCGCGCCCGGCATGTCCCTTGCCCTCCGACGGAGCGAATGGCCCTACTCGACCGAATCAGCGCCGGCGCGCGGAACAAGATCTTCTCCCTTCAGGAGGCGTTCATACTCGCGTGGAACGCCATTCGATTCATCTTTGTGCCGCCATTCTACCGGGACGACGTTATCCAGCAGATGGACGCCATTGGCGTTCAGTCGCTGGGCATAGTCGTACTGACCGGATTCTTCACGGGAATGGTGCTGGCGCTGCAGTCGGCGGTTCAGATGCGGCGCTTTGGCGCCACCACGTATGTCGGAAGCCTCGTGAGCGCGTCCATGATCCGCGAGCTCGGACCGGTACTGGCGGGCCTCATGGTTGCGGGGCGAGTGGGCTCCGGAATCGCGGCTCAGATCGGATCGATGCGGGTCACCGAGCAGATCGACGCTCTCAACGTCATGGGCACCGATCCGATAAAGAAGCTCGTCACGCCGCGTCTCATCGCGGCACTGCTGATGCTTCCAGCGCTCACGGTGATCAACGACGTCGCTGGAATCATCGGTGGAAACGTCATCGCCAAGTTCTACCTCCAGCTCCCCACGTCGCTTTACTGGGGCACGGTCTGGGACCAGATATCGAACGGCGGCTTCGTCCTGCGGATCATCCCTGACGATTTCGTCCACGGCCTGGTCAAGCCGTTTGTATTCGGAGGCATAATCGCGCTTACGGCCTGCCACTTCGGCCTGCGCACTACCGGCGGGACCGAAGGCGTCGGCGTAGCTACCACGCGCACGGTCGTGACGGCGAGCATTCTGATTCTCGTCACGGATTATTTCATCACCCAGGCGCTGCTCGCGCTGTTGTCATGACGAGCGACGACTCCGGCATGAAAGACGCGAGCCCGCAGCCAGTCGCTGAGGAGACTGAAGCCGAGGCGCGTCAGCGCGAGCAGGACGAGCGTCGCGCCACCGACCGCAGGAATACCGACGGTGACCCGGAGAACGTGGATACGGATCGCGTACGCGCGGCCATTCGAAAGGAGATCCGCGCCGACGAGAAGAAGGACGCCCTCCACGAGCAGGTCGCGCCGGCCGATGTCATAATCGAGTTGCGCGACGTTTATCTCGCTTTCGACCGTCCCATCCTCAGCGGCGTGTCGTTCGAAGTGCGCAAGGGAGAGACAGTAGCGGTTGTTGGCGAATCGGGGACAGGAAAATCCACCATCATAAAGCTTATTCTGCGGCTGCTCGTCGCTGATCGCGGCGAGGTGCACGTCCTCGGCCAGGATATCGAGAAGCTCACGTATGAGGAAGCGCTCGAGATTCGGCAGAACATGGGCATGGTATTCCAGGGATCGGCGCTCTTCGATTCGCTCACGGTGTTCGAGAACGTCGCGTACCCGCTACGCGAGCACACGGATCTGGAGTACGACGCGATCGAGGAGCGTGTGCGCGAGAAGCTCAAGTATGTGGATCTGGACCCGGATCAGGTGATGGAGCTCGCGCCTTCGGAGCTTTCCGGAGGAATGCAGAAGCGGGTCGGTGTCGCGCGCGGACTGGCCGCGAATCCCAAGATCATGCTGTATGACGAGCCGACGTCGGGGCTCGATCCGCTCACTACCGGCACTGTAACGAATCTTATAATGAAGCTGCAGCGCGACCTGAATGTCACCAGCGTCGTCGTAACCCACGACATCCGCTCAGCATTCCGGATGGCGAGCAAGATCGCGCTGCTACACGATCAGCGAATCGTATTCTTCGGGTCGCCGGAAGAGATGGCCGGCTCCAGCGACGCGTACATCCAGACCTTCCTCGGCGGATATTGAATGAGACGCTCTGAGATCATAACCAAGGACGCGCTCCGCGTCGCGGCGCTCGCGATCGTCGCGCTCGGCATTCTCACCTATGGAGTGATCCGGCTCGGGACCGCGGCGCATCTCTTCTCGCGCCGCTACTCGCTTTACGCATTCGTGCAGAACGCCAGCGGGCTCCGTGAGGGCGGTCAGGTGACCGTCGCAGGACAGCTTGCCGGCTCCATCAGCAAGATAGAGTTCCTGCCGATTTCGAACGATACCACGCGTCACCTCAAGATCACCGTCCAGCTCGACGAGAGCATGCAGCCGCAGGTTCGCCTGGATTCCCGTGTCATGCTGCGCAACCAGGGACTCCTTGGCGATCGGTTCTTTGACATCACACCCGGCACTCCGCGCTTCCGCTCGCTACGCAACGGCGACACGCTCGTGCTCGGTCCGTCAATGGATTACGACATGATGATTCAGCGCGCGGCAGGTGTGCTCACGGATGTCGCCGGCCTCACGCACGACCTTCGCGGCCTCACGCAGTCGGTGGCCCGCGGTGATGGAACAATCGGCAAGCTGCTGACGGATCGTGCGCTGTACGACCGCCTGAACGGAACGCTCGCATCCACGAGCAATCTTCTCACTCGTCTGCAAAACCCCAAAGGCAGCGTGGGACGCATGCTCGACGACCCGCAGCTCTACAACAGCCTTACGCAGATGGTAACGCAGGTAGACTCCCTGATGACGCAGCTCAACTCAGGGAAGGGCACTGCGGGAAAGCTGCTACGCGACGATTCGCTCTACGCCAACCTGGTCAAGGTCACGGCGCACGCGGATTCACTCGTCCTGTCACTCAACAAGGGCAATGGCACCGCTTCCAGATTGCTCAGCGACACCACTCTATACAACCAGATGGTTCAGGCCGTGGCGCATCTCAATGAGATTCTCGCAGACGTTCGCAAGAATCCAAAAAAGTACACCAAGGGAGCGATCACGATATTTTAAGGGGTGAGGCCAGCCACTTCCTATGATATCGATGTTGTCGTAACTCGCGGCGGCGCGGTGGAGTCCATTCACCGCGTGTCTGCCGCGGTAGTCGCGGGTGATGAGCTGGTCGGCTTCGCACGGGACCCCGAGCACTGGACCTACTGGCGCTCCTGCGCCAAACCGTTCCAGTTGATGCCGTTCGTGGCGTC
>JBBRBY010000140.1:0-4625 GCA_038205315.1 Gemmatimonadales bacterium | reverse complement strand
TCGGAAGTACAGATCTTCCCGGAACTCGCCATCAGCGACGGCCTTTGCGAGATCGTGATTGGTCGCGGCAATGATGCGCACGTCCACCCTGATCGTACGATTGCCTCCAACACGCTGTATCTCCTTGGCCTCTAGCGCGCGGAGCAGCTTCGCCTGCGCTTCCATGCTAAGGTCGCCGATCTCGTCCAGAAACAGTGTGCCGGTGTCCGCCAGTTCGAACTTGCCGATGCGCCTCTCGGCTGCACCCGTGAACGATCCTTTCTCGTGGCCGAACATCTCGCTCTCGACCAGGTCACGCGGAATCGCCGCACAGTTGACGCGTACGAATGGCCGGTCGCGGCGCGGACTGTGCTCGTGGATCGCGGCTGCAACGAGTTCCTTCCCCGTGCCGGATTCACCAGTGATCAGCACCCGCGCATCGCTTGTCGCTACCCGCTTGATCAGCTCGCGGACGCGCACCATGGCTCCGCTCGAACCGACCATCTCACCAGTGCGGCCGAGCTCGGCGCGCAACACGCGTGCAGCGCGCCGCGCCTGGCGCAGCTCCAGCGCCGAGCCCAGTGCGAGTAATACGGTCTCGGGCGCGAGCGGTTTCTCCAGAAAATTGACCGCGCCCACCTTCGTAGCGCGGACAGCGTCACTCAGCGACGCGCGGCCGCTCATCATGATCACCGGGAGATCGGACCACCGCTCGCGAATCTTGGAGAGCGTCGCTATCCCGTCCAGCGTACCCGGCATCATGAGGTCGATGAGCGCAACGTCCGGCTCGTCCTCCTCGACCGCGCGAACACCCGCTGCGCCGTCGGCGGCCTCGCGGACCTCATAGCCCTCGGACGTCAACAGCGCGCCGATCATCCGCCGGATGTTCGGCTCGTCGTCGACAATCAGGACGCGTTGCACGCTACGTCAGGTCCGGCGTGCGGCTTCGGATAGCACCGTACCGTCCGGCTGCATCGCCGGCGCCGCCGGGGCTGCGGGCTTTGGTGCAGCAATCGCTGGCGGGTTGGATCGCACCTCGGACATGAGCTTCGTGGTGAATCGCTGCCCCTCCGCAACCCGCTCCACCTCCGTCGCCATCGCCTCTATCGCCTGCTCGATGCGCTCGAGTCGCGCGATGACGTCCCCGTTCGGCAGCGCCTGTCGCGGCTGCGATTCCACGCGTTTGTTGTATGCACGTATCAGTGGGAGCCCCAGCACCATGCTCAGGACCATCACCATTCCGCTTATCGGCACTACTACTTCAGGTCCGAGCATATCGATCTCTCCTTGAGCTGTCGTTGATTTGCGCGAGCGCGGACTGCGGTCGGCTTGACTGAAACGCATTCGCCATGATCATCTCCATCACTGTCTCGGCGATCGCTGATGAATGGCGTTCTGGAAGACTTCTCTACACGGTCGCGCCCGTCAACGGATCCACCGGAAGCACGAATTCGATCCGCGTCCCCGCTCCGATGTCGCTCCTGGCGGCTACCGACCCATCATGCGCCCACACGGCCTGACGCGCTATGGCGAGGCCGAGACCCGTCCCGCCTGCCTTGTTTGTCACATACGGCTCCCATATGCGTTTCAATTGCTGGGCGCCGATTCCCGGGCCATCGTCCTCGATCGAGATCCGGACCGCGGTCTTCCCCTGCAGTGAAGCCGAACAGACCTTCACGACTATAGTGCCGCTGCCTTCGCACGCATCGACGGCGTTCAGAAGAACGTTCGACACCGCGCCCGCGAGCGCGTCGTGGTATCCAAGAATCATTGGAAGCGAATCGGTCACGTCCAGTTCCAGCACCGTCGTTGGTGGTACCGTCGCCGTCGCCGCGTAGCGGACCAACTCGCCCACGTCGATCCTGGACGGCGGACCTTCGGGCAAACGACCGAACTGCGCAAAGCTGCGCGCGGTTCGCTCAAGCCGCTCGGTTTCCGTTGCCAGCACTTCGATCGTTTCCGTGAGCTCCGGTGGTGACGCACGTCTCAGCCGGTCTATCGCGAACCTGATCGGGGTCAGGGGATTCTTGAGCTCGTGCGCCACCTGCCGGGCGCTCTCGCGAAACGCGCGCAGGCGCTCGGCCTCCAATGCGCGCTGCCGTCCAAGGTCGAGCGCGACGGCGGCCATCTTGAGACGCTGGCGCAATGTCTCGAATTCCGGCGCACCACGCCGTCGCGGCGCCGACGGCAGCTGCTCACCGCGTCGTATCAGCTCGGTCCATTCCACGAGTTCGTCGATGGGCCTGCTCAACTGCCGGCTCAGATGACCCGCGACGCGCGATGCTCCAAATCCAATGGCCGCCAGCACCACCACCGAGGACACCACTATCACCTCGGCGCCGCGGCGCACAAGGTAGTTGAAGCGCTGCGCCTGCTCCAGCGAAGCCCCGAGTTCGCGCTCGTGAGCGCTGAACGCCATCCGCTGTGACCGCGTGAGAGGCGCCTTTTGCGCGGCCGCGATCGCGCGGCGACCCGTCGCGGCCACCGAATCCCAGCCCGCTCTGCCCGTCACTATGGGGAGCGCGCTTCCGAGCGTGACGCCCCACAAAACCGTGAGAAGCGCAGCCGGCACCAGCGCGAATAGCGACAGTATCAGGAACAGGCGCGTGCGGTAGTGCAGTTGCTTCGGGGGCATGTCCTAGTAAATTACATGGGATTGCGCGACTTCGAGGATCCGCTGCTAAGGCACCGGCACCTGAAGTCGCGCGGAGTTGAAAACCTAAAACCGAACGTATGCCACCTCGTCACATCCGGCCCCCGGTCGCAGCTCGCGGCCCGGTAGCGCCGGTGCATCGCGGCCCACAGGCCGCCGCGCTCAACGCATCTGGGACCAGCCCCTTCCACGCTCCCAATGCCGCCCTCCTGATCGACTTCGATAACGTAACAATGGGAATCCGCTCGGATCTCAACGCCGAGCTTCGAAGCCTCCTCTCATCCGACATCGTCAAGGGCAAGGTGTCGGTCCAGCGCGCCTACGCCGACTGGCGCCGCTATCCGCAGTACATCGTTCCGCTCTCGGAATCGTCCATCGATCTCATCTTCGCGCCGGCGTACGGCTCCTCCAAGAAGAACGCGACCGACATCCGGCTCGCCATCGACGCACTCGAGCTGATCTTCACCCGTCCGGAGATCGGCACTTTCATTCTGCTGAGCGGTGACAGCGATTTCTCGAGCCTTGTGATCAAGCTCAAGGAATACGGTAAGTACGTCATCGGTGTCGGTATCCGCGAATCGTCGAGTGATCTGCTGGTGCAGAATTGCGATGAGTACTACAGCTACAACGCGCTCGCCGGTCTCGTCAACACGCGCGAGGAAGACGTTGCCAAGTGGGATCCCTGGCAGCTCGCGGGCGAAGCCGTGCAGCGCATGAAGCGCAACGGTGACGTCATGCGCGCCGACCGTCTCAAGCAGGTCATGCAGCAGATCGACAGCTCCTTCGACGAAAAGAACCTCGGCATGTCCAAGTTCACGCGCTTCGTTCAGGAAGCCGCGCACCGCGGCATCCTGGCGTCGCACAAGATGGACAACGGCCAGCTCGAAGTCGATCTGCCAAAGGCTGGCGGAACCGCGACGATCACCCCCGCTGAAGGATCCACGGCCGAAGCGTCGACGGTTCCCGCGTCGTCAATGCCGCCGCGCGAACCGCGCAGCCGGCGTGGTCGTGGTGGTCGCGGTCGTGACCGCGAGCGTCCGCGCACCGATGTCGCCGAGGGCACAACTGTTGGCGCAACTGGTGAGCACGCCGCCAGCGAGTCCGCGGCCGCAGTCGAGCCGCCCGCGCAATCAGAGATGTCGTTCGCCGCTCAGTCACCCGCGCCTTCCCCGCGCCACAACGAGCACGCGGCGCCTCGTCAGGCAACACCGGCACCCACGACGCCATCAACAGCAACAGCATCAACACCATCCACGTCACCGACTGAAGCATCCGAGCCTGCTTCGGCGACGGACGAAATCGGCGCAGGCGGAACGCGCCTTACGCGCGATGAGGCGTTCGAGCTCATGCGCCGCGCGGTCGAGCACATGGCCAAACACGGCGGCGGCACTCGCGCGAGCGATGTGCGAGCTGTCGCACGCGAACTACTCGGCCGCGACAGCGAGAGCCTCAGCGAGCGCAACTTCGTGCGAATTCTCAAGGACGCGCACGACTCCGATATCATAGATCTCCGTCGTCGTGGCGATGACTATGAAGTGCGTCCCGCAGTCGTCGCGGCGCCAATCGTCGATCAGCTCGGTGCCGCCGCGATCGCCAACGCTCCTGCGCCCGCCCCCAGCGGACCGCCGGCCCCACGCGGCATGGGGAATCGCGGAGGCGGCGGACGCATGCAGCGCGCGACCACCAAGACCGCGCCACCCCTGGACCTGCTATCGGTCGGTGTGGTCGACTACGACTCGCCCGTGTCAGCTCCTCCAGCAGCACCAGCCTCCACGCCCAGACCAGTCGTGACGGCGTCGGCTCCGGATAACTCAGCACCTGCGTCGTCCGCGGCGGCCACCAAGCCTGCGCGCGGGCGTAAGACCACTGCCAAGAAGGCAGCTTCCGTGACAAGGCCGGCGTCGGCCGCCAAAACCGCTTCGAAACCGGAAGCGAAGGCAGCGTCCCGACCACCAGCCGCCAAGACCGCGCGCAAGAAGGCCGCTACGCGCAA
>JBBRBY010000139.1:0-4625 GCA_038205315.1 Gemmatimonadales bacterium | reverse complement strand
CTTTCGCTACACCGCCGACGACGGCCGTCCGGGCTCGATCGTGGATCTACGAGTCGTGCCCGGGATGTGGCCCGGAGTGATGGGGGCCGGTACGGTTCATCACGTTGCTTTCCGAGCGGACACCGGCGCAACGCAGCTGCGGGTGCACGATGAGCTGCAGTCCCGCGGCTTCAATGTGACGCCGGTGATGGACCGCGACTACTTCACATCGGTGTATTTCCGCGAGCCTGGCGGTGTGCTGTTCGAAGTGGCCACGGATGGCCCTGGGTTCACTGTGGACGAACCTGCAGCGAAGCTGGGTCGTGCGCTCAAGCTGCCACCGTGGCTCGAACCGCGCAGGTTCGAGATAGAAGCACTGCTACCGAACATTCATCTACCGCTCGACCTGCCCGGTCCGAACGCGTAGCGCAACACATTCCTCGATCAACAGAGTCGTACAGATGAGAGAAAAGACACCAGTAGAGTTGGAAGTCGCGTGCATAGATGCCATTCGCGTACTGGCGATGGATGCGGTGCAGAAAGCGGACTCCGGACACCCGGGTACGCCGATGGCGCTCGCTCCGCTCGCCTACGTGCTGTGGACCCGTCACATGAGGTACAACCCGGGCGATCCGCACTGGGTCAACCGCGACAGATTCATCCTGTCGTGCGGCCACGCGTCGATGTTGCTCTACGCGGTGTTCTATCTCACAGGCTACGATCTCACTCTGGACGACATCAAGAACTTCCGGCAGCTGAACAGCAAGACTCCGGGTCACCCCGAGTACGGTCACACGCCCGGCGTGGAGACGACAACGGGGCCGCTCGGCCAGGGCTTCAGCAACGCTGTGGGAATGGCAGTCGCCGAGGCGCACACGGCGAAGCTGTTCAACCGCGCGCAGAAGATCATCGATCACTACACCTATTTCATTGCCAGCGATGGTGACCTCATGGAAGGAATCTCCAATGAGGTCGCTTCATTCGCCGGCCACAACAAGCTCGGCCGGTTGATCGGTTTCTATGACGACAACCACATAACGATCGAAGGCAACACCGACCTCACATTCAGCGACGACACGCGGCTGCGCTTCGAGGGCTACGGCTGGCACGTGCAGTACGTCGCGGACGTGAAGAATCTCGAGGCGCTGGATGACGCGATCGAGAAGGCCAAGGCGGAAACCGAGCGTCCCTCGATCGTCATCACGCGTACGCACATCGGCTACGGCAGCCCGAACAAACAGGACACGTCGGCCGCGCACGGCTCGCCGCTCGGCGTCGAGGAGATCAAGCTCACCAAGGAGAACCTTGGCATTCCGTCACAGGAGCCGTTCTACGTAGATCAGGACGCACTCGCGTTCTGGCGCCGGGCCGGTGCGGCTGGCACGGACGAGCAGGGCACGTGGAACAAGCTGTACACCGAATGGAAGGCGGCGAACCCCGATCTCTGCGCCGAGTTCGAGCGTCGCACCGGTGGACACCTGATGGATGGATGGGAAGATCTGATTCCAACCTTCGACGAGAAGAACGGCAACGTCGCGACTCGCTCGGCTTCGGGCGCCGTGATCAATGCGATAGCGCCGAAGGTCCCGGAGCTAATCGGCGGCTCCGCCGATCTCGCGAGCTCGACCGACACGATCGTGAAGGGCGCACCGAGCTTCGGCCCTGGAAGCTATGACGGACGCAACTTCCATTTCGGCATACGCGAGCACGGAATGGGCGGTATGATGAACGGAATGGCGCTGTATGGCGGGATCATTCCATACGGTGCGACGTTCCTGATCTTCAGCGACTACATGCGTCCGCCGATGCGCCTCGCGTGCATGATGCGCCGCCGGCTGGTGTACGTCTTCACGCACGACTCCATCGGACTCGGTGAGGATGGGCCCACGCACCAGCCAATCGAGCAGCTTTCGAACCTGCGCGCGGTGCCCAACATGACGGTCATGCGTCCCGCAGACGCGAATGAGACCGCGGAAGCGTGGCGCGTTGCACTCAAGCTCGGCACGCCGGTCTGCATCGTGCTCACAAGGCAGAAGGTCATGTTCATCGACCGCACAAAGTATGCGGCCGCAAGTGGTGTCGCACGTGGCGCGTACGTCCTGGCGGACGTCCGCGGTGGCGATCCCGAAGTGGTATTGATGGCAAGCGGCTCGGAAGTGGAGATAATTCTCAAGGCGCAGGACACCCTTGCCAGCCAGGGGATCCGTGCGCGCGCCGTAAGTGTACCGAGCATGGAGCTGTTCGCTCAGCAGGATCAGGAGTATCGCGACAGCGTGCTTCCGCCGGGCATCAAGCGGATATCGATCGAGGCATCGCAGCCCATGTCGTGGTACAAGTGGATCGGCGAGGGTGGAGTTGCGATCGGGCTCGAGCATTTCGGCGCGTCGGCTCCGTACAAGGAGCTGTACGCGGAGTTCCATCTCACGCCGGAGAACGTGGTGCAGACGGCGAAGTCGCTCGTGGGAAAGTGACGCGCTAGCGAATGACCGATCGCCGGGTGATCGACATCTCGGTGCTGCTGTCCCGCGACACACCAGTGTGGCCGGGGGACACGCCGTTTTCGTGTATGTGGACGTGGAAGACGGCCGAGGGCTCGAGCGTGAACGTGAGTGCCATCACATGCAGCCCGCACGCGGGAACGCACGCCGACACGCCACTGCATGTGAGCACCAGCGGTTCCGCGTCGGAGACACTTCCGCTGGAGGCGTTTCGCGGGCCTGCGCTCGTGGTGGACGTCACCGATGTCGCTGGCGAGATTCAGATCGGCGATCTTGACCGGCGCGTGGGTGATCGTAAGGTTGTGCGACTGCTGCTCCGGACCGGGTGCACCATTGCCGGCGGCACATTCCCCGCATCGTGGCCGCGATTGTCGGTCGAATGCGCGACGCAGCTGGTGGAACGCGGCGTGGTGCTGGTGGGATACGACTGCCCGTCTGCCGACGACATCGACAGCAAGACACTGGACGTGCACCATGCGCTGCTCGACAACGGCGTGTGCGTGCTGGAGAACCTGGACCTGCGCGAGGCCAGTGCCGGAGCATATGAGCTTGACGCGCTGCCGCTCAGGGTGGCGGGCCTGGATGCGGCGCCGGTGCGTGCCGTTCTCACCACGTTGCCCATCGACGCGAGCGGATGAGCACAGCAGTCGGACTATGGTACGGTGTCCGCCGGTACGATGCGCTTCACTCCGCCGAGCAGAGTTAGGTTTCGAGATCCATGAATCGCCGGCCACTGATTGCGATCGCGGCACTGTTCGTCGTCGCGCTTGTCGCGTACGGCGCGATCGGGTTGCGCGGCGGTCAGGACGCCGACTCCGGAATTGTGGATCCGCCCGCACCTGCCATCACCGTTCGCGACCTGGACGTGGGTCAGGGCGATGCAACTTACATTCATAACGGCGATAGCAGGGTGCTCATCGACGGTGGCCCCGACGCGCGGCGCATGGGATGGCTGCTCGATTCTCTTGGGTTGAACGGTCAAACGATCGATGTCGTAATTCTCACGCATCAGCACGCGGATCATTACGCCGGATTGCTTCCCCTCTTCGATTCGCGGCGGCACATCAAGGTGCGGTACTTCTTCGAGAACAAGGATCCCGCGGCGGCCATCACTCTCGCGCGACTTCGTGATTCCATAATTGCGCGGGTCGGGCGCGATGGGCTGGACTACCGGAGCACCGACGATCCGTGCGGCGATGGGCAGGCGATGTGTACCATCATGCTACGCGGCGGAGCGGCCCTTCACATTCTGCGACCTTTGCCGCGGCCCGCGAAGGCGAACAACAGATCGGTCGCCGTCAAGCTCGTCGGTCCCGATTCGGCTTCGTTCAGCATGTGGCTCGCAGGAGACGCCGAGCAAGCGGCGATTGCGGAGTTCGAAAACGCGGGATATGGGCAGAGTCCGGGGATGCGGGTGGACGTGCTCAAGGCAGACCATCATGGAAGCTGCAACGGCGTTACGCCGCGGTATCTGGAGCTTACGCATCCATCATGGGTCGTGGCTTCAGTGGGTGCGGTGAACGACTACGGTCACATGCACGAGCAGGCCAAAGCCGAGTACCGCGCGGCGGGGATTCCGTGGTATCGAACCGACCAGAACGGGACGATTACGATCAGGTCAGCCGGAACTGCCCGCAGCGGGTTCACGATAGCTCCATCGCGGCCCGGGAGGGATCTCAACGGTCCCAGCGACCGGGTCGCGAGCGCGCGTGGATGCGCCGGCGCGGGATGAGAGTATTCACACAACGCGGCCGACGCGCCTACAGAGCGATGTTACCCCGTCCGCCCTTCCCCGCCCGGGCAACCTGAGCGGCTGACTGCGCGAGCCGGCGGGCCTTCTCGGCCGGATCCATTGCGATACTGATCGAGACGCTTCCGGCACCTCCGTGAGACACGGAGACACGCAGCACATCGCCCTCGCTCACTCCTCGCGGCAGAATCCCGACTGGCACCGTCGCTGAGGAGCCGTTAGCGATTTCGACGGAGGCGGTTCCATTTTCAATGCCCTCCACCACCCAGGTTCCTGGCGCCAACACCGGCGGATCTGTCATCCTGACTCCATTCTGACGTGGCATACCGAATGCTTTGGGAAAGATACAGACTGTAACCCTTAGCTTCGAGCGAGAATGCGTTCTGAATCTGGCGCGA
>JBBRBY010000138.1:0-4635 GCA_038205315.1 Gemmatimonadales bacterium | reverse complement strand
ACCGCTGGCTTTTCTGCTCGAGAAGAACGGCCCGTAGATCCGTCAGTCCACCACGAAGTCGACGCCTGCCAGTCGTGCCATCTCGGCGCGCCACGCATCGTGCAAGGCGCGGAATCGCGGTGAGCGGGACTGGCCACCGATCGGAATGCCGTCGAGCATCGTGATCGGCACGACGCCACGGATCGAGCTGGTGGCACAGGCGGCGTCTGCGTGGACCAGTGCACCGAGCGGTGCCTCGACGTCCTTCACGGTCAGGCCGAGCGTCGGCGCGAGTGAGCGCAGGAGCCCGAGAGTGGTCCCGGGCAGGGCGCTGGTGTCGGCGGATGGCGTGAACAGTGTCGCATCGGAGAACCAGCAGATGTTCGACGCCGTGCAGCCGATGATGCGGTCGTCCGTATCGAGCACCAGTGCATCATCGACGCCCAGACTGTGCGCCTCGCGAAGCGCGAGGACGTTCGCCGTGTAGTCGAGCGACTTGATGCCTGCCGTCGGTCGACGCGCACTCCAGCGCCACTGACTGGTAATGAGCGTCAGGCCGCGTTCGAGCACTTCGTCACGGACGGCGATGCGCGGGGTGAGCGTGACGATCGAGCGCGACGCGCCTCCGCTGAGCCCAGCCATGCCAGGCAGCGCATCGCCGCGGGTGAGGGTCAGGCGGAGCACGGCGTCGATGGTGTTCATGCGATGCGCCGCAGCCGCGGCATCGGCAATGTGCGCGGCGAGGCCATCGGGGAGCACGAGGCCGAGTCGTTCGGCACCGACAGCCAGACGCTCGAGGTGAGCGGCGGCCATCGGGGCGACACCGTTGAGTACCCGCATCGTCTCGAAAACGCCGTCAGCGAGAGTCAGTCCCCGGTCGAACGCGGAGACCGCACGGCTGGCGTCCTGAACGACGTCGCCATCAACCCAGACGCGGATCGGTGATGCGGGTGTCATGGTGCGATTGGGCGACAGGGGCTCGTCGCCGGGACCCGAATGTGAGACAGGCGCAGAGGCGCTGGTGCGGGAATGGTAGCGCGTCGGGGGTAGGTGACAAGCAAGCGGCAGCGCAGGCTGCGGGGTGACGTGTGCGTGAGGCGGATTGAAACGTTGGGATCCGAGCCGCGTAACCGGTGGTAAGAGTGGGTCAGCGCTCAGTCAAAGGGCTGAGAAAATCTGGTACCAATTGCGCGGAGGATGCAGCACTATACCACCAGTGTCGTATCAGTAACGTTTTACTGGCTTGAGAATGCTACCGGATGAGTTGCTAATACGGTTGATTGTGACCAATCTCCATCATCGACGTACTACGCCGCGTCGTCGTTCGAGCGGCGAGTTCATAGCGCCGTCGGCGCCGCACACATCAGAAATCACAGGAGTACACACGCATGAAGAAGCTTCTTGTTGGCGCGGCTGTTTTCGCGGCCATGGTTGCTGCCGCACCGATGTCGCAGGCGCAGTCCACCACCAGCAGCCCGGTCACCTTCGGGATTTCAGGCGGTCTGACGGTTCCGTTCGGCTCGCTGGGTGACGTCAACAGTTCCGGGTTCAACTTGCAGGGGCACGCCGGTTTGAAGCCCAGTTCGGTCCCGTTCGGTGTGCGCGCTGATCTTGGCCTCTGGACGACCGCCGGCAAGACCATCCCGAACGTCGGAGAGGTCACTGGGGTCAGCTACCCGAGCACGACCTGGACGACGGTCAACGTGAACGCGGTTTACAACTTCGAGGGCGCGAAGGACGCCGTTCTCGTCCCGTATGTGCTCGGCGGCGTTGGTATGTACAACGGCACCCGTGGCTTCGGCACGAAGTTCGGTGTGAACGGTGGCGGCGGCGTGACGTTCAAGCTGTCCGGCTTCGACGCATTCGCCGAAGCGCGCGTGCATAACATCTTCACCGATGGATTCTCTGCGCGCATGATTCCGATTTCATTCGGCGTGAACTTCAAGCCGTAAGCAACACAGGCTGTGAGTACCGAACGCCCGACCCGTCACACGTGACGGGTCGGGCGTTTGTTGTCTGCGAGGGCGCGAGTCGTTTTCATTCGCCCTCGCAGTCGCCGCCGCCGGGCCACCGGAGCACGGATTTGCCGACCCATGTCTGATCCCGCGTCAGGAGCCAAGGCCCATGGCTGATACACCGCATTCGTCGCTGCCAGGTCAGCCAGGCCCGGGCATGCCGGGCATCAGCACCTCAGCATTCGATGACGCGACGCTTGGCTTCTTTCCGGAGGAGCAGCCTGAGATGGACGGCGAGCTCGAGACGTCCGATACGCTCTGGGCTGTGGTGTTCGCAGGCGGTATCGGATCCCGCTTCTGGCCCCTGAGCACGCCGGAACGCCCGAAGCCGCTGCTGCGACTGGTCGGTGACCGACCGCTGATCGCGGACACGCTGAATCGGCTCCAGCCGCTGATTCCGGCCGAGCGAACGCTGGTGCTCACCAGCGCGGACATCTCCGACGCGATCCGCGCCGCGATTCCCGAGTTGCCGGAAAAGAACATGCTGATCGAGCCACGCCCGCTCGGAACGGCCGCGGCACTCGCGTGGGGCGCGCAGGAAATCATCAATCGCGCCGGACGCAACACGGTTTTCTGCGCGCTCCACGCCGATCTTTCGGCGCAGTTCGAGGACGAGTTCCGTCGGTCGATCCGTCGCGCGGCAGGATACGCCGCCCGTGACGACGGCGCGCTGGTCGCGATCGGCGCTCGTCCGACTCGCCCGGATACTGGCTTCGGATACATGCTGGGCGGCGAGGAGCTCGAACCGGGACTTCCGCTCTCGAACGGTGGCGTCTGCACCGTCTCACGCTTCGTGGAAAAGCCAGGACCCCTGCAGGCCGAAGAGTTCATTGCCGACGGCGCGATGTGGAACGCCGGCATCTACTGCTGGCAGGCGGGCACGGTACTGGACGCCCTGGAAGCGAATACCACCGAGCTGCAGGACGGACTCGCGTATCTGGCGTCGGGCAAGGTCGATCGCTTCTTCGGCATGGTACAATCGGTGTCGATCGAGCGCGGATTGCTCGAGCGCGTCGACACGCTGATCTGCGTCCCGTCATCGTTCGGCTGGGATGACGTCGGGACGTGGGCCTGCCTCCGCCGTGTGCGCGAGTTGGATGACACCGGAAACGGAGTGATCGGCGACGCGCTGCTCGTCGATGCCGAGTCGAACGTCGTCCATACCGAGTCCGGTCGGGTCGTGGTGTACGGCGTGAACTCGCTGCTGGTGGTGAGCCTGCCTGGCGTGACATTCGTCACGAGCCTCGAGCGCGCGGCGGAGCTGAGTCCGCTTTTCGAGGGTCTGCCGAAAGAGCTGCGACGCAATCCGACGGCGGAGCTGTAACTCGTAGCTGGTGCCGCGCGGTCGCGTTGCTTCGTACTCACCGGCGGACTGTCAGTGGCCTCGTGGGGGGCACGAGAACACGGAGAACACCGCGTGGCGTCGACGTCGAAAGTCCGCTCATAAAGAGAATTCAGTTTTTAAACGAACTGCTGTTCCAACAGAATCGATGGCGCGCGTTGCACTGACCGTTGCGGTCCGCGCGACTCCGTGTTCTCCGTGTTGTCCCGCCCCCACGAAGCCACCGACCATACGCTCGTGAGTACGACCGAGCGCAACGAACAGCGCGCGCGTGCGAGTGACACGCTGCTGTCACCAACAGGGGACACAGCGCGCCGGAGCAAATTCGTAAGTGTCTAACGGACAATGGGTTGCCGAATTATTCCAAACGGCACCCGCCATGCTCTAGGGGTGAGCACGCAGCGAGGGTCGCGCCTCCGCCGCGCAACTCAACCGGAGCTCGCCCCATGTCGATTCCCCGTCTCACACTCGCGTCACTCGCACTTCTCTCCACCGCCGCGCCGGTGATGGCGCAGCGCCGCGAGCAGCCGATCTTCACCGTCGAAGCGGCCGCCAATTATCAGGCGCTGCGCGGCAACGTGTTCTCTGATCTCGCCGATAGCCGTGGCGCCGAAGCGCAGTTCACGGTCGGCATCAGCAACTTCGCCGTTTCGCTTGGCTACCAGCGTTCATGGCACGATGTGCTCGGCACGGCCCCGGCGGGCGGCGTGCCGCGTCAGGCTACGCTTTCCGGCTTCTACATCGAACCGCGACTCGCGCTGCCGCTGGCCGCAGCGAACTTCACGCCATACGTCTACGGCCGCGGCGGTCTGCTCGAGCGCGCTGAAATCATTGCGAATCTCGAATACAAGTCGAACGTGACGCAGCTCGGCGGTGGCGTCGGTTCGATGATCTACCTCGCTCGCGGCGTGCAGCTGAATCTCACGGGCGGTTATCAGTATCTGCGTGCCGGGAAGCGCATTGCAGACGACACACGGGCGGATGGCGGCGCATTCGTGGTGCGCGCCGGCTTGAGCCTCGGTGGCAATTCGGGGTGGGCGCGCGACCCAGGCTACTGAGCACGTAGGCTGGCCTCCCCGGCCCCGCATGCACTTCCGCATGCGGGTGTTCACTCGCGGCTTTTGCGCCATGGCGGCGTTGTCGATCCTCGCAATACCTCCCGGTTTTGCTGCGGTCTCCGCCTTGCCACAACGAAAAATCCGCTTGGTTCAAACTCGGTGCGGCGGCGCGCTGAAGGTGGTACCTGCCGCGTACTCGAGACCTCAGACACCGCCCTGCGGCACTTCGGTGTCGTGGGGC
>JBBRBY010000137.1:0-4646 GCA_038205315.1 Gemmatimonadales bacterium | reverse complement strand
GCATCCAGTGCCGCACCGATAAGTGATGCACTGTAATCCGAGCCGCCACGTCCGAGCGTCGTCGTGATTCCCGATTCCGTGGCCCCGATGAAACCACCCATCACCGGCACTTTGCCGGCCTGTACTATTGGCTGAACGATCTCGCGAGCATTTGCAGCGATGATCTCAGTCTGCGGCTCGGCCTCCATGAAGCGATCATCAGTGATCATCACCTCGCGCGCGTCGACGTACTCCGCATCGATGCCGCACTGGGTGAAGTAAGCGGTTACGAGGCTGGACGAGAGCTGCTCCCCGTAAGACGCGATTGCGTCGAGCGAGCGAGGTGTCACGTGACCCAGTGTCGACAGTGCTTCCGCGAGATGCGCCAGCTCGTCGAACATTGCGCTCAGCTCGGCACTTATCTCATCGCATTGATCGGACTTGCCGAGCAGCTTCTCGCATTCGGCAAGATGCCGGTCGCGCAAATTCTCGACACCGCGAAGGGCACCGATAAGATGTCCCTTCGCCGACTGCTCACCTACGGCGAGCAGCGCGTTTGTCGCACCGCCCAATGCCGACACCACGACAATCGGAGAGCGATCGAGTCGCCCCCGTACGATCTCCGCCGATCGCTTTATCGCCTCAGCGTCTCCGACCGACGTTCCGCCGAATTTGACGACGATCACGCTGGCTCAAACCGCCCCGTCGCAGCAAGCAGCTCGGCGTTGAGAACCGATCCGCCCGCAGCTCCACGAATGGTGTTGTGACCCATCGCAATCATGCGTATGTCGAGGATTGGATCCTCACGCACACGTCCGACAGTGACGGTCATTCCACCACCGGCGTTGACGTCGCGTCGCGGCTGCGGCCGATTCGGCTCGTCGGTGTATGCAAGCGGCTTTTCAGGGCGGCTCGGAAGATTCCACGTTGATTCATCCCCCTTCCACCCGCGAAGCGCCTCGACCGCCATCGCTGGCGTAACTTTTTCACGAAACGAGACAGTTATCGCGATAGTGTGCCCGTGCTCCACCGGGACCCGGTTGGTGTGCGAGCTGACCTTCATGTCGGCCATACGCACTTCGCCGTTTTCGTATGAGCCGAGGAGCTTGAGCATCTCGTGCTCGAGCTTTGGCTCTTCGTCGGCGATGTACGGAATGACGTTTCCGAGAATGTCGAGAGAGGGCACGCCAGGATATCCGGCACCCGAGACAGCCTGCATGGTCGTCATGAAAAGCTTGTCTACGCCAAACTTTTCGTGCAGTGGCGCAAGCGCGACCGCAGCGACAGTGGCCGCACAGTTCGCGTTGGTGACTATCGCGCCCTTCCAACCTCTCTCTTTGCGCTGCCGGTCGATGAGCTGAAGATGTGACGCGTTCACTTCCGGAATGACTAGCGGAACGTCAGGCTCCATCCGGAAATTCTTCGCGTTACTCAGGACAAATCTTCCAGCGGTTGCGAATGCGCGCTCCGCATCTCCCGCAACGGAGGAATCGAGCGCCGAGAACACTATTGGCGAGGAAACGCGATTGGGATCCGTCGGCAGCACGACCATGTTCGCAATCGACTCGGGCATCTCTCCCTCGAGCCAGCGCGCGGCTTCGGCGTACGTCTTTCCTTCGCTTCGCTCGGATGCCGCGACTTCGGCAATCTCGAACCACGGATGATTGGCGAGGAGCCGGATGAATGTCTGACCGACTGCGCCAGTCGCACCAAGAACTGCGACGGGCCAGCGTTTGATCGGAGGAAATGCGGTAGTCATGATTCCAGCAGGTGACGCGCAATGCGCTCGTATGCATCGACACTCGCGCGCAGCTCACTGACGTCGATGAATTCGTCGGGCGTGTGCGCAACGTGAATCGAACCCGGACCGAACAGCAGCGGCGTTCCCCAGCGGGACAGAAGCGGAATGTCGGACGTGTACGCCATCGGAGCCGTGTCGAAGCCCGGGACGATATGGAAACGCTGCGCCGGGATCGTGCTTCCGAATTCGATCGTCGCGCGTCCTTTTGCCCACGCCTTGATCATCTTCTTTACCGGATCGACATCACTGACGAGCCTGATCATCAGCTCGGCTTCGCACTGCGCGGGGACGATGTTGGCGCCCGTTCCTCCGCGAATCGTGCCGATGTTGACCGTCGTGTTGCCGAGCACTTCGTCGGACGGAAACGGGAGCTCGTGGATTGTCGGGAGCAGTTTCATCATCGGCTCGATTGCCGACTCTCCGAGGTGCGGATAAGCGGAGTGGGCTTCCCGTCCCTTTGTGCGAACGATCACACGGAGAGAACCTTTCGCTCCACTGGCGAGTTTGCTTTCCGTCGGTTCACCGTTGACGAGGAATCTGCTGGTCGCTGCGAGATTATTTGCGGCGCGTGCGCCGTCGGATCCCTGCTCTTCTCCGACGACGAAGAGAAGATCGATCCTCTCTTCGCCCGACGAAACAAGATTGTCTGCGGCGGCCAGCATCGCCGCCGCGATTCCCTTGGCATCACACGATCCCCGACCGTACAGCTTGTCTCCGTCCAGACGCGGAGCGATGTGCGGAGGCACGGTGTCAACGTGAGTCGAGAAGGTAACTCCACCGCCGGCGCGCGACGCCCAGACGTTCCCGCGACCCTTGGAAACTTCCTGGACGGTGACGTTCCACTTGCGTGCGATAAGCCAGCGCGAGATGTAATCGACGACCCCGCTTTCATTTGAGGAAAGCGATGGAATAGCGAGGAGCTCGGCGGCCAGAGTTACGACGTCGGTCATACGCGGAAGTTACACAAATGGGGGAGAGAACGAATAGCTGACGCGGGAGCGTGTGGCTTTGCCAGAAGCCACGCGCCAACCGCTATGCGCCACTCGCTAACGACTGAAGTTCGGCGTTAAGCGGACGCTGTTGGCGTGTGGCGTGTGGCGCGTGGCTCCTCCCGCTCTAGAGCGCCGTCCCCGACTGAGCCGCAACAGAATCCGTCGCGGTACCTGGATCGACTCCCCTGACATGCTCGACGAACATCTGCTGAACCAGCCGGTTGGCTTCGCGATTGTACTCGTCATGCTGCCTCTCGCCTGCTTCACCGATCTGTGCAAGCTGCGGGTTGCCGAGGGCGCGGCCGGCATCGCGGAAGGTCTTGAAAGTGTCCTCTGCCTGCCGTGACATAACGATGTCTCCGACGAGGCGAAGGAAATCGCTCTCGCGAGCGGCGTCTGCGAGGTCACGTGCCTTGCCTAGCATTGCTCCGAGGATGTTCTTGCCCGCGCCCATTTCGGCACCGAGGGTATTCTGGTAGTCCTCGAGCATCCGCTGGTGCTCGCGAACGGGGGGGATGTGGCGGCTGCAGAGGTCGCGAAACCGGGTGTCTTCGGCCTGGCCTTCGTGGTCCTCGAGGGCTTCGAGGAAGGCCTTATGCTGCATCACTGCGTTGTTGATCTGGCTTTTGAGAAAATCGAGTCCGTGGTCCATTTGACGCTCCATTTCAAGGGGGAACGGGGGTCAATGGAAGCACATCGCAGGCCAGTGGGTGGGCCAAATGCTCGGGGCGGGGATCGAACCCGCATTCCCTTTATGGGAGAGGGATTTTAAGTCCCTTGCGTCTGCCAGTTTCGCCACCCGAGCGCGGTGGGGCTACGGCTAACCTATGCGGGGGCCTGCATGGCTACAAGAACGAGTGGACAGGCTACGCCTTGAGCCCCAGCGCATGGGAGGAGTACCACACCAGATAGGCAATGAGTCCGGACATCGCCGCATCCCCACCGTTACCGACAGCCCTGCCATCCTGATCCACGACCTCGGCAGCAAATCCATTGTCGAGCGGCGCACGTCGCAGCCACTCGAAGGCCTGCGCACCGTTCGGGCCGATGAGCTGCGCACATCTCACAACAAGCTCCTCCGTCTCGACAGACTCGATTCTCTTCACAGTGCGGCGATACAGCGAATCGTCGCGATTCAGCAACTCGTAGAATGGCAGCCAGTACATCGACGCTGACGGCTCGTCTTCGAGCGCCGTGACCCCGGCAAGATCTGATTGCGATGCAAGCATCGCCTTGCTCGCATCCGACTGAATCGTGAACTGCCGCATGAGCGCGGCACGCACGGCGGCAGAATCCTGCACCTTCTCGGCAGTTTTCTCGTCGAGCGTGTGACGAAGCACATCGAGAGCAAGAGCTACAACTGCGTTCCCATGCGCAGTGTACGGACGCGCCGGTACCGAACCATCGGGATTCACTTCAGTGGAATACAGCGGAAGCGTCGCATGCTTCCGCACTTCCATGTCGTCGTGCGATCCGTACAGCGAGTCGGCGAGCACAGGCTCCTCGACAACCTTGTCATCGGACGTCTGCACGATGTACGCATCGACCGCGATCGCATACGCCGCAGCGCCCTCGAGCGAGAAGCCCGGCTCGAACAGCGACCCGTCCACGTAATGCACTCCGTTGCCTGGCGCATATCCGTGAAGCTCGCAGACTCTCAGCAACAGTTCCCGGGCGAGTGACTGATCGGCAAGTTGAACCGCGGGCAGCACCCACATCAACGCATGCCAGTCGCGAATGGTGATTCCCTGCCCGTTCCACGGAATCCTGCTGCGGACGACGTACACGTGCGCGTCATCGAGCGCACGGGCGACGCTGCAGAAATAGGCGAAGAACAGATGCCGGGCGATCAACCTGTCGACACTGGCATTGCC
>JBBRBY010000136.1:0-4693 GCA_038205315.1 Gemmatimonadales bacterium | reverse complement strand
CTGCGGCTCGGTCGGCCAGAGGCACCAATCATTTACAGTGCGGACGAACAGTTCGAAATCGGGCGATGCAAGGTGTTGCGCCAGAGTGATCACGACCGCGTACTGGTAGTTGCTGGTGGCGTCACGGTGACGGAGGCGCTTACCGCATATGACGAGCTTGCGAAAGCCGGCATCGCAATACGCGTAGTGGACATCTTCAGCGTTCAGCCGGTGGATCGGGATGCGCTCATCTCGGCTGCGCGCGAATGCGGCGGTATCGTGATCACGGTGGAAGATCACTATGCGCACGGCGGGATCGGTGATACCGTACTCGCGGCACTCGCCGAGGAGCGTTGCGTGGTGCACAAGCTGGCGGTGCGAGAGATCCCACACAGTGGGAAGCCGAATGAACTGCTCGATCGCTACGGCATCTCTGCGCCGCACATCGTGACGGCGGTGAAGGCAGCGCTCGATGCGTCTCACACATGAGACTCCTGGGTGTGCGAAATGCACTCGCCCGCTTTACTTGGCTAGGATCGACCTTCAGTTACGCCCGTATGGACCATTCACGGAGATACAAATGAGTTTCAATGATTTGATGGGCAAGTTGGCAGCGAAGCGTGGTGTGAACGGTTCACTGCTTTTAATGGCTGCTGCCGCGCTGGTCGCATGCGGCGGAAACGACAAGGGAGCGGCTCCGGACACTTCCGCCGCTGCGGCGCCAGCCAGCAATACCGCCGCTGGAAGTACGACAGTCGCAACGCCGTCCGCCACGAGTGGCGGCGGATCGGCAATGGCTGTTACGGGGAAGACGATCGATGTGAAGATGATAGGCGATGCGAAAGGTTATCGCTTCGAGCCAGCGAACTTCTCAGTAAAGGTTGGCGACGGCGCTCGATTCACCAATGTCTCGGGTGGCCCACATGACGTCACATTCTGGGCCGACAGTATCCCAGCAGGCGCGGCGGCACAGTTGAGTGCCAACATGCCAAACACCATGGCGCCGGTTACTGGACCGCTACTGACGACGCCGAACCAGACATATGTTGTGTCGTTTGCCGGGCTCAAGCCAGGAGTGTACCACTACTACTGCACGCCGCATCTGGCGCTCGGTATGAGGGGCGTGATAACTGTTCAATAGCGGGGAAAGATGTGCGCGCCGGGAGCGCGCCCTGAAGGTGCCGGTTTTCAGCCGCCTCACGTGAGATGCGGTCGACGGCTTATTCGCGCGAAACAACGTCGGACGAATCACGCACTCCGTCCAAAAGCAAGTCGATACCGAGAATGATCGGCAATGCTCGTGCTTGGGGGCGCGTCTCTTGCAGGTATAAGATGATTCGTCGGACACGGGCCTGTCCGACATCAATCATATATGGAGAGGTTATGCACTGTGAGCTATCGCGATACGGACATCGGTATCTGGGTCTTACTGCGCTCGCAGCGTGCGTAGCGTTGGCGTCCTGCAAAGGGAAGGACACTGCGGCAACCGATAGTACATCGGCGATGGCCGCTACGGCGAACACCACCGCGGGCGATACGTCAGCGATGAGTGCGACAGCAGCCAGTGCACCCTTGTCAGATGCGAACATGGCTGCCCTGGTCGATGAGGCAAACATGGGAGACAGTGCGCTCGCGGCAGCAGCGCTGCCCAAGCTCACGAGTACGGGTGCCAAGAACTTCGCCAAGCTGATGATGGGCGAGCATCACGCGATTCATGTGCAGGGGTTAGCGGTTGAGAAGGCACAGAACATTACGCCAGTGCTACCCACTCCCGATCCGTTCAAACCGGCCGTCGAGGCCGAGCAAGCAGCTCTCAGCTCGATGTCGAAGGGTGCAGCTTACGACTCAACGTACATTGATCACGAAGTCGGAATTCACCAGTCTGTCATCGCCTGGGCCGGGAAAAACTCTCCGCAGAATGCAGCTTACCAGCAATATCTCAAGACTGCAGGCCCGGTGTATCAGAAGCACGTGGATCACGCACTGGCGCTGCAGAAGACGATGAGCGGACCCAAGCCGTAGGTCGGCTCATGTGCGAGGTGACTGAGGTGTGTGACTGACATAAATGGCTCGCCTTGTCAACACGAAGGAATCAGCAAAACGCCTTCGACTGGCTCGTAATCGAGCAGCCGTAAGGCCGGCTGACGTCAGTTTGAGCGAAGACGACGAGGAATTGCTGGACAGCATCGAGTACGCGGCGTTTGGTTATTTTCGGCAGACGGTTAACCCCGCGAACGGCCTCGTTGCCGACACGTCCCGACTTGGCTCTCCCTGCAGTATCGCCGTGGTCGGATTCGCGCTATCGGTGTATCCAATAGCTGTTGAGCGTGGTTGGATGGCGCGCGACGAGGCAGTCACGCTCACCCTCGCGGCATTGCGCTTCTTTCGCGACAGCGACCAGAGTGGTAACCCATCTGCTACAGGCTACAAGGGATTCTACTATCACGTCCTCGACATGCGGTCCGGGCTCCGTACGTGGTGCTCGGAGCTGTCAATGATCGATACAGCGTTGCTGATGGCGGGAGTGTTGACCGCGCGGGAATACTTCAACGCACCGACCGCGTCGGAAACCGAATTGCGCCAGATTGCCGAGGAGTTGTATCTGAACGTGGACTGGCGCTGGTCGCAAAACGGGCGTGCGACGATCATGCAGGGCTGGAAACCGGAAAGCGGGTTTTTGCACTATGAATGGGAAGGGTACACCGAGGGAGTCGTGCTGTACGTACTGGCGCTTGGTTCGCCAACACACGCGCTGTCAGGCGACTCCTACCACTCGTGGACCGCGACGTACCAGTGGGAGAACCTCTACGGCATCGATATCCTGTATGCCGCGCCGCTGTTCATCTACCATTTTTCCCATGCGTGGATTGATTTGCGTGGGATCCAGGACCCGTTCATGCGCGACAAGGGGAGTGACTATTTTGAAAACAGTCGACGCGCTGCCCTTATCCAGCGCGAATACGCGAGGCGTAACCCCGGCGGGTTCGCCGGCTATGGTGAGGATTGCTGGGGCCTGTCTGCCTGCGATGGGCCAACCGGCCACGGTGCGGAGGGTCGCACTCGGTTGTTTGGATACGCAGCCCGCGGCGTTCCCTACGGCCCGGACGACGGAACGCTTGCAGGATCCGCTGCGCTCGCATCGCTCCCATTCGCGCCCGACATCACTCTCAAGGCCGTCCGTGCGATGCATCAGCGTTATCCCGAGATGCACCTCGATCATCAATATGCTAGCGGGTTCAACCCAGGCTTAGTTGGTGCCGATGGCAAGCACTGGGTTTCCAAGGACCACTACGGATTGGATCAAGGCATCGTAACGATGATGATCGAGAACTACCGGACCGAATTCATCTGGCGGCTGATGCGCAATTGTTCCTACTTCGTCACGGGACTTCGGGGAGCAGGCTTCACCGGCGGTTGGTTGGAACACGAGGTCTTCGACAAACCTGCCGGCAATGACCGGGGCTAGGCTTTCCTCGTGACGATCGCAATCGACCTCGACGAGCGTGAACGCATGCGTAACGTGCGCCCGAGCGACTGGCACAATCCTCGGCCGGCTGGGCGCTACGATCTGCTGGTTCTGGGAGGGGGTACTGCAGGACTAACCGCTGCCCGAGCTGCGGCGGCCCGAGGTAAAAAGGTCGCTCTCGTCGAACGTGATCTTCTCGGCGGTACTTGTCTCAACGTCGGCTGCCTCCCGTCGAAGACGATTATTCGAACGTCACGGTTATATAATGAAATGCGTCACGCAGACAGGTACGGCGCATCTGTTCCGTCCAATATTACAGTCGACTTTCCTGCGGTCATGCAGCGCGTACGACGCATTCGCGCGCGCGTCAGTCGCCTTGATTCGGCGAGCGATCTCGCGGCCTCCGGCGTCGATGTGTTCTTCGGTGACGCACTCTTCAGCGGCCCTGACGCGCTGACCGTGGAAGGCATCAAGCTGCGCTTCAAGCGAGCGGTTATCGCCACCGGTGCGCGCCCCAAGACGCCAGATATTCCAGGCCTCGCTGAGGCTGGGTTCGTCACCAACGAGGACGCCTTCGATCTGACCGAGCGGCCGCGCCGCCTCCTGGTCATTGGTGGCGGCCCGATCGGCTGCGAGATGGCGCAGGCGTTTTGTCGCCTTGGCTCGCAGACGACCATCGTGCAGAACTGGCCGCTCTTCCTCCCTCGTGAAGAGCGCGACGCCGCGCAGATTCTGTCCGATGCCTTCGCGCGCGACGGCATCGAGATCCGGCTGGACACCAACGCCGTCAATGTGCGAGTGAAAGGTGGCGAGAAGATCGTCGACCTCGTTCAAGCCGACTACAAAGACTCGATTGCAGTCGATGCCATACTCACCGGAACGGGGCGAGCGCCAAACGTCGATGGGCTCAATCTTGATGCCGCTGGCGTTGCGTACGACGGCACCCGCGGCATCCACGTCGACGATTTCCTACGAACCGACAATCCTCGAATCTACGCTGCCGGCGATGTCTGTCTGGAGCACAAGTTCAACGATACTGCAGACGCGTCAGCACGCATCGCTGTCGAAAACGCGCTGTTTTGTGGGCGGCAGCGCCTGAGCGGGTTGGTCATTCCGTGGTGTACGTACACTGATCCGGAGATCACCCACGTTGGCCTCTATGTGCGGCAGGCGCTGGAGCAAGGCATTTCAGTCAAAACCTTCACTGTCCCGATGCACGATGTAGATCGTGCGATCGCCGACGGCGAA
>JBBRBY010000135.1:0-4801 GCA_038205315.1 Gemmatimonadales bacterium | reverse complement strand
ACATCCCGATCGTCGGTGTTGACCCAGAACTGATAGAACTGGTACGGCGACGTACGCGCAGCGTCCAGCCACACGGCGCCGGCCTCGGTCTTCCCGAATTTCGCGCCAGCCGCAGTGGTGAGAAGCGGGAACGTCACCGCGCTCGCTTCCGCGCCGTCCATCCGGCGTACCAGCTCGACGCCCGCGGTCATGTTCCCCCACTGATCGCTGCCGCCCACCTGCATCGTCACACCGTCGCGCCGGCGAAGCTCCACGAAATCGTAGGCCTGGAGCAGCATGTAGGAGAACTCGGTATACGAAATTCCAGCCTCCATGCGCGACTTGACCGATTCCTTGGCCATCATGTAGTTCACCGTGAGGTGCTTGCCCACGTCACGCATGAACTCCACGGCTCCCATGTTCATGAGCCAGTCGGCGTTGTTGCGAACTGCCGCGCCGCGAGTGCCGGAAAAGTCCAGGAAGCGCGCCAGCTGCGCCCCGATCGACTTGGCGTTGGACGCCACTTCGTCCGTTGTCTGGAGGGTGCGCTCCGCTGTCTTGCCACTCGGATCGCCGATCATGCCTGTGCCGCCCCCTACGAGCACGAACGGGCGATGACCCGCGCGCTGCAGGTGCACCAGGCCCATGATCGGCACGAGGCTCCCAACGTGCAGCGACGAACCCGTGGGATCGAAGCCGCAATACGCGGATATCGGCCCGGACGAGAGCATCCGGGCGGCACCGTCAGTCTGTTGCATCAACATGCCGCGCCACGAGAGCTCGGCGAGAAAGTCGGATTCGGGCATCGCGGGTAATATAGACGCCCCCGATCGTCGCGTTCGCAATCGATGATCCGGACGTCGCGGCAGTCCGGGTTCCGCGCCTTAAATTCCTCGCATGGCTGGTAGAACCAGAAAGAAAGGCACGCCTCCGTTCTGGAAGCGTCACCCTACAGCGTTTCGATTCCTGATTGTCGGCACCATTCTCGTGGTGACGTTCGCTGTGGGCCTCATGTACAGCACATGGGTCCTTGTTTGCGCCGGTGATCGGTGCCCGTCGATCGCCGCGCTGGAACAGTACACTCCCAAGCAGACCTCCAAGCTCTTCGCGGTCGATGGACGCTTCATCGCGGAACTCGGTACCGAACGGCGGACACTCGTCAAGCTGAGCGAGATACCCAAGGTGGTGCAGGATGCCTTTGTCACGACTGAGGACAAGCGCTTCTACGAGCACTCTGGCATTGATTGGTATCGCGTTGCGGGCGCGGTGGCGCACAACCTCAAAAGCGGTCGTTACGCGCAGGGTTTCTCGACAATCACGATGCAGCTCGCGCGCAACATCTTCCCCGAGCGCATCTCGCGTGACAAGACCATCATTCGCAAGATCAAGGAAGCGAAGGTCGCGCGCGAGATCGAATCCAAGTACAGCAAGGCCAAGATCCTCGAGCTGTATCTCAACCAAATCAATCTTGGCAATGGCGCGTACGGAGTCGAGACAGCATCACAGCGCTACTTCGGGAAGTCGGTTCGGGATCTCAACATAGCCGAGGCGGCGACGCTGGCGGCGCTGCCGAAGGCCCCCGAGCGCTACAATCCGCGCCGCTATCCTGACCGCGCCATCCAGCGCCGGAACACGATCATCGAGCTGATGCGTGAGAACGGGGCGATCTCCGACGCGGATGCTAGTCTCGCGAAGGCGTATCCGCTGCGGCTCGCGACCAAGGTGGAATCGGGCGAGATAGCGCCGTACTTCGTGGAATGGGTCCGCCAGCAGCTGGACCAGCAGTTCGGCAAGCAGTTATATGAGCAGGGCCTGAACGTGTACACCACGCTCGACCTCGACATGCAGACCGCCGCGGAGCTCGGGATGGAGCGCCAGCTCCGCGCGATCGAAGGCGGGAAGTTCGGGGCCTACAAGCATCCCACGTATGAGGAGTACATCGCGAGACTCTCAACCGGAGAGTCCGGAACGGGCACCTCGCCGTACCTGCAGGGCGCCTTCGTCGCGCTGGACCCGCGCACTGGTGGCGTCCGTGCCCTGATCGGAGGCCGCGACTTCTTCGACTCCAAGTTCAATCGTGCTACACAGGCGCTGCGGCAACCGGGCTCGACGTTCAAGCCCATCGTGTACGCCGCAGCCGTTCAGTCAGGGAAGTCCGCGTCCACGATCATCGACGACTCGCCTGTCTCCGTGCCGCAGGCGAGTGGAACGAACTGGCAGCCGCAGAACTACGACCTGAAGTTCGATGGACCGATGACGATGCGTCGGGGACTCTACCAGTCGCGCAACATCATCGCAGTGAAAACGGGAATGGACCTCGGCCCTCAAGCGGTCATCAACGAGGCTCGCAATTTCGGAATCACCACGCCCATCCCTCCGTATCCATCCATCTACATCGGTTCAGCCGACGTGATTCCGCTGGAGTTGATCGGCGGCTACACCGCGTTCGCAACACTCGGCGTGCGGGCGCAGCCCAACGGGATTCTTCGCGTGGAGAACGCGAAGCACCAGGTCATCTGGCAACCCAACATTCCGCGCACCCAGGTGATGTCGCCCGAGGAGGCGTGGATCATGGTGAGCATGATGAAGGACGTGATCCAGCGAGGCACTGCGTATGGAACCGTTTGGGACGCCGGCTTCCACGTCCCCGCCGGCGGCAAGACCGGAACCACCAATGACGGCACCAACGTGTGGTTCATCGGATACACCGCCGATCTCGTTGCCGGTGTCTGGATGGGCTTCGATCATCCGCAAACGATCAAGTCCAACGCGCAGGGCGGCCTGCTCGCCGCCCCGGCATGGACGGCTTTCATGACCGAGGTCTACCGGCGCAAACCCACGCCGCCCGACTGGCCCAAACCTTACGACATAACCACGCGAGAGATCGACACCAGAACGGGCCTGCTCTGGACTCCCGATTGCGGATCGCCGGCCGTCACCGAGTTCTACATTCCGGGCACCGAGCCGGTGAACGAGTGCAGCATCTATTCGGGCGCCGCGGGCGCACCACCCGGTCCTCCGCCCGTGCGCGACACGAGCCCCAGGTGACACGGCTCGGGCTGGGCACCCTAAAGTTGCCGAACAGTCGTCCGATCCTTAGGTTTTTCGCACGTTGCCACTCGCGGGCAACTGATCCCTTCCTTTAGGTTTGAGCATGAATCCGCACAAAATCTGGCGTGACGGGAGTCTTGTCGAATGGCAGGACGCCACCATCCACGTCATGAGCCACGTAGTTCATTACGGCTCCTCGATCTTCGAGGGCATTCGCTGTTACAGCACCCCCGACGGACCCGCAATCTTCCGTCTTCCCGACCACCTGCGCCGTTTCAACGATTCGTGCCGCATCTACCGTATGCCCATGCGGCATTCGATCGACGAGCTCGTCTCCGCGTGCAGCGAGGTGGTATCCGAGAACGACCTGCAGGCGTGCTACCTCCGGCCCGTCGCGCTCCGCACCGGCGAGGAGATGGGCGTGCTGCCGCACAAGGCGCCGGTCGAGACGTTCATAATTCCGTGGGTGTGGGGTCGCTATCTCGGCAACGATGCCTTGGAACAGGGAGTCGACGTCTGTGTGTCTAGCTGGCGCAGGCCAGCGCCAGGGACGACACCCACGCTCGCGAAGGCCGGCGGCAACTATCTGAATTCGCAGCTGTCCAAGATGGAAGCGCGCGCCGACGGCTACGTGGAAGGGATCATGCTGGACTCGTTCGGTTATGTGGCCGAGGGAAGCGGCGAGAATCTGTTCCTCGTTCGAGATGGCATCGTGTACACTTCGACGATGGGATCGGGCATACTCAACGGGATCACGCGCGACTGCGTGATGCGCATCGCCAGGGACCTGGGTTACACGGTGTCGGAGCAGACGCTACCGCGCGAACTGCTCTACATCTGCGACGAAGCGTTC
The DNA here is from genome assembly GCA_038205315.1 of Gemmatimonadales bacterium. Taxonomy (GTDB): domain Bacteria; phylum Gemmatimonadota; class Gemmatimonadetes; order Gemmatimonadales; family Gemmatimonadaceae; genus Fen-1247. The sequence goes on along the minus strand of JBBRBY010000135.1, from coordinate 918 downwards.
TTCAGCGGCACTGCGGCCGAGCTCACGCCGATCAGAAGCGTGGACAAAATCGAGGTCGGCACCGGCAAACCAGGCCCGGTGACGCTCGCGATTCAAGATGTATACATGGGGATCGCTACGGGCAGAATGCCCGATCGCTACGGCTGGCTCACTCGCGTGGAGAGTAGAGTCACGGTCTGAGAATCAATTCGCACGGGGTGAGGACGCACAGTCCATCGCCCCATGAGGTAACGCAGTGTCGCCTTGAGCGACAGGGAGATTATGAGCGCTGGCTGTCTTGCTCTGAATGCTTCGTTCGAGCCTCTGACCATGGTTCCCGTGCGTCGTGCGCTCCGGCTCCTCCTGGATGGCAAGGCGGAGATCGTCGAGACCGATGCGGACAGGCTTATTCGCTCCGAGCGACTCTCCATACCGCATCCGGCGGTCATCCGGCTCACCCGATTCATTCACGTGCCACGCAAGTTCCGGCGCCAGGTGACGAACACCTTCCTGTTCGCGCGCGACCGCTACACGTGCCAGTTCTGCGGCCGCAAGCAGTCCGCGCTCAAGGGAAGGGAGTCGCTCACTCGCGATCATCTGATACCGCTCTCGCGCGGCGGCGAGAATATCTGGACCAATGTCGTGACGGCGTGCAGTCCCTGCAACACGCGCAAGGCCAACCGGCTACCGAGCGAAATCGGGATGCATCCGCTCATGGCTCCGTTCGAGCCGCATTTTGTCCAGCTCGCGTGGGCGGTCCGGCGGCTCACTCCGGCGCAGTCCCGGTACATCGAGATCTTCTACGGCCGCGCAACGCTCGACGATCTTCGGTCGATAGACTCGACGCTGGTTGCGGGTTGACGACGAACTCCCGCCGCGCGATGCGTGCCAACGCATCGCGCGGCTTCATTTTCGCATGACACTGTACCCATGACTCAT
>JBBRBY010000134.1:0-4826 GCA_038205315.1 Gemmatimonadales bacterium | reverse complement strand
GTTTCTGTGTGCACCCGGCTTTCGCCAGACGCTTCCGAACGGGCGTGCGTGGCGAGAGTTTCTGAGTGTATGTGAAACAAAGGGCGAAGCCAGCGGCCGACTTCCATTTCAATCGGCTGGTGAGCAGGTCCCCGTAGTCGGTTTCGCCTCAGCGTCCGATGGGGTGCTCGTGCTCGTCGGCACCGACGCAGCGACGGGCGACATCGCCGCACTCAAGGAGTTGCTTCCGCTCCTGGTCGAGCTGCTCAAGGGTGAGCGTACCCTCGCGCTTACCACTCTGCACGCGCGTTCCGCGAGCGACGCAGTCGAGCGGAGTCGCATCATTGCATCGACCCTCGAGCGCACCCGGCGTCAGCTCGAGGATGCACTTCGCGCGGAACACGATGCGCGTAGCCAGCTGGAGCGCGTGAACGCCGAGCTCACCCGACACGCGCTCGAGACGGACACCGCAAACGAACAGCTGCTTGTACAGGCCGACGAGCTCGCGGTCCAGGCAATGGAGATGGAGCTGCAGGCAAACCAACTCCAGGCCACCAACGTCGAACTGGACCAGGCGCGAACGAACGCGGAGGCCGCAAACCGAACCAAGGGCGAATTCCTCGCTACGATGAGTCACGAGCTTCGCACGCCGTTGAACGCGATCGGGGGATACGCGGAACTCCTTGCCATGGGAATTCACGGCCCCGTCACTCCCGCGCAGTCGGATGCGTTGGCCAGAGTGATACGCAGTCAGCGACACCTGCTTCGCCTCATCAACGACGTACTGAATCTGGCGCGGCTCGAGGCCGGCAGACTCGGCTACGTCATGGCAACCGTGCCACTCTCGGACGCGGTCGCGGATCTTGCACCAATGATTGATCCGCAGATCGCGGCCAAGTCGCTGCATTTCGAAGTGCGCGCCTCCGGACCTCTGCCCACCGTATACGCAGATCGCGAGCGACTGCAGCAGGTGTTGCTCAATCTGCTATCCAACTCGGTGAAGTTCACGCCGAAAGGAGGGTCAGTCTGGATCGAGGCAGAGGAGATCGATGCGGTGGGCAGCGCCCCCAAGGTCGAGATTCGCGTGGGCGACACCGGAGCAGGAATCCCTCCAGAGAAGATGGAGTGGATCTTCGAGCCGTTCACTCAGGTGGACTCCAGCCACAGCCGGATCGGACAGGGGGCCGGACTCGGCTTGGCAATAAGCCGGGATCTCGCACGCGGCATGGGTGGCGACCTGAACGTGGTCAGCGAAGTCGGCACGGGATCACTGTTCACCCTCACACTCGAGCGGCAACAGTACTGAGGCGCTAACCGCCTCCGTCGCGTCGCTCCAGCATGACGTACGCGGACATTCGCCGGAAAGCCTCGCGCTTCTCCGCGGGTGCGAAGCGGGACAACAATCTCCACAACGGCATCATTCGCATCTCGCGCTTTAGTCTGTGCGCCTCTTCCATTCCGGAACGAAACTCGATCTCGCGCCAACCGAACGGCTCGAAAAATTTCGTTCCTTCGGCTGGCGCGAACTGAAACGGCGCACTACCCGCGTTGACTGCGCGGCCCCAGTGGCGATTCATGATATCCAGCAACTGAGGGTTGGCGAGATCGGAAAGCCACCACCGTACCGTGCCAATGTCATGAATTGCGCGCGCGAGCGATGCTACTTCATCCGGCTTCAGGTAAATGAGAAGCCCTTCGGTGACAACCATGGCACTTTTCGCCGTGGCGCCCAGTGAGGTGAGCCGGGATTGCCGCGCGGCTGCATCAGTGAGGTCGACCGCAATCGCTTCGTAGTGACACTTCGGAGTCTCGTCGCGCATGGCCTCCGTCTTGTACTCCGTGATGCCAGGCAGATCGATGTCGTACCAGTGGAGTGTGGGCGGCAGCGCGAGGCGCCAGGCGCGGGTGTCCAAGCCGGCGGCGAGATCTATCACCGTATCCACCGCACCCCGATTGACGAGCTCCATGATCATCTCGTCGAGCACCGCGGTTCGTACAATCATGGCCCAGGCCATCGAGCGCCCGCGCTTCATCTCCGCCACTATCTGCGCGCCTCGAGTTCCGGCGAGCCGCTCGGCGTACGGATCGTGGAACAGCGCATTGGGCCGCGCCGTTTCCATCGCGCGGTACACGGCTACCCAGCGTGCGGTATCTGAAATGTTTTCTATTGGCATCGCGGACCGGTGAGCTTGTGGAGGGAGCGTCAATTTAGGGTCTAGCCGCGAATTCCGGCCAGTGCGCCGCGAAGGTGCCGACGGTTCAAAACATTTGGCTCAAGAGTCTGAAGGCACCGCCGAGACTATGGTATTGCAGTGGTTCCGGGCTCGGGCGCCGATGGAACTATCAGGACCTCGGATACGATCGAGGGCAGCGACCTTTACTTGCCTGAGAGTGATTGACAGACCGAATTCCAGACGCGACAGCTCCTTGCATGCGTCGGCTTCCGAAAGGACCGCCGACGCGTCGCCGTCTCCGGGATCGAGCCCGGTGCCCCATGTAACCCACCCGGGGTCGGTGCCGCTCCATCCGCGAGTCCTCTGTGTGGACGGTAGTGCGGACGTGCTGGAAATGCTTCGCCGATTTCTGTCACCGAGCTTCGACGTCGAAACGGTGAACGACCCGTTCAGGGCGCTTAAGCTGATTCACGAGAGCATCGCGCCGTTCGCCGCGATCGTGTCCGCGGGACAGTTGCGCTGCATGGATGGGCTAGCGTTTCTCCAGCGGACGCGGGAGTCGTCGCCGCACACCGGGCGGGTTCTGCTGACCGCTGCGCCTGACACCGAAACGGCGATCCAGGCAGTCAACAGCGGAGCGGTTTTTCGCTACCTGTCCAAGCCGTGCAGGCCCGAGACTCTGCTTGCTGCAGTCGTGGCGGCCGCGGAGCACTTCAGATCGATCGAGACCGAGCGCATTCTGATGGAGCAGACAGTGCGTGGCACGGTGGCCGCGCTCACGTCCCTGCTCGCGATCGCCAGCCCGCCGGCACATGCGCGCGGAATGCGGCTGCGGAGTTACGTTGGCCCGCTATCGGAGCTGCTGGAAGTGCCGGACGTCTGGGACATCGAGGTTGCCGCGGTGCTCTCGCAACTTGGTTGCGTCTCGCTCCCTGCCTCTCTGGTCGAGAGAATGCATTGCGGCCAGCCGCTCGATCCTGCGGAGCAGCGAATGGTGGATGCGCTCGCGCTGGGCGCCGTGTCGATCATCGAGCAGATACCGCGGCTCGCCCCCGTACGGGAGATCCTCCGGTATCAGGACGCGCATTTTGATGGTTCGAGCGCGATTCAGCCGAGCAGGACCGGCAGGCGAATACCGATGGGCTCACGCATACTGAAGGCTGCGGGAGATCTGGATTCCCTCCTGGCCGCGGGAATGCCCGTCGCGCTTGCACTTGGCAATCTGGGTTCGCCCGCAGGCCACTACGATCCCGATGTGCTCGCGGCGCTCCACGACAAGTTCGGCCCGGGCGCCGAGATCGGCGTGCAGCGCGTGCGGCTGCGTCATCTACAGGCAGGGATGGTCTTCGCCGCCGACGTGAAAGGACCCCGCGGGCTGCTCCTCGCTGCGCGTGGGCAGGAGGTGGGCCCAGTGCTCATCAACCGGCTTCGATTTGTGTGGGACACGGCGATTCTCGACGTCGAGGTGTCCGTGTGTACACAAGGCGAATATCGCGACCGCGTGAGCTGAGAACGGCGCAAGCTCGCACGCGGACGAAACCCCGGAGGTAGTAAACAGCCTTGTCACCGCCGCAATCGTCGCACTCGGTATCACCGTGGCAATACTTCTCGCGTCGTGGCACTGACGGTCGGTATGGCTCTTACGCGGCGCCGGACATGTTGGTAGAGTATTGACCTAACGAATTGAAGCGCTGGTCTGCGGTTTCACACTTCACTGGGACGCTCTCAAATGGATATTCTTACCTGGCTGATCGTCGGGCTCGTCGCAGGGGTGCTCGCATCGCTGGTGGTCGGCGGAGGCTTTGGTCTCATCGGCGACATCGTGGTCGGCATCGTAGGCGCTTTTATCGGGGGATGGCTGTTCGCAACGCTTGGCCTGCACACCCCGTTTGCGGGACTCCCTGGGACGGTTTTCGTCGCCTTTATAGGGGCCGTAGTACTGCTGCTTTTGCTTCGGCTCGTGCGCCGTCGCCGAGTTTGATCCTGGCAGAGTAGGGGCGTATTTGGGGGGTCTTTCCGCGGACGGCATCCCACGCGCCGCGCCGGCAACCCGTGCTGGGGCCGTCAGCCGGTCCTGCATTTGCAATACCCTCCGGGTAACCACCATTACTCATCCCGGAGGTAGAATCATGAAGATTGCGTCACTTACCCTGCTGCTCGCGAGCGGGCTTCTTGCTGGTAGTGCGTGCGCCGTGAAAACGAAGACCACGGCCATCAACCCATCCATCTCGCGCAACCCCACCTGTGCGAATGCGGTACAGGTGTTCAGCAGCCGGGCGGACGTACCGAGCGACTACCACGAGGTAGCGTGGATTACCGCCTCAGGCAACTCGGTATGGACTACCGACAATCAGATGCGCATCGAGATGCAGAAGCGTGCCGCCGAGGCAGGAGCGAACGGATTGATCGCCAACCCTGTTGATCAGAACAAGACGACGGTCAACGTGATTGGTGAAGCAGTCGGTGCGCACACGGCTACAGCGGAAGCGAGTGGCCTGGCCATCTGGATCCCCGCCAATGCCGCCAAGACGCGGCAGACCTGCGGCGGGTGATCAGTGCTGTTCAGTGTTGGTCGTAGTACGAATAAATAACAAGTCGGGGGGCGGCGGTGGGGGGGCCCCCCCACTGTTAAAAATTTCGGCCGGTGGGAATAGTAAAACCAAAAATAATTTA
>JBBRBY010000133.1:0-4849 GCA_038205315.1 Gemmatimonadales bacterium | reverse complement strand
CGCGGTGACGTTCCCGCTTCTCACCACTGCGGCTGGCGCGAAATTCGGGAAGACCGAGGCCGGCGCCGTGTGGCTGGACGCTGCGCGTACGTCGCCGTACCAGTTCTATCAGTTCTGGGTCAACACCGACGATCGGGATGTGGGCAGGTACTTACGGATGATGACGCTGCTCGACCGTGACTCGATAATGAGCCTGGAGCGCGACGTCGCGGAGCATCCTGAGCGGCGCGAGGCTCAGGGCGCGCTCGCGTTCGAGATCACGTCTCGAGTGCACGGGGCGGAAGCAGCCAGGGTAGCGCGGGACGTCTCAGGAGTTCTCTTCGGACGCGGCGACGTAACCGCTCTTTCCGCGGCTGCTCTGTTCGCGCTTGCCGGCGAGGTGCAGGGCGGTGTTGCCGCGAGGGGCGAGAAGATTTCTGTGCTCGATCTGTTCGTTCGATCGGGCCTGGCAAAATCTCGGGGCGACGCCCGCAGGCTCGCGGATCAGGGCGGTGCTTATGTGAACGGCGAGCGGGTCGCCGCCGCCATGATGTTGGCCGAGATCACGCCGCTAGCGGCTTCGTACGTTCTACTGCGAAAGGGCGCGCGCGACTACGCGGTGATACGGATGCAACAGTAGCTGCTCCGGTCACACTGTCCTGTTCTTTGATCGCACCCAGGTCATGGTCCAAGGACTTGAATGCGGGGCACCCGATCGGGGTGCCCGCATTCAAGTTTGATCCGAGCCGCTGCTACCGCTTGAGCTTCCGGCGCATCATCGGCACCAGCCCGGTGAGCCCAGTGCCAAGGAGTGCCATCGAGCTTGGTTCTGGAGTCGTCGTACCCGTCGGTCCGTTGAACGTGAGGTCGTTGGCCAGATAGTAGCCTCCATCGCCACCGCCGATTTGCGTTCCGCCCGTAGTTACGAACTCGATACTGCTGATCGGATTCGTAAACGTGTTCGCGCAAAAGGTGTACGTGAGGGAGTTGATCAGGCATGCGGCGCTGGTGTACGTATTCGTTCCATCCGAACCGACAAAAGTGACGGATGTCGGCGCCTGCGTGCCCGAGTATACAGTGGCTTCAAACAACCCGCTATTGAAGACGAAGGACGACGTATTGCTCACTCCGGTGGTCTTCTGAGCATTACCATTGAATGCGCAGTACGCGTGACTCGGCGCACAGGAGAAGCCGTAGCCGCCATTAGAATTCTTTGTGAAGTTACCGATCGCCGAGTAGCCGGCATCCACTGGACTATCGGTATTTGTCGCGCTGAGGTAGACCTGCTGTGCGTGAACAGTAGGTGCGGCAACGGTGGCCGCGGCTAACACCGCAAGCGCGCTCAGCGAGCGCTTGGTCCGAGTGTTCATCATCTCTCCGATGGGAAAAAGGTTCGACCTTCCGACTAGGGCGTCAGGAATGCGCCTTCTGTAAAACGCAGGAAACCCGATCGAATCGGCTCATTTTCCTTCCGTCAGCCGCCTTTTCCATGGGCACCCATCCGATCAAGCGCCTCCCGCAGCATCCGGTTGGCCCGGGGATTATTCGGCTCGGCGACAATCCAGCGACGCAACGCCATCACGACATCCCGATTTGCCTTCAACGCCAGTTCGCCCGAGCCCAGCGCATCAAAAGCGCGCGCCGTGACTTCGTATGCGTGGGCCAGGTGGAAAAACTCTTCATTGCTCGCCGCATCCCCGCTTTGTACATCCAGGAGCATCGCCACCGCAATTCGCTCGTGCTCAATCGCACGGGATGGCTGGTGCGCGTCGGCGAGCGTGCCGCCGATGTTCTCATGGAAGTAGGCAAGATCGCGCCGCGCCTCTGCGTTCGCGCGATCCCCATCGACGAGGGATTGAAACATTGGACCCGCGCTGTCGAACGTAGCGAGCGCTCCGCGCCAGTTGCCGAGCGCTCCCTGAAGCTGCGCGATGTCCATCCACCCGTCTGCGACCAGACGGCGATTCGCTGTACTTCCGGGATCTGCGGAAAGCAGTTCGAGGCGAAGGTGCTGAGATTTGACATGGTTCACGAGGGCTCCGCGCAGCTCACCGATGTCACCAGTGACCTTCCACAGCGATGATCCGGTGTACCCGATTCTATTGTACGCGGAGATCAAACCCCGCTGTAGCGCCGGTGACGCCGGCCCTCGCGCGGCAAGCTTCAGTCGAATACTGAGCGCGCGCGAGTAGCTTTCACGCGCCACGCGGATCCGTGCTGCAGACCATTGGTCATCCGAGGCGGCCAGGGCGTCGCCGAGGTAGATCAGCGCATCGCTCAACTCGCGCTGGTACGATTGGCTGTCCGGCTCCCATCGTACGAGACTATCAGCCATCGCGACCGCGAGTCGCTCATGGCGCTCCCCGTTGGGCCAGTCCCGCGCGCGGATGTAGATCGCTCCGACTCGTTCCTCCGTCAGGGCAAGCTCCTCCACCGCTCTGTTGTCGCGCGGATGTGCGGCAACGAGTGAAGCAAGTATGGATCGCGCCTTGTCATAACTCACGAGCGCGGCGCGGGTGTCGCCGAGGTTGGGACCGTAGGGACGCCCCAGGATATCACCGGCCTTGAGGTACCCCACGGCGAGGTCGTACTGCAGGTCGGGATCCCCATGCGCGTCGCGTGAGAGCGTATCCAACGCACTGAGCGCGCGCGCAACAATGAGGTTTCGCGCGCGCGTCGTTCCCGGTAGCGATGCTATCGAATCGTTAACTTCGGAGATCAGCGACGTCGCGAGGCTACGCACGGCGTTGAAGCGCAGCTCGGCCGTTCGCCGGTGTTGGTCGGCGAGGCGGGCCTGCCAGGTGGTCGTGGCGATTCCACCCAGAAGCGCCACGAGGATCGTTCCCACCGCCATGGACAGGAGCGCATTCCTGCGAAGCAACTGCACCGTCCGGTACGCCAGAGTGTTCGGTCGGGCCACAACTGGCTGCTTGTCGAGATACCGGCGAACGTCGTCGGAGAATTGTTGCGCCGACGCATACCGCTGCTGCGGCAAGGACAGCCGGGCTTTGCGTACGATGCAGTCGAGATCAGGGGGCAGCGATCGACGTGGTGCGGGGACCTCCCCGGCGAGGGGATCGGCCGGCTCCCGCCCAGTGAGCAACTCGTTCAGGACAGCACCGAGCGAATACACATCCGTCTGCGTCGTGACAGCGCCACCGCTGACCTGCTCCGGGCTGGCGTACGCCAGCGTCATCGCGCGCGCTGGTACCGACGCTTCCGTGTCATCCTCGTCCGTTGCATCCAGTAGTCTCGCAATCCCGAAGTCAAGCAGTTTCGGCACGCCATCATTGGTGACGAGAATGTTGCCCGGCTTGATGTCGCAGTGGACGACAAGGTGCTGGTGCGCGTAGTGGACGGCCGCGCAGACGTCGCGAAAGAGAGCGAGTCTCTCGGGCAGCATTAACCCGCGCGCATCGCAATAGCGTGTGATCGGCTCGCCTTCGATGTACTCCATGACGAAGTACGGCAGCCCTTCGACGGTGGTGCCTCCGTCGAGCAGCCGAGCAATGTTCGGGTGGTCAAGGCCGGCCAGCATCTGACGCTCGTGCCGGAAGCGTCGAATGATCATGTCCGTGTCCGGACCGGGTGACACAAGTTTTATCGCGACAGACTTGTGGTACTGGTCGTCATCGCGCTCCGCCAGGTACACGACGCCCATTCCGCCATGGCCGATCTCGTGCACCACTCGGTACGCGCCGATCCGTAACTCGGATACCGAGTAATCGACGGGCGCGGACGGAGGGGGCGGTTTTAAGTCAAGTGCGGACCCTTCCAGAAATCCGACCGCGCCTGCGTGTGCCGCCAGTAATGATTCGACCTCGATTCGCAGTTCCTGATCGTGTCCGCACGCCGACTCGACAAACGCGATCCGCTCCGATGTGTCGCAATCGAGCGCCGCGGACAAAACTATTCGGACGCGATCCCACTCCTCGGTTTGCACTTTATGCGGGGCTCATCTCACGCCGCAGCCACGCACGCGCAGCGACCCACTCGCGCTTAACGGTCGCGGGTGAGATGCCGAGGACGTGGGCCGTCTCCTCGATACTCAATCCCGCGAAAAAACGCATCTCGATGATCCTGCTCCCGCGGCCGTCGAATTCGGCAAGGCGGGTCAGTGCGTCATCCAATTCGACCAGGTCGAGCTCACCATCAGAGCTCGCGACGTTCTCATCCAGCGTGATGCACACCCGCGCGCCGCCACGCTTTTCCGTCTGGTGTGCATGCGCATAATTCACCAGGATGCGCCGCATCATTTCGGCGGCGAGTCCGAGCAACCGCGTCTTGTCTGCGGTGTCTATCCTGTCCTGCGCCGCCATCCGGATGTACGCTTCGTGCACGAGAGCCGTCGGCGCGAGGGTGTGATCCGCGCGCTCGCGGTGTAGATATGCCGCAGCCACCGCGCGGAGCTGCTCGTAGATGCGCGGGAACAGCTCGTCCAGAGAGGGCTTTGCGCCACCGGTACCCGCAGTACCTGCCAAATGAGCTCCAAGGGGTCCCGCCACCGATAATGTCCTGCCGGCAGGTGCGGCTGGTATATCTTACGATCAACTGACGGTGGCGGCAACACTTGGTTCACGCCTGTCACGGTACATTCGGCTCCGCGCTCGACCCCCAGATCTCCTTCAGACGCGCATCGCGGCCACAGCCTATTCGATACACGTTGTACTGCACCGGGTTTTTATCGGCGTAGTGCTGGTGGTAATCTTCTGCCTTCCAGAACGTCGAAGCCGGCACGATCTCGGTAACGATCGGAGACTTGAAGAGCCCCGACTGAACCAGCTCCGCCTTCGACGCCTCGGCCGCCTTGCGCTGGGCATCATCGTGGTAGAAGATCGCGCTGCGGTACTCGTTTCCGTGATCGCAGAAC
>JBBRBY010000132.1:0-4930 GCA_038205315.1 Gemmatimonadales bacterium | reverse complement strand
GCGCTGGTGGAGTTCGTGAAGCGCGTGTCGGCCATCGCAAAGGGGAAGGCCTACTTCACCAACACGATGACGCTGGGGCAGTTCATACTGATGGACTTCCTCCGCAAGAAGACGCGCACCGTCTCGTAACTCGGAGAGCGGCACGCGTTCGGCAGTGCGCCCGCGTCAGCCCGTATACACGTAGCTGCAGTGCTGCTCCTGCGCGCGGCCGATCGCTATGATCATCGCGGGAACGAGCACCACGCCGGGAATGAGCATGCCGGTGAGGTCGCGTTCTATCTCAGCCGCTGTACCGTACTTCTTCTCCTTCGCGAATTCGTCGGAGAGACCGCGCAGCGCGGTGCGGCACGACAGCACGACGACACCCGCGGCGAGCGCTTCCCGGATTCCGGGATCGTCTTCAGTCCCAGCATAGAAAATGTTCTTGGTCGCGATCTTGTCGGATTTTGCAGACTCCTTCACGTCGAACATCTTCCCGAAGCCGTATTTCTCCCACGCGGCGTCCACGTATGTCATCGCGCCGGTCTTGCCGTGCGCCGCCAGAATGGAATCGACCTCGCTCGCGGGGACGCCGTACTCCGTGAGATACGCCTTCTTGACGCGGATCGCGTATTCCATCCCTTTCGTCCACTTGTCGTGCGAGTGGGCCAGCTGGCGGTGTTTCCCCTTGAGCGCCTTGAGCCACGGATCCAGCTCGTCGTCGGGGGCGTGGGACGCGCCGGAATGCGGCAGCTGGCCGGATGCTCGCGCGACGGCCGGCACCAGTGCGCTGGCGCCGGCCAGTCCGGCGAGCTGCGTCACGAAATCCCTCCGGCTTGGTCTGGATTTGAACATCATTGCTCCTTGGTAAGGGTTACGTGAATCCGGGTCGGAGCCCAATCTACAGCATCCACCTTAACACTGCTGCGGGCCGAATGGCGGATTCAACGCGGGAGGCTCCGCAACGGCTGGCGATCACACGCCGTATCAGGTGATGGACCGGACCAACGCATGATGACGAGCGACGACAGCACCAATCGCGCGGCGACTCCCACCACGCATTCTGGCGCTTTTCAGCGGCGCGTGGAGATGACGGTCGTGCTGGGCGCAATCGCCATCATCGCTCTCGTGTACTCCGCGACGCACTTCGTTGCGCCGGCCCTGTTCACACACTTCGAGCACGCTGCAGAATTGGAGGCGCTTCCCCGGCGCACGACCAACGCGAAGCACGAAAAGGGAGATCCCATCAACATCGCCGCGATCGGGAGCGCGGCAGAGCTCCAGACCGCGATGCGCGCGGCCGGCTGGGTGGTGGCTGACAGCGCCAATCGCCGCACGGACATCGCGATCGCAAAGAGCGTGATCTTCAACAGGCCGGATTCCACGGCGCCGATCAGCCCGCTCTACCTGTTCGGCCGTCGGCAGGACATCGCCTTCGAGCGGCAGGTGGGTCGCAGCGCGCGGAGGCGGCATCACGTGCGCTTCTGGCTCGCGGACAGCGTATTGCATGAGGGCCGCCAGATCTGGCTGGGCGACGCCACCTTCGACCTGCGTGCCGGAATCAGCTACCGTGGATTCCACCCCACGCATCACATCGCGCCGGACGTGGACGAGGAGCGCGACACGCTGGTGGCGAACCTCGTAGCCGCCCACGAGGTGACTCAGCTCTTCACGGTCTCCGGCATGGGCATTCGCGTGGAGGCGCACAACGCCGAGGGCGACCGGTTCGATACGGACGGGGAGCTGGCAGTAGTGATGCTGCCGGTGGGGAATTCCCGCGCCCAACGCACCGACACCCTCCAGCCTCCGCCCATCGTCGGACTCAAGGATCGTTTCTGGGCGTGGGCGCATGCCCACTGAACCGCTGGCGGCGTTCGCGACGTAGAGCAGTCACGCATGAGTCGCAAGCCGGATGGGCGCGCATCATGCGATAGTCGGTACGTCACCATGAATGGAGAACTACATGCCTACACGCAAGGCAAGCGCTATCTGGGAGAAGGGCCTCAAGGGCAACGGATCGTACAAGGCCGAGAGCGGCACCGTAAACGGCAGTTATTCGTTCGGCTCACGCTTCGAGAGTGCTCCGGGATCGAACCCTGAGGAACTGCTGGCGGCAGCGGAGGCAGCATGTTTCTCGATGGCGCTGGCGCTCGGGCTGGAGAAGGGTGGAACGCCTGCGGACAGCGTCGAGACCAGCGCCGCATGCACTGTGGAAAAGGTGGGCGATGGTTTTAAGATCACCACGATGAGCCTTCTGGTTAACGCGAAGGTGCCCGGTATCGACGACGCGAAGTTCCAGCAGATCGCGCAGGCCACCAAGGACGGTTGTCCGGTGTCGCAGGCGCTTAAGGGGAACGTCAACATCACGCTTACCGCCAAGCTGGCCTGACGGTTCGGTCACACAAGCAGAAAGAGCGTCGGCGCGAGTAGCGACGACGCTCTTTCTGCTTAAATCAAGACAAACTACTTCTTGCGGCTTCCGAGGTTGACTGTCTGCACGAAGTTGCGCTCGTCGTGACCGGTGTAGATCTGGCGGGGGCGCGCGATCTTCTGCTCCTTGTCGAGCAACATCTCCTCCCACTGCGACAGCCAGCCGGCCATGCGCGCGATCGCGAACAGCACGGTGAAGTATTCCGTGGGGAATCCCATCGACCGGTAGATGAGCCCGGTGTAGAAGTCCACGTTCGGATACAGCTTCCGCGACACGAAGTAATCGTCCTGCAGCGCTATGCGCTCCAGCTCCAGGGCGATCTCGAGCCCGCGATCGACGCCGGTGATCTTGAACACGTCATCGGAGAGACTCTTCACGATCTTGGCGCGCGGATCGTAGCTCTTGTACACGCGGTGCCCGAAGCCCATGAGCTTGCCGCTGCCGCTCTTCACCGTCTCGATGAAGGCCGGCACGTTCTCGATGGTGCCGATTTCCTCGATCATGCGCAGCACCTGCTCGTTGGCGCCGCCGTGCAGCGGTCCAAACAGCGCCGCGACGCCGGCGGAGACCGCCGAGAACGGATCGACGTGCGACGATCCGACTACGCGAACGGCGCTGGTGGAGCAGTTCTGCTCGTGATCCGCGTGCAGGATGAACAGGATCTCGAGGGCGCGCGCGAAGATCGGATTCGCCTCGTAGCGCGGCTCGGTCATCCGGTTGATCATTGACAGAAAGTTCTCGACGTACGACAACGAGTTGTCGGGATAGACGACCGGGAGCCCCTTGGAGTGTCGATACGAGAATGCGGCGATGGTCGGTGTCTTCGCGAGCAGCCGGATCACCGAGATGTTGCGCTCCTCGGGATCGAATATCGCCCTGGCGTTCGGATAGAACGACGACAGCGCGGCGATAGAGCTCTGCAGCATCGACATGGGGTGCGCATCGTACCTGAAGCCCTGCAGGAAGTTGCGGATGTTCTCGTGCACGTACGTGTGGTACGTGATCTCCTGCTCGAACTTGTCGTACTCCTGCTGCGTGGGGAGCTCGCCATGGCGCAGCAGCCATGCGACTTCCAGGAACGACGCCTTCTCTGCCAGCTGCTCGATCGGGTACCCGCGATAGCGCAGGATTCCCTTGTCGCCATCGATGAAGGTGATCGAGCTTCGGCACGACGCCGTGTTCATGAAGGCCGGATCGTACGAAAGCAGACCGACGTCATCCGGATTGGCGGTCTTTATCTGCCGGAGATCGGCGGCGCGAATGGCGCCGTCCTTGATCGGAAAATCGTAATCCTTGCTGGTCCGCTGGTCCTTTACGGCGAGTGAGCCAGCAGAGCTGTCCTTGGACTGAGTGTTACCGGGTGTGGTCATCTTTGATGAGCCGTTCTTGGTAGGGGTTTCGATGCGAAATCTAGCAGGTGACTTCCCCATCCAAAACGCCGGATGATCCTAGCGATGCCCCGTGCTCCCGAAGCCGCCGTCGCGGTCGGTGCTGCGGACAACTTCCGCATCTTCGAAATCGAGCACCTCGTACCGCGATATCACCATCTGCGCGATGCGCTCGCCGTGGGTTATCTGGAGTGGCGCGGAGCCGTCGTTTCGCACCAGTACGCCCCACTCGCCGTTGTAATCGGGATCGATCGTTCCCGGCGCGTTGGCGATCACGAGGGAGGTCTTGAAGCTGGTCCCGCTCCTGGGCCGGATCTGAGCTTCGTACCCCTCTGGCAGCGAGGCCCGGAAGCCCAACGGTACGATCGCGCGCTCGCCGGGCTCCACTTCGAGCACAACGTCGTCGCCAAAGGCGCGCGGAATTCCATCATACTGCCGCCCGCCGCGGCTCAGACGCACGGATAATCCGGCAATGAGAAAGGCCTTCAGGTCGTAGCCGGCGCTGTGCGCGGTGGCACGCACTGGCAGCTCGACGCCTTCATGCAGCCGCTCGAAAAGGATGGTCCTGCGCTCGGAGCTCATACCGCCAATTTACCCATGTGACGCTGCCGCGCTCCCCGCCGTATGTCGCGCCAGCGCTCCGAAGCTGTATTTTCAGATTCATGAATGAGATAGACGCGCTCCTTACCGAAGAGCGGAAGTTTCCGCCGCCGGCAGCTTTCGCGGCGAACGCGCTGGTCCGAGATCCTGCCATCTACGAAAAGGCGGAGAATGATCCGGAGGGATACTGGGCAGACGAGGCGCGCAGGCTCGACTGGATCAGGCCGTGGACCCAGGTGATGGACTGGAAGCCGCCCCATGTCCAGTGGTTCGTGGGCGGCAAGCTCAACGCGTCCGCCAACTGCGTTGACCGCCACGCACTCGGTGAACGCCGCGACAAGCGCGCTCTGATCTGGGAAGGCGAGCCCGGTGACCAACGAACTATTACCTACGGCGAGCTGTACGACGAGGTGCGGCGCTTCGCAAACGTCCTCAAGTCGCTGGGCGTGAAGAAGGGCGACCGCGTCGCGATCTATCTCCCGCTGATCCCCGAGGCAGCGATCGCGATGCTCGCCTGCGCCAGAGTCGGAGC
>JBBRBY010000131.1:0-4938 GCA_038205315.1 Gemmatimonadales bacterium | reverse complement strand
CACCCCGGTTCCCCCCCCCCGCCACCGCGCTCCACCCCCGGTTTCCTGCCCGCATTTCCTCTGGCTCGAATCCGGCACTCCCTCTCGCCGCATGCCACGCGCCGATAACTGGTCCCAGCTCAAGGTAGGAATAGTGGTCTTCGTGGCCATCGTCGCGGCTGTCAGCGCGGTGATGATGTTCGCGCGTGTTGGCGCGTTGCACGGCAACACCACTCGGCTCTACATGGTCACTGACGTCGCTGCCGGTGTGCTCAACGGCACGGAAGTGCGGCTGGCAGGCCAGAAGGTGGGGCTGGTGAACGCCGTGGCACTGCGACCGCCGTCGAGCGACACGAGCGAGCGCGTGCTCATTTCGATGGATATCCTGGACCAGTATCTCAAGTACATCCGGCGCAACTCCGACGTGCAGATCGCGCCCGGTGGGCAGCTGATCGGAAGTCCCGTTGTGTACATCACTCCGGGAACGCTCGCGGCACCGGCGCTGGACTACGGCGACACGCTTCGCGCTCGCGCGCAGATGGAGGCGCGATCGGGGATGGCAGACGTTTCATCGCTGGGTGACAGCGTCACGGGGATCGCGGCTACCATGAAGACGATCACGTCCCAGTTCGACACGACGCTCGAGGATGTGTCCGCTCTGCGCGCACAGTCCAAACTGCAGGCAGCGGCGGTGAGCGCGGCGCTCGACAATTTCTCCCGCCGGACGCTGAATCCGCGCGGGGTGATCGGCGAGATCATGCGGGACACGTCAAAGCTCAGAACCGAAGCTGCGCGAGTCAGCGCGCTCGCGGATTCGATAGGCGCGGCCGCGAGCGGAACGGGCGAGGTTGGCCGGTTCAGGCGTGATTCCACTCTCGTTCGGCAGGCACACGCGACGATGGCGAGCGTAAACGATCTGAAGGCGAAACTCGCGCGCTACTCCGGCGGCGCGCCGGGAGGCGCCGCAATGGCTCGGCAATTGGACCGGGCGCATGCGGAGCTGGATTCCGTAGTTCAGGACGCGAAGCATCATCCATTTCGATATCTCCCGTTCTGACAGCGGACGGCATGATTAAATCGGTGCGATCAATCAACAACGGCGACAGCGAATCATCGTGGAAATAGCGGAGCTCAAGCGACAGACGGTTGTCGAGCTGCAGGAAATGGCAGACGGTCTCCAGGTGGACCACACCGAAGGGATGACCAAACCCGATCTCATCCTCAAGATCGGACAGAGTCTGCTCGACTCCGGCGTTTCGCTCCGGGCGGAAGGCGTGCTCGAGATTCTCGCGGAAGGTTACGGGTTTCTGCGCAGTCAGGACTGGAGCTATCTGGCGGGGCCGGATGACGTTTACGTATCGCCGTCGCAGATCAAGCGCTTCGACCTCCGCACGGGAGACGAGATATTCGGCGAGGTGCGGCCACCCAAGCCGTGGGAGAAGTATCTCGCGCTGCTCCGCGTGGAGCAGGTGAACGGACTCGAGCCCGACACCACCAGGACCCGAACGCCGTTCGATTCACTGCGGCCGCAGTATCCTGACACGCGGCTTCGCCTGGAGACGGCGGACGGTGATCTGAGCATGCGCGTGGTGGACATCATGGCCCCCATCGGCAAGGGCCAGCGCGGCCTCATCGTCGCGCCGCCTCGCGCCGGAAAGACCATACTCCTCACGAAGATGGCCAACGCGATCTCGGAGAACCATCCCGAGGTTCGCATCATCATGCTGCTGATTGACGAGCGTCCGGAGGAAGTCACCGAGATCAAGGCGACGGTTCCACGCGCCGAGGTGATAAGCTCGACGTTCGACGAGGGTGCCGCGCGGCATGTGCAGGTGTCGGACATGGTATTGCAGAAGGCTCGTCGGCTCGTGGAGGCTGGCCACGACGTGGTGATCCTGCTCGACTCCATCACGCGCTTTGCCCGTGCGCACAACACCGTGGCTCCCACGACGGGAAAGATTTTGTCGGGCGGAGTTGAGGCGACGGCGCTTCAGAAGCCGAAGGCCTTCTTTGGGACGGCGCGCAACATCGACGGCGGCGGATCGCTCACCATCATAGCGACGGCGTTGATCGAGACCGGCTCGCGAATGGACGACGTGATCTTCGAGGAGTTCAAGGGTACCGGCAACATGGAGCTCGTGCTGGACCGGAAGATCGCGGATCGTCGCATCTATCCCGCGATCGACATCTTCAAGTCCGGCACCCGGAAGGAAGAGTTGCTGCTGGACAAGAGCGAGATCAATCGCATCACGCTGCTGCGGCAGTTCCTGGCGGACATGCCTGAAACCGAAGCGATCGACTTCCTGCTCAAGCAGCTCTCGCGCACGAAGAACAACGCCGAGTTTTTCCGAAAGATGGCGGAAGGTTGATGCGCGGCAGGTTGCTGGCGATCGACTACGGTGACCGGCGCGTTGGGCTGGCCATCAGCGACCCGACGGGCACGATCGCATCGCCAGCGGGATTCATCGAGCGCAGAGCGGGCAAGCGTCCGCCGGTGGCAGAGTTGATGCGCCGCGCGGCGGAGCTGGAGGCAGCGGGCTTCGTGCTTGGACTCCCGCTTGACGGTTCCGGTGAGGAGACACCGCGCTGCGCCGAGGTGCGGGTGGTGGGCGCGGCACTGCTGCAGCGGACGGGCCTGCCGGTGCGTTATGTGGACGAACGTTACACCACCTCGGCTGCACTCCGAAGTGTGCGTGAGATGGGTGGTTCCACTCGGGGCAGAAAGGGCGATGTGGATGCGATGGCTGCCGCGATGCTGTTGCAACATGCTCTCAACCTGCCGGAGTAGCTGGATGCGAATTGAACGCGCACGCAGGCTCGGGGGTGTGACAATGCTTGCTGGGGCGATGGCTCTCGCCGCGTGCAGCGGACCGCATGGTTCGCCCGTCCGCGTGATAGTTCCGCGCGGCGCGACTTTTCGGGTTGCGGCGGATTCGATGCGATCGGCCGGCGTACTCGAATCACCGCTCGCGTTTCGCATGTACGCGCGGGCGCTCGGTCGCGACCGGAAGATTCAGGCGGGAACGTATCTACTTCGACCCGGGACACGCTGGAGTGATCTGGTCCGCGCGATGAACGGTGGTGTCGGGATCATCAACAGGCTCACAATCCCTGAGGGATTCACGATAGCCCAGATAACCCCGCTGCTTGCGCGCGCGCTTCACACCCCGGTGGACTCTGTGGATGCGGCGGTGCGTGATCCTGGATTGCGCGCGCGGTTGAAGGATCCTGCCGCTACCCTGGAGGGTTATCTGTTCCCGGACACGTACGTCTTCGCGCCTGGTACGTCGGCGCGTCAGGCGGTGACGGAGATGGTCACGCGCTTCGAGCGCGAATGGAAGCCGGAATACGACGCCGAGGCGCAGGCACTCGGCCGCAGCAGGAATGAAATCGTGACGATGGCGTCCATCGTGGAGAAGGAAGCTCGCGTTCCGGAGGAGCGGCCGGTGATTGCTGCGGTGTACTACAACCGGCTACGGATCGGGATGCCGCTGCAGGCCGATCCCACGGTGCAGTACGCGATGGGCCACCACACGGATCGTGTTCTGTATCGCGATCTCGCGATCGCGTCGCCCTACAATACCTACATGTATCCGGGCCTTCCGCCTGGCCCCATCGCGTCGCCCGGCGCGGCGAGTCTTCGCGCAGCGCTGGCGCCGGCGAAGGTTCCATATCTCTACTTTGTGGCCGCTCCTGACGGTCATCACGAATTCCGGGAAACGATGGCGGAGCACGAGCAGGCGAAGCGCGCAGTGAAGGCGAAGGCGACGAAGTAGCGCGCTGCGCCGTCGGCGACGCCAATTCGTTAAACCTTCGCTGGCAGCCTGTCGCGACCGCTCTGTTTTGGCGACGTCTCGCGCCAGCGGAATCGTACATCGGGCGCGCGGTCCGGTTCGCCGCGATGTTTGCGGCGACGAGTCTGGGGCTCGCTCTCGACCTTGCTTGCGCCGCGCATCTCGCTACGGATACGGTCCTGGATCGGCGCGGCCATGAAGAGGTCGACGAGCTCCGGATCGAACTGGGTACCGCGGCCCTCTCCGATTGCGTTCATACCGACCTCGAGACTTTGGCCCGGACGGTACCTCCGCGAGTGCGTGATGGCGTCGAAGGTGTCCGCGATTGCGACAACGCGGGCCGATAGCGGAATCTCCTTGCCCTTGAGCTTGCGCGGGTAGCCTGTTCCGTCCCAGCGCTCGTGATGGGCAACCACGCCCTTCGGCAAGTCCGGATAGAACGACATGAGCGGCTCGAGCACCGTCGAGCCACGCGCAGGGTGAGTTTTGATCTCGCGTCGTTCCTTGGGATCAAGCTTCCTGTGGTCGTGGATCACATCGAACAGAGCTTCGTGGATCTTGCCGATATCGTGGAAGAGCGCGACTCGCTCGATGGTGTGCCCCGTACGGTCGTCCACGTCCATCGCGTCGGCGAGCACCAACGCGTAGCGCGCCACTCTGCGCACGTGTGCTCCAGTCACCGGGTCATTGGCGTCGATCGCGTTCAGGAGGGTTTCCAGCGCAGCGGCGCCGAGTCGCTCGAACCTGGCGGATTCCCTTGCTTTGCGTCGGAGGACTACGGCGGCGGTGGCGACGGCGGCGGTGGCGACGGCGGCAGTGGCCGGGATTGCGAGAAGAGCCGGGACGCTCATGCGTCTGTTCATTCGTTTCATCTGGTCCTCTGTAACGCAAGAATCATGTACTTTCCGCCATGGCTCTGACTAAAGATCGCCCAATCGCGATCGTTTCCGGAAGAGGGGCCCAGCGCTGGCGGTCGGGCCATCCGTGGATCTTTCGCAGCGATGTCGCGAATGCCCCCGATTCCGAGGCCGGTACGGTTCAGGTGCACGATCAGCGTGGCCGGCCGCTTGGCGTGGCCCTCTGGAGCCCGCGTTCCGAAATATCGCTTCGCCTGCTGGATCGTGATCCAGGGGCCGCGATTGATACGGCATGGTGGGTAGCGCGA
>JBBRBY010000130.1:0-4978 GCA_038205315.1 Gemmatimonadales bacterium | reverse complement strand
GCCGTGATCGAATAACTTAGCCGTCGCCATGAATAACGTCACCCATCTCGAGTGCGCCGCCTGCTCCACTCAATATCCAGCAGGCCGGCTCTACAATCTCTGCGAGAAATGCGGCAAGCCGCTTCTCGTCCGTTATGACCTCGCTGCCGCGGCGAAGTCGCTCACCAAAGAATCCCTTTCATCCCGTGTGTCGAGCATGTGGCGATATCGCGAAGTAATGCCGGTCGCGTCGGACGAAAACATCGTCACACTCGGCGAAGGCTGGACTCCGCTCTTGCACGCGACTCGGCTGGGAAAGTCGCTCGGAATGGACGAGCTCTATATAAAAGATGAGTCTCTGAATCCAACACAAAGCTTCAAAGCGCGCGGAATGTCGGCGGCCGTATCGATGGCGAAGGAGCTCGGTGTCACGAAGGTGGCGGCTCCGTCCGCGGGAAATGCGGCTGGTGCGCTTGCTGCCTACGCAGCTCGCGCTGGAATGGAAGCGTATCTCTTCATGCCGCGCGACACGCCAAGGGCCAACGTCGTGGAATGTGTCGAGCTCGGTGCCAACGTGACGTTGATCGATGGATTGATCACCGATTGCGGCGCTGAAGTCGCTCGCCGCAAGGAGGCGGAGGGCTGGTTCGATGTGTCTACCTTGAAAGAGCCGTACCGAGTCGAGGGAAAGAAAACGCTCGGCTACGAACTGGCGGAGACACTCGGATGGACGCTGCCCGACGTGATCATTTATCCGACTGGTGGTGGGACAGGTCTCATCGGAATGTGGAAGGCGTTCGACGAAATGGAGAAGATGGGATGGATCGGGTCGGAGCGACCGCGGATGGTGACGGTTCAGGCGGATGGATGCGCGCCGATCGTCACAGCATTTGAGAAAGGTGAGCGCTTCGCCGACATGTTCCCGAACGCGGCGACTGTCGCATCCGGGTTGCGGGTGCCGAAGGCGATTGGCGATTTCCTGATACTCGATGCGATTCGGGCATCCGGTGGGTCTGCGGTCGCAGTGAGCGATGCCGAGCTGATCGCTGCAGTGCGCGAGATTGGGGCAGCTGAAGGAGTGTTCGTTGCGCCTGAAGGAGGGGCGTGTCTTCCTGCCTTGCGTGTCTTGATCGAGCGTGGTGAAGTAGATCGCGATGAGAGAGTTGTGCTCTTCAATACTGGCGCGGGGATCAAGTACATCGAGGCATTCAGCGAATAAAAGGCAGTTTCGTGCGATGAGGCCTGGAACTAAATTATTCTGAGAGGTTACAATGGCGCCTGCAAGTCGTACTATGCGAGACGGACTGGTGGCGGGGCTCATCGCCTACGCATCCGTGGCGGTGTTCTACATCGCCTTCGATCTGCTCGCGTCCCGCGGTATGCTGTACACAGTCAATCTCCTCGGCGAAGCAGTGTTCAAGGGGCTCCGCGACCCCGGAGTCCTCCAGTACCCGCTTCAGCCTGACATGACTGTGATCTTCTGGTACAACGGGTTGCATCTGTTGATTGCACTGGCCATTGGACTGATCGTTACCGGGCTCGTTGACCAGACTGAGCGACATCCGTCGCAGACACGCCTCGTCATGCTTACGATTGTTGCGGGATTCATCGTCACCGTCATTGCGGTGGGCCTGTTGACGAGCCCAATGCGCCCAGTGCTTCCGTGGTGGTCCATCGTCGTGGCCAATATACTTGCCAGCCTCTTGGCCGGCGCGTATCTGGTCCTGAAACGCCCCGGTCTCTTGCAACGCCTTATTCCTCTCGTTGGCTGACCTGGACTATCGCGGTTGGCTTCTCAGCAACTGTCGCACGGGCTGCAAGTCGCCATCGAGGCGCCAGGCGATCCGACCTCGCTCGTTCAGGATCATCACCGTTTCGCCGTGTTCGATGTCGCCCGTCGTTTCGTTGCGTCTGCGTCCGATTCCGAATGCATCGAGCGCCTCGCCAACATCGGCGACGCTGCCCGATAGCACTCGGTCCCGGGATGAAAGGCCCCACTCTGCCGCGATCGACGGCAAGCGGTCTGGCGTGTCGCGCCACGGATCCAAAGTGATCACCACGAGCGGTACATCGGGCCGGTCGGCCATACGCCGTATGCTGCGCAAGTCGTGCACGATCGCGGGACATACCGTAGAGCAATGGCCGAACGCAAAGGTGAGCAACACTGTCTGCCCACGAAAATCCGCGAACGACGTGAGTTGCCCATGCTGATCGGTTAGAAGAACTGAGGGTGCATCGGTGTCGGGTTGCACGGCAGTACCTGGGGTCAACGGCGCGCGCGACCAGCCCAACGTAGATCCGCGCGCCACTCGCGCGCCAAGCAATGCGATTCCGCCGAGCGCGAGCGCGATTCCAGCCGCAGTGACAAGCCGCCGCGCTGGCCGTGCAATTACGAGGCGCAGGTCCTGCTTCACCGACTGTCCCCACCCAACGAACAACACGGCAAGCATCCCGATGGGTTCGCCAATGAGGAGAATCCATCCACCAGTATCCGGAAGACCGCTATGCGTCGATCCGAAACAGGCGGCACGCGTCCGCTCGAGCCACGCCGGCCCCGCATCGGCCACCGGCCAAAGCGCGAGCGACCACCACGCTGCTGTGATCCCGAGGATCGACAGCAGCGCGATGAGCGGCGCGCCGGGACGCCCGATCCGCGGCGTGGCTACCCGATTTTCCACAGGAAACTGAGGAGCTTCCAATTGGTGAAGTAGTACAGTATGAAGGCCAGGAAGAATGCGGCGACCAGCACCACCGTCCCTGGCGTCGGACCCAGCTTGCCATTGCCCGGCGCGTGAAGCTGCTCGTTCAGCTCATCGGCGTTCGCGGGATGCACCGGCGGATTCGTGAGGCCTTGCGGAATGCCGGCTACGATCGTTCCGCGCGGGAACTCCGTAACCTTCTCGCCAAAGAACACAGACTTCACGGCGATGATAATGAACGAGTACGCTCCGGTAACCGCGATGATGCCACCGATACCCACCATCGCGAGGAAGATGTCAACGGCAGGGTTGAACGGCACGTCGAACGGCGCTTGCGAGAACGAGATGTCCCAGTGTCGTCGTGGCACGCCGAAACTGCCGGCGAACGTCATTCCTGTTTCGACGAGGAGCATGCCGCCTGCGAACAGATATGGCTGCACCTTCGCGAGCTTCCAGAAAGCAACCTTACGCTGGAAGATGAGCGGCAGGAGATAATACGTCGCGCCCATGAACGCCATGGCCGTGCCACTCACCACCGTCGCGTGAAAGTGCCCCGGAATGCGCAGCGTGTTGTGCGCGATGATGTTGATCTGCTCCGTGCCGAGGGTCACCCCGGTGATGCCGCCAAAAAAGCCGAACACCACCACCGAAAGGATCAGCGAGGAAAAGCCGGGGTCTCCCCACGGCGCCTTGCGCAACCACCCGAAGAGGCCGTCGTTATAGCCGCGCAATCGCATGCCGAGCTCCATGCCCGCCGGCACCGTGAAGCCGTGCACCATCGACGCGAGCACCGCCATGTACATGAAGTACGACGTGTTCACGATCTTCCACGCCGGCCCGAACCCCGGATCGACGAGCAGATGGTGCGCCGACGCCATCGAGATGAACAGAATGTAGAGCACGAACGCGGAACGGCTCACTTTCTCGTTGAGCACCACCGCGCCCACGGTGAGCGCGCCGAGCATGTACCAGATGGCGACCATCGCCGCGACATTGATCTGCTGCGCCGAGTGGCCGAGTGCCCACCAGAGCAGACGGTAGATCTGCGGGTTGACGCTGTCGATGAGTCCTATCGACCAGAGGAAGGTCGGGATGTAGACCATCGCGCCGTGCAGCAAGGTGATTACGGCGATGATCGCCGCTGTCATCGCGCCGTACACGACGAGCGGCATTGACCCAACGTAGGTTTTCTCGCGCTTGGCGATTGTCAGCGTGGCGAAGAATTGTCCGACAACGCCGAGCGCTCCGACCGCGAACAGGATGATCCCCAGATAGAAAAGGGGGTGGGCCTTGAGCGGCGGATATGATGTGTAGAGCACATCCGCACGACCGCTCCATTGCATCGCCTCCACCATCAGCGAGCCGACGAGCATCAACCCGAAGTTGAACCAGCCGTACTTCGGCGCGGCGGGCCGTGCGTCAAGCAGCACAGTAGCGGCGAACCAAAGCACTGCCATCTCGAAGAAGATGATGAAAAAGATGAGCATGTTCATGCCGTGCACACCGAGGATGCGGTAGTACCACACCGCCGGGAGCAGGTGCACGGCCTGCCAGCGCGTGAGCGCGAGCAGGAGCGCTGCTGTGGCGCCGATGAGCAGCGCGACCACGGCGGCGACGGCGTTCACCTTGATCAGGCGCTCAGCCTGCAGGTTGATCCTGTGAGCCGTCGCCGGACACGTGCGGTAGGCGCCGACAGCTCGCGTGCTGACGGCCGTTGGTGGGATGGTGGTCACCGGTCACCTGCCTGTCGAATGTGGGCGTCGCGGTTATCGGCGACGGTGCTGCCCGTCGAGTCAACGACGATCACGCGGCCGACCATCGTGTGGTGACCGATGCCGCAGAACTCGTTGCAGATGATGCGGAAGTCGCCAGCCGTTGTCGGTGTTACGCGCAACGCGTAGTCGAAGCTCGGCACGACGGCGAAGTTGATATTTATCGGGTAGAGTGAGAAACCGTGATTCATGTCGAGCGACGACATGTGGAGCATGTATTCCTTGCCCCGCTCGAGTTTGAGGATCGGATACCACTGAAAGGTGAGGCCGACGAGGTAGACATCGGCTCCCGGCGGCGGCTGAACGATCGGCAGGCCACGGTCGTCGCCGACCTTGTACTGCGCCGCAAAGGCAACAGTGCGCGCGAAGTACGCCTTGGGGTCGACGCGCGTACGCACGCCGGATGGATTTTGTCCGCCTTTCCAATGCCAGAGCGGCATCATTGCAAAGAGGACAATGCACCAGGCGAAGGCGATCGACACCCAGACTTTCTCCGCCTTGTGTGCGGGCTTCCACCAAATGCCGGGC
>JBBRBY010000129.1:0-5113 GCA_038205315.1 Gemmatimonadales bacterium | reverse complement strand
AGCAGGTGGCGCTGACTGCGTATCACTCTCGCCAACGCATCCGACTGGGCGGGAGTGACGGGCCCGTGAATCCCCATGGCAAGGAGTTCCGCGTATCCGCCGATCGCGTTCAACGGGGTGCGAAGTTCGTGACTCATCGTGGCGAGGAATTCGCCCTTGGTTCGGGTTGCGGCCTCCGCATTCGTTCGCGCCTGGTCCAGCTCGACGTTGGTGGCCTGGAGCTGGTTTGCTTGCAGCTCCATCTCCATTGCCTGGGCCGCGAGCTCGTCGGCCTGTACAAGCAGCTGTTCGTTTGCGGCGTCCGTCTCGAGAGCGTGTCGGGTGAGCTCGGCGTTCACGCGCTCCAGCTGGCTCCGGGCATCGTGTTCCGCGCGAAGTGCATCCTCGAGTTGACGCCGCGTGCGCTCGAGTGTCGATGCAATGATGCGACTCCGCTCGACTGCGTCGCTCGCGGAACGCGCGTGCAGAGTGGTAAGCGCGAGGGCGCGCTCACCCTTGAGCAGTTCGACCAGGAGCGGGAGCAACTCCTTGAGTCCGGCGATGTCGCCCGTCGCTGCGTCAGTGCCAACGAGCACGAGCACCGCATCGGACGCTGCGGCGAAACCGAATACGGGGACCTGCTCACCAGCCGATTGAAATGGAAGTCGGCCGCTGGCTTCGCCGTTTGCTTCACATATACTCAGAAACTCTCGCCACGCGCGCCCGTTCGGGAGCGTCTGGCGAAAGCCGGGTGCACACAGAAACGCGCCGGCAGCCTCATCGCGAATGACCACCAGAAGGTCGACCGCGCCGAATTCCGCGGCCACTGCGGCCGCACGGAGCGTGCGATCTCCAGGAGTGGCGAGCGCGGAGACAAGCTTTACCAGCGACGGGTTCGCGCCGGACGCACCCATTCCAACAGGATTCGCCGCGCGAACTGTTTTACTCCGAGAAGACGCAGACAACTGCCGTGCAGTTGTGGAATCCACTGAACTGCCCTTCCGCGCGCACGATCTGTCCATAAGTGTTGTAGCCCGCAAACGGCACGGAACCCAGCTCGTCGGCCACCGCGTCGAGCTCCTTTCCGAAATCACTTCCCAGTCTGAGCCGCGTCGCCACACAGTCGAAGAATAGGGCGGCCTTCGGCGTGCAACCGTGTCGCGTCACTTGCTGAACAGCGTCGCGCGTGGCAGCACCCGCTGCCTCTGCCGCAGACGACAGTCCCGTAGTCATGACGCTGGCCATCGCGCCGACGGGAACCTCCGCGGCGAAGACCACGGATCCCTCATCCGCGATGCCGAGTGGAACTCGCAGCTTGTGTCCGCCTTCGGTGGCGACTCCCACAACATTGTGAAGAAAGAACGGGAGCGGATCTGCGTGATCAAACTGCTGGTTGGTGGCGGCGGCGTGGTCGTCGAACGCTTCGATTGCCGGCGCAACGTTCATGCTCCTGACGCGCGCGTCCGAACTCTCGGTCACGCGAAGTGGCGGAGAGCTGGCGTACCAGCCGTGCCGCGCTCCAATACCGATCGGCTTGTTCGACAGCATCTCGAGTGCGACAGCCGCGTTGGTGAACGCCCGGTCATTCATGAATACGTGCGTCTGCTTGAAGTTTCCGTTGTCACCAGCGCCGCCGCCAACGAACTGGTACATGCCGCCGGTCGCGACCGTAAGCTCATCGACCAGGTCGTCGCCTTGTCCGGCCAGCGCGTCCACGAAGACCAGCGCCGTCCTGTAGCGGTACTCGGATGAATCCAGGCCCTGAAATCCGCTCGTGAGCTCACGGGCCGCGGTGGCGCGATCTCCCGACAGCTCCGGAGCCACGGACGCGCTGAATCGCATGTCGGGTGCTCGAAGGGCCATCGCCGAGGTGCGGTCGGTTCCTGCGCTGTCACCTGTGAATTCGCCGGCGGAAGAACAGCCGACCATCACTTTTGCCCCGGACTCCTTCTGGAGTGCGCTCAGCAAGGCCTCGTAGTCGTTATCGGACGAGGCGAAGACAATCAGTGCATCGGGGGTGGCGCCGTGCAGTCCTTCCCGGATGGTCTTCGCGAGATCGAGGCCGGCGTTGCGGCCCTTCAGGGCAGTGGAGGCCGTAGCTACGTCAGTCATGGGACTCCTGTTCCAACGCGTTCGAAGTAAGGTCCAACGGACCGGAATTCCGCACTGTTCTGCAATTATTTCGCCGGGTTGGCGAGAGTCTAGAACTCAAGCGCCAGACCGCTCTGTATGGTAGTGTCCGACTTCCGGACGTTTTGCTGGGGCTGAGTGTCGTACCTGTTGGCGATTCCAAGCTTGAGCGCCAGCGCCCGGGCGATGGGGGCCGCGACGTTGAAATCCGCCGTGAGGCGGTAGTGCCCCGACGAGCCGGTCAGATCAGGAAATATGGCGATTGCCTGGTCGGCCTGGGCACCCCCCAGAAGTTGCCGGGCCGCCAGCCGCAGGACTCCGGCAACCCGGGTGAATGCCGGGGCGTCGGATCGACCGGGCGCGCAAAGCCTCAATTCATGAGGCGAGCCGCCGTGAGTGTCCAGGTGCTGTCCGTGTCTGACTTGAGGATACAGGCGAAATCCCGGGCGCCACCACCAGCAGCGACGACGCCAGTCACCCCCGCCCCGCCCGTCGAGTCAAAAAAGATGTGCTCGTCATCGCGTTTGAACGTGGCCGTGGTACGCGAAGCAAGCCGGTCGAGAACTGCGGCCTCGCAGGCCTGCTTGGCTGCATCGCGCCTGCGCTCGGCGCGGTCCTGATCCGCGGAGTGGCAGCCGCAGAGCCAGCTTGTGAGCGTCAGTGTACCTATGACGATGTGCCCGCGCGATCGCGCCATTGGGACTCCGTATAACCGCGGGCTCGAGCGGCGAGAGGCCGGCGTAACCCATTAATCAATGACGATCTCCTCCCGCGCCTTGCAACTGACCCGGCGTCACGCCCTCGTGACGGTGTCCCCTGGAAGAACTGGAAGAACGTGTCCGCGGGCGCGCCACCTTTCCGATATCTTCTCCACAAGCAGCGGAACAACTGCCGTCGCTATGGTTACGAAGGCGTAGCGAACCACGGGATTCGGGATCATCCTGGTAAGCCTGCGCGCCGTCCGGCGACTGATCAGGGCAGTGGCAACCGATTGGAGAATTGGCATGAGATGGGGTAAGGGACGAGAGAACACTGGGCAAGTGTCGTTCCGGTCGGCCAGGACGGTGTGCCTTTCAACGCTGGGTCGTCTGCGTCGCTCTGGCGCCGTAGCGGTCGTCTGCGCCGTAGGAGTAGCCAGCTGCGGAGGCGACTCGGGTACATCGCCCATCGCCTCAAAGGCGGAGGCCCCGGTGGCGTCGATTGGGTTCAACAAGTCAATCGATTCCGTGGAGATTGAGCGGAACAACACGGTGACCGCGACCTTCTACGACGCGTCCGGCAACGCCGTGAGCGCTGGCACCACTTCGTGGACATCGAGTGATACGACAGTCGCCACGGTCTCGAGTGCGGGCGTCATTACGGGCCTCAAGGTAGGCACCGCGACGGTGACTCTAACGGCCGACAAGGTCATCAAGACGATAGCGGTTATCGTCACGCCGCCGGCAATCGTGAGCATCACCTTTCCGGTTACGTCGTTTACGATGACCGAGGGCGACACGCTCACCATTCCACCTCCGAAGATTGTGGATCGCACGGGCGCGGTCGTAACGGGCCGGATCCCGAGTTACGTCTCGAGCTCCGGCAGCGTAGCTATCTCGTCTGCTGGAGTTGCCACGGCTGTCGTCGCGGGCAGCGCAACCGTGACGGCGACGCTCGACACGGCTCACGCCGTACTCACCTTTACGGTGAATCCGGTTCATATCGCACAGGTGAAACTCATTCCCGCCGTGCTCGATCTGGGTGTCGGGCACACCATTGCTACGCAGGCGTCCGCCTACAATGGTCAGGGAACCAAGTTTTCGGGGCGCGCTTACACATACGCACTGGACAATCCGTCGGTGGCCTCGGTGAGCAGCACAGGAATCGTGCAGGGCCTGGTCCCGGGAAAGACGACGCTAACTGTAACGACTGCAGGGACTTCGGTTCGGATCCCCGTTTCTGTTGCTCAGCTGCAGACCAACAGCTTCACGATCGATCTCAAGTTTGTGGGAAATGTTTCGCAGACCGTGCGCAACGCCGCAGCGCAGGCCGTCGCGCGCTGGCAGCAGATAGTGTCTGCTCCGCTCATTCCGTATCACATAGTGACAGCGGTGAATGACTGCGGCACGGGAATACCGGCGGTGGACACGACCGAGACGAACATGATGATCATCGTCACGACCGACAAGATCGACGGGCCCGGCAAGACTGTGGGCGAGGGCGGTCCGTGCGTCTTACGCGATGATTCCCCACAAACCACCGCTCTCGGAACTCTCACGATCGACACCGCCGACGTCGCGGGTCTCGCTGCTCAGGGCCTCCTGGTACCGGTGATCACGCACGAGATGGGACACATTCTCGGAATCGGAACGCTCTGGCAGGGAATTCCGTCCTATGCGAATCTCGCGTCCGGGCTTGGGGGCGCCAATCCCGTCTTCGTGGGACACGCGGCGAGGGTCGCATCGGCCGCGCTCGGCTTCACGGCTGATTCGTCGCTCGGGGTGCCTATCGAAAACACGGGTACGGTGGGTGACGGAACACGCGATTCGCACTGGCGCGCCAGCGTCTTCGGTCACGAGCTGATGACGGGCACCATTCACAACGGCCTCAACCCGCTCAGCCTGGTGACGATTGAGACGCTGGCTGACTTTGGATACACGGTCGTGCCGGAGGCTGCAGAGGACTTCGACATCCTCAACGCAAACTCGCCGGGATCGTACGTGCAGCCGTCCGACAGGATCGGCACCGGCGCGGGGCTGACCATCGGGGAGACGCTCCGGTTTCCGCAGTTCACAACTACGCGCGGCGGGCGTCTAAAGCCGATCCCGAACGCGAAGCAGCCGCAGGCACCGCTCTGATTCCGCGGCCGCTGCCGCCGCCCTTCTGAGCAGGCTTGACGTCACGGTACTCGTGGGCTCTCTTTTGCTCAACTCAAGGAGAGCTTCCCGTGCAACGTCTGCTTCCCCGCGCTCTTGCGTTAGCGTGCTGTTTCATCGTGGCGCCAGTGCAGCCGGCCCACGCCCAG
>JBBRBY010000128.1:0-5256 GCA_038205315.1 Gemmatimonadales bacterium | reverse complement strand
GCCGGTTGCGGCAGCGCCGCGTGACCAGATGAGCGATCGGCCGGTTTCGATCTGCGGAGCGAATACCTGGTTCTCCAGGTAGCCGGTCATCAGTCCAACACGATTGACAAGCTCGAGAACTTTCTCCGCCTCGGCGACGTTGCGTGCGAGTGGCTTCTCGCACGCTATCGCCTTCAATGTTCCTCTGCCGCTCTCGATTGCGTGAACGATCTCCTTGACGTTCTCAATTCGCGCGAAATTGGGACCGAGCAGCCAGATCGCGTCGATTGCGGGATCCGCTACCATGTCGGCGATCGAGTCGTACGCTCGTGCCTGACCGACATTCAGCGAGCGTGCGAGGGCAGCGGTCTCGGCTGCGTGCTCCCTGTTCGGGCTCCAGACGCCGAGTACGTCGGCGTCCCGCACGGCGACGAAGGACTGCAGGTGAAACTTCGCGATGAAGCCGCTGCCAATGAAGCCGATGCCCAGTCTTTTGTCGGTCATGTTGGATCTCTAGCTGTTGTAGCTCACACCGAGCTGGCGCAATGCTTCCGGCGGGCATCCGTTCCAGTTCGGGTTGAACACGTTGCCGATGTAGCGTACGTCCTTCCAGCCCATGAGCGAGGAGAAGAAGCCTGACGCCGTGAGATCACGAAAGCTGTTGAAGAACGCGACTCCGTGACTGAATTCGGGCTTCGCGCGCTCCGGCCAGGATATGTCGTCGAGAATCTGACGGCGCTCTGCATCGGAGCACTTCACAAAGTCGTTGCCGAAGCGTTTCCTGCATTCGGCGTCGAGCCATGCGAGGCCGCCGTGCATCTCGACGCGATTTCGTTCGGATGCCTCTCCGAGCATGTAGTCCATGAACTCGGGGACGCGCGCCTCCGTGGCACTGCCGGATCGTTCGTCGCGTGGAATGATCATGTCCACGAGAATGCGTACCGTCGCGTCCTCGTGCGCCGAGAAGAACTTGTGCTTCGCATCCGGCGCCTGGGCGCCGTCCTGCGCCAGCATGTGCGTCGCGCGTGCGAGTGCATCTGGCGTCCAGTGCAGTGCGCCGGTGAGCGGGACAGCGCCGAGGAGCTTGAGCGCGTCGCGCCGGCTGATTCCGCCGCTGCTGGAGTTGTCGTCGTCGCTCATAGGGCACCCTGCTTGCGTTGTTGGGCGATGTAGTCGCTCGTGCGCCATGCAAGCGCGAGGATCGTCCATGTTGGATTCTTGTCGGCCTGCGAGACGAACGGGCCACCGTCGGCGACGAACAGATTCTTCACGTCGTGAGCCTGGCAGTTCCCGTTCAGCACCGATTTGCCCGGATCGCTGCCCATGCGAGTAGCGCCGAGCTCGTGGATGATACTTCCGCCCGACGCGAGACCGTAACCTTCCTCCTTTGTCGGCATCGGGGAAAAGACCTGGCCGCCCATCTCGTGTACGATGGAGCGGAAGGTCTCCTGCATGTGCTTCGCCTGGTTGTACTCGTAGTCCGACCACTTCCAGTGGAAGCGAAGCACGGGGATGCCATATCTGTCCACGACTTTGGGGTCGAGCTCGCAATAGCAGTCGTCGTTCGGGATCATCTCACCGCGACCGGCGAACCCGACGCTCGCGCCGAAGAACCGGCGATAGTCGTCCTTGAGCGACTTGCCGTAACCACCGGCGCCAGGATATCGCTGGATCCCGCCCATGAAGCCGTAGGACGGCGGATCGAAGCCTCCGCCCACTTCTATATGGTAGCCGCGTGGGAAGTCGAGCTTCTTGTTGTCCACCCACCACGGCATGTAGATGTGATTGCCGCCGGTGCCGTCCTCGTTGTGCGGAACGCGTGCGACCATCTTCGGAATGAAGCCGTTGAGGCCGGCGCCCGTGGTGTCGGTGATGTGCTTGCCGATGATACCACTGGAGTTGGCGAGGCCGTGCGGAAAGAGGGACGACTTTGAATTGAGCATTATGCGCGCCGATTCGAACGCGCTTGCGGCGAGCACGACGACGCGTGCGCGAACGTGCTGCTCGGTACCGTCGCTCTTCCTGATGTAAGTGATGCCCGTCGCGAATCCATTTTTGTCGATCGTCACCTCACGCGCCATCGCACCCGTCACGAGAGTGAGCTTGCCCGTGTCGAGCGCGGGCTTTATCAGAACGCCCGGACTCGAAAAATTGGAGTTGGTCTGGCATCCGCGTCCGCACTGGCCGCAGTAATGACAAGCCATGCGTCCGTTGAGCGGCCGAGTAAGGATCGAGAGCCGGCCGGGAATGCAGGTGATCTTGAGCTTGTCACAAGCATCCTTGATCATCAGCTCGTAACAGCGCGGTCGGGGCGCTGGTTGAAAAATGCCGTCGGGTGCGTTGCGGAGTCCTTCGTTGCTGCCGAAGATGCCGATGAGCCGGTCTACCTGGTCGTAGTACGGCTTGATGTCGTCGTACCCGATCGGCCAGTCGTCGCCGAGGCCGTCGATGCTCTTTCCACGAAAGTCATCAGGGCCGAAGCGGAGCGATATACGACCCCAGTGGTTGGTGCGTCCGCCGAGCATGCGCGCGCGCCACCAGTCGAATCTGG
This sequence comes from Gemmatimonadales bacterium, assembly GCA_038205315.1. GTDB lineage: Bacteria > Gemmatimonadota > Gemmatimonadetes > Gemmatimonadales > Gemmatimonadaceae > Fen-1247. The sequence continues at coordinate 2,726 of JBBRBY010000128.1, read as the reverse complement.
TTCCCGGTGCGGTAGTGTACGGCTCACCCTCGATATCCCAACCGCCGATGCAGCCGTCGAATTCTCCGAACGGTTTCTCGCGCGAGCCCGCGCCGCGCCGGGGTGACGCATACGCCGGAACCAGCATCTTCGAGTCGCGGCTGCTGTACCATTCGGGCCCCGCCTCGAGCAAGACTACGTTCGCGCCAGCTCTGGTGAGCACGTAGGCCGCCATTCCGCCGCCTGCTCCCGACCCCACGATACACACGTCGAACTCTGGCCGCTGCGGAACCTGTGACATCTACTCCTCCAACATGAAATCGTGCGAGATTCTATCTGGCGTGAGGCTTTGCGCGCGAAGATAGTGCGCGGCCAGGGCGCTCGCAACGCCGACGCTCGGCTGGGCGTACTGGTGCGAAACAATGACCTGACCGGAGTTACGGGATGTGCTTTCGATCCATATGAACATGCTATCAGATCTGGCGAAGGAATTCCCGTGGGCTGGTGGCGAGCGGATCTATCTGAATTCCGCGTCGACCGGTCCCCACCCTGAGCGGACCATCGCCGCACTCGAGTATTGGCTCGAGCTTCGCAGGGCGCCGTGGAAGATCGGGCTGGATGAACAGTTCTCCGAACTCGCAAAGGCTCGCCGGCTGTGCGCCGGTCTGATCGGAGCCGACTCCGACGAAATTGCACTCACGCCGAACACCAGCACCGGCCTGAACATCGCTGCGCAACTTCTCGAGGTGGACAGCGATAAGGTGATTCTGGGTTACGACGGAGAGTTCCCCGCAAACGTATACCCGTGGATGACGATCCAGCGACACGACGGCGCACGGTACGAGCAGCTCCCGCTACTCGCGGACGGGCTTCCGGACTGGGATGCGTTGCCAGCGAGGCTGGAGCGCGGCGACGTTGGAATGGTTGCGATATCGTGGGTATCGTTCGTGTCGGGCGATCGCGCGGACCTGCGAAGCATCGGCCGCATGTGCAGGGAGCGCCGTATCTGGTTTGTCGTGGATGCCATTCAGGGTGTGGGCACCACGGCACTCGACGTGCACGAGTGCAATATTGACGTGCTCGCATGCGGCGCGCAGAAATGGCTGCTTTCGCCCTGGGGATCGGGCTTCTGTTACATACGCAGAGAACTCGTTTGTACACTCGAGCCTCGAACAGGTGGCTGGCTGTCGGTGCGTGGGGCGGAGGATTTTTCTCACATGCTCGAGTACGACCTTACCTACGCTGACGACGCCCGCAGGTTCGAAGTAGCGACGATACCGTACCAGGACATGGCTGGCATGAATGCGAGCCTCGAAGTGCTCACCGAGCTTGGACTGGGCGCGGTGCAGCAGAAAATCCATCTTCTCGCCGGCCGGCTCGTCGATGGAATCGCGAGCATCCCGACGCTTTCACTGGTCACGCCGCGAGATCCCGAGAGACGCGCCGGCATCGTTTCCTTCAACGTGCAGAACGTGGCCGCGGTATCAGCGCGGCTTACGGCGGCGAGCGTGACACATTCGGTGCGAGGGGGAGGTGTGATACGGCTATCGCCACACTTGTACAACACCGAGACCGAGATGGATCGCGTGCTGGCGATCATGGATGGCTGACCCGCCGAGCAGGGTGATGAAGTTCGCGGGTGACGCGCCGAAGATAGGCGTGTTCGACGCGACGATGCTGGTGATGGGCGGAATCGTCGGCGCCGGCATATTCAGCAATCCGGCTGTCGTCGCGAAGATGGTTCACAGTGGTGTGCTGATGATGGTTGTGTGGGCGATCGGCGGTATCATCGCCCTTGCCGGTGCGTTCGTGTACGCGGAGCTCGCTGCTCGGCATCCCGCGCGTGGAGGACACTACGCGTACATGCGTGATGCATTTCATCCCGCCGTGGCGTTCATGTTCGGATGGGCGATACTGCTTGTTGTCCAGACTGGCGGACTCGCCGCGGTGGCAGTGATATTCGCGCGGTATTTTCTCGCAGTCGTACCGCTGCCACTATCGGAGACAACGGTCGCCGTCCTCGCGCTGGCGATACTGACGGGCGTCAACTGCGCGAATCTCGAGGCTGGCAACAGGACGCAGAGCGTGTTCATGGTCCTCAAGGTCATCGCAATCGTGGGGATCATCGGATGCGGCATTGCGATCATGGCGCACGGGAACGGGTCCACGGAGATGAGAGGAACCGTGGCCGTGTCACCATGGCGCGGTATTGCTGCCGCGTTCACGCCCGTGATGTTCGCGTATGGAGGATGGCAGACCGCGAGCTTCGCTGCGGCGGACATGCGTGATCCTGCGCGCGATCTGTCGCGCGCAATGCTGTATGGGGTGCTTGGTGTCGTCGCGCTCTACCTAGCTGTGAATGCAGTCTTTCTCCTGGCGCTTGGCGCGAACGGGCTGGCAAGCACCGTTACTCCAGCGGCGGCCGTGGTGGATCATGTCTCCAACCGGATGCACACGGGGGCAAGTGTGATCGCGGGATGCATCGCGCTATCCACCTTTGGATTCCTGAGCCAGGGGCTCTTCGCGACACCGCGTGTGTATCAGGCAATGGCAGCAGATGGACTCTTCTTCAAGGCCATCGCGCGGATATCGCCGAGATCACACACTCCGACCACCGCGATTGCTCTACAAGGTGCTCTGTGTGCCATAGTAGCCGCTTCGGGGAGCTACGAGTCGATCATGAGTTACGTGACGTCGGTGGACTTCATGTTCTACGGACTTGCGGCGGTCGCGCTGTTCGTATTTCG
>JBBRBY010000127.1:0-5290 GCA_038205315.1 Gemmatimonadales bacterium | reverse complement strand
GTGCGCAGATGGACTCGATCGTACAGGACGCTAAGAAGCATCCGTTCAGATACCTCGCGTTCTGACCACACGCAGCGCGGCCCTACCAATACACGTACAACGACCCTTGTGGAAATAGCAGAGCTCAAGAGACAGACGGTGACCGACCTGCAGGGGATGGCGGACGGTCTGCAGGTGGAACACCCGGAGGGCATGACCAAGCCGGAGCTCATCCTGAAGATCGGGCAGAGCCTGCTCGACAACGGCGTGTCGCTGCGCGCCGAGGGCGTGCTCGAGATCCTGCCGGAGGGCTACGGATTCCTGCGGAGTCAGGACTGGAGCTACCTCGCCGGACCCGACGACGTGTACGTGTCGCCATCCCAGATCAAGCGGTTCGATCTGCGCACGGGTGACGAGATCTTCGGCGAGGTGCGGCCACCCAAGCCGTGGGAGAAGTATCTCGCGCTGCTGCGCGTGGAGCAGGTGAACGGACTGGAGCCGGACACCACCAAGACACGCACGCCGTTCGATTCGCTCCGACCGCAGTATCCCGACACGCGGCTCCGGCTGGAGACGGCCGACGGCGATCTCAGCATGCGCGTCGTGGACATCATGGCGCCCATCGGAAAGGGCCAGCGTGGCCTGATCGTCGCACCACCGCGCGCCGGCAAGACCATTCTGTTGACGAAGATGGCCAACGCGATCTCGGAGAACCATCCCGAGGTACGGATCATCATGCTGTTGATCGACGAGCGGCCGGAAGAAGTGACCGAGATCAAGGCGACCGTTCCGCGCGCAGAGGTGATCAGCTCCACCTTCGACGAGGGTGCTGCGCGGCACGTGCAGGTGTCCGACATGGTGCTCCAGAAAGCGCGCAGACTCGTGGAAGCGGGTCACGACGTGGTGATCCTGCTCGACTCGATCACGCGCTTCGCGCGGGCGCACAATACCGTCGCGCCGACCACCGGAAAGATCCTGTCCGGCGGCGTCGAGGCCACCGCACTTCAGAAGCCGAAGGCGTTCTTCGGTACTGCCCGGAACAGCGCCGGCGGCGGGTCTCTCACCATCTTCGCGACCGCGCTGATCGAAACGGGATCGCGCATGGACGATGTGATCTTCGAGGAGTTCAAGGGAACCGGCAACATGGAGCTGGTGCTCGACCGCAAGATCGCCGATCGGCGCGTCTTCCCCGCCATCGACATCTTCAAGTCGGGAACGCGAAAGGAGGAGCTGCTGCTGACGCAGGCCGAGATGAACCGCGTTTTCCTGCTCCGACAATTTCTCGCCGATATGCCCGAGGCCGAGGCAATCGAGTTTCTCCTGCGACAGATGAAGAAGTCGAAGAACAACGCGGAGTTCTTCCAGCAAATGGCGCAGGGCTGACATGAGCGCCGCGCTTGGCCGGTACCTGGCCGTAGACTACGGAGCAAAGAGGGTGGGACTGGCGATCAGTGATCCGCTCGGCATCATCGCTTCGCCCGCGGGGTTCATTTCTCGACGCGCGGGCAAGCGCGCGCCGGTGGCGGAGATCATCCGGAGGGCGGAAGCTCTCGGGGCGAAGGGGTTCGTGGTGGGGTTGCCACTCGACGGAAACGGAGAGGAGACCGACTGGACACGGGAGGTCCGGTCCGTTGGGGAGGAGCTGGCAAAGCGTACGGGTTTTCCGGTGCGATATCTTGACGAGCGCTATACGACTTCGGCATCGCTCCGGGCGATTCGCGAGATGGGTGGGTCCACGCGCGGCAGAAAAGGTGATGTTGATTCGATCGCGGCGACGATTCTCCTCCAGCGGCTGCTCGGACTCCCGGAATGACGCCGAGTCCACGAAGGGTGCTGGTTGCAGCCGCGCTGGTCGGCCTCGTTTCTGCCTGTGGCGAGCCGCGCGGCGCGGCGGTACGCGTAATCGTTCCCAAGGGCGCAAGCTTCGCGATAGCGACGGACTCGCTTGCACACGCCGGCATCGTTCACTTCCCCCTGCTCTTCCGCATCCTGGCTCGCGTGAAAGGCGAAGATCGAAACATCAAGCCCGGGACCTACCTGCTGAAGCACGGCACGCCGTGGGTCGACGTGCTGAGCGCACTCAACGGAGGACATGGACTCGTCAACACCATCACGATTCCCGAGGGATTCTCGCTCCAGCAGATCACGCCCCTGCTTTCCAGGACGCTCAGCGTTTCCGTCGATTCGGTAAACGCCGCGGTGCGCGACACGGCGGAGCTGTCGCGACTCGACATTCCGACGAAGACTCTTGAGGGATACCTCTTTCCCGATACGTATGCGTTTCCCGACGGCATGACTGCACGACAGGCGGTGAGCGAGATGGTGAAGCGGTTCGAGCGGGAGTGGAAGCCCGAGTGGGATGCGCGCCTGAGCACGCTGGCACTCAATCGAAACGACATCGTCACTCTGGCTTCGATCATCGAGAAGGAAGCGAAGCGCCCCGAGGAGCGGCCAGTGATATCGGCGGTGTACCACAATCGCCTCCGAAACCGGATGCTTCTTCAGGCCGACCCGACGGTGCAGTACGCGCTTGGCAAGCACACCGCGCGCGTTTTTTACAAGGATCTCGAGGTGGAATCTCCATATAACACTTACAAGCACGCGGGGCTTCCGCCGGGACCGATCGCCTCTCCCGGTGGTCCCAGCCTGCTGGCCGCTCTTTTTCCAGCCAACGTTTCATATCTTTATTTCGTCGCCGACGCGGACGGGCATCACGAATTCCGGTCTACGCTTGCACAGCACGACAGCGCGAAGCACACCGTCCGCCGCGAGACGCCGGCAGTCACTCCAATAAAGCGTTGACCGACGCTTCGGTGTTCCAGCTGATCGCGATCACGGATCACATCCGCGATGGGCAGTCAGGCTTGATCGCCCGAGCTGCCGCTGCCGCACATGGCGGTGCGACATGCATTCAGCTCAGACTCAAGGACATTCCCGCCCGCGATCTTGTCGCAGTGGCGAGAGAGCTCGTCCGTGCTGTGGGAGTTCCCGTAACGGTTAACGACCGCGCCGATGTGGCGATTGCCGCCGGTGCCGCCGGCGTCCATCTCGGGCCCGACGACCTTCCTCCGTCGGCAATCAGGCGGATCGCCCCGAAAGATTTCATCATCGGCGTATCTGTCGGTAACGATGCGGAAGTAGCGAATGCTGCGGGTGCGGATTACGCCGGCATCGGACCGTTTTTCGGCACCGGATCAAAACCCGATGCGGGAGGGCCGATCGGCCCGGAGGGATTCAAGCGCCTGGCGGCAGCTGTTGGTCTGCCCGCGGTTGCAATCGGTGGTGTGACCGCCGAGAATGCGGCGCTGGCCATTGCGGCCGGTGCGAGCGGTGTGGCCCTGATCGCCGGAATCTTCGGATCTAGCGACCCCGAGGCCGCCGCGCGGCGGGTGAGGTTCGCCATCGAAATCTGAGGTCGGGCACTCGCCCACCCATCGTGCTCCCGTCGCGGCGGTGATTCCGGCGCTGTGGACGATGACTCTCCGCCAGAGTCTCCTCGATCAGTTCCATCACCGGCGGGCTGAGAAAAAGATCGACAAGCTCCGGCTCGAACTGAGTTCCGCGTCCTTTCAGAATTGCCAGCTTCGCCTGCGCGACACTGCGTGCCTCGCTATGACGCCGCCAGTGAGTAATGGCGTCGAAGGTGTCGGCAATGGCGACGACCCTGGCTTCGATTGGAATTCGTCTTCCCTTGAGATGACGCGGGTAGCCCGATCCATCCCATCGCTCGTGATGCGAAAGCACGCCCCGCGGAAGTTCCGGATAGAATGGCCCTATCGGTGCGAGCACGTCGGCTCCACGCTGCGGATGGGTCATCACCGCGCGCCTTTCGGCGGGTGTGAGCTTCGTCTTCTCGTGAAAGATGTCGGTGATTGCTGCATGGATCTTTCCGATGTCATGAAAAAGCGCCACTCGTTCGATGCTGCGCGATGTTCGTTCGTCCAAACCGGCGGCATCGCCGAGGATAAGAGAGAAGCTGGCCACCCGGCGAACGTGCGCTCCGGTGACGGCGTCGTTGGCGTCGATTGCGTTCAGCAGGGCCTCGAGCGTCGCCGCACCGAGCCGCTCGGCGCGAATGCGCCCCTGCCGTTCGCGGACTGAGAATCCCCCCGCGGCGAGTCCGAGACAGAAGGGAGCCAGCTTGAGCATGGCGTGATCCTCGGCAAGAAGCGTACGGGACGGCGCATGGTGCGTGCCGACCGCATTACATTGGCAAAATGGGCGACACCGCAAAGGTAACGGCGAAAGGAACGAAGCGGTGGGAGTCCGGACACCCCTGGATCTACCGGAGCGACGTCGCCGAGAGACCCTCTTGCGAGGCTGGCGCGGTACTCGTGCGGGATCATCGCAACCGCCCTGCCGGCTGGGCCCTGTGGAGTCCGCGTTCGGAAATTTCCCTCAGGCTGCTCGATCCGGATCCCAACGCTGTGGTCGATGCCGAGTGGTGGCACGAGAAGATCGCCGCCGCTTTTGCGCGACGCACCGGGCTCGACACAGTCACCAACGCCTATCGGGTAGTACACGGTGAGGGTGATGGATGTCCTTCCCTCATCTGCGACAAATACGACCGCTGGGCGGTGGTTCAGCTGATGAGCGCGGGGCTCGAGGCTTTTCGCGCGGAGATCGTTGATGCGATCGTGGGCGTGCTGCGCGTGGACGGCGTGCTCGCGCGCAACGATGTCCCGTTGCGCTCGAAGGAAGGACTCGCTCGCGAGACTCTCACACTGCACGGTGAGGTGCCTGAAGAGATCGAGGTGGACGAGTACACCGTTCGCTACATTGCCGCCCCGTGGACTGGGCAGAAGACGGGGGCATTTCTCGATCAACGTGAAAATCGGCGTGTCGCGGGTGAGCACGCCCGTGGTCGCGCTCTCGACACCTTCAGCTATCACGGCTCGTTCGCTCTCCACCTGGCGCAGCGGGCGGATACCGTGATCGCGCTCGACTCGTCTGCTCAGGCATTGGCGCGAGCGCGCCATAATGCGGACCTCAACGGCCTGAAGAACGTCGAGCTCGTCGAGGCGAATGCGTTCGACTTCCTGCGTGATCGCGAGCGTGAACACGCAGAGTTCGACACCATTGTGCTCGACCCGCCGGCATTCGCGAAAACACGAGGATCGCTTTCCGGCGCGGTGAGAGGATACAAGGAAATAAATCTGCGGGCGATGCGCCTTCTCTCACCCGGCGGCGAGCTGTTTACGGCAAGCTGCAGCTTTCATTTGACGAAGGCGGATTTTCTGGAGATGCTGGAATCGGCTGCCGCGGATAGCGGCCGGCGCATAGCGATTCGCGAGATTCGCGGTCAGGCCAT
>JBBRBY010000126.1:0-5294 GCA_038205315.1 Gemmatimonadales bacterium | reverse complement strand
ACACGGTTCCGATGACGGCCGCTCACGTGGATCTACGCGCGTGGCGTGCCCGTATGGCAACTCGCGCCGCCGTGAGGCAGGTTATCCAGACCATGGCAACCTACCTTCAAACAATCAATGCCGAGGTGCCGCATTTTGCATAGCCGGTGCCGTCCAAAGCGAATACCGGAATTCGGAACATGGCGCGTTATCGGTTCAAATACTGGTTCAGAGCGCTAAGGCAGGGTCTTGCCTGTGAACCGACATCGAAGCTTGACCCGGGTCAATCAGGCGCAGCGTTTACAGGCGATGCCCTGACCGGTTCATCGTCGCAGACTGCGAGCACTATTGTGGAAATCCACAATGCACTCGATCACGTTGTGTGGCTTGAATTTGATCGAATGGCGACGAACCTTTACCCAATTTTAATGAGCGCGGAACCCGAATACACCGACACCTACTTGTGCAATTCCCGCCTTGCGTCGACTCTTCGATTTCCTCTCGTGCCGCTTGAGCCAGGCGTCCTGCTCGATCAGAAATTGAGCGGCCTGCTTGCGTAGAAAAATATCGTATTGTCGTAAGTATCGTAGGTCGAACCTTTCAGCGAATGCGGTGCGTTGTAGACAGCCCAAATTGTCGGCGGGTTTTTTAGCGGTAAGGTTTGTCGTGCATGTTAGTAGAATGCCTTCGAGCGCGGCCAGCGTGTAGGCAAAGAACTGCGCTCGTTCGGTCGTTTGTGGCAGAAATTCTTTTGACAGGAGCGACACGTTTCCATCGATCGTCACCGCGATCAATTGATGGCGCTGTAGGACGGTGAGTACATCGTTGGCATCGGCGCCGGGAAGCGCCTCGCGAACCAAGTGCTTAAAACTCGTTTTCGTGTCCTTTAAGGGCAACGTCAGCGGCTTGCCGCGCGCATCAATGAATCCAGCCTGGTTGCGCCAATGGGTCAGGACGCGGGCGTATTCCAGCACCTCCGGCGATGGCATCCGCATCACCGGGGTACGGCGATGCTTCACCAGCAGTTGAGAGATGGCACGTTGGATGTCTATCGGTTTGATGCCGGCGCTCACCATCAACCACAGAGTATGGTCGAGGATCTGCATCCAATGGGCGATGCCATCCAAGCGTGGCATGGAGGTTGTCCGGCGGGGCCGTCGGCGTGCGCGGGATCGTGATCGAGGCGATGTTTTCATGGGCGTGCTCGACGAGGAGGGCGCACACGCGATGGCGCCTCCTCTTCCACATAAGTGAACACTTCAAGTCCAACGCGGGCGGGCCGATCGGACGCACGGGTAAGCTGCGTCTGGTAGCGACGCGCCCACACCGCGAGTTCATTTAGGTAGGATTGCGCCAAGCGCTTGGCGTGATCGTGAAAGCTGCGCAAATGCTGCCGCGGTATCCCCTCGATGCTCGCACCACGCTCGCAACGGGTGCCAGTCTTGCGGGTGACGGGGTTCAGGTTGTGGGTAATGGTGCCCATCAACGCGTGAACCAGCACCGGGATTCGATCCAAGGACATGGGGTTTTGGGTCCCAAACGCGGCGGTACGCCGTGTCGGGCGAAACGTGCCGTTGGATTCGGCCTTCAGAAGCTTTTGATCCTGCAGGAATGCTACCAACGCCCTCACCGGCAGGGTGGGCACATGGCGCTCGACGAGCGTCGCCAAGCTCCGTTCGCCCGACAACGGCAGCGCTGCGGGCGTACCCGTCGCGCTCAAGTAGTCCGCATCGCAATACCAGGACTCCAAGAGATCCCCGATCTGGCGCATGCGTGCGAAGGGGGAGGAGGGCTTAGGACGGTAGGGCGAGCGTTGCAGCTGCTGTGCGGCGTGCCGGAAAGCTTGGCGGGACTGCGCCGCAGACAGCCCTTGTCCTTGCGCGGATTCTAAGACGACACTGAACAGTTCTTCGATCATGCGCCGCCGCTGGGTAGGCGTCGGGGTATTCAAGTCTTCCGCGTCGGTGGTGGTGGATTGGTTGGCGCTGCTCGAAAGGATGCCGCGCGGGGACTCTGTCGTGGCGGGGCGTTGTCGGCGAGGGGAGGAGCGTTTCATGGCGGCACCTCACTTCGTGCCGCGTGGGCGTGTTGGGGAGGGCGCGAGCGGCTCGACGGTGCTGGGCTCATCGATCACGTAGATCACCACCCCAATGCGCCGTGCGTCTTGTCGATGCCGGCCGGCGCGCACGCAATGCGTCGGATCGGTAAGAAGGTCCTGGAAGGCATCGGCCGTGATATCGGAGCGCTCGGCAATATCGCGCAGCACCAAGGGAACATATTTGGGCGCAACGCGCTCACTGAGCACGAATCGTTCATAGCGCGGCATATGCGGATGCTTGATGTTATGCAGGAGGGTATTGAGCAAGTCGCGTACCCGCTCCCCCACGGTCAGTACGCCCTCGACATCCCAGCGCGCGGTCACAAACGTACGGCTCAAGGCCTCCAGTTTCCCATCGGGCCGGCGGTGCACCGCCTTGACCTTGACGAGTTCCTCCAGAATGGTCACGACCCGCGGATCCCCCGAGTACCGTTTCACCAAGGTAGCGAAGGAGCGCTTGGCGCCGCGCAGCGGTAGTAGCGCGGGCTGACCGTCGGGTCCGCGGAATTCGGGATCATTCCACCAGCCGTGCAAGATGTGCTCGGCCCGATGCCGACCCCGTTCCGCTCGCGGCGGGCTGGAGGCGGGTGTGGCTAAGAGTTCAGCCACCGCGGAACGACCGATGCCGGTGACCGCCGAAATTCTTGAGATGTTGGGCTCGGGTTCTTGCACTTGAGCGCGCGCCACCTCCACATACACTTTGCGCGCCATCGTTTGAAAATCCCCAATGCCAACACCCGCTTCAATCAACAGACGCACGATGGGTTCCAGCAGGCGCAGGATGGCGCTGATGACGGCGGACTTCAAAGATTCACTCATGGCGGTTCCTTAATCAGTCTAGGTCGGGCAGGTGGCTGCGTAGCGCGCCGGCCGTTGTCGTTACTGCAGGAAATATCACAACCAGGTGTGCGCGTCCAGTTGCACAATGGTAGCGAACGGTTCGATGCAGTGCGGCAAAAGCACTGACACGGAAATCTGCCGAAAAGACTGCACGGAATAGACGCGAAATTCCAACGCATCCATCTATTCGGACTTTACTCTAGAATAAATTGGTGATAAGACAGAGCATAGTGTGCAATCTAGGATACACAGAGAAGATTCCTGCGCTGAGAATCGTAGGTTTTGTAGCTTTCCAGATTGCATATGTTAAATCAGCGGGCGCTCGCTCGGACTTCGCCGTCTGACACGCCTCGGTGCAACGACTCTGCAGCGAAAGGATCATCGATGCGTAACTCCTCCGGCCGTCCAAAACCTTCACGCCCTCGCGTGGCCACGAGCCTCAACGCGGCGCAGACGGCGCATCAAGAGGCCGTTTTTGCGGTGCAAGCCGTGAACGCGCAATTGTTGGACGCGTTGGGCGATGCGGCAAAAACCGCAGCTGCCGATTTTCCGCTCGCTCACCTTTTGCGTGCTCGATTTGCTGCATTGAGCACCGAGGAACGTGCCGCAATGGCGCAGTGCGGGGTACTTCTGGCCGATGCAGGATTTGCAGTGTCGCACCGATGGAGCGGTGACATTCCTGACGGGCCTCTGCACAGAGTCGCGGACGAGGCGCAACACTGGCTTAGCCCGGAACGCGATTCCTCGCTGGCCCATTCGACTCTGCTGGTGGCGTGGTATGTGGTGCGGATCAGCCCTGCGGTGGCGGACATTTTACTCGGGATGCCAAGAGCGGTGTCCGTGAGCTTCATTAAATACAGTATTCGTGACCTGGCATTGATCGCGCAAACGCATCCCGGCTTGATTGTACCCCGCTGGGCGCATCGAACCGATATTTGGGATGACCTGTTGGAGCTGGCAACAGCAAAGAAGGAACCCGGCTGTGGAAGCCTGACGCTGCGGTGCTTGCAACTGAGCGCCGACCCGTCCGCGATGAATTCCCTGGCGCCGACCTAGTCTTCATCATCTCGCCTGCATTTGCGCGTTGTTTCGCAGCAAATGCAGGGCTGCGAATTGTCGCGTGGCGCCGCATGCTGTCGCTCACCGGATTTATAAAAGGCGCGTGGACTATGCAGTGGGCGAACCAACGAAGCTCTCGACGCAAATCTTGCGCGGGGAAGGTTGCCCAAAGCCCTCAGTTGTCATTGGCGATCGAGATGGGTGACACGGCGGCAAAGCGAACCACTTCGCGCGCGTCGGCAAGAAATGCTTTGCACACCACCATGCGCGGCTGCGTGGACGAGCTGCTCTCAACGCGCGAGATCGTCAGGATTACGGGCAAGCATCGCAGCACGGTGCTGCGCTGGATGAGTCAGGGGCTGTTTCCGGACAAAGCTAAAATCCACGGACTTCGGCTGGGATGGCGACGCTCGGACATTGAGCGGTGGTTGCAGGGCGACAGCGATGGCGAGCCGATGCGCGGCGCACGCGACAAACGGGGCACGTAAATTATGCGAATCTCCGACGATCGATACGACCGGGACATGCGCCGCTACGAACTAGCCTGGCGCATGATGCGCCACGATGCACGCACCGCGAACATCGTGCGCTGGACGGGGCTGTCGAAGTACCGCGTGCAGACCTTGGGGCGCAACTATCGGGTTTCAGCGGAGCTGATTCGCCACCGTGGCGCCGCGCCCTTCCAGCCGATGTTTTTCTGTCGCACGTTGTTTCACGAATCCGAAGGCGCGGCCTTTGCCACCGTGGCACTGCGCATGCAGGTGATCTCGGCGCAGGCGGACCTGCAGGAATTGGCGAGTGTTGCGCGCGGCGAGCGACTGATGGGCGCGTTTGACTTGTATCGACTCCTGGTGCCGTCCTCGCGCATCACCTTGGACCATGCGCTGCTGCTGGTCACTGAATTGACGCATCGGCAGTCGATCGATTTTGGCGTCTGTGAAGAATGTAAAGCGCTGATGCTCAACGTACGCGTTGGCCCACCGCAAACGCACTGTTCGTTTTGCCGCCGGCGTTGAATCACTGGTGACGGACGGCCCGCGGCCATCGCCGCGGTCGATGTCGGCGTCCCTCATTCGGTCGAGCGAATCAGGACTTCCGGTGCAGCGACAACGGCGGTGGCAATCCTCGTCGCTTGCGTTCTGCGATCTCCGCTCGATCGACCGCCAGGCACTGGGGCGCATCGACTCCCAGCCTAATCTGTCCGTTGCGGATGTCCAAAATCGTCACGATAACGTCTTCGCCGATGCGGATTCGCTCATGGGGTCGACGTGTCAGGATGAGCATAAAGCGTCCTCGCTGGATCGGCACCGCGGCGCGG
>JBBRBY010000125.1:0-5310 GCA_038205315.1 Gemmatimonadales bacterium | reverse complement strand
GAGGCAATGAGCGCGGCTACCAACGCGCCCATCGCGATGGTGATCGACGGAACGAGGACCGCCAACATCCGATCGAGCGTGCCTTGAGTCTCACGATCCAGCGTATCGGCGGCTTCCACCAGGAGTGCCTCCATCCGCCCGGTTTCCTCCCCGACGCGGGCGAGTTGGACGGCGGCCGGCGGAAACAGTTGCGCACGATGCAGGAGGCCGGAGAAACTACCGCCTTGGCGTAGCCCCGTGCTGACCGCGTGACCCGCTTGGGCGAGGGCACGATTGTGCAGCATGCCGAGCGCAACGTGAGTTGCATCGGGCAAGGGGACGCCGGAGCGGGCCAGCGTGCCAATGGTTCGCAAATAACGCGCGGTCTGCGCCTTCGCGATCAATCCGAAGGTGAATTTGGAGTTCAGCAACCATCGATCCAGGCGCTCACCGTATAGTGGCTTCGTCCACAACCGATAGATTGCGATTCCCGACACTGCCAGGACCGCGACGCACGCGAGGCCGTAGTCACCAATAAAATCCCCGAGCGCCAGCACCGCGCGCGTGACCCAGGGCAAATTCGCTTGGGATTCGGCGAACAGCGCCTTTAGTTCAGTTCAGGGCCTTTTCCGGCTTCCGAAGCGGTCATATCGGGAGTCATATTGTTTAGTTCTGTAACGTTTAGGGCGGACTGCGTCAGCAGATCCGCCCTTTTTCGTTCTGGAGATGGACATGAGGCGATGGGATCGGCTTTTGGACAGTTATATGGAGCAGTACTCAGCCCGCGGGATCTGCGCAGAGCGGGTTAAGACCACCCGAGCAACGCTGGAACGTTGGGGTGGGTGGATGAAGCAGCGACGCCCACGCGTCATGTTGGAACGTGTCGATGCCGACTTGTTGGTGCGGTACATCGAAGGTCGCACGAGCTTTCGGGCCAAGACCACGGTGTACGGGACACTCTCGACCATGCGCGGCATGGGCGACTACCTCGTACGCGAAGGCATCTGGCAGATCAACCCACTGCGCTGGATGAAGGGACCGAAGGTCACGCCGTACAGTCGCCTGCCGCGGCGGATTGATCGCGAGCACATGCAAGCACTGTGGCGTGAGGCGGCTAACAAGCACGGCGAGTTTCATCGCCATCAGTGGATCACGGTACTTGCATTGCTGTACGGCACCGGACTTCGACGCGGGGAGATCGAGCGACTCAACGTCGACAGCTTCGATCGCGCCGAGGGCACTTTGCGCATCGATGGCCGTAAAACCGGACGCGAGCGCTGCGTGCCGGTGCCGCAGATCCTGTGGCGCTGTCTGGAGGCGTATATGCCACAGCGGCATAACGCGCTAGAGCGCGCCGGCGCTCTCGGCCAAAAGGCCTTGTTGGTCAACCGACGTGGCGAACGCCTGACCGGCCAGATGATCAGCAACGGCATTCACACGATGGCGGGTCGAGCCAAGATTGCGCTCGTCAGCTTGCATCAGTTTCGGCACAGCTGTGCCTCCGATCTTCTGGAGGCCGGCGTTCATTTGGCCGAGGTGCAGCGGATCCTCGGCCATCAAGGCATCGCCACCACCGTTCGCTATACGCATATCGCCGACCCGCAACGGCGCGAGGCGATGGCCTGTCATCCCGTGAACGATTGGCTCGCCGCGGAGGCTGCATGAGCAAGCTCGACCCCTTGATAGAGGGCTATCTGAGCTACCTGCTCGAGGTCGGCCGCAAAAGTCCCCGCACCGTGATCGATGTTCGCTGCACGCTTGGTCGCGCGATAAAAGGCCTTTTCGCGTATCGACCCGATGTCCCGCTTTGGCGTGTGGACTTGCAAGATTATCTGCAATGGCTCGGCGCCGAACGCGAGACCGGGCGTGCCAGCACCTCGATTGCGAAGGACCTCAGCCATATTCGGGGCTTGCTCGAGTACGCGTGGCGAAGTGGCCGCAGTGAACGCAACGTGCTCGATGGCTTCAGTGTTCAGCACACTCTACAACGAGTCGTGCCCAAGTCGCTCACTCTGGAGGAGGCGGAGCAACTCGTCAGGTCTTGCCCTCGAGGTAACCGCGCCGAGCGGCGCGAGCGACTCATGATTTTGCTGCTGTATGGCTGTGGATTGCGCACCGGCGAGCTATGCGGGCTCGACGTGGCACACGTGAACCGCGAACGTCAGGAGCTACAGCTGCTCAAGACCAAGGGTGATCGGCCGCGCGCCGTTCCGATCCCCGTCGGCGTTTATACCGAGTTGCTGGCGTACATCCTCGAGCATGGCAAGCGCGGCGCACTGTTTCGCACCGCTCACAAGAGCAAACGCATTCGCCCCTGCGATGTGTGTGATGTCGTGACCGCCGCGGCTCAACGCGCAACCTTGCGCTCCGGCGTGACGGCCAGGACATTGCGGCACGCCTTCGCCACGCATCTGATGGATCGCGGTGTCGACCTTGCGGTCATTGCATCGCTCATGGGTCATCGCAGTCCGCAGGAGACCGGAGTCTATCTGCACGTTTTACCGCAACGGCCACAGGCGGCCGTCCGGACTTTAAAGATGGGAGATCAGCCATGAAGTGGGACTATTGGATGGCGCTTTATTTGAAGACTCATTGCGTTGCGCGAGGGCTGCGACCACTCACCATTGCCGCCTACGCCGCCTCTCTCCAGCAGTTCCGAGTCTGGTTCGAGGAACGTCACGCCGCGAAGTCCCCGGATGCGGTTGTCGCCCGCGATGTCCTTGAGTATCTGGAGCACCTGCGCCGGGATCGTGACAACGGGGATTCGGCAGTGAACCGCGCGATGGTGGTGCTGCGAAGTTTCTATCGCGCCATCGTCGCGATGGGGCACCTGGCCCCGATCGCCAACCCGCTCCTCGGCTTTCCGACGATCAAAGCGGTGCCGCGCAAGCTCCCCGTGACGATCTCCACCGAAGAGGTTGAGCGGCTGGTCCACCGCCCGGACTCCGACACGATCATTGGTCTGCGCGATCGCGCCATGCTTACTTTGCTCTACGGCACCGGCATTCGTGCAACCGAGTGCGCAAGCTTGCGCCAAGGACAAGTGGATCTTGGGGAGATGACGATCACCGTGCGCGGCAAAGGTGGTCATGAACGCGCGATTCCATTGAACGAACAAGTGGTCAGCGTCCTTCGCAAGTACATGGACGCGCGCGGACCGGCGCTGCCTACCGCGCCGTTCTTTCGATCACGATTCGGCGCTCACTTGTCACGCACGAGCATCTATGAACGCGTGCGCACCTGGGGACAGCGATCTCATTTGACCAAGGCGCTCTCGCCGCATCGATTGCGTCATACGTTCGCCACCCACCTCGTGCGCGCCGGCGTCGGCATCGTGACGATTCGTGATCTGCTCGGCCATCGGCAGATCTCCAGCACCCAGATTTATCTGCACGTGACTGCGCAAGATTTGCGTGCCGCCGCCGATCGACATCCGATTGCACGACTTCTCGAGACCGTCGAACACCTGCTGCCCGATGTACGATTGCCGTTCCAACACACGCCTCACTTGCGCGGCTACGGATAGATAGAGAAGCATTCGAGGCGACCCCACATGGTCGATGAGCTGCAAATCACTGCGGCGATCTCTCCCCATGTCTGTGAGCAGCAAACTGCTTGATTTCAGCGACTTCGTGCAACTTAAAATCAGTCCGTGTAGGATCAAAGTCCATGTCAGGGTCACTAAATCGGCCAATTCGACTAAGAAGGTTTCGGCGTGCGAGATCGCAGCGCGCTTTTAAGCGGCTCCGGACTAGAACTAAATATTGTTATGATGCCGATGGTCAATTGACGAGCACCAATCGTTGGAAGGATGCCGCTGGAACACCGATAGACCCGTATGCTTCCAACGGCAATACGACCGGCGCTTGCAGTGGGTCTTTTAGCGCCTCCTTCCAAAGCGAAGCGCGGGCTTATTATCCGACGGGTGATCTGTTGTCGGTAACAGATGCTTCGGGCAACGTCAATCGATTCGCCTACGATGCGGTGGGCCGACAGCGCGTGGCCGAGGACCCGGATGGGCGGCAGAGCGCCACGGTGTATGACGCGGCTGGCGAGCCGATAGCCACCTGGCGCGGCGGATCGGGTTGGCTCACTGGTTCGGGGACCAATACCGCAGTATCTGGCACCGCACCTATTTTCTCCGATACCTGGACGCCCTCAAGCTACAGCGGAACAGGAAAGTTTCGCTATTCCTCAGTGGCTTACACTGGCAACGGCAAACAAGACTTTGTCCTGGATGCGAACAACAACAAGACCGCCTATTTCTATGACGGTCAGGATCGATTGCAGTTTGCAACGTTTCCGAATGCGGCCGATGGCACCAACTGCGCCGCGCCTCCCAATGATGCCGGAACGCCTAACTGCGTGGCCAGCGGCGGCACCAAACCCACCTTCGAGAAGTATGGCTATGATCAGGCCAGTAACCGTTCAAGCTTGCTAACCCGTAAAGCCGACACCATCGGTTATACCTACAACGCGGCCAACGTTCAGTTGACCCGGACACCGGCGGGACAGGGTGCCGTGACTTACGGGGTCAATCTGCTCGGCGAACCTTTGCAAATCGGCAAGGCGGCGTCCGGCAGCGTTCCGGCGCACACCACGCTGTACTCTTACGACAGCGCCGGCCGCAAACTCACCGAAAGCAATGATGGCCGCCAACTCTCCTATCAGTACGACACGTTAACTGCTGCCAAAGACAATGCCGGCAGCCGAGTGCGCACGACCTGGCCGGATAACTATTATGTGTCTTATGTGTTCGATGATCAAAATCGGGTGGTGCAAGTCCTAGAAAACGGCACCACAGACCTGGCCTTGTATACGCTGGACCCCCTGTCACGACGTACCTCGGTGCGCTTAGCAGGACAGACCGGCAACCGTGCCGACTATACCTATGAATCCGACAGCGACCTGGATGTCCTGTCGCAAGTCCTGGGCTCAACAACGGTATCGCTAGACTACGACCACAACCCATCGCACCAAATCACCGTCATTCAAGCCAGTGATTCCTTTTATCTGCCGCAACCGGGCACTGCCTCCTCCAGCCCTTATTTTACCAATGCGCTGAATCAGTACAACAGCGTGGCTGGGCAGGCATCCACTTACGATACCAATGGCAATTTATTGACCTGGTTCCCCATCAACGGTAAGCAAATTTACACTTACGATAGCGAGAACCGGCTCACCACGGCGGCCATTAACAACGTTGCCACAGCGAGCATTTACTATGACTACGATGCCTTGGGTCGTCGGGTCAGTAAAACTGTCGGCGGTACCGCCATAGGGGTGGGCGGTGTCACCACGACTTACCTTCTGGATGGCGATGAGGAGATT
>JBBRBY010000124.1:0-5467 GCA_038205315.1 Gemmatimonadales bacterium | reverse complement strand
GCCGGAGCCGTCCGGAATGACAATCACGTTCGCGTCTGCGAAAAACGGCTGGGCACGGAGGATCCGCTCCGCTTCGTGCACCCGAAAGTCCTCGCAGGCCTCGCCGGTACGCATCGGAATGAATCTTCTGATGACCGCTGGCCGCGTGACGGAATGAAGGCTCGTAGCAAGGCCCACGAGTTTGCTGAGGAACCTGGTACCCCCCGCGTCGAATGGCGGGTAGCTGTGAATATCGATTCGGTTGATGCGCTCGCCATGGCAGATCGGCGCGCGTGGCCGGCCCTCGATTGTGGTGTCGGCGAGAGTTTCCTCTTGCCCATGGGCGCTCGACGCGCAGATTGCCACAAGCGCGCAGGCCCAAGCCGTCTTCGAGGTCCAGAGTCGTGTCATTCCGCCCAATAGTAGCTGTTAGCTCCGCGATCCGGAGCGATTCCGACGTCCATTCGTCGCGACTGAGGACCACTTACCTCACGGCGCTGGAGAACGCAGGCCTCGTACCAATCGTTGCCGCGCCGCTGCAAGGCGATCATGCAGCGGCCACGCTCATGGACCGGATGGACGCACTGGTACTGACGGGCGGAGCGGACGTGAACCCTGCATTGTTCGGCGAGACCGCACATGCCATGCTGGGGCCCGTCTCGGGTGCGCGCGACGCCTGGGAGCTCGCTCTGATCGCGGCCGCGAAGGAACGAGGCCGCCCCATACTCGCCATCTGCCGTGGCGTACAGATACTGAACGTCGCTCTCGGCGGCACACTATACCAGGACCTTCCGAGCCAGCATCCGAGCGCCATCAACCACGACCCCGACATCCCGCGCACCACGCGTACGCACGCCGCGGAGCTCGCGGCCGAATCTCGACTGGCTCGAGCGATCGGCGCGACGAACATCAGCGTGAACTCTGTTCATCACCAGTCGATCGCGCGCGTTGCCGACGAGTTGCGCGTGGTCGCCGTGGCACCGGATGGCGTCGTCGAAGGAGTGGAATCGGCGGCAAATTCTCCATGGTGGTGCGTGGGGGTTCAGTGGCACCCGGAAGATCTCGTTGCAACCGAACAATCGTGGGATCGCGATCTGTTCCAGGCGCTCGCGGGCGCGATCGAGCAGGCGCGCTGACATTTTCGCGCGGTGCCGTCACGGT
Organism: Gemmatimonadales bacterium; assembly: GCA_038205315.1. Taxonomy (GTDB): domain Bacteria; phylum Gemmatimonadota; class Gemmatimonadetes; order Gemmatimonadales; family Gemmatimonadaceae; genus Fen-1247. Next base: position 4,327 of record JBBRBY010000124.1, on the reverse strand, counting down.
GGTTGCAATCAATCGTCAAGGCTGTCGTCATGGGGAGTGCAACGCTCTGCGCACGTATACTGGAGTGTGTCGTTGAGATCACTCCACGTTGACGCGGGCCGCAGCTGGCGCGGAGGACAGCGCCAGGTGTACCTGCTTGCGAAGACCCTGCGGACGCGCGGCCGTGAACCTCTCGTAGTCGGCGTAGGTGACAGCCCGCTGCTCGAGCGTCTTCAGTCGTCGGGAATCGCAACTGCCAGCACGCCCATGCGATCCGACTGGGACCTTCGCTCCGCGAAACGTCTCCGCTCGATCATCCACGCATGGCGTCCGCACATCGTGCACGCGCACGATGCCCGCTCCCACGCGATAGCGCTGATCGCGCTCGCGGGAGACACGACCCCGCTTGTCGTGACGCGGCGCGTCACGTTTCCTCTCAAATCAGTGAGAGTGAAATACGGGCTTCGCGTCACGCGCTTCATCGCCATTTCGAATGCGGTGCGCAACGCCATGGTACGATCGGGCGTCGATGAGCAGCGAATTGACGTGGTGCATTCCGGGGTGCCGTTCCCGATCGCCGGCTCACCTCGCAACTGGCGAACCCAGCTCGGCTGGCCGCGAGACACCGTCGTCGCAGGCGTAGTGGGGGCCATGACCGCCGAGAAAGGGACGGAACTGCTGAGACATGTAGCGACGTGGCTGTCCGACGACGCAATTCGGCAGACCCGCATCGTGGCGATCGGGGGGTCGGGGCCATCCGACGTGAACTTCGGACCCCTTACCGGCTTTCAGGCTGGATTCGTCACCGATGTCCACAACGCGATGGCCGGCCTCGACCTGCTCTGGCACCCGGCCGCCCAGGAAGGGCTTGGCACGGTCATCATCGATTCGCTCGGCCTTGGCGTTCCGCCGATAGCCTTCGACGTTGGTGGGGTCGGCGAGTTGATTGAGAATACGAAAAACGGACTTCTTGTCCCGTATCCGGACACTCAAGCATTTGCGCGTGCGCACGAATCGCTGCTGGACCCATTGGCAAGACAGACATTGTCGGCCGCGGGGCCGAGCCGAGCGGGAGTTTTCAGTGTAGAAGCGATGACAGATGGGGTGGAACGGGTGTACCATCGAATCCTCACCGCGTAACTTGAGACTCATGCTGCACATATGCATTCCGACGTACAACGAAGGCCCTACCGTGGGGGTGCTCCTCTGGCGCATCCGAAAGGTGTTCCAGGACTATTCCCGCGAGTACGAAGTGATAGTCTACGATGACGGGAGTACCGACGGGACCGGCGAGACTCTTGAGCCGTACCGGAAGGTCCTTCCCCTGACCGTGCTGAGAGGCGAGAAGCGGGAGGGCTTCGGCCACGCGCTCAACGCGCTCTGCAGCGATGTGTCGCGACGCACCCGGTATCCCCGGCGGGACGCGATGGTAGTCATGCAGGCCGACTTCACCGACCAGCCGGAGGCGCTCCCGGAGCTGATCAAGCGCTTCGAGGGCGGTGCCGACATCGTGACCACTGAGCGGGATAGGAACGCGATGCCGGTTGCCGTCCGACGACTGATCCGGTTCGGACCGTGGATGGTACGCCCTTTCGTTCAGGCGAACGCGGTTTCCGACCCGTTCGGCTCCTTTCGTCTGTTTCGCATCTCCCTTCTGCGGGACTATGCAAAGGCGTCTCCGAACACGCCGCTCATTACCACAGACGCATGGGCGGCGAACCTCGAGATGTTCATGAAGCTGGCGCCGCTCGCGCGCAAGATCGACAAGGTTGACGTCTCCCCGCGCTACGACCTGCGACCGCGTGGGACGCGCGTGAGACCGTTCGCTGATGCGATGGGTCTCTACCGCGCCAGCCGCGCATCGCGCGGCTGGCGCAAGCAGGCGGAGGCCTGAGCGTGCGCGGGAGCGGTTGTCGATTGATCACGGTCGCGTTGCTTGCGGGGGCTACCGCGAACGCGCAGTCCGTGCAGCCGAGTCAGTCCGCCTCCGCCGCCACACAGGTCGTCGCGACTTCGTCCGTGCCGGCTGACCAGACGACTGCGGCATTCGCCGTGGGCGAAACCGCGGTGTATGACGTGAAGTTTGGCGCTCTCAAGGTGGGTTCCGCGAGTACCGTGGTCCAGGATGTCGAGGACGTGCGCGGGATTCCCGCGCTTCACACCGTGTTTCGACTGCAGGGCGGCACCTTCTTCTTCCGCGTCAACGACGTATTCGAGAGCTGGATTGACCGGTCGGATTTTTCGTCGCTTCGCTTTTACCAGACGCAGCAGGAAGGATCCAACGACCGGCAGAAGCGCTACGAGATCTATCCCGACCGTGCGATGTACGTGGAGATGGACAAGAAGCCGCCGCGCGAACACCCCGGTGTGAAGGACCCGCTCGACGACGGGTCGTTCCTCTTCTTCGTCCGCACGCTTCCCCTCGAGGTGGGTCGCACATACGAGTCGAACCGATATTTCCGGCCCGAGCGCAATCCCATTCGAGTTCGGGTACTTCGCAAGGAAACGATCGAGGTACCGGCCGGACGATTCGATTGCGTCGTGGTGCAACCAGTCATCAAGACCGAGGGGATATTCTCCGAGAACGGCAACGCAGAGGTATGGCTGTCAGACGACAGCCGTCACGTGCTCGTGCAGCTGAAATCGAAGCTCTCGTTCGGATCCATAAATCTTTATCTTCGATCGTACAAGGCCGGAAGCTGAGCGTGCTCGCACAGCTCCGCGACCATGGCACATGAAACTTAGGGCACGCAATTGAATGCGTGCCCTGGGTTTTGCATTGCCCGTGCGGTTGCCGCTAGTAGCGATCGAACGACCGACGCTGGACCTGCGAACGAAGCATGGCGGCGGTATTCGGACTGATGATTCGAATGATCCCGTAGGCGATTGCGCCAACGATCAGAACCTTGATTGCGATTGCGAGCACTACCATCGCGATTCCGAACACGAGCCCCAGCACCATGCCGCCCACGATTAGCGCGATGCCGAGAAAGAAGGTGGTGCGCAGCATTGCCTGATTCTCCGTTAGGACTCCGGGTGGCAGTAGTGCCGTCCGGGGACTCCGGGTTTGATTTCCTACCCCCGTTCGACACATCGAGAGCACGAAATGGTTGCTGATGTCACAGTAGTCGGAAGTGGAATTATAGCTCTTACGGCCGCGCTCGAGCTTGGAGACCGTGGTGTGCGGGTTCGGCTGCTCGGAACCACTCATTCGGGGAACGCCTCTTCGGCGGCCGGCGGCATGCTCGCGCCGTCAGTGAATCCCGCCCCGGGCGGCGCACACGCTTTCGGAATGGCGTCACTGTCCCGCTATCCCGGCTTTGTCGCAGCCCTGGAGGCCCGGACGGGGCTGACGATTCCCATGAGCCGGTGGGGTATCATCGAGCTCCCGTCGAGCGCTGACGAGGCGATCCGGCTCCGGATTGGTCTCGAGCCTCCCGCGTCATGGCTGGATACAGAGGAGCTTGGCCGCGAGGAACCGGGTCTCGCCGCGCCCTTTGGGGGCGCCTTCCATCCGGCCAATGGAAGTGTGGAACCCCTCCCCCTCATGGACGCACTCCGATCAGCCGTGGCGTCGCACGACCGCGTACAGGTGACCAGGGAGGACTGCTGCGAGCTGTACGCGTCGGACACGGGATGCAACGTTCTGACGGATCTGGAGGGGCGCTACGCTTCCGATCACGTGGTTCTGGCCGCTGGCGCGTGGACACCGCTCATTGTGGGCGCTGGGAGCGCTGTCGCGGCGGTGCAGCCACTCCGGGGACAGATGATCGCGTTCTCCGCCGCGCCTGTACGTCCTGTACGTAGAGTGGTGTGTGGCGGATCCGGCTACCTGATCCCGCGATCGGACGGCCTCACCGTCGCTGGCGGCACAATGGAACATGCTGGCTTTGAGGCAACGACCACCCCGGAAGGCATCGAGCAGATTCGCCTTCGCGCGATTGAGCTGTGCCCCTCGCTCGCCAGAGCTCCGATCCACTCCTCGTGGGCGGGCCTGAGGCCGGCCACTCCGGATCTGCTCCCGATCATCGGCCCCGACCCCGATCGGGCGCGGGTGATACTCGCTGTAGGCCATTCGCGCAACGGAATCCTGCTCGCGCCGCTCACGGCGGAAGTGGTCGCCGACCTGGTTACCGGCGCCGTTCCGCGACACGACATCAGTGAATTTGTACCGCGTGGGCATTAGGCTAGATTTGACAGGCTATGGCTGAATCGCTGTACCAGATCATGGGGCGCCATAGGGCTGAACCCCTACCGGAGCGAAAGCCGTCCTGGCTCAAGGTCAGGGCGCCTGGCGGGCCCAATTATCTGCGCTTGACGCAGATGATGCGGGACCTCGATCTGCACA
>JBBRBY010000123.1:0-5478 GCA_038205315.1 Gemmatimonadales bacterium | reverse complement strand
GTCCGCGTGATCATCCAGTCCGCCCCAATCGTGCCGGCGGTACCGCTGGACGCCGCGCGAGTTCCCACCGACGTTCCGCCGCCGTGCACTCCCCAGAACCAGGAGTTCCGGAACAGCTGCTCCTGCTGTGCTCCCGCAGTCGTGGCCGCGAGGCAGAGGAATAACGGAACGGCGAACACGAAGCGACGACTACGCGAGCGGCTCATGACGACTCCTACATTATGAGATGATCCCCAGCTGCCTGCCCACCGAGGAGATGGCAGCCACGGCGGCATCCAGGTCGTCCCGCGAGTGCGACGCGCTGATCTGACAGCGAATGCGCGCCTCCCCTTTGGGCACAACCGGGAAGCCAAAACCTGTTACAAAGACGCCCTGAGCCAGCAACATGTCACTCATGCGGATCGCGGCCGAGGTCTCTCCAACGATTATCGGCACAATCGGCGTCTCACCAGGCAGTGGCTTGAAGCCGGCTTCCTCGATCTTCCCACGGAAGTAACGGGCGTTCTCGCGGAGCGTGTCCACACGGTCCGGGTGTGCTCTCAGAAAATTCACGGCCGCGAGCGCCGAGGCGGCCACCGTCGGCGGAAGTGCGTTGGAAAAGAGCTGTGGCCGCGACCGCTGCGTGAGCAGATCGCAGAGCGCGTCCGGCCCCGCAACGAACCCGCCAGCTGCACCGCCCAGCGCCTTTCCGAGCGTGGACGTGATCACATCCACCTCGCCCACCACGCCGAAGTGCTCCGCCGTGCCGCGTCCCGTTTTGCCGAGTACACCGGTCGCGTGGGAGTCGTCCATCACCACTATCGCGTCGTGATCCCTGGCGATCTGGAGTATGTCCGGAAGCTTCGCGATGCTGCCTTCCATGGAGAAGACACCATCGGTCCAGATGATGCGCCTCCGTGCGCCGCTCCCCGCGCGGAGCTTCTCGCGCAGGTCGTCCATGTCGGAGTGCGCGTACACACCCGTAGTGCACTTGGTTATCGACTTTGCGAGCCGGAGCGAGTCGATGATGGACGCATGGTTGAGCGCGTCCGACAGCACCAGGTCACCTTCCTGGGCAATGGAAGCCGTGAGCCCCTCGTTCGCGTTCCAGCAGGACACGTAGCTCAGCGAGGAGACCGTTCCGACCAGCGAGGCAAGCGCTCGCTCGAGCTCACGATGCACCGTGAAAGTGCCGCAGATGAACCGCACGCTGCCGGTTCCGGCGCCGTATTCCTCCAGCGCTCCGACGCCGGCCGCGACCACTTCTGGTTGGTCGCACAGTCCCAGGTAGTTGTTCGACGACAGGATCATCACGTCGCCGCGGCCCTCCATCTTCACGTGCGCCGACTGCGGGGACGTCAGGTAGTTCAGTCGCTTGTACACGTTGGCGTCCTTGAGCTCCTGGATGGATGACTCGAGCGACGTGACGAAATTTTTGTTGATCATATCCCGGTTCGTTTGATGGGCCCGCGCCGAGCGGGCTCGGCTGAGGCGGTGGCAGGGGAGTTCGTCTCGCGGCGCCGATTTCAGTCCGCGATCTCGAAAACGACCTTTCCGGCATGACCGGATTTTATCGCCGCGATCGCCGCTTCAAAGTCTTCGAGCGGGAATCGGTGGGTGATCACGGGAGTCGGATCGAACTCGCCCGAACGAAGGAATCGCGTCATCTGAATCCACGTGTCGTACATCCGGCGACCCACGACTCCGTAGATGGTGATCCCCTTGAAGATGACTTCAGTGGCGAAGTTGATGTCCATCGGCTTCGCCGGAATGCCGAGCATCTGCACGCGACCACCAACTCGTACCAGCGCGAACGCCTGATGAATCGCGGACGGAACTCCGGACATCTCGAGCACGACATCCGCGCCGAGTCCGTCGGTTGCCGCCTTCACCGCAGCCTCCGCTTCAGCGGGGTGAACCACGTCGTGCGCGCCCATCTGTTTTGCGAGCGCGAGGCGCGTCTCGTTCACATCGGACGCGATTATCCGCGACGCGCCGGCGGCCTTGCAGATGCCGACGGCAAAGATTCCAATCGGTCCACAACCGGTGATAAGTACCACTGCGCCCGGTATATCGGCCGTAAGCGCCGTGTGGAACGCGTTCCCCATGGGATCCATGATCCCGCCAATCTCGTACGGCGTGGAGTCGTCAAGATGCCATACGTTGGTCGCCGGCATCGCGATGTACTCGGCGAAACAACCATCCCGATCGACGCCGATGATCTTCGTGTGAGGACAGACGTGCGCGTTTCCGGTCCGGCAGAGCAGGCATCGGCCGTCCACAATGTGTCCTTCAGCTGTTACGCGATCGCCCTCATGAACGTCTGTCACCAGCTTGCCCACACTCACTACATCGCCAGAAAATTCGTGACCGACAGTGAACGGCGGATGACAACGACCCTTGGCCCAGTCGTCCCAATCGTAGATGTGTACATCGGTGCCACACACACCGGCGCGGCGTACGCGGATCAACACTTCGTCGTCGCGAATCTCCGGGACGGGGACATCGCGCAACTTGAAACCCGGACCTGCGACCTCTTTGACAAGCGCTCTCACGCGTTCAACTCCGATGCATGGTTTTTTGGTACCCACGAAATCTGTAACTAAAGTATTGCCTTGCAAATACGTGATCCCTATATTCTCTTGTAGTTACGAATTCGTATAGCGCGTAATGCGCTGAATTCGTGATGGCGCGGGCGAGTAGTCATGTCCGCGTGCTGTGCCCAGGCGGCCCACCGGGGGAACGCCGGGAAGGTGAACTCCGATAGGAGATGCAATCATGGCAGCAGCGAAGAAGGGTGGACGTAAAGGCGGTGCTCGCAAGAAGACCGCTCGCAAGAGCGGCGCCCGCAAGGCAGCCCGCAAGGGCGGCGCTCGCAAGGGCGCAGCGCGTAAGAAGACTGCTCGCAAGAGCACTGCCCGCAAGGGCGCAGCGCGCAAGAAGACCACTCGCAAAAAGACCACCCGCAAGAGCGCGGCTCGGAAGAGCTCCGGCCGCAAGTCCTCCGCGCGCAAGAAGACCACGCGCAAGAAGACGGCACGTAAGAGCTCTCGCCGGAAGTCCAGCTCGTCCGCTGGCGCTGCACCGTCGATGTAAGCAGGGGTACCAAACAAAAAAGCCGGCGATGAGCCGGCTTTTTTGTTGCCCCTAAGCCATGCGACAATGACTGAAGTCTCGCGGAATTTGTGAAACAAAAAAGAGCCCCGGTGTCTCGGGGCTCTTTCGCTTTAAACAGTATCCGCTTCTACGCCGCCTTGTACGCGCCGTCCGCCGTTTCCGGCGCAGGTCCCCATACATAGGTAGAGAATATTGGCGTCGGCTCTTCGCGCGACCCGCGAGATATGATGATGCCGAGCGGCTCTTCCGTCTGCGGCTTGTCAGTCTTTGCTGTCATGTTGGCTGCCTCCTTCATGACATCTCGTCAAGGCACACTGGAGGCCACGCGGCGTACCACTCCGGCCAGCACGTCAAGTCATTGGTTCCCAACACGTTACATGGAAGCAACCGCACGACGAGGCACCGGCGTGCGTGACGAATGGACACGAGAACGAACAAGGTCCCGTGTCGATTCGACACGGGACCTTCTTTCAGACACTCGACCCCCGAACGGACTACGCCGCGCCTTTCCGCGCTACCAGGCTCGTTGCGGCATCGCCAGTGTGCTCCACCGACACCTGCCACCCGCGATACTGCGTGGAAAGTTCCGTTACCGAAATCTCGTCGCTGCCGGCGCTCACCAGGTGCACGCCTCCATCACGAGTCACTTCCTGAAGCAACCCGATCACCTCGCGTCGCTCTTCCGCCGAAAGCCCGCTGAACGCGCTCGGCGAACACACGACGGCGCTCAGCTCAACCTCACGCGACCACTCCCGGAGGTCGGCGATGTAGCCGTGCACGCGATCCAGCAAGCCCGCCTCCTCGGCGGCATTCACAATCCGCTGGACCACGCCGCGCTCGCTGCCAACCGCAAAGACTTCATAACCGTGCGCCGCGAGATAGCAGGCCACGCGCTCGTTGTCGTCGCCGCTCACGAGCACGTTGGATTCGGCAGGCGGCCGAACTTCACGCGCAAGCGCACAGTCCGGCGAGAATCCCCAGTGCTCCGGCCGCTGACGCTCACGCTGGTCCTTGAGCCGCTTGCGACGCCAGGTTTCATAGCTCACCAGCCGCAGGCGCTTGAAGATGATGCGGTCAACTTCTTCCCAGACCACGAGCTCCGTTAGAGCCAGCTGCGGCTCATCACGCAGCGCGCCAACGGCCTCGTCGCCGAGCTTGAGAATCGTGCGGCGAGGCAAGGACTCCTTGTATGCCTCGATCTCGTTCTCGACGTACAGTTCGTACTCGTGACGAAGTGATCTCTGCGGCCGGTTGGACATCAGTTGTGGAAGCTAGAGAGCACGACCGCATCCGCAAGGCCTCGCACCGGCGGATTCAATTCGCGGCCTCGAGCAGAGCACCCTTCAGATATCCCGTCTCCGGGATGCTGAGCACTTCGGGATGGTCTGTCGCCTGTCCCGTGAGCTCACGCAGGATCATGCGCCGCCCGCTGTCCGCTGCGGCCGCTTTCAACATATCGATGAACAACGGTCGGGTCAGATGGAAGCTGCAGCTCGCGGTGAAAAGAAGTCCGCCCGGCGCAAGCAGGCGCATCGCTCGCAGATTGATGTCCTTGTACCCCCTGATCGCCCCGGAAAGCGATGGCTTGTTCTTCGCGAACGCCGGCGGATCGAGCACGATCGTGTCGTACGTGGTGCCGTCCCGCTCACGCTCGCGAAGGAACTCGAACGCGTCCGCAACCACGAAGTCGATATTGCCAAGACCGTTCAGCCGTGCGTTCTCGGCGGCACGATCCAGCGCCGGCGCCGAGGCGTCAAGCGCGGTCACGTGCTCAGCCTGCCGAGCCAGGTGCAGTGCGAAGGAACCGTGATAGCTGAAGCAATCCAGCGCCTCGCCACGCGCCACGGAGCCGATCAGATGCCTGTTCTCACGCTGATCCAGAAAGGCTCCCGTCTTCTGGCCCGTCCACGGTGCGGCGATATACTTCACCCCATACTCAACAACTTCCAACTCCTCGGGCACCTCACCGTGGAGCAGCGTGACCTCGCGCGCCAGGCCCTCGCGCTCGCGCGACCCGGCGTCGTTCCTTGCAAGAATGCCAGCCGGATTGAACAGCTCCACCAGCGCAGCGATGATGTCGCTCCTGCACGATTCCAGTCCGGCGCTCGACAACTGCACCACCAGATGATCGCCGTACCGGTCGATCACGAGCGACGGGAGCGCATCACCCTCACCGTGCACCACGCGCCACGCGTTCGTCACTTCCGCCAGGCGGCTCCGTCGCGACTCTGCGGCTCCGATTCGCGCTACCCACCATGCCGTATCAATCGCGGCCCCTGGATCACGATCCAGCAGGCGAAGCGATATTTCGGAACGCGGGCTCCAGAGGGCCACGCCAAGCGGCCGGCCACGCTGATCGTGCACCTGAACCGTACCGGCCTC
>JBBRBY010000122.1:0-5826 GCA_038205315.1 Gemmatimonadales bacterium | reverse complement strand
CATGTCCGATTCGCCCCTTCCGCAGCGGTCCGCTGCGCTCGAGTTGATGCAGGAATACACGCCGTCCGAATCCCTGCGCAAACACATGCTCACGGTCGAAGCGGCAATGCGCGCGTACGCCGAGCACTTTGGTGAGGATCCCGAACGGTGGGGGCTCGCCGGTCTCGTGCACGACTTTGACTATGAGCGCTTTCCGAACGCAAGCCGATCTGCAACCGAGGAGCATCCGAGCGCCGGAGTGCGGATCCTCCGCGAACACGGGTACCCCAACGACGTACTCGATGCAATCATGGGACACGCCGCCTACACCAGCACGCCGCGCGTGTCACTGATCTCGAAGGCGCTGTTCGCTGTAGACGAACTGTGTGGCCTCATCACCGCCACGGCGCTCGTAAAGCCGACACGGTCGGTGCGTGACGTGGATACACGCTCGGTCCGGAAGAAGATGAAGGACAGGGCGTTCGCGCGCGGGGTGAGCCGCGAGGACGTGATTCAGGGCGCCCAGGAGCTTGGCGTTGACCTGGACGAGCACATCACTTTCGTCATCGCGGCGTTGCAACATTCTGCCGATTCGATCGGCCTCTAGCGCTTCTTCTCGGTCAGGTCGGGTTGGTGGCCCAGACGGTCATCTCCGTCACCATGGCCCGATCATCCTGAGCCAGCATGGCGGTGATCGCCGCGGCGATGTCCGAGCCGTGGAGCTTGCTCGGGTTGTCCTGACGAGCGGCGCCACGCGCACGATGCGCGAAATCGGTGAGCACCTCGCTCGGATTGACCTGCATGACTCGAATGTTGTGCTTTCGCAGCTCGAGACGCCAGCATTCAGTCAGCGACGAAAGTGCGAACTTGGACGACGAATACGCCGATCCGTTTGCTGAGCCGCGTGATCCCGCAGTCGATGCCACATTGATGATATTACCGCCCGACTGAGATATGAAATGACGCGCCGATTCGCGGGCGACAAGCGTCGCGCCGAGTACGTTCGTCTCCCACACTGCGCGCATATCCTCAGCCGTGGTGTCGACGAGTGGTGCAAAGCGGCCGAATCCGGCATTGTTGATGAGAACGTCGTAACCACCGAGCGCCTTGATCACGCCAGGGATCATCGCAACCACATCCGCCTCGCGGCTCACGTCGCAGACGAAGGGGGACGCCCCAATCTCGCTGGCCGCCTTCTCGACGGCCCGTCCGTCTCTGCCGCAGACAGCCACCCGAGCGCCTGCCTCCGCGAGCGCGAGCGCAGTAGCCTTTCCGATCCCGCTGGATCCACCAGTGACGAGTACCCGCGCCTTCGCGATGTTCATTCCGTTCCTCGAGTTTGCATGCTGCCCGTGCCGCGCCCAATCGTGGCAGGGATCCGGGCAATTCAGGTATGTTTATATAAATGTGGCGCGCCTGCGCCGCATGCGTCGGCCGACAACTCCGTTCGCGACACGACTGTAGCATAAATGATTCCCTGATAATGAAACACATGGAAGACACCGTGATCGCCGGCGGCGGTCCGATAGGGCTGGCCTGCGCCATTTCCGCACGTCGTTGCGGCATCGATCCCCTTATAATCGAGGGTGGGGCTATCGCTGACTCGATAGTCCGGTACCCGATAGGCATGGGCTTCTTCACGACTCCGGAGCTGCTCGAGATTGGCGGCCATCCATTCGTGTGCGCGGCACAGAAACCCACGCGCGAGGAGGCACTCAAGTATTACCGGGGAGTGGTGCGTGCCGAATCGCTGAGGGTGCAAACGTACACGCGCCTCGTCACTGCGCGCCGCGACGGCGATGTCATCGTATGCACCGTCGCGACTGCGATGGGCGAGCAGCAGATCGAATGCAGGCGGCTGGTACTCGCCACCGGTTATTTTGGCGAGCCGAATCTCATGAACGTGCCGGGAGAAACGCTCCCATTCGTGCTGCACTACTTTGACGAGCCGCACCGCAGCTATGGCCGTGATGTCGTGGTGATCGGTGGTCGCAACTCGGCTGTCGAAGCTGCGCTCGAACTCTTTCGGGCGGGTGCGAACGTAACACTCGTGTATCGTGGAACCTCGTTTCCACAAAGCGTGAAGTACTGGGTAAAGCCCGATATCGAGAATCGGATAGCGGCCGGCGAGATATCCGCACGGCTGGGCGCGAACGTGACACGGATCGAGCCCGGCGCCGTGATCATCGTGGATGCCGCCGGACGGGAAGAGTCGCTTCCGGCAGATCGAGTGTACGCGCTTACCGGCTTCCGCGCTGACTTCGCACTGTTTCGTCGCATCGGGATCGAGCTCGAGCCGGACACCGAACGTGCAAGCGTAAACCCGGATACTCTGGAGACGAACGTCCCGGGCGTGTACATGGCTGGTAGTATCGTCGCTGGCCGCTACACCTCGGGAATCTTCATCGAGAACGGGCGATTCGATGGCGACAAGATCTTCCGCTGCTAGCGTCGATGCCGGTCGCACGCTCGGCGTGAACGCCGACCTCGCGATTCCGCGCACGGAGCTTGTTGTCCGCGCGACGCGTGCTTCGGGCGCTGGCGGCCAGCACGTCAACAAGACGGCCACCCGGGTGGAGGTAACCTGGAACGTGGCCGATTCGCCGTCCCTCAGCGAGGAGCAGCGCACGCGCATTCGCACGCGCCTCGCGTCTCGCATCAGCGACGAGGGTGAGCTACGCGTGGTCGCGAGCGACACGCGCAGCCAGCTTCAGAACCGCGAGCTCGCCGAGTCTCGCCTCGCCGATATCGTCCGGCGCGCGCTGGCCATTCCCAAGCCGCGCAGGAAGACGCGTCCATCGCGCGCTTCGAAGCAGGCCCGGCTCACCGACAAGCGAATCACGTCGGAGAAGAAGAGAAGCCGTCGCAGCAACACCGACGACTGAGCCCGCAGGACACGGTGCGCAAGCGTTTCGATAGCGAATACTTCGACAAGTGGTACCGCGACCCCCGACACCGGATCGGCACCACGGCTGATCTCACCCGGCTTGTCCGGTTCGCGGTGACCGCCGCCGAGTACATTCTCGCGCGTCCCGTCAGGTCCGTGCTAGATGTCGGCGCCGGTGAGGGCCGCTGGCGTCCCGTGCTTGAGAAAGTGCGTCCGCGCGCCACTTATACCGGAGTCGATCCAAGCGAGTACGTGGTACGCCGCTTCGGCAGACGACGCAACATCGTGCGCGGAACACTCGACGATCTTCCACGCCTGTTTCCAGACACGCGGTTCGATCTGGTTGTCTGCTGCAGCGTCATCAACTATCTCCCGCGCGACCAGGTCGCGCGCGGTATCCGCAACATCGCCGCGTGTACCGGCAGCATGGCGTACATCGAGATATTCACGGCCGAGGATCACGTCGAGGGCGATACGGGCGGGTGGCACGCGGAAACCCGCGACGTGTACCGGCGTATGCTGCGTGCCGGCGGCCTGCTACCGTGCGGACTTCACTGCTATATCCCGAGCGCCAGCGCGTCGTCTCTGGTCGCACTCGAACGCGCGTGATTCCGCGCGCAGCAACTCAGTATCGCGTGCCTTCGCCAATGCGGTACTTCGCCCGCAGGATGGCGAAATGTTCCGCGAGGCCTTCCCGATATTTCTCGCCGACGTCCCGGCCGCGCGAATAGCTTGCGCGATACCGCCGCGCAAGTTCCGGAAATTCCTGCTCTATGAACGGCAGGTAGCGCAACCGTGCACTCCTGTCCAACCGCAGCGCGCAGGCTCCGATGCGCACCGCCCCCGCTTCGGCTACCCGCCGCACCAGCTCGTCCAGCGCAGCCGGATCATCGGTGATTCCTGGCAGCACGGGCATGCAGTTCACTCCCGTCTCGATCCCGGCCTCGCGCAGTCTCGCGAGCGCGCGCAAGCGTGAGTCCGGTGTCGGTGATCTGGGCTCGACCCGGCGCGCCAGCTCACGGTCGACTGTAATGAGTGAAATCTGAATGTGCAGGCGGGAATGCCGGGCGATCCGCTTGAGCAGGTCGATGTCGCGCGTGATCAGCGGACTCTTGGTGATTATCACCACATCGAGTCCGGGATGTTCGGCCAGAACCTCAAGAATCTGGCGCGTTACCCGAAAGCGCCGCTCCGCCGGTTGATACGGATCGGTCGCCGATCCAATCAGAATAGTCTCGCCATGAAGGAGACCGAGATGACGCTCGCCGCCCGTTCGAAGCGCGCGCGCGAGGATCTCGGGTGCGTCGCGCTTGACGAAGATTCGCCGCTCGAAAGCGAGCCAGGGCGCCATGCTCTCGAACTCCGCCGACAGCGCGTCTTCGAGCCGGTCCCGGTCCGCCGCACGCTCCATCACGTACCTGTGGGCGTACCGGGCGTAACAGTAGGTGCAGCCGAATGCGCAGCCCACATACGGATTGATCGACCAGAACCGCATCCCCGTCGCCACGGGGCTGTTCAGCACCGACCGCGCTCTGGTCGCGAAATACCGAATATCCCCCTGCTCGCCCAAGCCTGGCAATATCTCGAACGAGCGCTCGATGTCCGCCGGAAACAGGGGAAGCTGTCTCAGCTCTCGTTTGATTCTGACCATAACCTTTAAGTATACCGAACGAACACCGAAACAGCGAGCACTCGGGCGGGCGACGGCCATAGATTATTTCTACATGATCCATCGCATGCAGGCTTCTGTCTCCAGCCGCGCCATCGCCCTCGCGCTGGCTGCCACCGTCATCTCCAGTTCCGGCGCGCTCGCGCAGTGGGTTCCCCAGACCGCCGGTACGGGTGCCGCCTTCAGGGGGATGAGTGTCGTGAACTCCAATTTCGTTTGGATCAGTGGAACTCACGGCACCTACGCCTGGACCGCCGACGCTGGAACACGGTGGCATCCGGGAACGGTATCAGGTGCGGAATCCTTCGATTTCCGCGCGGTTCATGCGATCTCGCTGGATACCGCCGTGCTGATGGTTTCAGGTCAGGATACGGCGCGGATCTATCGCACCACGGACCGCGGCGCCACTTGGAAACTTCAGTATCGCAACGACATGAAGGGAGCGTTTCTCGACGCCATCGGGTTCTTTGATTCGCGACACGGACTCGCGCTCGGCGATCCGATCGACGGGCACTTTCAGCTCCTCGAGACCCGTGACGGCGGGCGGCGTTGGGACCGGGTTCCCGTCTCCACGCTCCCTGCGGCGCTTCCCAATGAAGGCGCGTTCGCCGCAAGCGGCACCGCCCTCGTAACGTGCGGGTCGCAGGACGCATGGTTCGCGACCGGGGGCGCAGCGGTATCGCGCGTCTTTCACACAACCGATTCGGGGCGAACCTGGACCGTTGCGGAGACGCCAATCCAGGCCGGCGGATCAGCCGCTGGAATCTTTTCGCTGACGTGTCGGAACAGTCGCCAGATCATCGCTGTCGGTGGAAATTACGCGAAGCCCGATGCGGCGGCGGTTACCGTTGCGCGCAGTGAGGATGGTGGCGCGACCTGGACGGCTGCGTCCCCGTCCCCAGTCACGTCGTTCATGTCCGGAGTCACCTATCTCGAACCCGCCAGATCATCGAGGCGTGTAGTCGCAGTGGGCACCGAAGGAACTGTGTTCTCCACCGACGCCGGTCGTACGTGGATGCGCCTCGACAGGCAGTCGCTCAACGTCGTGATGCCAGACGGGCGGGGCTCAGCGTGGGCCGCGGGCGTTCGGGGAAGTGTGGTCCGACTGTCGGGCCTGCCTCGCATGTGACCATTCCGAGCGCCGCCAATTTTGTCGCTTGAGGGTCGCATCGCGACGGCGCGCCTCTTGCTTCTCGCATCACCAGCCGGACCCGGTCGCTGTCCTGGAAGTACGGGCCCGTCCACGCAACGAACGGAGACATGTACCATGACTTGGCTTTGGTGGATCATC
>JBBRBY010000121.1:0-5867 GCA_038205315.1 Gemmatimonadales bacterium | reverse complement strand
AACGCATCCAGCTGACTCGCGAGTGGTGCGGGAAGTCGGCCCTTTACATAGCCAAGCACCGTATCGATGGCCTGCCGAGCCTTGTCGGGGGGCAGTCCGGTGCGCTGCGTTAGAAGTGTGACGAGCTCGTCCATTGTTGCGCCTCGAGTAATGAGATTTCAGAATGGCTCTGGTTCGTGCCGTGTCCTCGTGATGGTCACATGCACGGGACGTACCCAAAGGGCGCTCACGAGCTCGAAACGTCCGGTTCGACAGTCGTCTGGTGGGCGAGTTCCAACGCGTTTGGAATCGCCGACCCTGACGCCGTGTTGTCGAAGATGCACCACACTGCTCTCGCTCGCTGCGCCGCACTGATAATCCGCGACCACAGATCGTCGAGGAAGTCGCTCTCGTAGCTTGACCAGTACATGCGTGGCGAGCCGTGGAGACGGAAGTAGGCGAGATCCGAAGTTCCACCCGGTATTGCAGCCGACGGTACGCGCGCCGGATCCGCAGCGACGCGAGCCGCATCGTAGCTCGCCAGCAGATGGTCAACATCTCGCGTGAACCAGCTCGGATGGCGGGGCTCGACTGCCAACGGCCCGTTGTGAAGAGCACGGAACAGCTCGAAGAATGCACCAGCCAGCGACGCGTGATACTCGAAACTCGGCGGCAACTGAATGAGAATACAGCCAAGCCGCGTGCCGAGTCCCTGCAGCTGATCGAGGAAGTCACACAGCTGCTCGTCGCAATCAAGGAGCCGTCTCTCGTGCGTAATTACCTTCGGCATTTTCACGGAGAAACGGAATCGCTCGGGTACTGCTGCGGCCCATTTGGAATACAGCTTTGCGCTGTGCGGCCTGTAGAAGCTCGAATTGATCTCGACACCGTTCAGCGTCTGGGCGTACCGTGCGAGATGTGTACCTTCGGACGCGAACTGTCCCTGGTCTGCACGGGGTAGAGACCATCCGGCAGTGCCGATGAAAATGGGGCATGGCATTTCAGGCATGAGACGGGGAAAAGATACACTGAATGATTCACACGAGTGCCGCGGTCAGCGCATCACCGGCGCCGAGCGCCGCGGCCTGGCTTCGGGCCAGTCCGTGCCGGTCGGCGATGTACTCGGCGGTGTTGTACGCCATCGACACAGTGCCATCTTCATCCTCCGCGACAAGAATCTTCAACGGCAGATCGATAGCGAGCGTGGGAGCGGCGATCATAAGAGGAGTCCCAGCTGTGGGACTGCCGAACACAATCACCTTCGTCGGCCGCATGGAAAGTCCGGCCGCGGCCGCTTCTCCGGCGTGATCGATGACGGCGAATATCTGCGCACCCTTTCCTTGGATCAGTGCCGTAAGGCGTGAAACGGTTTCATCGAAGCCATAGCGGCTTCGACGCGTGACAATTCCATTGCCGTTCATTATCGGTGAGACCTTGTGCAGAATGATACAGTATTGGTGTCATGGGACGCGCGCCCCTCGCTACGTCGGCCCTTGCGGCGGAACTGCCCCGTCCCGGACGAACGCTATGTAGTCCGTGACCGACGGCGTGCCATCGCCCTGGCGCGCCAGCAACGCGATTTGTCCCCTGTGGTAACTACCGTGCAGCGCTACGTGCGTCAGCACGTCGGCGACCCGGTTGCGGAATGCGTGGCCGGCACTGTTCCGGTACTCCACCTCGAGCTCCAGCTCGTCAGTACCACGCATGGCGATCGAGCGCAGCCCGGCAACACTCTCGACCGCAAGTGATGCAGCAGCGTCCAGCGACAGGTCGGGCCAGATCGCGTGCACCGGTGCGCGCGCCTCGAGCCGGGCCAGCCACACGTGCTCCGCAGCGGCGAGATGAGCGTACAGGTGCGTTGCCTGTGCGCGGACGGGGGTGTCGTCCGCGACGGTAAGGATTTCGTCCCGGGCCCGTGCGTCGGCCCACGAGACGTGGTCGAACAAGATTGCGACTATTTGCATGTGATGACTCAATCGGAAAATGGCGGAGTCGCGCCTCCGCCGTTGCTCATGGGATCACGCCGCTGGCCACGCATCGAGCATTCGGCGTACTGCTATCAATTGACCAACATGATACGCCGAGTGGTCGGCCGCGAGTAGAATGGTGCGCAGGTAAGTCTGCCCATCGCCCCATGGGATCTTGTCCGCGAGATCGAGCGTCGAATCCGTGGCGATGCCCTTGATCTCCGCGCGGTCGCGTCGCACGGCCGTGATACTTTCGTCCCATGCTCTGGCATCTATCGGCGCCGGCTCGGACGGCCAGTAGTCATCCGGCCACTTCGGCGCCGAGTATCCAGCATCCCGCATGAACGCGAGGAGATCGGACTGCGCGCGCCGGATATGCTCCAGCAATTCCCACGCGGAGTGGGGAAAGTGTTCTGACCGGCGACCGCGCAGCTCGGGCTTGAGCCCAGCGACCGCGTCGTCGAAAGTTGCGTGAGCTTCGTGCCAGTCGAGCGACGAGGCGACGATGGTGCGCCAAGGGGCGACTGCCGTTTCACCGGCCATGGTCCTCCTCGGTAGACGGCGGCACGCGTCGCCACAGGTATGATATAAGATGACCCCGGCCTTGCGGCAAGCCCTGGGGGCTGTTGCAGATTCGACGCTTACTTCTGTTGGAGAGTCTGCTATGCGAGTGCTGGCGTGCATGACGACCGATGGTGCCGGGGCCGCCATCTCCGCCTGCGCGTACAATCCTTCTTCTGTTTGTACTACCTCGTTGCCGACCGCGCACAGGCGCGGCAGGTGCCGCTCCAGCACTCGAGGATCAAGGCGGGGGGACCCTACTTCGCAGAGCCTATAGGTCATTCCTCCCATGGGCATGACCTGCCTTCGGCTCAGGGCAAGGCCGACGCGATGTGCTGTGTATTCGAGCCCTTCTGGTTCCGGCATTCTGCGCGGGGGAAGTTCTTACCTGCCTCTTGACTTGTCAGAAAAACATATAGACTTTTCTGACAAGGAGAGTGACGATATGCCATCGTATACTGTTGCTGCCAAGATACTTCGGCGAATGAAAGCGTCTCGTGGGTCTGTTTGGTCTGCCAAGGACCTCTTGGACCTTGGTACTAGAGCTTCTGTAGATCAGGCGCTGCGGCGACTCAGCCTAGCCGGGACCATTCGACGCGTCGCGCGGGGTCTATACGACTATCCCCAATCGAGCGCCCTTACCGGCAAGCGTGCTCCCACAACCCAAGCGGTAGCGAAGGCGGCTGCGCGAGCGCGAGGTGCCCAAGTGCGTCCGACCGGGGCCGTAGCCGCGAACGCTCTCGGGCTCTCGACGCAAGTACCAGCCCGGGCCGAGTACATCACGGATGGACCGACACAGCAAATAGAGCTTGGCAGTCGACACATAAAGCTGAAACGCGTGTCCCCCAAGCGGCTGGCTCTTCCCGCAGGGGCGGGAGCACTCATCGAGGCGCTTCGATACTTAGGGATGGACGCGGTAGGCAAGCTCACCGAGTCAGACATTCGACGTGTGTCACAAGCGCTCGACGCGGCGGACATACGGAGATTGCGAAACGCGATGCATCACGCGCCGGATTGGATGCGCCCAACAATCAACGCCATTGTAGCCGCGCAACCGGCTACAGGCTCACGGCATCTGAAATGAACGAGTTTGCGAGCCGTCCGGCGAAGGAGCGCGCCGAGGTATTCGAAGAGACGTCGGCGCGCCGCGGCACTGGTAGGGCCGCAATCGTGGAGAAGGACTTCTGGGTATGCTGGACATTAGCGCAACTCTATGGTCAAGGCGGGCCATCGGATGCTCAACGTGATGAACCAGCCCTTCTTTTTAAGGGCGGCACCTCACTTTCCAAAGCGTATGGGTTGATCGATCGATTCTCCGAGGACGTCGACTTGACTGTTGATCGGAGACTGTTCGTGACTCCTGAGAAGGCCCCCGACGAAAAAGCGATTTCAACGCGAGAGCGAAAGCGACGTATTGATGCGGTTGCACGGAGCTGTGCAGATTATGTTGCCGAGACAATCGCGCCATTCCTGCGCTTGCGAACGATCGAATGGAAAGACGCCACCGTCACGGTCGACGGCCAAGACTTCCAGACACTGCACCTGAGCTATCCACGCGCCTTGCCGGATAAATCATACGGTGGCAGGGCTTATGTGAACTCTAGCATTCGGCTTGAGTTCGGAGCCCGGGGCGAGCTATGGCCTGCGGAGCGCCGTGATGTCACGTCATACACAGCGGAAGAGTTTCGCGAACTCTTTTCGAACCCCACGACGACGGTCTGGGTCTTGAGCCCGCGGCGAACTCTCTGGGAGAAAGCGACAATCCTCCACGCCATTGCGTCCAGTGGCCGTGTAGGCGGAGGAGAGCGGCAGTCTCGCCACTATGCCGATCTAGCTCTACTTGCGAAAGCGCCCTTCGGAAGCGCTGCTGTAGCCGACACAGAGCTCCTGCTCGACGTTGCTCAGCACAAGTCAACCTATTTCCCCTCCGCGACCGCGCGCTATGACTTGGCTCGGCCAGGAAGCCTTCGACTCGTACCGTCGGAAGCTCTGATTAAAGAGCTACAAAAAGACTACGAGCGGATGAGAGAAATGTTCATCACCGATCCCCCTCCGTTCTCGGAGGTGATTGAGGACTTGACAGCGCTTGAACGGCGAATCAACGAAGCAAGTCAGTGAACGGGCGCCGCAGACGAAGAGCGCGCGATGCATTTCGCCACGTCCTAGTACTTCGAGTGGCTCTGCTGCAGCTCCAATGACTGAAACGAGTCGCGCAAGAGCGGAGTGTAAGTCGGCTGGCATTAAGCGCACGCTTGGGGATCAGTCGTCGAGTGCGCGTATTGCCGAGCGGACGGCGGCGATCACCGCGGTGTCTGTCTCTCGCGATTCCCGTGCGCGCAATGGTTCGCGTGCGGATCGGTCTCCGATCCGTTCCAACGCCCATGCGGCGTGCTCACGCACCAGCGACTCGTCATTGTCCAAGGCGCCCACCAGTGCCGGAACCGCATCAGGTGTACCGCGGTTGCCGAGTACCACCGCTACGTTGCGCAAGAAGCCGCGGCGCTTCGAGCGTTTGGTCGGAGAACTCCTTGAGAAATCGCGCCAGTCCTCCGATGACATTGCCATGAGCGACAACGGTGAAGGCGAAATCTTGTCCGCGTGCGGGGCCAGCACGGATTCGGAGAGTTCACGCGAGAACTTCACGTTCCACGGACACACGTCCTGGGACGTCTGGCGGTATAACTGTTTTGAAATTCCGCTCACAACAGGGCGGCGAACTCTTTCTGTGGCAAGGACTTAGGCAGCGTGGCACTGCCCGTGACTTGCGGAGCCACCCTGGCTTTCGGAGCTTCTGCCGATGTCTGAACACCCATCCCGGATGACGTGGCCGCGTGAGCCGACCTGGCGAAGGTCCGTGACGCCTGACTTGTTCCCAGCGCCCGAGGCCGCAGCGATGCATGGCTTCCCGGCCGCGCACTGCCGAGTGCTCGCGGTGGATCTCGACGCGAGGACGGCTTCGTGGTGCTCGACACCGGGCCGGTGGACCACCGCTATCTGTACGGCGGGACCGTGGAGCGGATGGAACGCGGCTGGACTGGTGGGATCGACGGCAACGGCGGCACAGTTGGGTGGACGATCACCGACTGGGAGCGCGAGTTGGGCGTGGTCGCCCTCTGGAACGACGCACCGCTGGGGGCCGAAGCCGTGCGTGTAGCGTGGCGCACGGAGGAGCGCGACGTGCCGGTGCGCGATGGTGTGTACCTCGTGACGTGGTGGCGCGTGCCGGATCCGAAGGATTCGTGGCCGCGCGTCACCGCATTCCGCCTCGGCGGCCGGTGGGTACCGGCGGCGGATAGATGAGACCTTATGTCACCCGACACCGTGCGACGTCGCACCCGCCGGCCGGTAACGGCTGGCCGC
>JBBRBY010000120.1:0-5897 GCA_038205315.1 Gemmatimonadales bacterium | reverse complement strand
AAGCGCCTCCGTCACCGTGACGCCACCAGCAACTACCAGTACGCGGTCGTGATCACTCTGGCGCAACACCTTGCATCGCCCGATTTCGAACTGTTCGTCCGCACTGTAAATGATTGGTGCCTCTGGCCGACCGAGCCGCAGATAACACGGACCCGCGCGTGATGCCACCAGCTCCGTCGCGCGCCAGGTGCTCGTCGCGTCGGTTGGATACAGCACAGTCATGTTCGGCTCTGCGCACATCATCGCCAGATCTTCGAGACCCATCTGTGACGGGCCGTCCTGTCCAATCGATACGCCAACGTGTGTGCCGGCCAGCTTGATCCCGGTCCCGCCAATGCAAGCCATTCGCACGAAGTCGATTGCGCGAGCGAAGAATGCGCCGAACGTGGCAACGAACGGAATGCGCCCGCGAGCGGCGAGTCCCATCGCCATTCCCGTCATGTTCTGCTCGGCAATGTACCCCTCGAAAAAACGGTCTGGCGCAACCGCTTGAAAGTCTTCCGTGAACGTGGAGTTCTCGACGTCACCGTCTATCGCGACCACCGCAGGCCAGTCGCGCCCAATCGCCGCAAGCGCTGCACCAAACGCCTTCCGCGGTGCGACCGGTGGTCCACCAACTATATAAAGCGGTCTTGCCACGTTGCCTCGCTTGCGATCATCGGGAAGGGCGACACTCATATCAGGTAGCTCCGGAGGCCACGGCCCAGATTGTCCGTGAAGCTCCGGCTCCAAGGACGCAACAGCATGCTTTGCATCGTCCGGCTTGAGCGGCTTGCCATGCTCTCCCTCTTTCCCTTCCAGCCCGGGAAGTCCCTTCCCCTTCACGGTCCGCGCGAGCACGATGGTCGGGCGATCATGCGTCTCGGCGGCCGCTCGATACGCGGCACGTAACGCGTTGATGTCGTGACCATCGACCACGAGCGCCTGCCAGCCAAACGACTCCCATCGCGCCCTGTACACATCCATATCGTGCTCGAGCATCGTCGGTTGACTCTGGCCCAGCCGATTGACGTCGATCGTCGCACACAGGCTGCCCAGCCCATAGTGCGCGCCGAGTTCGGCTGCCTCATAGACGGAGCCTTCGGCGCTCTCGCCGTCCCCCATAAGGACGTAAGTTTTGCGATCGACACCGAGCAGCCGCGCGTCGAGTGCGAGCCCGATGCCTACCGATAGTCCCTGGCCCAGCGAGCCAGTAGCTACGTCGATGAATGGGATTCGCGGCGTGGGATGTCCTTCCAGATCGGAATCGAGACGCCGGAGCGTAAGCAGGTGCTCCCGAGGAAATGCGCCTGCTTCAGCCCATGCGGCGTACAAGATCGGCGCCGCATGCCCCTTGGATAGCACAAAGACATCGTTGTGCGGCTCGAGCGGGTGCGCCGGATCGTAGCGCATGATGTCGAAGAACAGCACAGCCATGATCTCGGCAGCCGACGTGCAGCTGGTCGGATGCCCACTCGCGGCGGCCGTAGTCGATTCTACCGAATCGATACGGAGCTGCGTGGCGATCGCGTGTAGCAGTGCTGTGGAGCGTTGGCGCGCGACAGCACTGCCAATGCTCGGAGCAACGGCAGTGCTCATGATGTTTCCTCTGGCTCAGGTGACGTATGCATCAAGGAGCATTATGCGTGCCTTGTGTGCCCTTAACGCGCGCCAGTTAGCATCACAGCTATTGCAGTTCGCATCGCTCATAAAGGATTGTTGGGCAACCGCTGACGTCGCAATCCGGCGCATGATCCTTGCGTCACGGTATCGAACGTGCAGCCGAGCCCCACTCATCACCTCTCCCGCAGGCTGCCGACGATTGTCGCGCCGAGAACTCCTATTGACGCGCTCTCTGGTATGGATCTTCTTCGCGGTCGGCGATCGCACTGCGGCTAAGGTCGCGGGGTTGCCGACGGTGCGCTTTACTGCCTGCCCGATCGACCGGCAGGTCGCACGCAAAGAGGGACCAGGTTTGGTTGAGGGGGTAGAACCATGATAGCTTTCGATGCCGCGCATGCGGCGGTGCACTTCCCGCCGGATCGCCGCTTCCGCATCTGGATTCGGCCCTCGCTCTTGATCGGCATCGGCGCGGTCATCCTTGCAGTCCTGGCGGCGTCATGGATCCAGGTGGCCGTATTCGGGCTGCCGAACATCGCGGCGGTGCCTTCCGTCAGCAGCGCGGCGCCGCATGGATTCCCGGTGTGGGTCCGCTATTGCCACTTCTTCAATTTCCTGTTCGTGATGCTGCTGATTCGGAGCGGCCTCTCCATTCTCGTCGATCATCCCCGCCTCTATTTCAACGACAACTGCACGCCGGGAAGCGAGTGGATCCGGTTCACGCCCCTGAAGGTGCCGCGTGATCGGTTGTGGACGGCGAAAGACGACGCGCGCTACATCTCGCCGCTCATCGGAACGCCCGGCTACCGGCACACCGTGGGCGTTGCGCGCGCCTGGCACTTCATCGTCGTCCATGGGTTCATCATCACCGGGCTTGTGTATGGCGTGATGCTCTTCGCCACCGAACGGTGGCGGCGCCTTGTGCCCATGTCATGGCATCTGTTCACGCAGGCGTGGAGCGTCTGGGTCCACTACTCGACGTTTCACATGCCTGCGGAGCCCAACGGTTTCTTCGGCTACATTGCGTTGCAGCAACTCGCCTACTTTGCCGTGTTCTTCGTCATGGGGCCGCTGGCGATCCTCACCGGAATCGCCATGTCGCCGGCAGTGGTGAACCGGTTCCGTTGGTACGCGCGGATGTTCGGCGGCAAGCAAGCGGCGCGATCCATCCACTTTCTCACGATGCTCGGCTTCGCCGGATTCATCGTCGTGCATGTGACGTTGGTCGCCATGACCGGTTTCGTGCGCAACATGAACCACATCGTGCTCGGCACCGACGATCAACGCTCCCTCGGCGTGCTGCTGGGCCTAGTCGGGATCACAGTGGTCGTGCTGTCGTGGGTGGCCGCGCACTACATCTCCTGGTATCACCCTCGCGCGCTGCAGCACGCGCAGAAGTTCGTGACCTACCCGATGCAGCGGATCACGCTCAACCGCCTGGAGCCACGCGAGCAGTACACGCAGCGTGACATTTCCCCATTCTTCTGGCCCAACGGCACACTGCCGGTGCGAGACGATTGGAAGCGGTTGCTCGAGGGCGGCTTCCGCGATTTCAGACTCCGGGTGGGCGGGCTGGTGGACAACCCGGTAGAGCTCTCGCTCGCGGACATCGAGCAACTGGGCGCCGCCGGGCACATCTCTCTGCACCACTGCATCCAGGGCTGGACCGGCGTTGCACAGTGGGACGGCATTCTCATGAAAGCGCTGGTCGACTTGGTGCGTCCGAGACCGGAGGCCAACTTCGTGGCGTTCTACTCGTTTAGCGAGGCAACGTATGGCGGCGCGTACTACGACACCCAGAGCCTGGATAACGTGCTGAAGCCGCGCTGCTTGCTCGCGTCGCGAATGAACGGGCAGCCGCTCACGGCGGTGTATGGCGCGCCGTTGCGGCTGCGAGTAGAGAACCAGCTGGGCTACAAGATGGTGAAGTGGATCGAGCGGATCGAGTTCGTCGAATCGCTGAAGCAGATCGGCAAGGGTGAAGGCGGCACGAAGGAGGACGACGACTACTTCGACCTGCTGCCGAATATCTGAGCCGCCGCAGCTATCTTGAGTCAGGAAGGCAATTGCCGCAACTCGCGGCGAATGACCGCTCGTTTGGCTCCCCGAGATCTGATCAAACGCCGCGATGCTAGCTGATGCGCGTTGGGATCACACGAGGCACGCATAATGCCGCGTGCTGCATGCGTCACTTGAATCCGAGGCGAATGTCATGAGCGCCGTTGTTGCTCCGGTCGCTGCGAGTGCTGACGCGCGCCGGCGCCCCACCGCACTGCTGCACGCCATCGCTACACAGCTCCGTATCGATTCGGTGGAATCGACCACGGCCGCGGCGAGTGGGCATCCGACCAGCTGCACGTCGGCCGCCGAGATCATGGCAGTGCTGTTTTTCGACATCATGCGCTACGACGCGGGGCATCCGCTGGACCCGCACAACGACGTTTTTGTGCTGTCCAAGGGGCATGCGGCGCCGATCCTGTACGCCGCCTGGGCTGAAGCGGGCGCATTTCCCCGGCAGCACCTGCTAACGCTCCGGCGTCTCGATTCCGATCTGGAAGGACATCCCACGCCGCGAATCCCGTTCATCGACGTGGCTACGGGCTCGTTGGGCCAAGGACTCTCGGCAGCGATCGGGCTCGCGCTCGACGCCCGACTGCTCGGTGTCGATCGCAGAACTTATGTCCTGATGGGAGACGGCGAGAGCGCCGAGGGCTCCGTCTGGGAGGCAGCCCAACTCGGTGCGCACTATGGGTTGGGCAGCGTGTGCGCGACGATCGACGTCAACAGGCTGGGCCAGAGTCAACCGACGATGCTCAAGCACGACATGGACGTGTACAGGGCGCGGTGGGAGTCGTTTGGCTGGCAGGCGCTCGTGGTCGACGGCCACGACATCACCGCCTTGCGCGCCGCGTATCGCGCGGCCGCCGAGACGCATGATCGCCCGACCATCGTGCTCGCGCGGACTGTGAAGGGGAAGGGCCTTCCCGGACTGGAAGGGAAGGAGGGTGAGCATGGTAAGCCGCTCAAGCCGGACGATGCAAAGCATGCTGTTGCATCGCTGGAGCCGGAGCTTCACGGACAATCCGGGCCGTGGCCTCCGCAGCTACCCGACATGAGTTTTACGCTCCCCGATGACCGTGCGCGAGGCAATGCTCCGAAACCTCCCTACGTTGTGGGTGGAACCCCGTTCGCACCCCGCAAGGCGTTTGGTGAAGCGCTTGCGGCGATTGGGCGCGATTGGCCCGCTGTGGTCGCGATCGACGGCGACGTCGAGAACTCCACCTTCACGGAAGATTTTCAAGCAGTTGCGCCAGACCGCTTCTTTGAAGGATACATCGCAGAGCAGAACATGACTGGTATGGCGATGGGGCTCGCCGCACGCGGGCGCATTCCGTTCGTCGCCACGTTCGGCGCATTCTTCGCTCGCGCATTCGACTTCGTGCGGATGGCATGCATTGGCGGGACCGGGATCAAATTGGCCGGCACGCACGTTGGTGTCTCCATTGGGCAGGATGGCCCGTCGCAGATGGGTCTCGAAGATTTAGCGATGATGTGCGCTGAGCCGGACATGACGGTGCTGTACCCGGCCGACGCAACGAGCGCGTGGCGCGCGACGGAACTGGCGGCATCACACGCGGGTCCGTGTTATCTCCGGCTCGGTCGGCCGGACGCGCCAATTATTTACGGCGCGGATGAACAGTTTGAAGTCGGGCGATGCAAAGTGCTGCGCCAGAGCGATCACGACCGTGCGCTGGTGGTTGCTGGCGGCGTCACGGTGACAGAGGCGCTTTCAGCACATGACGAGCTTGCGAACGCCGGAATTGCAACGCGCGTTGTGGACATATTCAGCGTTCAGCCGGTGGATCGAGACGCACTCATCTCGGCCGCGCGCGCATGCGGCGGTATTGTGATCACGGTGGAAGATCACTACGCGCATGGAGGGATCGGTGACACCGTACTCGCGGCGCTCGCCGAGGAGCGTTGCGTGGTGCACAAGCTGGCAGTACGAGAGATTCCGCATAGCGGGAAACCGAATGAGCTGCTCGATCGCTACGGCATCTCCACACCGCATATCGTGGCGGCGGTGAAGGCAGCGCTTGGATGTGGTTCCCCCAATTAGGCTCTCACGTGAGGCTCTGGGTGCGCAACACGGTCGCGGCGTCGAACGGCTCCGAACCAGCGACGAGTGCGATGTTGCTCGCCACGCTGGTGTCGTTCGCTGGGAATACGTCCAGCCGTCCCAACCCACGTAGTAGAATGACCGCGGCCGTCCATGGGCCAATTCCCTTGATGGTCTG
>JBBRBY010000119.1:0-5976 GCA_038205315.1 Gemmatimonadales bacterium | reverse complement strand
CGGTCGCGCGCCGGTGATTCGCCTGCGACAGACGCGACGATCAATCTTGCCCGGATGGCGACCCCGTCTGAGCGCAAGGCGCTTCTCTTCTTTGGAATCGTAGCCCTCCTCGGCGCCGGCGTTCGCGTGTGGCGATCCATCGGGCCTGGCCCGATTCCACTTGCCGCCGATACTTACAAGACCGGGGCTGGCGGTCTTCCAGCCGAGCACCCGGTCAAACTGTCCTCGGCGGCCACAGGGAAACGTCGTACCAAGACAGCCGCCTCAAGAACGGGTCAGATCAACCGAGACTCTCAAGCGACAGTGGATGTCGATAAAGCTACTACGACCGAGCTCGAAGCACTGGGTGTGCTTCCGAAGGGGTTGGCTCGTCTCATAGTTGCGGATCGAGATTCATTCGGACCTTTTGGTTCGATGGATGAGATGCGTCGCATCCCATTCGTTTCAGCAAGCACCTTAAGAAAACTGGCACCTAGAGTGACATTCTCGCGTATTCCACGTCCTAGGAACGCAGTTATTCGGACGCACACCGCGCCGTCGCCGCAGACGCGGCGGAGCGGCGGAGCGCAGCGATGACCGCCGCGGCGATTGCAGCGCCCGTCGCGCAGAGCGCGGAGCGAATCGGCGAGCTGCTCGTCTCCGAGGGACTCCTCTCCCGCGACCAGTTGGCCCAGGCCCTTGCCGAGCAGCGCGTCAACGGCGGGCGACTCGGCTACACTCTTGTAAAGCTTGGGCTGGTGGAGGAGCTCACGCTCACTCGACTTCTCGCACGGCAGTACAAGATCCCCGCCGTGGACCTCACCAAGTCGGAGATAGATCCCGCGCTCGTGAGACTGGTGCCCGCAGAGATCGCCATAGCGCATCTCGTCCTCCCGCTCAAGCGAGAGGGTCGCGTGCTCTACGTCGCGATGGCAGATCCAACCAACATCCGCGTCATTGACGACCTCAAGTTCCGCACCCGGTCAGACATCTATCCGGTGATCGCGGGCGAGTACACGCTTCGAACCATGATCGAACGCGTGTATCCCGAAGAAGTGGACGACGCCGATTCCATGGGCACACTCCTCGACGACATCGATCTCGGCGACGAAGTCGAGATGGTCGAGGAAGAGCAGGAAGAGATGACTGCGGCGGCGCTCACCGTCGCAGTAAACGAAGCGCCCGTTGTAAAACTCATCAATGCAATCCTGACCGACGCGTTGCACAAGGGTGCATCCGACGTGCACTTCGAATGCTTCGAGAAGGAGCTGCGGGTGCGCTATCGCGTGGACGGAGTCCTCCGAGAGGTCATGAAACCGCCGTTCAAGATGCGCGCCGCCTTGATCTCTCGCTTCAAGATCATGGCCGGTCTCAACATCGCCGAGCGCCGCGTACCACAGGACGGGCGTATCAAGCTGAAGATCGGTCGCAAGGTTATCGACTTCCGCGTGTCGACTCTTCCCACGCTCTTCGGAGAGAAGGTCGTGCTTCGTATCCTGGACAAGGGGAATCTCACCCTGGATCTCGATACGTTCGGAATTGAGCCTCGCGCCGAGCGAGAGCTGATGGAAGCAGTGCAGAATCCGTATGGGATGGTGCTCGTCACCGGTCCGACAGGCTCCGGCAAGACGACCACCCTCTATTCCGCGCTGTCCAAGGTGAACACCGTGGACGTGAACATCATGACCGCGGAAGATCCGGTTGAGTACAACCTTTACGGAATCAACCAGGTTCAGGTGCGCACCGAGATCGGCATGAGCTTCGCCGCCGCACTCAAGGCGTTTCTGCGCCAGGATCCGAACATAATCATGGTCGGTGAGGTTCGCGATCTCGAGACCGGCGGCATCGCCATCAAGGCCGCCCTCACGGGACACCTCGTCTTGAGCACGCTTCACACCAATTCCGCGCCGGAAACTGTAACCCGCCTTCTCGACATGGGACTCGAGCCGTTCAACGTCGCCAGCGCGCTGAACCTGATTCTGGCACAACGGCTCGTGCGCAAGATCTGCTCGAGCTGCAAGACGCGCTACGTGCCGGATGACCTAGAGCTTACGGGCGCCAAGGTTAAGGCTACCACCACGCTTCGCGAACTCCGCTTCACCGACATGTCGCTGGTGGATGCGAAAGGTCGCGCGACTCAGGAAGCGGCACCGCATCTCAATGGCCTGTCGCTCCAGACCACGATCGGCGAGCTCCCGTTCTTCAAGGGGAAGGGATGTGACGCGTGCGGGGGTACCGGCCTGAAGGGCCGACAGGGCCTTTACGAGGTCATGTTTGTGACGTCGGAGCTACGCAAGATCATCATGAAAGGCGGCGGTGCCGACGAAATCAGGGACGCGGCCATCGATCAGGGAATGCTGACCCTGCGTATGGACGGATGGCTCAAGGTCCTGAAGGGAATTACGACACTTGAACAGGTAATACGTGAGACCGCCGCGTGACCAGGCGACGGGCGATCCAGCTTTCCACCGCAGCAATTCCCGGCCGGTCCAGCCGCGCACTCCAACGCAAGAGATCATGACTGCACCAGCCTCGCAACTCACGACGACCGGCTCCAATCCTGAGGCCGTGCTCGAGGTGGAGCAGTCTCTGGCAATGCCGGGAACACCCGTCCCAGCTTCGGCAAAGCCGCCCGAGCTGAGCCTTCGCGCGCTGCTCGAGGAAATGATTGAGCGTGGTGCGTCCGATCTGCACGTGGTCTGCAACACACGTCCAAAGCTCCGCGTTCACGGCGACATTACGGATTCGCGTTACCCGTTGCCTCTCACGCCCAAGGAAACGCTCCAGCTTGCGTATTCAGTTCTCACCGACCAGCAGAAGAAGCGGTTTGAGATCGAGGACGAGCTGGACTTCTCGTTCGGGCTAGCGAGCCTCGCTCGTTTTCGCGGCAACGTGTTCAAGCAGCGCGGCTCCGTTTCAATAGTCTTTCGCCAGATTCCGTTCACCGTGCGAACCTTCGACGAGCTGAAGCTGCCGCCAGCGGTCGCCAAGATGGCGGAGCGACCGCGCGGTCTCGTCCTCGTCACCGGCCCAACGGGATCGGGTAAATCCACCACACTTGCGGCAATGATCGACCGGATCAACCGCGAACGTCGCGGGCACATAATCACGGTCGAAGATCCGATCGAATTCATTCACCGCCATCAGGGCTGCATCGTCAATCAGCGGGAAGTCGGCACTGATACCAAGTCGTTCGCGACAGCGCTCAAGTACGCACTCCGCGAGGATCCGGACGTCATACTTATCGGCGAGATGCGCGATCTTGAGACCATTCAGGCGGCGCTTACCATCGCCGAGACGGGGCATCTCGCGTTCGCCACACTGCACACGAACTCCGCGGCTGAGGCGATAAACCGTATCATCGATGTATTCCCGAGCCACCAGCAGCCGCAGGTTCGCGCGCAGTTGGCATTCGTGCTCGAAGGCATCGTCAGCCAGACCCTGGTGCAGAAGGTGGGTGGCAAGTCGCGAGCGATGGCGGCCGAGGTGCTTGTGATGAACCAGGCGGTGCGCGCACTGATTCGCGACGACAAGGTTCATCAGATCTACTCCACCATGCAGTCCGGAAAGAAGTACGGCATGCAGACGCTGAATGATTCGCTCTACGCCCTGTACATGGCACGCGAGGTATCCGCTGAGGAATGCCTCCGCGTGAGCGGCGACCCGGCCGAGTTCATGCGCATGACTGGAGTCAATGCGGATGGTGCGCCCAGCAAGGATGGCCCCGTGCGGGGAACCGCACAGACTCCGTACTCTTCGAGTGCAGGAAGGAGATAACCAATGCCAATGTTTGCGTACACGGCCCGGAGCGCCAACGGCGACCTCAAGTCGGCGACCATGGAAGCTCAGTCCAAGGACGACGTCATATCGCAGCTTCGCCGGCAGCGGCTGACGCTTGTCAAGATCGAAGATGAGTCCAAGAAGAAGTCGAAAAAGGTTGGTCGCATCAAGACGCGGGATATCGTCATCTTTACACGCCAGTTCTCGACGATGATCAACTCGGGACTGCCCCTCGTGCAGGCCCTGGACATTCTTTCCAAGCAGACAGACAACAAGGCACTGGCGGGTGTGACACGCGACGTAGTGTTCGATGTCGAGAGCGGCCACACGCTCGCCGATGCACTCCGCAAGCACCCGAAGGCTTTCTCCGAGCTATACGTCAACATGGTCGCCGCGGGCGAGGCAGGAGGTATTCTCGACACCATCCTGATGCGCCTGGCAACGTTCATGGAAAAGAACGACGCTCTCATCCGCAAGGTGAAGGGCGCGATGATCTATCCGGGCGTCATCATGTCCGTCGCGTTCATCGCGGTGACAACGCTGCTTCTGTTCGTGATTCCCGTCTTCCAGAACATGTTCGGCTCGGTTGGCCTTGCGCTACCACTTCCGACACGGGTCGTGATCGGTGCGTCGCAGCTGCTGAAGGGCTACTGGTGGCTGTTCGCCGGTGTCCTTGCCGGCTTGGCTGTCGCGGGACGGAAATTCTACGCTACGCCAAACGGCAAGCTCGCCATCGACAAGGCCATGCTCCACGTCCCCATCCTCGGCGGCGTGCTCCGCAAGAGCGCGGTCTCGCGGTTCACGCGCACCCTCGGAACTCTCATCAGCTCCGGCGTGAGCATCCTCGACGGCCTCGAGATAACGGCCAAGACCGCCGGCAACCGGGTAATTCAGGACGCGATCATGGCCAGCCGCGCAAGCATCGCGGGCGGTGACACTATCGCGCAGCCACTCGCCAAGAGCAAGGTCTTCCCTCCAATGGTGATCTCCATGATCTCCGTCGGTGAGCAGACCGGCGGTCTGGACGAGATGCTTTCCAAGATCGCCGACTTCTACGACGAAGAAGTGGACGCGGCCGTAAGCGGGCTCCTCGCGGCGTTGGAACCCATCATGATCGTCTTCCTCGGCGTAGTCGTCGGCGGCATGGTCGTCGCGATGTACCTGCCGATCTTCGACATGATCAACGCGGTGCAGTGACGCGACGTTGATGCGCTAGTCGGCCTGCAGGCTATTTCGTAAGTTCACGGCACAACATCTCGTAATTGAAAGCACACTGTTTCGTAATTGGCCTGACTGCGATGGCCAAGTCAGTCCACGCACACGCCGCGAACGACTGCCGACCATCCTCAACGAGTTCGACGTCGAGTAGCGCATCCATCCGCACCACCGGCGCTCCGCACGTCACGCCTCTCGGGTGGCGGTACTCCGGAGCGTAAGCA
Source organism: Gemmatimonadales bacterium (assembly GCA_038205315.1). GTDB lineage: Bacteria > Gemmatimonadota > Gemmatimonadetes > Gemmatimonadales > Gemmatimonadaceae > Fen-1247. The sequence goes on along the minus strand of JBBRBY010000119.1, from coordinate 778 downwards.
CGCGACTCGTCGCCACACCTGTTGCGGCAGTGCCGCAATCTTCGCGACCCAAGGCTCAGCGTGCTTGGCCGGAAGTCGCTTCGCTCTTTGCTTCAGCTATGCGGTATCTGACCGGCATCAACCGGCTGACCGATTGTGCCGCTTGAGGTTACAGGATAGGCATGAGGCCTCGGTTTCCGTCCGGCGCCGGCGAGCGACAGCGTACTGAAACAGGCACGTTGCGTGCGACTGCTGCGCTCGAGTGCCCTCACCCGCTCGGGGCCGTGCCGCACGTGTCAATGATCGTTTGAAACTCCCTACCTGCGATCTTCTCAAATTCCCTACCGCCGGTGCGTGTTCGGTGTTGTTATCTGTGTAGGCTGTGCCTCTTGTTGTGTTACTCGTCGGCCGGGGTGGTGACGAGGGCCTGTCGGATGAGCCCAGCCTTTCGCTTTTCTCTTAGCCGGTAAGAATCTCCTTTGATGTTGACTGTTGTTGCGTGGTGCAGCAGTCGGTCGAGGATGGCGCTCGCGATGACGGCATCACCGAAGACTTCGCCCCAAGCGCCCAGGCTCTGGTTACTGGTGAGCAGGATCGAGCCGCGCTCGTAGCGACGACTGACGAGTTGAAAGAAGAGATTGGCACCCTGCCGATCAATTGGTATGTAGCCGATCTCGTCGATTATGAGGAGCTTGGGCTGGGTCAGTATCTTGAGCCGCTCTTCCAGTCGATTCTCGTACAGCGCCTTGCCGAGCGTGGTGATGAGTGCGGCGGCCGTGGTGAAGGTGACGCGGAGCCC
>JBBRBY010000118.1:0-5980 GCA_038205315.1 Gemmatimonadales bacterium | reverse complement strand
TGATGTTCGACATGATGGTACCGCAGGGCGCATCGGAGGGAATGGAGAACTTTTCCGACATGCTGCGCGAGATGATGCCGAAGCGCTCGAAGAAGCGCACGGTCAAGCTGCCGGAAGCGCGTCGCATCCTCATGGACGAGGAGCTCGAGAAGCTCATCGATCACGACGAGCTCGTCACGGACGCGCTGGAGCGTGTTGAGCAGATGGGCATCATCTTTCTGGACGAGATCGACAAGATCGCGGGGCAGCGTGGCGAGAGTGGCGGGCCGGACGTATCGCGCGAGGGAGTACAGCGTGACCTGTTGCCGATAGTCGAAGGCTCTACCGTCTCGACCAAGTACGGCAACGTCAAGACGGATCACGTGCTCTTTGTCGCCGCTGGCGCATTTCACGTGTCAAAGCCGAGCGATCTCATTCCCGAGCTTCAAGGACGGTTCCCCATTAGAGTGGAGCTCAAGCCGCTGACCGAGGCGGACTTCGTTCGCATCATGACGGAGCCTGAAAACGCCCTCACCAAGCAGTATGCGGCTCTCATTGAGGCCGAAGGCGCCTCGCTGACGTTTACCAGCGACGGAGTCGCCGAGATCGCCCGGACTGCGGCGCTGGCAAATGACCGTATGGAAAACATCGGAGCGCGCAGGCTGCATACGGTCATGACCACGTTGCTCGAGGACGTTCTCTACGAGCTGCCTGACCGTGGCAGGGAGGCGGTGAATGTGGACGCCGAGATGGTCAGGTCGCGCCTGGAGAAGGTGGTGGAAGACGAGGACCTCCGGCGGTACATCCTATAGCCGGTGGCGGCTACGAATGGCGCCCGTTCCGGCTGCGGCGTGGCTACCGTGCGCGCCGCGGTGGGAGGCTGCTAGGTTTGTGGAGGTCCGCAAGTTGTTTTCCTGCCATTCTGACACATGACTACAGTCCACCGCGATTTTCTCGCAATTCCAGACTTTTCATCGGCTGAACTCGAGTCGCTCTTCGCACTCGCGGAGTCGATGCGCACCGGTTCGTACGATCGCAGGCCGCTCGCCGGCCAGACTCTCGCGATGATCTTCATGAAGGCTTCGACGCGGACGCGGGTGTCCTTCGAAGTGGGCACGTACCAGTTGGGCGGTCACGCGCTTTTCCTTTCACCGCGCGACGTGCAGCTTGGCCGTGGCGAGCCGATCGCCGACACCGCGAAGGTGCTTTCGCGGTACGTGAACGGAATCATGATCCGCACCTTCTCGCACGCCGATGTCGAGGAGTTGGCCAGGGAAGCCAGTGTTCCCGTGATCAACGGCCTCACCGACCTGGTACACCCCTGCCAGGTGCTCGCGGATATTCTCACGATCAGGCAGCAGATGGGTAGTATCGCGGGGCGCAAGGTTGCGTGGATCGGCGACGGCAACAACATGGCCAACTCCTGGATCAACGCCAGTTTCACGCTCGGGTTCGAATTATCGCTCGCATGTCCCGAGGGATACGACCCAGACCCCGCGCTACTCGCTCGCGCTCGCACGCGTGCGAGCGTGAGTGTTGTGCGAGACCCCGCAACAGCCGCGCGGGACGCAGACGTGATCACCACCGACGTCTGGGCCTCGATGGGTCAGGAAGAAGAGCAATCCATTCGCGAGAAGGCGTTCCGTGGGTTCTGCGTGGATGCCGCGTTGATGTCGACGGCAGCGAGGGGGGCGATCTTTCTTCACTGCCTTCCCGCGCACCGCGGTGAAGAGGTCACCGCCGACGTAATCGACGGCCCGCAGAGTCGCGTGTGGGATGAAGCGGAGAACCGGCTCCACGTCCAGAAGGCGATCATGGCAGTACTGATGGGAGGAGAAAAGCTTTGACACAGCGTACGCCGCTTCACGAGATCCATGTTGCGCTTGGCGCGAAGATGGTTCCGTTCGCGGGCTTCGACATGCCCGTGCAGTACCCGGCCGGGATTACTGCTGAGCACAAGTCGGTGCGCGAGAGCGTGGGCCTGTTCGACGTGAGCCACATGGGCGAGTTCATGATTCGTGGTCCGCAGGCTATCGATTTTGCGAATTTCGTGACGACGAACGACGTCGCCGCGCTGTCAGTGGGTCAGGCGCAGTACTCGACCATTCTTAATGAGCGAGGCACGATAGTGGATGACTGTCTCGTTTATCGCTTTCCCGATCACCTCATGATGGTCGTCAACGCCTCGAACAAGGATAAAGATCTCGCGCATATCAGCTCATGCCTTGATCGGTTCGATTGCAGCGTGGAGGACGTGAGTGACAGCATCGCGTTGCTCGCGCTCCAGGGTCCGAAGGCGCAGGAAGTGATGGCGCGGTTCACGAGCGTGAATCTCGATGACATTGCGTACTACCACTTCACGATTGCGACCGTCGCCGGTGTGCCGGACGTGATCCTCTCGCGCACCGGCTATACGGGCGAGGACGGATTCGAGCTGTATTTCGACGCAACGCGAGCGGTTGAACTCTGGGGCGCCCTCATGGGTGACGGATCGGTCGTCCCCGCGGGACTCGGTGCACGTGATACGCTGCGGCTCGAGATGGGGATGGCGCTTTACGGCAACGACATCGACGACACCACCACCCCGTACGAGGCCGGGCTGGGATGGCTGGTAAAGCTCGGCAAGGGCCCATTCGTGGGAAAGGAAGCACTCGAGCGGCAGAAAGCCTCGGGGATTCCGCGAAAGCTCGTGGGATTCACGATGCCCGACCGCGCCTTTCCTCGTCACGGCTACGCCGTTTCCTGTAACGGTGTTGCCAGCGGAGAGGTGCGCAGCGGAACGATGAGTCCGTCGCTCGGTATCGCGATCGGTACCGCGTATCTGCCGCTCGCGGCTGCACGGGAAGGGACGGAGTTCGAGGTGGAGATCCGCGGAAAGCGCCTACCCGCGGTTGTGCAGAAGGTGCCGTTCTACAAGAACGCGTCGCATCGTTGAACATCGCGATCGTCACAGTCTCGGATTCCGTCTCGCGCGGAGTGCAACCCGATCTGTCGGGCGACGCAATCGAGGCATGGGCCGGGTCCCGCGGTTACGTAGTTCAGCGCCGCATTTCGGTCCCCGACGAGACGGTCGAGATCGTGCGCGCGCTTCTCGACGTGTGTGATGCCGGTGAATGCGATCTCGTATTGACTACCGGGGGTACCGGACTGTCGAAGCGGGATGTGACACCGGAAGCAACGCGCGCCGTGATTACAGCAGAGGTTCCGGGTTTCGGGGAGCAGATGCGCGGGCACGCCACGCGATTTCCGCGCGCTTCACTTTCGCGGGGAATCGCGGGCGTTCGGGCCGGTGCGCTCATCGTGAATCTTCCCGGCTCGACTGGTGGCGTGAACGATGGCCTTGCCGTGCTGGGGCCGGTTGTCGATCACGGTTGCGACATACTGAGCGGACGGGTGACGCGGCATGGAGGTATGGATGGCGCGTAGTGGCGACGTCGCGGTGCTGATAACTCTGGCCGACGTGGAGCCGGCAGTTCGATTGAATGCGCTGCTGGAGAAGGCCGGCATCGGCACTTCAATGGTCTCCGCGATCGACAACCTTTCGGCAGAGATTCGAAGGACACATCCTGAAGTAATCGTTCTCACCGGCAACATCGCCGATCCCGCCGTGCGGCAGGTGGTGCGCGACCAGCTCTGGGAAGGCACAGCGGTGGTGGGCCTCGCTGAAGTGGCCGATCCGCATCTGATGGAACGGTTACGTGCGATCGGGTTCGTGGACGTTTACACGAAGCCCGTTTCAGCGGAGGACCTTCTCGATATCGTCAAGCGCGTGCTGGACCGGCGGCGGCTCGCAGAACTGACCGGACTGGTGGGGCAGTCGGACGCCATCCGAGAAGTACTTGTACGGGTGGAGCAGATGGCACCCGTTTCCAGCACGGTAATGATCCAGGGGGAGAGCGGCACGGGGAAGGAGCTGGTAGCGCGCGCGATACATCACCTGAGCCCGCGTCGCGGCCGTCCGTTCATTGCAGTAAACGTTGGTGCGCTTCCCGAAACGCTTTTGGAGAGCGAGCTCTTCGGTCACGAGAAGGGAGCGTTTACGGGGGCGGCCGAACGAAGGCTTGGCCGCTTCGAGCTTGCGGATACCGGCACGCTGTTTCTGGATGAGATTGGCGACATTCCACCTGCGACGCAGGTGAAGCTTCTCCGCGTGCTCGAGGAGCGCGAGGTGACGCGCGTCGGGGGCGCCACACCAATCAGGGTGAACGTGCGCGTAGTGGCCGCGACGAACCAGCCATTGCGCCAGCTCGTGGAGGAGGGGCGATTCAGGTCGGATCTGTATTACCGGCTCAACGTGCTGAGTATCTATCTGCCGCCATTGCGGGATCGGCGTGCGGATATCCCGCTCCTCGTACGTAGGTTCGTGAGGCAGTTTTCCGCGCAGCATGAGCGCCCGTTCCACGGGATTTCGGCAGACGCGATGCAGATCATGTCGGACTACTCATGGCCGGGAAATGTGCGCCAGCTCAAGAATCTGATCGAGAGCATGGTGGTGCTGGCACCGGGGCGTGAGATCACGGCGTCCGACATACCGGCTGAGGTTCGGGAGACGTCAAGTCTGCTTCCGGTGAGGATCCCGCAGGGGCTTACGCGGGGCGATGGGATTGGCGGCTCGGCTGGGAGGGAGCTCGAGTTCATCGTTCACAGCTTGGTGGAGCTGAGGCTACAACTGGATGAGCTGCGGCGTCGCGTTGAAGAGAACGCCGTCGCGGTGGCGCCGAGTGCGGTGGGGGCCGGAGTCCGTTCGCTCCCTGGCGAAGCGCAGGCGATCGAGCCTGCGGCGGGCCCGCCCGCAAACGTTTGGATGGTGACTCCGGGAATGACGATGGCGGAGATCGAGAGAGGTGCGATCGAGGCGGCTTTGAGAGAAACGGAGGGGAATCGGCGGCGAGCTGCCGAGCTTTTAGGGATCGGGGAGCGAACGCTTTACCGGAAATTGCGGGAATATGATATCCCGGACGGCTACGCCACTATTGCCTAAAAGGATAGTTGGTCGCACTTTGTGAGTGCCGCCAATGGAGCGAACATGTGTACTCCGTTGGCTGGTTCTTTGTTGGGGGGGGGTCATCTGGCAGGATGGCATCGTGCGGGGGCGACCATCGCTTCGCGTAGCCAAACCTTAGTTCCTTAAACGCGTGACTACATTTGTGACGCCCGCTCGGCTCGGGGAGCAAGCCGAAGAGCTGATTCGCACACTGCCCGGAGTGGTCTCCGTGCGCGTCGTGGATAACGGGGAGGGGTCCATTCAGGAGGTACACATCCTGACGACATCCGAGGTTCCTGCGAAGCAGACGGTGCGCAACGTGGAGAGCGCGTTGTTCGCTCATCTCGGACTGAGGATCGACCACAGGCGGGTATCGATCGCTGCGGTGAGTGAAGCACCTCCGCCGCAGGTGAAGCAGGCGCCGCCGACATCGACGCCATCGCCGATTGCGCCTTCGAAAAGTCGTCCGGCTGCCGATACTGACGGGATGGGTGTTTACACACCGACCCCAGGTCTGGACGGGCCGCGCCGGCGAATCTACTTCGAGGACGTGGAGATTCGCGGGTCGAGGGCTCGTGGTGTGTCGTGCCGGGTTTCGCTGACCAAGGATGGAACCTCATTCATAGGCGAGGCACGCGGGGTGGACGGTGACAGGGCGCGGCTGGAGCTTGCGGCGCGAGCGGCGTGTCTGGCGATAGGTGATGCGGATGCGAAGGACCGTCAGTTCGGGCTGGAAGGTGTTCGTGTATTCGAAGCTTTTGACAGGAAGTTCGTATTTGTGGGTGTTGCGGTGAGACATGGGCGGGAAGTTCGCCTGCTCGCGGGGACCTGCGAAGTGAGTGATAGCGCGGAAACGGCGTCGGTACTCGCCGTGCTGGATGCAACTAATCGATGGTTGGAGTACGGCGCGTAACATTCAACGTGACCTGATGCTTTCCATGAGACCAAACCTATAGACATAAAAGACTAAAACCCCCGTTCCCCGACCTAGCGGAGTTGAGACGGTAGGTACGGTAG
>JBBRBY010000117.1:0-5991 GCA_038205315.1 Gemmatimonadales bacterium | reverse complement strand
GGGAAGTACGGCAACTATTCCTCCGAATTATTGATCGGAAACCGTCAGATCGACTCCTGTCCCGAGCTGACGTGCCAGGAACCGGCGTCGTACGGCTTTTCAGCGAGCGCCGAGGGCGTTCCATTCTTCGGTGACCAGCGCCTATTCGCTTCTTACTCGCGACTGTCGAATCTTGCATACCGCGCGAAGGAAGGCGCCGCTGGCCAGTACGCCAGCCTTGGCGCGGGTCTGGGGCAGCCATTCACGGATTACGACGAGCTGAGGGCCGGTGTGGACGTCGCTGCAATCCCGTATGTCACGCTGCGCGTTTACGGGGCATTTCGGCGGCAGGGCCAGGGCGACTACCACCTGCCCTTTCCGTCGCCCGAACTGTATCCCACGACCGTTGGGATCTTTCAGGGCGTGGTGGAGCACGTAACTCGCGCGGCAGTGGAGGGCGGCGTGATGGTTGCGCCGGGCGTGGAGCTCGCGGGCGACGTTGGAATCAACCACGCGACCAACTGGCAGCATCTGAGCGGAGTTACGCGGAACGGACTTGCTGCGCGCGCGCGGTTCCAGTGGACGCCGCGGGGGCTGTTTTTCTGAGATCTCCCGGGACAGCCGGCCTCTGACCGATGCAACGAGAGCGAGGTTACGGCGCCGGCTCGCGGAGAGCGATCCTTCCAGGACCGTCCTTGCAGGACTCACGCGCTCCCAAGTAGTTTGGTCGAGGTAGCAACGGGGCAGAAGCTCAACGGTCGAGCAGTCGGCTCATAACCGTCAGGAAGTGGGTTCAACTCCCACCTGCCCTATTCATCTGAAGGCGCGTGGAAGCAGTGGGTTCGCCGAGCCCTGGCCCCTACCCCCCCACCGTAGCGGGGGATATTTTTCGGGGCTCCGGTCTTGCAGCCGGCCGGTCGCGTAGCTCAGCTGGTTAGAGCGCTGCTTTCACACAGCAGAGGTCCGGGGTTCGAGTCCCTGCGCGACCACTCGCCTACCTTTCTCATCACTCAACAGAGCATGCGTGCTTTGAACCTCCGGTCACTCCTGGTGGCCGTTGTCGTATTCGGGGCGCCGGCGCTGTCCGCCGCGCAGAATCCGTCAACCGCCCAGGCGCAGCAGATGCTGCAGAATCCCGCACTTCTGCAGCAGCTGAAGCAGAGGATAATGACCAGCGGGATGACCCCCGATCAGGTTCGGGCAAGGTTGAGGGCAGCCGGCTATCCGGAGAACCTGCTCGACGCCTATCTCGCCGGAGGCGGCGCAGCCGATTCCACGGCGAGCACTGAGGATGTGTTCGCCGCCGTCCAGGACTTGGGGATAGCGGACAGCACCGATGTCGACCTGCTTCGTTGCGGGTTGAATCCAGACTCTCTGATGTACGCCGACACACTGTTCAATCAGACTCGCCGGAACGGCTCGCGAGATACTACAAGTGGATCGCTCCAGACTGCGGGGGGTCTGTTCGGCGGTAATCCGCAACAGCCAACGTCACGTTCCACGGGAAATGGCAACAACCTCGGCATAAATCAGAACCAGTACTCGACGGACAGCGTACGGAACAGCCGCCAGCGCCAGTTTCTCGCTCGCGCCTGCAAGGCCCGCGCGGATTCCCTGCACCGTCCCGACGTGATCTCGCAGATGCAGCGCGACAGCGGTTTCACCATCTTCGGCCTGGATTTCTTCCGACGGTCCACGACGCTGTTCAACCCGAACGTCGCCGGTCCGGTTGACGCGAACTATCGGCTTGGCCCGGGCGACCAGCTGGTACTCATTCTCACCGGTGATGTCGAAGCCTCGTATCAGCTGCCGGTGACACGACAGGGGTTCATAGTCGTTCCGCAGGTGGGCCAGATATACGTAAACAACCTGACGGTGTCACAGCTGGAGAACGTGCTGTATGACAGGCTGGGTCGCGTGTATTCCGGAGTCACGCGCGGATCGGGTGCGACCACGCATTTCTCCGTGACGCCCGCGAAGCTGCGCAGCAACATGGTGTATGTAGTCGGTGATGTGATGGCACCGGGCGCGTATCAAGTCTCCGCGTCAGGAACGCTGCTGTCCGCGCTGTACGCAGCAGGCGGTCCCACTGACAACGGAAGTCTTCGCGACCTCCAAGTACGCCGGAACGGCAAGCTCGTTGCGCACATGGACTTCTACGACTACCTCGCAAACGGCGATGCATCAAACGACGTGCGTCTCGAAAATGGCGACATCGTGTTCGTACCAGTGCACCTGGCTCGCGTTCGCATAGTGGGCGAGATCGTACGCCCCGCGACCTACGAGATCAAGCCGACGGAAAGCCTCGCGGACGCGCTCCGCTTCGCGGGCGGGTTCAAGGCGACCGCGTCGCGCCAGCGGGTTCAGATCGAGCGAATCGTTGCGCCCTCGCAACGCACGCCAGGCCGCGACCGGGTCACCACCGACATCGTTTCGGATGCTTTTCTGACCGGTACCGGACCCGCCGTTCCCGTCCAGCCAGGTGATATCATTCGCGTCTTCCCCGTTGCTACACGAGTTCGCAATCGTGTGACGGTGCGCGGAAACGTGAATATGCCGGGCACCATCGGACTGTCGCCAAACATGACCGTGAGCGAGGCGCTCAAGCTCGCCGGTGGCGTCAAGCCCGATACGTATCTGGGCGACGTGCTCATCTCGCGCCTTAATCCAGACTCCACGCGTCAGCAGTTGCGTGCGGTGCTCCGAGATTCCACGGGCGCCGTGATCAATGACTTCCAGCTCAAGGAAGACGACCAGCTCACCGTTTACTCCGTCACGGAGTTTCGCCCCACGCGCTACGTCGCCATCAATGGCGCGGTTCGGAAGAGCGGCCAGTATCCGTACCACGAAGGTATGACCGTGCGCGACCTTGTACTTCTTGCTGGCGGGCTCGAGCAGAGCGCGCTTCTCAACGAGGTGCGCATCGCCCGACTTCCCGCCGATCGCACGGGTGCGATAACTGCCCGCGAATTTTCGGTTCCGCTCGACTCCAGTTACCTGTTCGAACGTGGGCCGACTGGACAGTACCAGGGTCCTCCGGGCCTTCCCGCGCCAGCCGGCCCCACTCCCGACGTCGTACTTAAGCCGTACGACAACGTGCTCGTGCTCAGACAGCCTGGCTGGGAACTGCAGAGAACCGTTGCGGTGACTGGTGAAGTTCGCTATCCCGGTAAGTATTCATTGCTCAACAAGAACGAACACATCAGCGACCTCATCAAGCGCGCCGGCGGCCTGACTCCGGAGGGGTACGCTAACGGCGTGACGTTCTATCGCAACTCGAATCGCATCGGACGCATCGGAATCGAACTGCCGGACGTGCTGCGCGATGCACGCAGTCGCGACAACCTGCTGCTGGTAGATGGCGACTCGCTCTACATTCCGCGCTTCAATGCAGTCGTGCGCGTGGAGGGCGCGGTGAATTCGCCGGTTGCAGTAACCTACCAGCCGGGCAAGGATCTCAACTACTACATCCGCGCCGCAGGCGGGCCGACGCGCAAGGCCGATCCGGATCACGCGTACGTCACGCAGCCGAACGGCAAGGTAGACGCGGAGTCGCAACGCTTCTTGATTCCGGACTACGTGCCCAAACCGCAGCCCGGGAGTGTTGTTTTCGTGCCGCTGAACGACGGTACCACTGGGAACAGTACCCTTCAAACTTTCTCAGCGCTTGCCGGCACCCTGTCCAGCCTCGTCGCGGTACTCGCACTGCTGCGCAGCACGCACTAGAGCATCGAATGCCTGACGTCGTCCCGATCGCCGAGCAAGGACACGACCCACTGACACTCGCGCTCTGGACGGCGGGGGTGTTGAACCGGTGGCGGACGATACTCATAAGCGCGCTCGTCGTACTACTTCTCGCCCTCGTCGCGGCGGTGGTATTGCCGCCTGTGTACCGTGTGACGGTTTCGTTCGCGCCGAATCCGTCAAGCTCTTCCAAACTTGGCGGAGCGCTCAGCAGCATCAGCAGCGGTGCGCTTTCTGGAATCGCGAGTGGCATGGGACTCAGCGCCTCGGCGGGAACCGAGCCGACTGAATCGCCGGCGTTTTACGCAGAGCTGATGGCAAGCCGCGAGCTACTCACGCGCTTGCTCTTGACAAAATTCCCGGATCCGCGCGTGACCACGCCTGCAGATAGCGCGCGGCTTGTGGACATACTGAAGCTTCGTTCGAAGGAGCCGCAACGGAGGTTGGAACTGGGTGTGAAGGATTTGCAAAAGTCCATCATCACCGAATCCGATATGAAGACGAATCTCGTCAAGGTGACGGTAACCGATCGTTACTCTTCGATCGCCGCCAGCGAGGCAAACGCGGCGCTGGCGCTCGTGAATGCCTTCAATCTGGAGCAGCGTACCTCGCGCGCGCGCGCGAAGCGGATGTACCTACAGCAGCGTATGTCGGATGCGAAAGGCCAGCTGAACTCCGCGCAGGCGCGCTACCGTGATTTTCTTTCTGGGAATCGAACGTGGCGGACCTCACCCACGCTATCGTCCGACGAGGAGACACTGCGCCGCAATGAGGACGTGGCGGCAGACCTGTATCTCAGCGTCGAAAAGCAGTTCGAGGCGGCAAAGCTCGACGAGTTCAACGATGCGGCATTGATTACCGTCGTCGATTCGGCGGTGGTCCCTGTAAAGCCCTACTGGCCGCGCTACGGCCTCCTGATTCCGGGAGCGCTACTCCTGGGACTTTTCCTCGGCGTCATGGTGGCCGGGGTTTCGACCGTGTACGCCGACTGGAGTCGTCGGGAGCCCGCTGCCGCACGCGCACTTGCATTGGCGATTCGGCGTGGCCGGCGACCCCCGTCCGCGCCCACTGTCGCGCGTCATGCCTGAAGCGCCGTCCCTTCCGGCGCGAACGCTTCCGTGGATCACGTGGGCTCTGACGTTTCACATTCTGGTCATAACACTCCTCTTCGGCGTCGTTCGACTTCCGCCGAACGTTGTGCGCGGAATCGCGGCATGGAAGGAGACCGCTGGCGTTCTTCTCTTGCTCGTGGTGACCGTGCGCGCTGTCGCGGGACGCGGGCCGCGAGTAAGAGTCGCGGCAGCCGACCTCTTCGCCGGCGGATGGATTGCGCTGGCATGCGTTGCCTTTCTTACCGAGAACGTTGTGTTCCGCGATTTCGTTCCCCTCAAGGCTTCGCTGTTCGGGTTGCGCGACGCCGCGTTTTTTGTCGTCTTCTACTTCGTCGGGCGCGCGACTCCGGAAATTGGAGCCGACGAACGGCTGGCGAAGCGCGCTTTCGCTGTCCTGCTGGTAACTTGCGCGGTCGCGATTGCGGAGCAGCTATTCGTAACACCGGAAATGCTGATGGTCATCGGCGTCGGCTCGTATGTGCGCGACTTTATTGGCGCGGGCCTGTTCACGCAGGGGAATGTCTATGGACTGCCGGACAACTACTGGAGCCTCATGGGCGGGCACGTGGTGCGTCGGTCAGGCTCGGTGTTCCTGTCAAGTCAGGGGTTCGCGCTGATCTTCGTCATCTTCCTGCCGGCGGCAACGCTTTGGGTGCTGCGTAAGGAACGTGAGAGGAAACTTTGGATGTACCTCGGATACGCAATTATCTGGACGGGACTCGCGGTGACATTCACGCGAGCGGCGATTGCAATCGGCGCAGTTCAGGTGCTATTCATCCTTGCTGCACGCCGCCGCGTCACAGGGGTGGCACTGATGGCGACGATCGGGGTCGCCCTGTTTCTCATCGCCATCGCGGTCGTCCCGGGGCTAGGCACGTTCGCGCTCGAGACAGTGACGTGGCAAACGGGGAGCAGTCAGTCGCACTTGAAAGACTGGGTAGACGGTGTCGCTGCATTCCTCCAACAACCATGGGGGTATGGACTCGGCACGGCCGACCAGAGCGCGGTTCGCGGTGGACTCGTTCCGATCACATCCGATAATCTTTACCTCAAGTACGCGGTCGAGCTCGGGGTACCGGGCCTCGTAGTGCTCGTTGGCACGCTGGGGTGCTTTATCGGCGCTGGACGTCGCCTCGCCACGTTTGGTAGCACCGAG
>JBBRBY010000116.1:0-6038 GCA_038205315.1 Gemmatimonadales bacterium | reverse complement strand
ACGCGTCCAGCCGAGTCGCTCGGCAATTCCAGGAGATTTTTGATGAGAATAGGGTTCATACGTGCTGTCGCTTGCGCGGCGACGGTAGGGATGGCGGCTATCGCCGCGCCGGTTCAGGCGCAGATAACCGCCAACGTTTATTCCGGGTTCGTCCGCGGGGGCGGTATTTCGGACGACGGAACGCCTTTCACTGGCCTCGTCTGCACGTTCAGTATCTCGTCCATCAACTACAGCACGTTCAGCCCACACACGATCAGCCCGGCCTGCCCAGCGGGTCCAGGAACGTCAAACACACAATACGGCGTCCAGTTCACCGGGTTCCTATCGACACTTGGGGGCAGCCAGACGTTCACGCTCAACTCGGACGATGGAAGCGGCCTGTTCATCGATGGCAATTCCATAATCCAGAACGGGGGCGATCACGTCGCGGTTTCAAAGACAGCCACGACGAACTTGGCGGCCGGCACGCACGCGTTCACGCTGAACTACTATGAAGTAAACGGCGACCCGGCCCTGATTCAGCTCACCCTACAAAATGCGTCGTATACCACGCCTGAGCCGAGCTCGATGGCGTTGCTCGGAACCGGCCTCATCGGGCTTGTCCCAATGGTTCGCCGCCGTCGCAAGTAGCCCCACGCGGTTGTTTTTGTAGTCTGGAGGGGATCCGTCAGCGGGTCCCCTCCTTCTTTTTCAGCACTGCTCTGCGGGCTGCCGGTTCGGAGGGGAATACTATCTGACGGGGGCCTTTGTGCATCTGTTTCGCACGCCTGGAAAGGGCGTAAACGTGAAAGCGTATCGAGGATTCGAATCCCTCTCTGTCCGTGCTGTCCGTGCTGTTCAGAGCTGTTCAGAGCTGTTCAGAGCTGTTCAGAGCTGCGCGCGAAACCAGTAGCACACGGCGTCGCGGCTTCGTCCGATGATCGACCGCCGCGCGAGCGTTGCCGTGTCCATGCGCCGGGACTTCTCCAGGTCACCCTGGAAGACCCGTTCCATCTCACCCGCGATCGTCTCGTCCGCAATGACCACGGCGCACTCGCTGTTAAGCGCGAACGATCTTGGATCGAAGTTGATCGATCCGATGAGACTCACCTTTCCGTCCACCGTCAGCGTCTTGCAGTGGATCATCGTGGGCTGGTATTCGTAGATCTGCACACCCTTTGACATCAGTTGCGGCCAGACGTGCCAGCTGGCGTGACGCACCATCGGCATGTCGTGATGCGGACCCGGGACGATGACCTTCACGTCCACTCCTCGCTCGCTCGCGCTACAGAGATTCGCGATGAATGCGGGGGTGGGTACAAAGTACGCGTTGGTAATGTGAAGGGAGCGCGTCGCGCCGGCGATGCACACCGCCATGGTGCGTTGCGCGGCTGACGAGCCGTTCGCCGGCGCACTCACCACGCCACACGCCGACATGCTTCCAGCTGGCTTCAGTACGGGATAGTCTCGCGCATTGAGCAGCAACTCGTCGGTGCACTGGTTCCAGTTATCGGCGAAGGCCGCTTGGAGACTGGCTACGATCGGCCCCGTGAGACGGACGTGAGTGTCTCGCCAGTTGTTGGGACTCTGTGCATCGCCAGCCCATTCATCCGCGATGCCGACACCGCCGGTGAAGCCGACCTTACCGTCGACAATCAGGAGCCTTCGGTGCGTGCGGCGGTTGTAGCGCATCCACGTATACCACCTGGCTCGGCCGTACCACACGACCTTGCAGCCGGCATCGCGCATCCGAGTGACAAGTGGTTGCGGAATCGATTCCGCCCCCTCGCTATCGAGCACGATTCGCACGGTCACGCCGCGCCTAACAGTCTCGCAGAACAGATTGGCGAACTGTTCGGCAACTTTGCCTTTCCAGTACACGTAGGTGGAGAAGTGAACCGTTTCTCGCGCGCACTCGACCGCTGAGATCATCGCTGGAAAGATTTCGTCGCCGTTCTGGAAAAGAGCAGCGTCGTTGCCGCCGCTCGGCGCCTCGCTCGAGGCTCCGTGCATTGCACGGAGGAAAGCACCGGGATCGTCCGCGATCGGCGGCGCGGCGTCAATGCGATCCTGTCTGTTCGCGTCAGCGTTCACGATGATCGTCCAGTAAGTGACGATCGCCGCAACTGCGAGAAGTATTGCGCCTGCGATTCCCCAGACAGCCGTCACGGGCGGTTGCTCGCCCTTGCCATTGGTGGGGACCTTCGACCGCGCATCAGGCCGCCGCGGTCACACCGGTCCGCTGCTGCGCAATCCAGGCGAAGCCTTCCGCGCGCGTGGCCAGCGCCTTCAGATTCTTGCGGCCCGTGAACTTGATGACAGACTCCAGGATGATTCGCTGGAGTCCCGTCACGCCTATGAGTGCGCTGGCAATCACGTGAGGCTTGTTGTGCGCCGCCAGATCCTTGAGCGCCTCGACGACGTCGGTGTTGAACCGGGCCGCCGTCACGTCAACCAGGCAGCATACAGAGTTGTGAGGCTGCGTCGCGATCAGGTCGCGCGCTTCAATGATGAACGGGAGCGCGTCGAGCGGAGCGGCGAGTTCCGTGAGGTTGATGAGCACTACTGGATCTGGACCGGCGGGATTGGGGATGAAGCGCACTCTGTCGGACATGATCTGGTAACCGGAATCTGTGATTCCCGCGCCTGACGCGCCTGCACGGTGAAGGAAGATACGTACTCTCACAAGTGTCGGTTGGCGCCGTTGCTTCCTTCGCCCGGATCATGTGTTTTTCGGTGTGGAGCGCCGAGGATGGTTAGAATGCGCAGTGGACATGGGAAATGCGGTGCCAGCAACCAGGATCGGTGAGGGGGCCGGATCCGCTTTCGAGCGTCGCCGAGTGGTCGTAATTGGAGCCGGAGCCGCAGGAATGATGGCCGCAACATTCGCGGCGCGATCCGATGCGGAAACGACTCTCGTCGAGCGGACGCCAGATGGCGGACGCAAGATCCTCATCAGCGGCGGAGGACGATGCAACATTCTTCCAGCGAGGCTCGACGAATCGCGCTTTGTGACCGATTCGTCGCCAAACACGCTTCGCAAGATGCTCCGATCGTGGCCCCTGGCCGAGCAGCGGAGCTTCTTCGCGACCGAGCTGGGTATGGAGCTCGTGGAAGAGATGGAGACGGGTAAGCTCTTTCCGGCGTCGAACCGCGCGCGTGACGTGCGCGACGGCCTCATGGATCTCGCTCGCCGTAGCGGTGTTCGGCAAATCATGGAGACCACCGTGACGGGCATTGCCCCGCGGGATCGCGGCTGGAGCGTTCACAGGGAAGGAGATGTTCCACTGGAATGCGATGCCGTGATCGTCGCGACCGGTGGGCTCTCGGTGCCGGCCACGGGTAGCGACGGTTCCGGTCTCGCCATGGTCCGTGAACTGGGCCACACAATTCACCGGACCTATGCGGCGCTGACGCCGGTTACGGCAGCATCCGCGGAGTTCGCGGAGCTGTCCGGAGTATCGCTGCGTGTGGCGCTGACGGCGACGAGCGGGACCAGACAGGCGTCCGCGTCAGGTGGCTTCCTCTTCACTCATCGCGGCTACAGCGGCCCGTCGGTCCTGGACGTCTCCCATGTTGTGGTCCGGTCGGCTGACGAGCACGAGATCCCCGCAGCGCGGATCGCCGTCCGGTGGTCGGAGCTGGATGATGCCGAGTGGGAGGAGGCGCTCCGGCCGAGGGGGGCGAGGACGGTCGCGGGAGCGGTCAGGGCGCATCTGCCCGACCGGCTCGCGACGACGCTCATCGCTCGCGCGGACGTGGATCCATTGCGCTCGCTGGCAGAGCTCAAGCGTGATGAGCGACGCCGGTTGATCGATATTCTCGTGCGGGGCGACCTTCCCTGGACCGGGAATGAGGGCTACAAGAAGGCCGAAGTCACCGGCGGCGGCGTGAGTCTCGCCGAAGTCGACCCGCGCACACTCGAGAGCCGATTGCACCACGACCTGTTTCTCTGCGGCGAGGTTCTCGATGCCTTCGGCCCCATCGGTGGCTACAACTTCTGCTGGGCCTGGGCCACTGGCCGCTCGGCGGGAATCGGAGCGGCGCGGCCTATCGCAGGGTGATCGATCATCGCGGTGCAGCGCGGCCGGTGTGTAGCCGTCCGCGCTGCACCGCGCTGCACCGCGCTGCCCGCGTGGCCCGCGTGGCACGTCACCCCGCGAAACAGTACGTGCAGTGGTATTCCTGCGCGCGGTTAACGGCGAGGACGCCAGCTGGCACCACGTAGAAGTGCGGCAACAGGTTGGACTCCCATTCGGCCTTCGCGCCGGCTGCGGGAAGGCCAGCTGCCCCCGCCGCCATTCCGCTGAGTACGGTGAGCGCGGCGTCGCATACGGTAAAGAATCCGCCGAGTGCCGCGAGCTGGTCAATGGAGAGCCCAGGCATCGGCAGATCGCCGGGCTTCACGTTGTAGAACGTATTGCGGAGTGCGGGCGCGCCCGTGCTCTTGTCGGTGATGTTCAGAAATTTTCCGAGATGGTACTTGGACCACATCGCGTCGTTGAGTGCGAGCGGCACCGCCATGTGCCGGAAACCAATGATAGAAGTGATCTCCGACTGCTTGAGGCCGTAGGCCTCCATGTTCTTCCGGATGAAAGTCGTGGCGAAGGCGATCGGCCAGCCATCGTTCGCGGAGACGGCGTCGAAGAACTGTCTGTGCTTACCCGTGATCCTGGCCAGCCATGCCTCGTCCGGCGGACTTTCTACGGGGAGCGCGCCAGCTGCCCTCACCCCCACTGCTGATGCAGCGATGGCTGCGGCTCCGACACCTACCGTACGCATGAAGTCCCGCCGTGGTGCTACGGTCTCCGAGTCGCTCATCGATCCTCCGGAAGCAAGAGTGGGTGCCCAGCCGGTCTGACTGGATCCGGCGACCGAAATTAGACTGGATCGGATTACGCCACAAGGACGCGTCTACGAAGCCAGCCTAGCCAAGCCCGCCTAGGAAGCGTTGTTGGCCCGGAACTCACCCGTGCGCCGAAGCTGGATGACGTCGCGGGCCGTGTAATCCGAGCCGGTGGCCTCGCGCTGGAAGTCTGGGACGAGGGCTACGAGCATCTCCCGCAGCTCGCTCGCGTCCGCCGTGTCGGTGGCGACCATGAGCCGCTCGATCCTGCGCATAAGGCCCTCGGGCATGCCGGCCTTCTTGGCCCGGAGCAGCTTGGGGTGAGTGGTGGGGAGGGCGTTCTCCTCGTGGAAGAACATCTCCTCGTAAAGCTTCTCACCTGGCCGAATGCCGGTGTACTGGATGTCGATGTCCTTGCCTGGTTCGTAACCGCAGAGCCGGATGAGATCGCTCGCGAGGTCTACGATCTTGACCGGCTCGCCCATGTCGAGGACGAACACCTCGCCGCCCAATCCGAGGGTGCCGGCCTGAAGGACCAGCTGGACCGACTCCGGAATGGTCATGAAGTAGCGACGCATCTCCGGGTGAGTGACCAGCACGGGCCCGCCAGCGCGTATCTGACGGAAGAACGTGGGCACAACGGACCCACGGCTACCCAGAACATTTCCGAAGCGCACTGAGACGAAATTGCGCCCGTGCGCGACTGCGGCATGCTGAACCACCCGCTCGGCCAGGCGCTTGGTGGCGCCCATGATGCTGGTGGGGCGGACCGCCTTGTCGGTGGAAATGAGCACGAAGTGCTCGACGCCGGCGTCAATGGCCGCGTTCACGACAGTGGTGGTGCCGTGGACGTTGTTGGTGATGGCCTCGACGACATTCTCCTCCATGAGGGGAACGTGCTTGTGGGCGGCGGCATGGAATACTGCGTACGGCCGGAAGTCGTCGAAGATGGAGTGCATTCGCTGCCGGTCGCGGATGTCGGCGATTACGGGTAGCAGGTTGAGCCGGGGGAACGTGGCTAGAAGCTCGGCTTGGATGTCGAAGATCGAGTTCTCACCGTGTCCGAGAAGGATCAACTTCGCAGGCTCGAGCTGGGCGAGCTGGCGGCAGAGCTCGCTTCCGATGGAGCCACCGGCGCCCGTGACGAGGATTGTGCGGCCGTGAGCGAGGTTCCGGACGGCGGCGAGGTCGGTCTTGACGGGGTCGCGACGGA
>JBBRBY010000115.1:0-6107 GCA_038205315.1 Gemmatimonadales bacterium | reverse complement strand
TCGCGACCCCAGCGAAGGCGCTCGTCGATACGCTGTATGTCTCAACGCGGCGCTCGCTTTCCGCCCGCCGCACGTCCCCGCCTCAACCGCAGCTTTATCAGGAAGGGGCAGATTTTCGTTCAGTCGTTCAGACTAGCACTTTACGCGCCGAAGCTTTACTGTTACGTACGTAACAGACAACACGTACGAAACGTAAGGGATGTCTCATACGGAGGCGCGATTTGGTCAGAATGGCCGTGAACAAAGTTCGGGACGCACTTTCGGACACGATAGATCGAGTGGCCTTCAAAGGCGAGCGTATAATTCTCCAGCGCCATGGGAAGGATGAAGCGGCGCTCATTTCTGTGGGAGATTTAGCCCTCCTCGAGGAGCTCGAAGACCGCGAGGATATTGCGGCGGCGCGTGAAGCCCTGAACGAATCCAGCGAGCGCCATAATTATGAAGAGCTGCGCGCAGAATTGGGCCTCTCTAAATAGCGCGTGCGCTATCGAATTGAGGTGACGAAAGCGGCCGCGCGTGATTTACGTGCGCTCCCAGCCAACATTCTCAAACGGGTCGATGCGCGCATTTTATCACTGGCGGAAAAGCCGCGCCCGGATGGCGTGAAAAAGCTCGTTGGCTCCGAGGACCTATACCGCATGCGCATCGGTGATTATCGCATGATTTATGAAATTCAGGACGCCGTAATTCTGGTCAGCATTATTCGGGTGCGACACCGCAGGGAAGTGTACCGCTAAGGCGGCGCCACGCCTTCGGGTGCAAACGACCAGGAGCCGGCGTGAAGCGCGTTGAGTCCGCCAAAGACCGCGTGTACCACTTCGTGAACATATCCTTCGCCCTGCTCTCGCGATCCGCTCATGATGATTCGGTCAGGAGCGAGGCTACGGCCCGCACGCCCGTCTGCTCCAAGCATCGGATCAACACCTATTGCGCGCGACATGTCGTCTTCCGAGTTGGTCACATAGTACGTGAAGTCGGGTAACCGCGGAATTCCATACGCGTCCGCCAGCGAGTCCGCAAACATCACCGTATGCGCTGCTTTTGCGCGATCGAACGTGCGCCCTGGCTGCACGATGAACGTTCCCTTGCCAATCTGGTAGTGGCGCCAATCCGCCGTAAGGCGTGGCAGCGCGTTGGCGAACACCCAGCGTCCATGTTCCCGTACCACGTACACACGCTCCACGGAGAGCGCGCGGACAGCTCTAGTTGAATCGGTAACCGCGTAGAGCGTCTTGATGAGATAGGTGTCAGTCGACCTGATCCTGTTTGGCACTCCGCGCACGCGGGCGCGGGCGGATGCACTTTTCTGCTATTCTTCAATCGGAGTTCAAACTTCAAGCCGAGCGCCCCTTAGCTTCTGGAGAGTACGTTTGGCAGCGTCAAAGACAAACGGTGGGCCAACCGAAGAGCCAGATTCGCGAACGATTACATCCGGGAGTAATCCGCACGCGACTTTCTGGTCTATCGGGCTTGCGAGTCTAGCTAGTATTTGGACGCTCGTCGCAATCCAACGAGTTTGGACAGTCATCATTCCGATCCTCATAGCTACGGCTCCGCTCGCAGCGCGGGGATTGGCGCGCAGAAGGAACGTCTCGGCGATTGCTCTTGTCTTGATGATCGTATTCATCGGACTAGCTGCGGCGAGTATTGGTTGGTTTTATATCCCGAGTGCAATCGCTTTGGCCGTGTCGTGCTCAAGTGCTGGCGACAACAAGGTGGGTTAATGAAACGCCGTCGTTTCCGGAAAACCTAGGCTATCAGCAGCATAGCGAACCAGTCTCCGGGTCAATTCTGAGCCCTCGGGGACTTCTCCCACTCCAAATCAACTCCAAAATGTGTGACGGCGTGGACCGGCTTTGGGGGCAAGACCAAGCCCACCGGTCGGATGCGCTTAGCGATGTCGTCACGCATCGTAATGATGCGATCCGATTGACTTGCCGTGAATCGGTGGTTCCGTCACGTCACGCAATGCTCCCACCTTCTTCTCACCGCGGCAAGCGAACGGTGAATGCGGTGCCAGCCTCGTTGGAAGAGTTCACTTCGATAGTGCCGCCGTGCGCCGTGACGATTTGCTCGGCGATGTACAAACCCAAACCGAGGCTGCTCAACGAGCCCGCATCGGTCTTGCCGGGTCGAAGGCGCTTGAATGGACTGAACAGCCCGGTTAGGTCCGAGGCCGGAATGGTCGGACCTTGGTTGTGCACCCGCAACACGACCTCCTTTGCTTCGCCTCGAAGCGTCACCTCGATCGGAGCCTTCGGTGGGCCGTGTTGCACCGCGTTCTCGAGCAAGTTCGCCACCGCCTGACAAAGTCGCGGACCGTCCCAGTCTCCGCGCAAATCGCCCGACGTGGTGAGCTCAAGCACGCTCTCGGGATGTGCAGTCGCCATTTCCTCGATTGCGCTGGACGCCTCGTTCGCCAAGTCCATTTCGCCACGCACGATGGGAATTCCGAAGCCGAACCGCGTGCGCGTGAAATCAAGTAGATCCCCAACCATCTGATTCATACGCCTGGCGCTGCGGACGATGCGAGTCGTCAGCGTGAGCTGCTGCCCTTTGAGCTCTCCCGTGTCCACCATGAACTGCGAGGCCGTTATGACGGCCCCAATCGGCACGCGAAGATCGTGGCCAAGGATGGCGACGAACATCTCCTTCCAGCGATCGACGTCTCGCGAATATCGCGTGATCGACTCGGCCAGCGCCTGATCGATCGCTTCATTGAAACGCATCAGGTCTTCAAGGTCCCGGCTGGCTAAGCTACCCCTCGCTTGTGCCCATAGCCGAATTACACTGGCTCGCAAGGCGCGGTATTCCGAAACCATCTCGGCGACGGTAAAGCCACTTGCAGCGCGGCCGGCGCCGTGTAGCATTGCCGCGGTGCTCGTAATCTCGTCGCCAGGCTTCGCGTTTCCCTTCGCATTACCGTTCGCATTATCCTTCGCATCACCGCGGGACTTGTCTTCCCGTTCAGTCTCCGTTTGGGCGGCGCGGAGATCGGTGACGATGTTCCGAAGCATCTCTGCGGCGTGATCGCGGAGGCCCTCCAGGTCCATCCTCCTGCCGGCGGGCCCCGATGTTTCCGCGAATTTCACCCACTCGGCGAGGATTGACTCGGAATTCGTTTCGATAAAATCTGCCAATTGCACAGGAGGCCCCGATGGATAGGAAACAACGCTGAGCAACAGTTCTCGATTATGAGACGCATGCATCAAATCCGCACGCGCGAACTCGGTCGCCGGATGCAGCCCATGTTGCGAACGGAAGAATGCGGCATGGCGTGGTTTCCGGCAATGTGACCTTCGTACTCAGTCTGCAACCCGACATTGCGTGTTGCAGAGCGCCCATGTGAATCCTAGGGAAGCAGGCGATCAAAGTAGCGCCGAACGATTCCGTAACACTCGCAGGCGGCGGCCTCGAGTCCCTCCCGATCCAGCACGCGAATGTCACCGCGCCGGTACCGGATCAGCCCCGCGTCCTGGAGCGCGCCGGCTGCTACGGTTACGCCCGTACGCTGAACGCCGAGCATGATCGCAAGGTATTTCTGGGTTATCGGGAAACTGTTCGCGCCGCCCACGCGGTCGTGCGTCTCGAGGAGCCACCGTGCGCAGCGGGATTCGATGTCGTGCAGCCGGTTGCACGCGGCTGTCTGCGCGACCTGCATCAAATACGCTTGAACGTACTTATCGACCAAGCGTCGGAGTCCCGGCCTCCCGTGCGCTCCGTTGACAAACAAGGAGGAGGGCACACGACATGCGGCGCCGGGGATCTGCGCGACCGTCTCGTTCGCGCTAGCCTCACCGCCCAGGAAGATGGCAATGCCCGCGAGTCCTTCGTTGCCTACGGTCCCCACCTCGACCGCGCCGCCATCCTTCATGCGGCAGATTGCGGAGAGCACGGCCGTCTCCGGGAAGTACACATGGGTGAACGGCTCGCCCGGTTCGGCTAGAACATCGCCCTGCTTGAGCGTCATCGATTCAAGGTGGGGCGCTAACCACATCGCATCGTCAGGGGCATGCGTGGCGAGAGCCGCTAGGAGCCGGTTCTCCGCCGCGGGCGCATCGGGAAGCAATACACGGACGGGCGGATCGAACAGATTAGACATTGTTGTGCGCCTCAGTGCGCTGCGGTATGCGGGAATCCCCTTGAGGGAACACGCAACTGCCGGCAGGGGAGAGAGGCGAAAGGAGTCCGCGACGGCCCGATGTCGAGACGTGAACGCCGAGTCGTCCAACTAGGTCATTCAAGTCGTCAGTACGATAGCACATTCTGTCAGGTGCCGCATCGCGGAGAAACTTCGCGCTAGCGTCTCGTTCGCGGACGATCAGAGCCCGCTGAGTCAGAAGACGTCGCATCGTTGGGTAGCGAGATCGCCGTCACGGGCGACGGTTCACCGCCATTTCGAGCGAGGTTACCGAAGCGGGCCCGTCCAGATCTCGCATCGCGCCAGCGCTACACCGGCGAGCGACGCTTTGGCAACCGCGCACCATTTACTCCGGGCATCTGCACATCGATATCCCGTGCATGGGTGGGAACGGGTTGCCAGCTGGTTCAGTTGGGCTTCCTCGGCCGCTGTTTTGTTGACGCTTTGCTTGCGGCTTCGCTCGCTCCTCTCGTTGGTGGCGCAGCGGCCGCGATGAGTGGGGCGAGCACGCCGTTGATCGTGCGCGCACGCTCGGCTGGAACATCGAATGCGCTCGCGAACTCTGGCCATCGGCTCACTGCGGCGCGCACCTGCTCGATGATTGCGATAGCGTCGCGTGCGTCAATGTCGGATTGAGCGGCGAGCCTGAGCATGTCTGCTGCGGTCGGGTTCCGTGCCTCGCCGGCAACATCCATGGTGTGCTCGCCATTCGGCCCGTTCGAGAAGACAACGTCGTACGCGGGTGAGAGTCGCCACTCGCCGCGCTCGTCCATGAGGTACGAGAAGTTCTTGGAGTGATCATCACGGTTGTGCGCGACGATGTTGAAGGCCATTCGCCGAAATGCCTCTTTGACCTCGCGGTCGTCCCTGGTGACGACACGCGTGGCAGCCAGGAGTCCATCGTACTGGACGACTGGCATCCGGAAGTTGGCATGCAGCAGCCCGCTCAATGTGTGGACATGAATGCGTGTGTTGCCGTTGCGATCGAAGCGCTCGACACCAAAGTAGTGCCGTCCATCCCGCGTTTCGAACAGGCGCGTTGGCGGCATCGTGATACCGGCGGCTTCCGCCATTTGCGCGTACGCGGCTTCAACCGCTCCGATGTCGACGCCGTCGGACTCCGCGGCAAACTTGATGAGATGATGGCGGTAGCCCGGTGGCAGATCTGCGGTGCCGGCGATCATGCTACCGTCCGGGTGCACGCCGACCAGAACTTTGGGACGCGCTCCACCGGACGATCCACCGGCAACGCGAAGTGCCGGGATCAATTCTTCGGGGCTGCCCTTGAGGATGCGCTCCGATTGCTGGGCCATCTCATCAAGATCGATCCACAGGTCGTCCCCTGATGGCGATGCCAGTTCGGGACTGTAGACGAGCGCACCCATTCCGCGATCGCCGATGTACGCAAGGCGATCCAGGACGGAGAGATCAGCCGGCGTACGACCCAGCCGCGTGAAAGCGCGGTCCATGAGGAGTCGTCCCCAACCATCGGGCAGCGAGTCATCAAAGACACCGAACACTGGTCCGTACTCACCATCCGCGTGCGCTATGACTCCAGGCCGAGGCTGCATCCGGATCGGGGAGAGCGGGAGCGGATCGGCCAGGAACGCGGGATCGAATTCGACGTAGATCTGGCGGTCGACGAGCGCGAGGGTGCCGACGATCCGTGACTCGCTTGGCTTGCCACCCCAGCGATAGCGCACCTCAAGTCGACTCATCTGGCCTTCTTCCGGCTACGAAGTGCACGTCCCAGACGCATGGACTTGTCACGCGCAGAGAGCCGTTCAAGCTCGTCGAGCGATTGCGCCGGCGCGGGACGGAAGAGCTGCTCGAGATCCGTGCGCGCATCAAGAATGACGGCGAGCTTCATCAGGCGCTCGAGTGAGATCGAGCCTGTGCGCTCAAATGCGCGGTACGTCTCGAACGCGATCCCGGCGCGGGCCGCGATCTCGCGCTGTGTCCAGCC
>JBBRBY010000114.1:0-6129 GCA_038205315.1 Gemmatimonadales bacterium | reverse complement strand
TCAGCAACGACCAAATTAGACGCGCCGGGATCTGTAATGTTGCTGTCAGGTGCCGGACAGCTTCTCGACAGCTTCGCGGCCTGCGCGAATGAGGGCTCTCGCCGCTGTTTCCGTCGGAGCTTCCGCTATCACTCGAACGATGGGCTCTGTTCCTGATGGTCGTACATGTACCCACCGGTCACGCCACGAAAGCCGCATCCCGTCCTGCGTGTCAACGTCGGCATCGGGAAACGCGGCGTGAAGACTATCGTAAACAGAATCCAGCGGAGCGCGAGGAAGATCGAGCTTGTCCTTGACGATTGCGTAGCGCGGATAATCCGCCACGATCGCCGACAGCGGACGATTCTCCTGATGAAGGAGCTGAAGGATCAGCGCAATTCCCACCGGCGCGTCGCGCCCCAGATGCATCTCGGTGAGTATCACGCCTCCGTTTCCCTCGCCGCCAATCGACGCGCCTTCGCTGCGCATTCGCGTTGCCACGTTCACCTCGCCTACCGGCGCACGCACCACCGCACGACCCGCACGCTCCGCAACGTCGTCAACTATGCGGCTCGTGGAAAGATTGGTGACGACCGGTCCCGTGCGGTGCGGCAGCACCACGCTGGCCGCGAGCGCGAGCGTGTAATCCTCGCCGATTGCGCGACCACCATCCGCAACGAGCGCAAGCCTGTCCACGTCCGGATCCACTGCAAAGCCAACCGCGGCGCCGGTTTTCTTCACGAGACTCTCGAGCTCGCCAAGGTTCTCCGCGACCGGCTCCGGCGCGCGCGGAAAACGACCGTCGGGCTCCATGTTGATGGTGGACACGGAACAACCCAGTCGCTCAAGCAGAATCGGAACGAACAGCCCGCCAGCGCCGCGAACGCAATCGAGCGCAACCTTGAACCGGCGTGCGCGAATGCCATCCACATCGATGAACGGCAGCGCCATTATGGAGTCGATGTGGCGCTCTATCGCCCCGCTGTCGAGCGTGACTGAGCCGAGCCTGTCCCACGTTGCCCGCGGAAAGTCGCTCTCCACCACTGCACGCATCTCGCGCGCCTCGGCGCCGTCCAGAAAAAGTCCCGATGCTCCAATGAACTTGAGCGCGTTCCACTCTATCGGGTTGTGGCTGGCCGTTATGCCCAGTCCACCAGCGGCATGATGGTGCTCGACCGCGAGTTGTATTGTGGGAGTGGGCACCACGCCGAGATCGATGATCTCGGCGCCGACGCTTTCGAGTGCCGCGATCACTGCATGATGAAACATCGGCCCGCTCACTCGGCTGTCACGACCGAGTACGATCGTCCGCTTCGCACCGTGCCGTGAGAGAGCCCAGTGGCCGAAGCCCGCAGCGAACCGGCTCACGACTTCCGGAGTCAACGCCTCGCCGACGCGTCCACGCACGCCGGACACACTCACCATCAAACCTGGATAGTCCATGTATAAAAAAAGCTGATGCCCGCGCGTCACGCACGGGCATGAGTGAAATCTACGACTTTGAGCAAGGATTCGAAGCGGAGCTACGCGTACGACAGGTGAGTCCGGCCGGCTATCCGGTCACGGGAGACTGCGCAAGTTTCTCGCGTCGTATCACTCGAATGAATGCCGTCGCCAGCTCCGGATCGAACTGCGTACCCGAGCACCGCGTGATCTCCGCGACGGCGTCGTCCGCCGACATGAACCGCCCGCGCCGGTATGCGCGCCCACTCGTCATCGCGTCGAATGCGTCAGCTACACCGGCAATTCGCGCCTCGAGCGGGATATCGTCCCGCGCCAGCCTGTCAGGGATTCCCCGCCCATCAAACCGCTCGTGGTGCGACCGCACGATGCTGAGGGCCACCGGCTCCTCGCCGAGCAGGGGCGAAAGGATCTGCCAGCCAAGCATCGGGTGTGTCATGATGTGCTGGTACTCCTCGTCCGTCAGCGGGCCCTCCTTGTTCAAGACCGCCTCCCGAACACCGATCTTCCCGATATCGTGGACCTGGCCGCCGAGTTCAATCTGGCGAACCATCGGCTCCGACAGACCCATTTCCCTCGCCAGCAGCGAGGAATACTGGCTTACCCGAATGGAATGGCCGCGGGTGTACTGATCCTTCACCTCAAGCGCCTGAACCAGCGCCTGCACGCCGCCCAGAAACAGCTCTTCCAGCCGCCTTGCCTGGGTCGCCACCAGGCGCTCCAAGCCCTGCTGGTAGGACCGGTTCTCGAGGATCAGGCGGCGCTTTTCCATCGCCTGCCCCACCCGGGCTAGCACTTCTTCCAGGTGAAAGGGCTTCGTGAGGTAGTCCATCGCCCCGTTCGCCAGGCAGCTCAGCGCAAGCTCCACGTCCGCGACTGCGGTTATCAGGATCACCGCCAGGTCGGGGTACTCCGCCCGTGCCTGCCGCAGCAGCTCGATCCCATCCATCCGGGGCATTCGCAGATCGCTCAACAGCAGCGCCGCCGGAACCTTGCCCAGTTGCTCCAGTGCCTCCACCCCATCGGCGGCTTCGAGGCAGGTAAAGCCGTCGCCGGTCATCAACCGTACGAGAACCTGGCGCAGGCGGGGCTCATCGTCGGCCACGACACAATAATTTGGCGCGGGCGCCGTCACGGGGTCACGTCCTTCATATTTCTAGTTCGTATTCTAGCCTCCGTCCTCACCACCTGCCATGACGAAGATCTTCGACGACGATATGTCCGCCGCCTTCGGCACCCGCGCGATTCACGCCGGCCAGCGCCCGGACCCCCTTTCCGGCGCGATCATGACGCCCATTTACCAGACTTCCACCTACGTCCAGGAAGAGCTTGGCGTCAACAAGGGGTACGAGTACGCGCGCGGGAAAAATCCAACCCGCGAGGCACTGGAACGGAACATCGCGGCTCTCGAGCGCGCGAAGTACGGGTTCGCGTTCTCGAGCGGCATGGGCTGTCTCGACTCGATAATGAAACTGTTCAAAACGGGCGACCATTTTGTCGTCGGCGAGAATGTGTACGGCGGTACCTACCGGCTGTTCGACAAGGTCCTCAGAAACTACGGGATGACCTTCACGTATGTGGACACTCGCGACCCGCAGCTCATCGACGACGCATGCACGACCGCGACGCGCGCGATCCTCGTCGAGACGCCCACCAATCCGCTCATGCGTCTCACCGATATCCGCGCGGCCGCCGAGGTCGCGCACCGCCATGACGCGATTCTCATCGTCGACAACACTTTCGCGTCGCCCTACTTCCAGCAACCGTTCTCACTCGGCGCGGACATCGTCTGGCACTCGTCCACGAAATATCTGAACGGCCACAGTGACATGATTGGTGGAGTGGCGCTAGTCAACGACGACGACATCGCGACACGACTGCAGTTCATACTCAACGCGTCCGGCGCCGTGCCCGGCCCCATGGATGCGTGGCTCGTGCTGCGTGGAACCAAGACGCTCCACCTGCGCATGGAACGGCACGACAGCAACGGCCGCGAGATCGCGGCGTGGCTCGTGAAACGCATTGGTGAGCCCAACGTTTTCTATCCGGGCCTCGCCTCGCACCCGCAGCACGACCTCGCCAAACGACAGATGAGCGGCTTCGGAGGCATGATTTCGATCGAGACCGGCAGCCGCGAAAAGGCGGCGCGCATGCTGTCACGCGTGCGCGTCTTCTCACTCGCCGAATCACTCGGCGGAGTCGAGAGCCTCATCAATCAACCTGCAGGCATGACACACGCATCGGTCGAGCCGGCAAAACGCGAAGAACTCGGAATCACGGAGGGACTCATCCGCCTCTCCTGCGGCGTCGAGGACGTCGGAGATCTGATTGCGGACCTGGAGCAGGCGCTTCGATGAGCGAGACACTGCCTGTCGCATCGACCGGGGGGCGACGCGTCCTGGATCAGATCGCGTCCGCAGCGTGGGAGCACCCGGCGGACCGCGCGGCGCTGCAAACCCTGCGCGCCATTCCTGGTCTGGACGAGCTCGTTCGCAGGGTGATGAGTTTCCTGGGCGAGCGGGGGGTGCGGCAGCTCTTCACGGCGGACGCCGTACGCGTCGACGCCCGCCAGCGGCCGCGACTGAATTCGCTCTACACCGAAGTTCTCGAGACTCTGGACTGGCCCGAGCGGCCCGATCTGTTCGTTACGCAGACTCCGTTCGTGAACGCGATGGCCGTCGGCTTCGCCCGGCCGTTCATCGTCGTGCACACGGGCGCGCTCGCCATTCTGGACGAGCCGCAGCAGCGCGTGTTACTGGGTCACGAAGTCGGACACGTCATGAGCGGGCATTCCACCTACTCTACCCTCGCCCTGCTGTTTCTGTCGTTCGGCTTCAACGCGATTCCGGGACTCGGGCTCATCGCGCTTCCGATCCAGTGGGCCTTGCTGGAGTGGTACCGCAAGTCCGAGTTCTCCGCGGACCGTGCGGGACTGCTCGCGTGCCAGCAGCCACTCGACGCCATGCGCATGTTCCTCCTGTTCGCGGGTGGCAGGGAGGCGGGCGACACGATCAATCTCGACGCGTTTCTCGCACAGGCTCAGGAATATGAGAGTGACAGCGGAGCGATCGACATGCTGTTCAAGCTCATGAATG
The DNA here is from genome assembly GCA_038205315.1 of Gemmatimonadales bacterium. GTDB lineage: Bacteria > Gemmatimonadota > Gemmatimonadetes > Gemmatimonadales > Gemmatimonadaceae > Fen-1247. The sequence continues at coordinate 1,594 of JBBRBY010000114.1, read as the reverse complement.
TCGCTGGCCGCACACACCCGTTCAATACAGTGCGTGCCGCCGAGCTGCAGCGCTGGATCCAGGCCGGCGGCTACGACGCGATTCTCCGCGGCGAGTACGCGCGGCGCGGCGCACCGAGCGACCGGCCACTGGCGCACGACTACTCGGAAGCCGCTGGCTATTACGGCGAGAAGATGAAAGACATGATGAACCAGGTCGCAAGTGCCGCGCGCAAGGCGACGGATTCGATGAACAACGTGTTCCGCAACGAGGACGAGTGAAGGTTCTGATAGTTGGTGGCGGCGCGCGCGAGCACGCCATCGCGTGGAAGCTCCTGCAGGACGATCCGACACTCGACATCATCGCCGCTCCCGGCAATCCGGGAATCGCCACGATCGCACGCTGCGTCAACGTCAGCGCGACCGATATCGCCGGACTGCTCGCGCTAGCCCGGGCGGAGTGTCCCGACCTGACCGTGATCGGACCCGAATCTCCGCTCGATGGTGGCATTGTCGATCTCTTCGTCAACGACCGATTGGCGATTTTTGGGCCTACAAGGAGCGCGGCACGCATCGAGACGTCCAAGCGGTTCGCGAAGCAAATCATGAAGCGCGCGGACGTTCCCACGGCCCGGGCAAGCTACCACACAAAGGTAGAAACCGCGCTTCGAGCCGCGTACGCGTTTGGCGCACCCGTGGTCATCAAGGCTTCGGGCCTCGCCGCGGGTAAGGGTGTTGTCGTCGCGGTCACGATGGCCGAAGCGGAACGCGCGATCAACGAGATGCTGACTGGTGATTCGTTCGGCGCCGCCGGCCGCGAGCTGCTGGTAGAGGAGTACATGGAAGGCGAGGAAATGTCGGTCTTCGCGCTTTGCAGAGACGGCCAGTCATGGCTGTTGCGTGGCGCGCAAGACCACAAGCGGCTTGATGCCGGCGACTTCGGCCCCAATACCGGAGGTATGGGAGCCTACGCACCCGTCTCGCTCGACACACCCGAGCTGCGAGATGAAATCCAGCGGCGGATAGTGTCGCCCACCCTCGCCGCAATGCAGGATTCAGGCGCTGCATTTACAGGCTTGCTGTACGTTGGGCTGATGCTCACCGTGGGCGGTCCGCGCGTTGTGGAGTTCAACTGTCGCTTCGGCGATCCTGAGACGCAGACGCTGCTGCCATTGATGTCCAGCTCGCTTCTGGAGCCGCTTCTCGCAATCGCGCGGGGCGAGTCTCTCGCGAACACCTCGCCAATCACGTGGCGTTCCGGAGCGAGCGTGACAACGGTGCTCGCCGCTTCAGGCTACCCCAACACCGCGCGCAAGGGAGACCTGATTGACTTTCCGCGGCCGGTGGATGACGTGTACGTGTTCCACGCCGGTACTCGCCTTGCGCCCGGCTCGCAGCCGCTCGCGCCAGAGGATCCGCGCGTCGTCACCGACGGCGGCAGGGTGCTCTCCATCACGGCAGTCGCTCCGACGCTTCCGAAGGCCGCTGCGATGAGCCGCGATTACGCCGCGAGTGTCACCTTCGCCGGCAGACAGTTCCGGAAGGATATAGCCTGGCGCGAGCTTGCTCGCATTCCGAACGCAGGCCATGCCTGAGCTCCCCGAAGTGGAAACGAT
>JBBRBY010000113.1:0-6438 GCA_038205315.1 Gemmatimonadales bacterium | reverse complement strand
CGAGCTGTTGATGCGGAGTGCCGGCGTTGCTGGCATACTTTTCAGGTGACATTCCCGCTGTCGCGCGGTCGCCTACACTGCGCGACAGCTCTCCGCCCCAGAATACGGCGAGCGATGTCGGAATCGAGCTCACCGACCAGCGGTAATCCCAGCCGCGAAGCATCGCGATCTGGTCAGCGAGCGTCGACTTCAACGGATCGCTGGATGCAAGATCATCGTATGCCTTCAACAACGGGGGGACCATGATTCCGAATGCGGGCAGATAGCTGTCGTAGGCCGCGGCGCGGAGCGACTCGATCGTGAAATCCTTCTTTCCTTCGAGCACGCGAATGGCGTGTAGTGTGCGGGCTGATTGCACACCGACGTCCACGTAGCTCGGGTAGTCGGTCTGCTTCGGACTGTACGTACCGGCAGCCGTCCATGGAGCATCGTTGACATTGAACAGCCAACCGTTCCGGGGATTAAGCAGAGTCGGTATCTGGTCAAAGGTCAGAGACGGTCCCCAATCGGCCTTCGGGTTGCTGCCGTCAACGGGATGTCTCCAGTCGAACGATGTATCGCGCCGAGGGATGAAGCTGGCGTGGAAGTAGGCGATGTTGCCGTCGGCATCGGCGTAGATCGTGTTGTTGGATGAGTTAGCCGCCAGCTCCACGGTCTTGCGGAATTCCTTGTAGGTCCGGGCCTTCGTGCGCATGTATGATTCGATCAGAGCCTTCTCGGGCCGCATCATGAGGCTTATCGTCACCCAGCGGGAGTCCGTCTTTCTGACAACCGGTCCGTGATCGGTGTAGTAGGCGATGAACTTCTTCTCGGCCATCCCCTTCGCGGTCCTGTATGGAACCGTGATTGTCCGCATGATCAGCGGCCGCTCCTCGTTTCCAAACTTGTAATAGAAACGATTGCTCTTTCTCGAGACCGTCTCGAGAAACTCCGAGACGGAGTTCACGGCGCTGGACGTGTGCATCCAGCCCGTGCGCGTGTTGAAGCCCTGATAGATGAAGAACTGGCCCCATGTCGCGGCGCCGTACGCGTCGAGTCCCTCATCGCTCGTCATCTGCAGTTCAGAGCGAAAGAAGAACGAAGTGTGCGGATTGATGAGCAGCAGGGCGCGATGATTCCTGGTGTTCGATGGAGCTATCGCGATGCCGTTCGAGCCCTGTGGCTCATCCGGCGGAAGCACGCCGGGTGCGGGCTCGCGCGGGGCGGGCCCACCGCCGTAGAATGCCTGAAGCTGTTTCAGATTGACGCGCTCGATGTCGCCGCCAATGCTGCCCTCGCTGAACGTCAGCGCCATCCACGGCTCGAAGCGGGTAATGGCGCGCGGTTTCACTTCGGGGTGACTGTACAGATAGAAATTGAGACCGTCGGCCCAGGCGTCCATCAGCTTCCTGAGCCATGGCGGACTGGTGGCGTACGTTGCCTTCATCGAATCTGGATTGATGAAGAGCTTCATGCGAAGATCCTGGTATATCGCCGATTCGCCTTCTGCCTCGGCCAACCGGCCGATGGAATTCAGGTAGTTGGTCTCGACCCGATTGAAGTCGTCCTCGGCCTGCGCGTAGATCATTCCGAATACGGCGTCGGCATCTGTCCTGCCATGGACGTGGGCGATTCCCCAGTCATCGCGTGTGATCGTGATGCTTCGGGCCTCACGCTGCCATCGAGCGACATCCCGGGTTGAGCTCTGGCTGGTAGCGTGCGAGGGAGCGAGCGCGACGAGCGTCGCGGCGATCAGGAGTGTGTATCTCGTCATGGTAGGACCGTTCCTCTGGACATTTGCCCGCGCGTCTGCATGGGAAGCGACGCCGTCGCTAATATGGGCAATATTGTAGCAGATTGCACTTGCTCACGGCGCGTGACGGCGGAATCATTCTCCCGTGAACATCGCCTTCGTAACATCCGCCGAGTACAGCGGCCTGACTGACGACGACCGCCTAGCCTCCGCCGCGCTCGAGGCGCGCGGAGAGAGCGTGTCCGCCGTCGTCTGGAACGACCCGCTGGCGAGTTGGAATTCGTTCGACAGCATCATCGTTCGATCCACCTGGGATTATTTCCGTCACCCGGAGCAGTTCCGCGACTGGATGGACGGTCTCGAGCTGGCGGGCGCGCCGGTCTGGAATCCTCCCGCGCTTCTGCGGTGGAACATGGAGAAGACCTACCTGCGCGATCTCCAGGCCGCGGGGGTGCCGATCGTCCCGACGGCCTGGGTTGGGCGTGGGTCCGATCCGGATCTGTCGTCATTGCTGGAAGAGCGCGGCTGGCATGATGCGGTCGTGAAGCCCGTAATATCCGCCTCTGCCAACCGAACCGTTCGACTTGCGCTTTCACCCGGCATGCGGGTGGACTCTCACGTCGCCGAGGCGCTCGAGCTGGGAGACGTGATGGTGCAACCGTTCGTTCCGGAGATCCAGACGAGTGGAGAATGGTCGATGTTCTTCATTGACGGAGAATTCAGTCACGCAGTACGGAAGACGCCCATGGCAGGCGACTTTCGAGTTCAGGCGCACCTGGGCGGCGATGCGGTGACGGCTCGGCCAGGAGCGGATTTGATCGAGGCGGCGCGCAGCGTGCTCGCAGTGGTGACCGGCCCGTGGTTGTATGCGCGCGTGGACGGAATCGAGAGCGCGAGCGGCTTTGTGCTTCTTGAGCTCGAGATGCTGGAACCGTCGATGTACTTCTCGCATTCGGAACCAAGTGCGGGCCATTTTGCCGACGCGATCATCGCAGGAATCAGCAACGCCCACGGTAATCGGTGGTAATCAACCCACCAAAAGAGCGAGAACGGTTGCCGCTAACGCGATCGCGATGGCGTCTTCCATGCCGCCGATGTACTGGTCTCTGATTCCCGTCGATCTGGCTGCGTACACGCGGAGCCGGAACATCCCGATGGTCCCGATTGCTGCACCCACCGCACCGCAGCCGGCGCCCACCCACGGGTTCACGGCCCCCAGCTGAAGCAGAGCGGCGCCACAGATACCACCACTCACAAGGCGTGCAACGAACGGCGCGAGTGCCGTACGATTTGGCGTCTGCGGCAGTTTGTCCACCGCGAGCTCGCCGAGTGCGGCGAAACCGAGCACGATAGCGACGATCCGGTGGGCAAACCACTGTACTGGTGCCAGGGCCGGCACGAGCTCCGGGCGGCGTGACAGTGTAATCGCGAGTATGGCGGGCGCGGTCATGGTGCGCATTCCCGCGACAGATCCGAGGAGCAGCGCAGCCATGACGTAGACGGCTGCCGAGTGTACGGGCATGCCGAAGGGTAATGACTCCCCCGCGTGCTGGACACTGGTTCCATCCAATGCCGGTGTGGCGCCTGTCAGCTGCGAGCGGCATACTTATCTCGCCCGATTCTAGACTTCCACGAGGAGCTCGCACCATGCGAAAGGTTCCTTCTTCGAACCGCCGCGAGCGCAAGACGCCGCGGCGGGGGACGCTTGCCCACCGGCAGGCCGCGCTTCTGCGGCTCGCTGTGGACGTAGTCGCGGCCACGGATGAAGCGCAAGTCTGCCAGCGACTGGTGGACGGGCTGCATGACGAGGCGTTGGGCTACGATTTCCTGGGTGCGTTCCTTCTGGATGAAACCGGCGACAGGGTGTTGCGGTCGAGCATTGGGTGGCCGGGTGTGCCAAAGAACTGGCGGGTTCATCCGGGGCAGGGATTGAGTGATCGGGCGGTGAAGGACGCCAAGCTTCACTACACACCGATGGTCACGAGCGAGACCAACTACCTGCCCAGCCTGAACAGCGGCTCCGAAGTGGACATCCCGCTTCACATCGACGGCGAGGTAATAGGTGTCCTGGTGGTGGAGAGCGCAGAGCCCAACGCGTTCACTCCCTCGGATTTCAAGGTGCTCACGGCGGTCGCGGACTTCGCGAGTCTGGCGATAGGGCGCGCAAGGCTCTTGGTGAGCGAGCGAAAGCGCGCGGATGAACAGAAGGCGCTGCTCGACACGATGGCAGACCTGTCGTCTGAGCGGGAGCTGTCCAAGCTGCTCCAGGCGGTGCTGGAGCGCGCCGTTGCCCTGTTGGGAGTGACCGGCGGCGAGCTTGCGATTTTCGAGGAAGCCACGCAGGAGCTGGTGATTGTCGCGAGCCACCACATCGGCAAGGACTCGACCGGTGTGCGGCTCGGACTCGGCGAAGGGGCGATGGGCACGGTGGCCGTGACGCACGAGCCGCTGATAATTCCAGAATACGACGAGTGGGTGGGGCGATCGCGCAGTTATTCGGACGTGAGAAGCACGGTGCGCGCGGTGATGGCGGCGCCGCTGTTGATCGGCCGTCGTCTGGTGGGCGCAATCGCAAGCGTACATTCCGACCCGGAGCGCCAGTTCGGCGCGGATGACCTGCGACTGCTCAATCTCTTCGCACCGCAGGCGGCGATAGCAATCGAGAACGCGCGCCTCTACACCGAGGCACAACGACAGAAGGAGTATTTCGAGACGGTGGTGGTGAACAGTCCCGTCGCGATCGTGACGCTCGAGACGGACGGCCGGATCACATCGCTGAATCCCGCATTCGAAAGACTATTCGGCTATTCGCAGAGTGAAGGGATCGGCCGCAATCTCGACGACCTGATCAACACCGAAGAGACGCTATCCGAAGCAGCGGCCTACACCAACCAGGCCACGCATCGCACCGCGCGCGGAATTGGCAAGCGCAGGCGCAAGGACGGATCGTTGCTCGACGTGGAGCTGGCCGGCGTACCGGTCGCCGTTGAGGGAAAGAACGTCGGCATCATGGCGCTGTACCACGACGTCACCGATCTGCTGAACGCAAAGCGCGAGGCGGAATCCGCGAATCAGGCGAAGAGCCGCTTTCTCGCGAACATGAGCCACGAGCTGCGCACTCCTCTCAACGCTATCATCGGCTACAGCGAGATGTTGAAGGAAGACGCGGAGGAGAACGGCGACACCGCGTACATAGCCGATCTTCAGAAGATCCGTTCATCCGGAAAGCACCTTCTCGCTCTTATCAACGACGTACTCGACCTGTCAAAGATAGAAGCGGGAAAGATGGAGCTCTACATCGAGACGTTCGACCTTCGGTCTACCATCGACGATGTCGTCACCACCGTCGAGCCGCTTCTTGCGCAGAACGGCAACACGCTGGAGGTGGATTGTGCCGCCAACCTGGGCGCGATGCGTGCAGACATGATCAAGGTGCGCCAGGCACTTCTGAACCTTCTGTCGAACGCGTCCAAGTTCACCGATCACGGCAGCGTTCGCCTGAGTGTCAGGCGCGAACACACAGTGGGCCAGGGCGATCAGTACGTGTTCGACATTTCGGATACGGGAATAGGGATGACTGAGGAACAACAAGGCAAGCTGTTTGAGGCGTTCTCCCAGGCCGAGGCCTCGACGACGCGTCGGTTTGGGGGAACCGGGCTTGGGCTCGCGATAACTCGGCGTTTCTGCGAGATGATGGGTGGACGGATAGACGTCCAGAGCGAGCACGGCCGCGGATCAATGTTCACGATCGTCCTCCCTGCGACCGTTGCCGACGAAGCGACAGTACCGTTGATCGGCCCGCTCAGTGGCGAACGTGGTGCGGGGCGAGTGCTGGTGATCGATGACGAAGCATCCGTGCGGGCCATTCTCAAGCGCTTTCTCGTGCGCGAGGGAATGACCGTGGATGAGGCATCGAGCGGAGAAGCGGGACTTCGGATGGCGCGCGAGTCGCGGCCGGACGCGATAACGCTGGATGTGATGATGCCCGGCATGGACGGGTGGGCGGTGCTGTCGGCGATCAAATCGGATCCCGAGATCTGCGACATTCCCGTAATCATGCTCACGATCGTCGACGACAAGCGCATGGGGTTCGCGCTTGGCGCGTCGGAGTACCTCACCAAGCCCATCGACCGGGAGCAGCTGCGTCGCGTGCTCGTGAAGTACAGGCACGAAGGAAGTGTCGGCTCAGTGCTCATCGTTGAAGACGATCCGGCGGCGAGCGATCTGATGCGGCGCACACTCGAAGGCGAGGGTTGGCGCGTGAGCATCGCGCGAAACGGCCGCGAAGCACTCACGCAAATGGATAGGGAAGAGCCTGCGCTCATCCTGCTCGATCTCATGATGCCAGAGATGGATGGTTTCGAGTTCCTCTCCGAGATCCGCTCCCTGCCGCGAGCGAGTACGGTTCCTGTCGTCGTGGTCACCGCCAAGGAGCTTACGGCCGGCGAGCGCGAGCAGCTCAACGGCCAGGTCACGACCGTGCTGCAGAAGGGAAGTCACTCGCGCGACGAGCTGCTCTCGGAGGTCGCGTCACAGTTGGGCAACAGACTCAAACGAACGAAACCTTTGGAGACAGAGTGATGCCGCGAGTGCTTCTGGTGGAAGACAATGAAATGAATCGCGATATGCTGTCGCGCCGGCTCCGCAAGAAAGGCTTTGACGTGGATATGGCGCTCGATGGAGCGGAAGGAGTGAAGATGGCGCGT
>JBBRBY010000112.1:0-6571 GCA_038205315.1 Gemmatimonadales bacterium | reverse complement strand
ACCAGGAGCTGTGCCGTCTGCGCGACACGTGCGCTCGCGGCGAAATTCTGAAGGAGTGAAGTGGAATCGACGGAGTGCCGGCTCCATCGAAGCGCGACATCCGGAAAGACGAGCTGCTGCGCATCGCCGATTTCCTGGGTGTTGTCCGACAGCAGGGTCCAGTTGCGCATCGTGAGGCGCTGAAGGTGATTCGTGAGTGTCGCGCCGAATGGCAGGCTGACGGATTGCGAAAGCGTAATCTGGTTATTAAGGCCGGCGCTGGTGGCCATGTCAGATCCGATGTGACGGAATTGGGCGATGTCACCGAAGCCGAGCTGATAAATGAGCGGGGCCGAAGAAGCCGCTCCGTCGTACGCAGTTAGAATATTTCGGTCCAGGGAGACATCGAGCGGCTGGAAAGCGGAGAGGAATGTTTTCAACGCCGGGATCAACGTGGCCGAGCCGGCGAGCGCTCTGAAGTCCACGGTGAAGCCGAGATTCGCATTCTGAGTGTTGCCGATCTTGCGCGGAATGCGGTAGGGGCCGACGGTATCCACCGCGCGTATGAAGTCGAGCGTGTTGGGATCGCGGAGCATATTGTAGCTCGAACTGCTGTTGAAGCGGGCCTTTAGCCATGGCAACGGCGAGACGTTATAGCTCAGCTGCGTGCCTACACTGCGCTCACGCTCAAGTCCCGTGTCGAAACCGGCGACGCGATCCCTCTCGCTTGCATCCACCAGCCCAAGCGCCGGAATGTTGGAGTACGACCGCAGGTCCCGCAGTGACGAGAGATTGAGCCGTATGGTGCTGTTGCGGAGGGGATGGAACGCAATGGCGCCCCCATTGCGCACCGTGTTGGTGATTCCTGCGACGACGAGCCCGCTATCATCTGCGGCAAGGGCCGGCTTGAGGTACGTAACACGCCTGTCGTTGCCGTTCTCGTATGTCGAAGTGAGGTAGACTTCGGTTGGCAACGCTGTGGCTAGCGATGGCGCGATCGCGCGCAGGAGATTGTATTCGAGACCGACACGAAGGTCGTGGGCATGTCCATCCTCGTATTCGCTCCGCGCATCCGCAGCGGTGAACGTACCTTGAAGGCTCAGGTTATTTAGAAGCGGAGCGAGAGTGCCGCCGGTGACAGGAGTTGCGCGCTTGACGCCGAAGGTGACCGACGTGGCCGCGCTGTGCGGCTTTCGAAGGCCAGGAACGGCACTCGCGTCAATGTCAGACTGCGTAAGAAACTGCGGGTCACTGGATGCGCCAGTGTAGTTGAACGTCACCGGGATGGAATATCCGAACGACCGTGGCAGCAACTTTTCCATTCGGAACGCGGCGCTCACGTCCATCGTGTTGTCAGTGAGAAACGTAGGCTGGTCACCGAGCTGGCGGAAATTCGGATCGCGTCGTGTGAGATTCAGTCGGACGTCGGCGAAGTCGCTTGCCGTGATGCCCATAGCAACCTGGCCGGCGAAGCCCGCCGCATCGACGACGCCGCCGAGCCGGATGTCATCGACCCAGAGCTCGAGCGTGTCCGATGGTGCGATGGGTCGGGTCACGTTCGCGCCGGGAACGCGCACCATTCCGACGGCGAGCTCCTGGATGGCTGCGAGATTGGGCGGGTTCACCCCTGGATCGGTGGTGTAGACCACATAGCCCCCCGAGCACGCAGCGTAGACTGCACTCGTGGCGGTCGTGGGCTGAAACGGCGTGTTGGCAATGAGTAGCGAGTCCTCACCAGTGCACGTGTTTCGCCGTGTTCCTCTGAGGTATGCGTTCTGGATCTGCGCTCGCAACGCTATCAGTTGATTGAAGTCCACGCGCACCTCCGGAAGCCACGCGGACGTACCCGTACCTGTTCCGTTGAGGGGCGTGTGGTACATATAGAAGTTCGTTGCGTCGTGGCCCAGCTTCACGTAGAACTCGAGCTCGCCGTTGTTGCCCCAACCGGCGCTGACGCCACGCGCCCAAACACGCAGCTCCTTGTACCCCAGGAAATTCTTCTGGCCTTCAGGGAAGCGGTAGTAGGCCTCGGCGCGGTCGTATGGATTCAACCCGCCGGCGACCACACGCAGCGAATGCTCGTTGATAAGGATGCGCGTTGACGTAAGCGGTGTCGTCTTGAGGTCTGGCTGATTACCCACTCCGGGCGGAGAGTCGTAGTTGATCCCGCTGGATACGCCGCGGTCCTCGGTTCCGACAGTTCCGACGGCGACGAATCCCAGGGCCGACTGATCACCGGCGATTCCATGCACGGACGCGTCGCTACGCTTGAGCCATGGCGCGCCACTCAGGCGAAGCCGATCGATTGCGATCTGGCTGTACGCTGTGTCGGGGAGCGTGGCACCCGAGATCATCGTTATCCTGAGGGCACGGGCGCGGCGTAGCAGCGGGGAGTTCAGTGTATCGTCCGGTGCGCGAAACGGGACACGGACAAAGACCCAGCAAACTGGTGGCCCACCGGATGCCTCTCCGTGCCGCGTCGGACGTGGGATGCACTTTCCTACGCGATTGTACTTTTTGTCGTCGGACAGATCGACGACGAAGCGGCGAATCTGTTCCTGCTCGCGCTGTGCGCTGGTGAGATTGAGCACGTTATCACCATCGAGATCCTCCTCGTCCAGGCGACCGTTGCCCACGGTGCAATCCGTTCGCGTATCACCGATGGGATACAGCGCGCCATACTGATTCCGGCAGATCTGGAACCTCTCGTTAAACTGAGGCACCGGGAGCTGACCGGTGAGTGTGTCGGCGATGACGGTGACGCTATCGGTAAGGTCTCCAGGGAGTCCCTTGTCGTTGACATTGGCGTTGAACGTACGCGAGAAAGGATCCCGCTCGCTGTCCAGGCGATTGAAGCCTGAGAGCTTGCGCCCAGTCATCATGGTATCCCGCAGCACGCGATTCACGGCGTGAATGCGCACCGTGTCGGGTTGAAGCGCAACCGAATTTTCGGATATATCGCCGATGTCGAGGACAAGCGTCGGATTCCTGGCGCGGCCTGCTGCCGTGGTATCCACGAGCGCCCAGAACTCGATGTTCTCCGTACGCGAGACATCCGTGCCCGAGAAACTGAGTGAGGTGCGAATGGACCGCCATCGGCGGCCGCCCACGGTGGAGCCGGTGTTCCAGTGCGCATTGCTGTTGGCGTCGTCCCGCACCCCGACTGACAGCGGGAACATGGTGAGCCAGAGGAGCTGTTCCGGAGCGGCGACGCCGGCTCCCGAAAACGCCACTTCCGGGTCAATCTTGTCGATGGTGAGCTGGATTTGCTTGCCGAGTGAATCCCGGACGTTGGTCTGGTAGGCCAGCTGCGTAGCGCGGTTGAGATCGACGGTGCCCGTGCCGAACCGCGCGAGTACGTTGTGTCCAACGGCCGGCTGGCTGCTGTAGTACCAATACTGATCGCCGAGCCTGATGTCGACGCCGCCCGCTTCCTCGAACGATTCCAGATAAGCCTGCTGACCCGCACTCGGCTGTGGCTTGCTCGCCGCGAACTCGCCCGCGAGCGTGACGTGAGACGGAACGTCGGTGTGGCCGTACGGCAGACGCGAGACGAGGTGAGTCAGCGGGTCCGCGTCGAAGTTCATGACAGCATTGATTCCGCCGATCAGTGTCGATTGCGGCTCCAGGCCGAGTGGGGGGCGGGTGTAACTCGTCTTCTGCGACTGTGACAGCGCGAGGATGTTGATCTGGCCGTTACGGAGCGGGATCTCGAGAGAGGATCCGATGATCGATGTCGGAGTCTCGACAAACAGTGGGTTCTCCTCGAACTGAACAGTGACCTGTCGTGGCCTCGGGAAGAGTGTATCTGGTCTCGCAAAGTTGACGCGGCCGAGATCGTAATCCACTGAGTAATCGCTTCCACGCGCGAGCAGCACGTTATCGACTAGAATGCGCTCGGAGTTGGGGCGCACCTGGACTGCGCCGAGTGACAGTGTTCCGTTGGTGCCATTCCCCTGTGCCTGGTAGCGCAGACGGATATGGTAGACTGCGCCGGGCCGTTGTGATGATACGAGGTAGTCCGCCGGCGTCGTGTACACAGTGTCGTTATGGGGATTGGCGGGGCCCGCGAGGCCGTTGCTGGCAAATGGTCGAACGGAGGGGAATACAAGGAACTGATCCCGGATCGTCGAGCTGCCGAACGCGCCGACGCCGAGCGCAAAATCGGGATCGGTCGGGCGTGGCCAGAGCCGGTTCTCCACGTCGAAGGTCGACGTATTCGTTGGCTGCGCGAGCCCGAAGAGCTCCAGGTATGTCGCCGCAGCGCCTGTGAGCGGTTTTTCCTGGTCGGTTCCACTGCCCGTGACGATCTTGACGGAGACGCTCTGGCGAACGACGTCGCTCCCGCCGAGGCGATACACGGAACGAATCTCGTGTCTGAAGGCAGCGTCGGACGATTGCACATCCGGGTCCCAGAGGAGATTTGCGTACTGGTCGTGTGTGGTGGTGAACTGGAGATCCGGTGTACCGCCGGTGGAAGTGTACGTGGTTTCGATACCATTTATACGCACGCGGTACGCGACGACGAGGCGTTCGTTGTTGAGCGAGAGCGGTCGCACGAGCGCGATCCAGAGACGAGACGGGTCGGCGTAGTAGTCGACACCTTCGCGCAAGTATTCGTACACCTGCCCTTTCTTGGAACGCGGGTCTCCCAGGAGCCGGAACTGAGGGCCGTCCGGATTCGGGGGCTGGCCACCGATCAGCAGTCTGTAGACGTACAGCTTGACCGGCCGCAGCGAATCGGGAAGCGCCGCGGCGAGGCGCGTCATCTGCTGCCGGTTGAGGATGTCGACGTTCGGGTAGCCCGCGAAGAGTTTGGGATCGACGGTGAAGAAGAATCGGCGCGGTTCGAACTGGTAGTCCTCGACGGATCGGTCAACGGCCTGGAGCACCCGATCGCCCACGGTGAAGACTCTGTCGCGGACGACGTTTCCCTTCTGTTGCGCAATGATCGATCGGAGTCTGATTCCCTCGCCGAGGTTGGCGACCGCCTGGATTCCATAATTACCGCTCGGTATGGCGGCGGTGATGAATCTGGAAGGCGGCGGCTGGAACGTGACGTTGCCGACCTCGAGCTTCTGGAGGAATTCGTTCTGCTTGCCCTGGAAGGCGATGGAAATGGTGTTGGAGGCGTCGAACTCTCGCTGGGAGTCGTAGTCGACGTTTACGTGGACGCGGTCGGCAACGACTCCGGCCGATCTGAGAGCGTACTGGAAGTCCAGTGTGGGCTCGAACGCCGACCGACAGGTATTTGCGGCCAGGAAATAGGTTACGCCCTGACAGCGATTGGTCTGGTCCTTTTCGTTCCGGAACTCCAGTCTTGAATCGACCTGGATTCCGAGGTCGGCATAATCGCCGAAGAGCCGGTCCGGCGCTGGCGGCCGGGGCCTGGCGCGCTGCGCATCCTCCGCGGCGAGCGGCTGAGGGCGGCTGGTGGCGAAGCTCTGAGCGGCGACCTGACCCCACACGGATTCAAGTATCGAACGACTGTTCAATTGGAAGGCAGTCGCACGTGCCGCCTGGATCTGGGCCTCGGCTTCGCGGTAGAGGACTGCGTCGGCGCGGGTCTGCACCGTGGGCAGCTGGAGGGGGAGTGTATCCTGGCCTATGCGCACGCGGATACGTGATGTTGGTCGTGGCGTTGTGTCGCGGACCTGGGCCGCGAGCGGCGCTGTGACCACTGAGCTGAGGAGCAGAATCGCAGCAACGCGAGGTGCCGAAGGAATGGACCGCACGCACAACGGGACCAGCGCGCGGGTCGAGCGGGCGCCCCGTGAGCCAGGGGCCGCGTGCTCTCGCCGGCGCGCCCGTAAGTGGCGCCCGGTGGAGACCCACCCTGTAAATTTCACCCCGTGAAGATACTCTCCAGATACGTCCTCAAGGAGCACCTGGGGCCTCTCACATTTTCGCTCACGGCGCTGACTTCGCTGCTTCTGCTCAATTACGTAGCGAAGCAGTTCGGAAACCTGGTCGGCAAGGGTATTCCATGGACCGCGGTGGCGGAGTTCTTCCTACTGTCGATTCCCTTCACCGTGGCGTTGACGCTTCCGATGGCCGTACTGGTGGCGACGCTCCACGCGTTCAGCCGGCTTGCTGCCGAAAACGAGATCACGGCTCTCAAGGCAAGCGGTGTGGGACTGACCCGGCTGATGACGCCGGTGCTGATCGCCGCGGCGGGCGTGACCGCTCTCATGATCGTGTTCAACGATCAGATTCTGCCCCGGACGAACCACCAACTGGCGGTGCTTCAGTCGGACATCGCGCAGAAGAAGCCGACCTTCGCGCTTCGCGAGCAGGTCATCAACGAGGTAAGCCCGGGCAAGCTCTTCCTCCGCGCTAACCGGCTGGACGAGTCGTCGAATCTGATGCGGGATGTGACGATTTACGATTTGAGCGACCCGACGCGCAAGCGTACGATATACGCCGACAGCGGGAACATGGCGCTGGCGAAGAATCAGAGTGACCTGCTGATGACGCTGTATCACGGATCGATGCAGGACGTGCCCGTGACAAATTCGACGCAGCTTCAGCGACTGTTCTTCACGACGGATTACATAACCGTGAAGGGAGTCGCGAACCAGTTTCAGAAATC
>JBBRBY010000111.1:0-6619 GCA_038205315.1 Gemmatimonadales bacterium | reverse complement strand
ACCGCTGCGCCGCGCATCTAACGAGCCGTTGCTGCAGTCGGGCGCGACCCGCATCCGGATAGCCCCCCGTTGCTTCTATCGTGCGCTGCAGGCAGAATTGAGCCCGTAGCATGATCGCCCGCTGCAGAACTTGAGCGTTATACGGCCACACAATCCATGTGAGGAATCAGTGGGCCAGCATTTCAGCTATGATGAAGTCTTTCCTCTGATCGCCCGCGTTATCACCGAGCGGTCTCGCATCACCGCTGACTACGTATCGCACGACGAAATCACCACGGAACTCGTTCGAGACCCAGGGGCTGCAGCGATCCTTGCGCGCATCGCCCCTCCAGGAGACTCGAACGACGATACCCGCCTCCGAGCGTCAAATATGGTCGCGTGGTTTAGTCAACAGATCACCGTTGGTCGCAGCGCGTGGGAGCCATGCTTCGAGCGAACACGGCGGCAGGGTACGTATGCCTATCGGCCAATCACGGCCACTCCGGGCGTCTTGGGATTTGATCCCGAAGTGCAGGCGATTGAGGGCGAGCCGCGTTTGGTGTCCCACTTCCGTCGGGAGCGTGATCGATCCCTCGTGGAACAGAAGAAGGCCGCCGTTCTAAATGAGTCGGGTCGCCTACGGTGCGAAGCGTGCGGCTTCGACTTTCGGGAGGCGTATCCCGCAATCGGGATCGATTTCGCCGAGGTTCATCACAATCAGCCGCTGAGCGATGTACTCACCGAAACGGTGACGCGCCTCGAGGACTTATCGTTGCTTTGTGCCAATTGTCACCGCATGATTCACCGGACACAGCCCCTCAACTCGGTCGCTGAGTTTCGCATGCATCTCGGTCCGGCCGTATAACGAGCGCTGCACCAGACGGGCGATTCATGGATTGCTCGCTTCGCTCGCTTTTATGTGTTCGCCCGCAGGTGAGCTATGGCGTTAGCCAGCAACACGAGCACGAGGACGACCGATGCGTGATGCCGAGTATGTGGATCGCCTGCAGCGCCACCTGACGGGTTACCGCGAGCGCGAGCTCGGGACCCCGGCCGGCGTGTGGGGCGACCCACCGCGCGAGTATGGCCACATCCTGCCTCGCCACCAGCGTGGACTCAACATCGTTGAGCCGCTGCGGGCGGAGTTCTGGCGCGTTCAGGTTGCGCGGCCATGGAAGCTCCATCGCTTCTTCCACCATCTCACGTCGTCGCAAGCTCTCGCGTTCAATCTGTTCTTCCCGCTCTATCCCGAGTTGCCCTCCTCGTTCGCCATGACGCGCCGCCTGCTTGGGATTCCGCTCGGCGGCCCGGCCGCGCTCGACTTCGAGGTGGAGCTGCCGGGTGGAGACGGTACAAACATCGACGTGATGATCACGGACGCGGCCGATCGTCGCACGGTGATCGAGGTCAAGCTGACGGAGGCTGCCTTTGGTCGCGCGTCCCACGATGATCGTCATTTGGAGAAGCTCGCCGCGAAATACGCGCCGCTGCTTCGCGGTCGTCTGCTGGATAGTGTGCTCGACCCGCGTCCGTTCTTTCGCGACTACCAGTTGTATCGCAACCTCGCGCAGCTTCGGCCGGGTGCGGATGATCGGGTCCTGCTCCTCCTACCGCGAGCTCGCAGTCGGCTGTGGCAATTCGCGAGCAACTGGTGTGAGCGGCCGGAACTGGGCACATTTCGCGGGACGATCTCACTCGTGGCAATCGAGGACCTTCTTGCCGCTATGCAGAACGACGCGATCTCGGCGGCAGTCGATCCCCGCCCGTTCCAGTCCGTTGCATTCAAGTACCTCGCGCCTGCTGGCTAACGAGGCGCTGCACTTGTCAAAGGCGTTTCTGTAGCTCGCTGCGCTCGCATTTTGTCTGATGCCTTTGCAAGTGAGCTTGGGCGTTATACAACACCACACTTCTAATACAATGAAGATTCCTGAGCGCGCATGGCAAGCATGGTCTCTCCTCGCCTTCGCGGCGGGCAATCGTCAGATCATTACGTACGAGATTCTTGGCAAGCTCACAGGGATGCACGCCGCTGGCCTCGGCGCCGTTCTTGAGCAGGTCCAGTCCTACTGCCTCGTGAACAACCTTCCCCCGCTTTCAGCGCTCGTAGTTAACAAAGGCACCGGTCTGCCGAGTCCTGGCTTCGTCGCAGCCACTGACGTTCCGCGCGCGTTCATTCAGGTCTTCGAGCATAACTGGCTTGCGACGCCTTGTCCGACCCCTGAGCAATTGGCGGAAGCAACGCGGGTGCGGCCATCAAACGGTATCGCCGCGGCCGCGATCACCAGTCCGGCTTAGGCATCTCACCGGCGTGTTGTATAACGTGCGCTGAACCAGTCGGGCGATCTTGGGAAGCTCGCTTCGCTCGCATTCTATCTGATTCGCCCGCAGGTTAGCTGGGGCGTTATGCAGAAACCTGACTCCAGCCCTCAGTAGAGACAAACTATTCCGAATGCCGACGTGGCCTGTATGGTGGGAGTGGGATCTCGAGCTGAGCTCGCATCTCTTCAAGCGGATGGCGGATCGCGATTTCAATGAGATCGAGGTGCGCCGCATGCTCTTCGCGGCGAACGGGGTCCGGCCCGACATCGTGCCGGGCCGCTGGATCGTCGCCAGCCGCCACCGGCGCGCCGTCTGGGAGGTCATTGTGGAACCCGACCCTGACGCCCAACTTGTAGTGGTCATCACCGCGTATCCCGTCGATCGATGAAAGAAGCCTATCTCGAGGTCACCTACCGGCACGGGCAGCCGCTCGCCGCGTATCTTTACCTCCCCCGTGAGAGCCGCGTGAAGAGCGTGCGCACGCGCCAGGTCGATCCGGGCATGATCGTCGACCTGGACGCGCGCGGGCAGGCGCTCGGAATCGAGATCACCGCGCCAGCGCAGTTGACCCTCGTCGCTCTCAATCGCCTGCTCCGGCAACTCGGGTGCGATCCGGTGCGCCGCATCGATCTGGCGCCCCTGCGCGCAGCGTAAGTCGCGATTCGTGCGCATTCTGCATAACGTGCGCTGCTGCTGACAAGGAGTTTCGGTAGCGCGCTTCGCGCGCATTTGTTTTGATTCCTTGCAGCAGAGCTGGGGCGTTATGCCCCAACGATGTTCATCGCGATGGCTACTTCTGGAGCCCGCCCCTTGATTGCCATCTGCCACGTTACACGTTACACTTCGGCATGGCCATCCTGCGGTTCAGACACAAGGGCCTAGGACGCTTCTTCAGCGAGGGCTCAACCGCTGGCATTCAAAGCAAGCACGCGATCCGGCTCCGGTTGATTCTCGGGCGACTCAGCGTGGCCGTGGAACCCCGAGACATGGGGCTCCCCGGACTCGCGCTCCATCCGCTGAAGGGCAACCGGCACGGGACGTGGGCGGTGAGTGTCAGCGGCAACTGGCGTGTGACGTTTCGATTCGAGGGACCTGACGCCACGGACGTAGACTACGAGGATTATCATTAAATGAAGCCGCTCCGCATGCACCAGCCGCCACATCCCGGCGAGATTCTCCGCAAGCTCTGCTTGGCTCCCTTGGAGCTGAGCGTCACCGATGCCGCCAACTCCCTTGGTGTGAGTCGCAACACCTTGTCCGCCATTCTGAACGGGCGTGCGGGCATCAGCCCCGAGATGGCTATTCGGCTGTCCATCGCATTCAACACCACGGCGGAGAGTTGGCTGCACCAGCAGATGCAACACGATCTCTGGCTCGCGGAGCAGTCGCGGAAACGGCTCCGCGTGCGCAAGCTCGCCGTCGCGTAGTTGGTTCCGTTCGCGCGAGAAGGCAAGCTCAGACTCCGCACATAGATCTGTGCACTTGGGGCATAACGTGCGTTGGAGCAGTCGGGCGATCTTTGGAAGCTCGCTGCGCTCGCATTTTATGAGACTCGCCCGCAGCTCAACTTGGGCGTTAGACCGCGGCGCAGGCCTCGCGCTGCCAGCGACACCCCCTCGTGGTTCCACTCGAACTTGGAGTCGGCGTATGGCGATGAGCTCAGAAGCACCCATGGCGGTGGCGTTGTTTATCAGCGCGGCTTCGGTCGCTTGGTCTGCGGCGTACGCGTGGACACGATGGTTAGTGCGGCCGCAAGCAAGCCTCGTCGAGCCGGAGCATCGGGACCGTATCGATAACCGATTGGCTCAGATTGAGCGCGCCATCGACACGATTGCCGTGGAGGTAGAACGGCTCGGAGAAGGCCAGCGATTTACCGCTCGCCTGATCGCGGATCGACTGCCCGACGATATTCAGCACCGAAATTTGCCCCGCGAATACCGCAGGGTTGATACGCCGCACTGAGGCAGTTACGCTTGATCGCGCCAAGCCGCGGTCTAACGTGCGCTGAACCTGTCGGGCGATTGATGGAAGCTCGCTACGCTCGCGTCTTATTTGATTCGCCCGCAGGTTAGCTCAGGCGTTAGAGAGCAGCACTTCATCGTTCCGAATAGGGCCGACATGTCTCATTCTGAAATCCGGAACGCGCTCGCGCCGATACGCGAACTCACGCTTCCCTTTGTATCTCGCAAGCGCAAGTCAGTCGCACGAGCGATCCCGTTCCCAATTCTCCACTTCCACATTGGTTATCAGCAATGGGATGGGCCCCCGCTGACATTCAACGAGGACTTCGGAAAGAAGAAGGGACAGGTCTACTCGCGCGATCACGACGAGCCTGTGCGGAGTTGCAATGAGGTTGAGGTGGCCAAACGACTGCGACGGATTCGCGACAATGCGTTTTGGATCAGTTCCTACAATCCTAGCCGCATTCCCGAGCTGTGGAGGCCGTGGACTTGCGGTCCCCAGGAGATACCGGACTGGCTACGCCGCATGGATGGTGTGATTCGCCGCATCACCGGTCGTGCAACCGGCGGGATTCCCGACGTCGTCGCTTGGAATGACGTGGATGGGGCGAGGTCCGCCTTGCTGATCGAGTGCAAGGGGGCGAAAGAGGATTTTGGAGAGGGTCAGGAGGACTGGGTCACTGCCGCGCTGCAGAATGGACTCTCTCAAGAACAGTTGGCGGTAGCAATTCGGCAATTTGTGTAGCAAGCTGCTCTCTAACGAGCCGTTGCTGCAGTCGGGCGCGACCCGCATCCGGATAGCCCCCCGTTGCTTCTATCGTGCGCTGCAGGCAGAATTGAGCCCGTAGCATGATCGCCCGCTGCAGAACTTGAGCGTTAGACGACGATACGTAGTTTTTGAGCGTACGTCGGTGGCGTTGGATGCCATCGTGCCCTTGCAGCCTTCACTTATCGGCAACACCTTGTCGTTCCCCCCCCTCGACGTACTCCTCAGGCCTGATACGACATGGACTCAACACTTTCGGCGATATTAGGCGCGCAGTTCATCTTCGGCATTCTCATCGCAGTCGTCATTGGCTTTCTGATCGGCAAGGATGCCGAAGCGCGCGGCATGAGCGGCTTGGGTTGGGGTGCCTTCTCGTTCTTCATTTGTATCATCGCGGTACCGATCTATCTGGTCGTCCGGAAGCCGCGGCTTGATGAGCGCAAGTAAGCCACCGCATCCCGCACTGCGGTTGCTCTTACTTGTATTAGCATGGTGGTTCGCCGCAATGTCTCATAACCCTGTAGTACGTCTAGAGGGCCGGCTTGGGCTATCACCGTCCCCACTGGAAAAGCTAGCCGGCATACGCGGCCCCTTTAGTGGGATGACCGAGGGATTCTATCAGCTCGCCCGGGGAAGCGTAGATGGTGCGGTGAACGCGAATGTCCTGACTCCGCTGGTGGCGCTCACTATGATCGCGTGCATCTCACTATGGTGGCGGCCTCGCCTAGTAACTCGTCTGCAGGAAGCTACGTTCTTTCTCGCTGTCGTCTGTGCCACAATTGTTGTGAACACCTGGCACTGAGAGTCCCTCCCGGCCGTCGTCTAACGTTCGTTATGCATCAGCCCCGCGATTGCCAAAACGACGAATCGCGATGCAAATGGTAGCACGCGAGAATGCGTACCTCTGCAGTACTCTCTTGGAAAAGAAGGGCGTACGGAAAGCGATGAACCAGGACCCGGCGTAGATCCTTTAACACGCGGGCATAGAGTTCTGGCGCATCGGCCGCACTCTTCGCCGCCTGACGAATGGCATCGAGAAACGGTTCAACGATGGCTGGTTGCTGATCACCATACCAAAGCGCCGCGACCGTCAGATCCTCTTCCGCCAGCGACGTCCAGACTACCCGCCGCCGCGCTCGGGTGGTCACTCGGAGCCGGGTCCCTTTGCCACTCGCTGAATCTTGGCTCGCACCCGCTCCATGACCTCTTCCATCGGGACGGAATCTTCGGGATGAGCATCGGCGTACGCGATACGACGCTCCAGCTCCGCAATCTGCGCCGGCGTCATCGGCAACACATCGGGCGAGCTGTTGGCGGCGTCGGCGATGCTATCCCAAATATCGCCGACGAGCTTGAGCCGGTCTTCGATACTGAGACTGAGGTAGTCGAACGCGGGCTGTGCCATAGACGAAAGCTGACTTGGTTCACAGTCCCCAGCAAGTAGCGTATTGATGCATAACGCTCAAGTTCTGCAGCGGGCGATCATGCTACGGGCTCAATTCTGCCTGCAGCGCACGATAGAAGCAACGGGGGGCTATCCGGATGCGGGTCGCGCCCGACTGCAGCAACGGCTCGTTAGATGCGCGGCGCAGCG
>JBBRBY010000110.1:0-6962 GCA_038205315.1 Gemmatimonadales bacterium | reverse complement strand
GCACCACGTTCATCTTCAGTGATTACCTGTCCGCCGTGAGCCCGTCGTGGCTCTCCAAGGTCGGTCGCGGCCAGACGCTCGCATGGCCCGTTGGACTGGGCGGCAAGGGCAGCGAAGGCGTGACCGGACAGGTCAAGCAGTCGCCGGGCGCCGTCGGGTACGTCGAGCTGTCCTACGCGAAGCAGAACAATCTTCCCGTTGCGATGATACAGAATGCAGCGGGCGAATGGGTCGCGCCGACGCTGGAGTCGGTGACCGCAGCAGCGGCCGGAGCCGCCTCGAAGCTGACTCCGAACACTGACTACCGGATCTCCATCGTCAACGCGCCAGGCAAGGGAGCGTATCCAATCTCGTCGTTTACCTGGATCCTCGTCTATCAGCACCCCAAGGATGCCGCCAGAGGCAAGGCGATGATCGACTTCCTTAGATGGGCCTATTCCAACGGTGAATCCATCGCCGCATCACTAGATTACGCTCCGTTGCCGCAGTCGATGATCAAGCAGCTCGAATCGCGACTCGACACGCTCGCGGGAACCCATTAGCAACAGACATCCTGCATCCTCGGCCAGCCACGTGGCTGGCCGAGGATGTTTTCTGTACGCGCTATCGCCGCATCGATCCATGCGCGATATGATTGTGTGATGCGAACAGATTTTTTCACGACGTGCGCGGCCGGTCTCGCTTTCGCTGCGGCCGTCGCGTCAGCTTCGCCGACACGACTCGCGGCTCAGTGTGCACGCGTCCGAGCCCGTGCGATCGGCGTCGCTCCAGGTGTGTTTCAGCCTGGCGATAACAACGCGATCACCGACGTCGCCGGCGTGCTCGTGGGTCAGAAGACGGTCGTGATCGGCGACTCGGTTCGCACCGGCGTGACGGCGATCCTTCCGCATGCGGGCAACATGTTCCTCGACCGTGTCCCCGCCGCTGTGTTCATCGGCAATGCGTTCGGAAAACTCGTCGGTGCGACACAGCTCCGAGAGCTGGGCGAGCTCGAGACGCCCGTCCTGCTCACGTGTACGCTCTGCGTTTGGCGCGCGGCCGACGCGCTCACGGCAGAGATGCTCGCGCAACCCGGCATGCAGAACGTCGCGTCGATCAATCCCGTGGTCGGCGAAACCAACGATGGATACCTGAACGCCATACGGTCGCGTCCGATCAGCGCTGCGGACGTGCAAGAGGCGCTCGTGTCAGCCGCTTCCGGTCCCGTGGCTGAAGGGAGTGTGGGCGCCGGCGCCGGCACCGTCGCATTCCAGTGGAAGGGGGGCATCGGGACATCGTCCCGGGTGCTCCCGACGGCGCTCGGCGGATGGACGGTCGGCGTGATTGTGCAGAGCAATTTTGGCGGGATCCTTCAGGTCCTCGGCGCGCCCGTTGGCCGCGAGCTCGGGAAGTACGCCTACAGAGACGTCGTGGAGCAGCACCGCGGCAACGGCTCGATAATGGTGGTGATTGCGACCGATGCGCCGGTATCAGATCGAAACCTGGAGCGCGTGGCGGCGCGCGCCATGGCCGGAGTCGCCCGAACGGGTTCGGATTTTTCGAATGGATCCGGTGACTTCGCAATTGCGTTCTCGACCGCCGAACAGGTAAGGCGGCGGCCGCCCGCGTCACCCGCAACAGGGCAACAGGCGGCGCCATCCCCGCGCCCCACGGCAGAGCTGTCCAATGACGACATGTCGCCGCTCTTCGAGGCAGTGATCGAGGCGACCGAGGAGGCGATCTACAATTCCATGTTCATGGCGACTTCGGTGACGAGCCACGGCCACACGGTCACGGCCATCCCACTCGACAGCGTGAGGGCGATACTGGCCCGGTACAATGCCGGTCTTCGCTGACCGGGTGGGAGCTCCATGGTCGGATGCAGGACGGATCAGGAGGCCAGGCCGCGTCTCGCCCGGGCGCTAGGACCGCCGCGCGGTCAATCGGCCCAGCTGTGACAAGGCCGTTACACGATGCGAGCCATCCGGGGGGCTGTGTCATCTAGCTTTCACGATCATCATGGAACGCATCGATGCGATCAGGGGAGAGGGCCGGGTTGAGGTGCGCCGAGGCCGGCGCGAGTCTCTTCTCGCCCGCGATCTCGGCGATCGTGCCTACTCCATTCTGACGACAGGCTTCGCGCTCTGCATTCCGGTGCTCCTCGTTGCCATCGCCTACGCCATCTTCAAGGCGGCGTGGCCCGCGCTGCACCAGTTCGGTTTCGGCTTTCTTACCTCGAGCGAGTGGGACGTGTCGGCCGGCAAGTTCGGCGCGGCCCCGGCGATCTTCGGCACACTCGTATCATCGCTGCTAGCCCTCATTCTCGCGACGCCCCTGGCACTCGGCGTCGCGATTTTTCTTTCCGAATTCGCGCCTCGCTGGCTGCAGCAGCCGGTTGCATTCCTTGTCGATCTGCTCGCTGCGATACCGAGCGTCGTGTACGGCCTGTGGGGAATATTCGTCATGATCCCCTTCCTGCGGGAGCACGCAGTGCCATTCCTGCGCGACACCATGCATCTGGGCGCCACGCGCTTCTTCAGCGGGCCGAACTACGGGCCGAGCATGCTCGCCGCCGGAATAATTCTCGCGATCATGGCGCTGCCGTACATCTCCGCCGTCTCGCGCGAAGTGCTGCGTGCAGTTCCGCGGTCGCAGCGAGAAGCTGCGCTTGCGCTTGGCGCGACAAGGTGGGAAGTGATCCGCGACGCAGTCATCCCCAACGCACGCTCGGGCATAATCGGCGGTGTCATCCTCGGACTCGGCCGCGCCCTCGGCGAGACGATGGCCGTCACGATGGTCATCGGTAACCGGGCGGAGATCTCGTCGTCGCTGCTCGCGCCCGGGTACACCATGGCATCGCTGATTGCCAACGAGTTCAGCGAGGCCACCAACGACATGCACCTCTCGGCGCTGATGGCGGTGGGCGCCGTGCTGTTCCTGATCACGATCGTCGTCAACGCGATCGCGCGCTGGCTCGTCTGGAGCGTTTCCGTGAAGGAGGGGGCATGACCACCTCCGTGATTCCTCGGTCGACGAGTGCGAACAGATTTCGCCGCAAGACCGTGAGCAGCATCATGATGGCAGTGACATACGTCGCCGCCGTGCTTGCGACGCTTCCACTTGTGCTGATTCTGTTTCATATAACGAAAGCCGGCTTCTCCTCCATCAGCGTGGACTTTTTCACGAAGATGCCGCAGCCGGTCGGTGAGGTCGGGGGCGGCATGGCCAACGCCATAACCGGTACGTTGATCCTGATCGGGATCGCAGCCGGCATCGGAGTGCCGGTAGGTGTTGGTGCAGGCCTGTATCTCGCCGAGCATCGCGCGTCAGTGCTCGCAAACGTAGTTCGCTTCCTGTCGGACGTGTTGAACGGTATTCCGTCGA
The DNA here is from genome assembly GCA_038205315.1 of Gemmatimonadales bacterium. Lineage (GTDB taxonomy): Bacteria > Gemmatimonadota > Gemmatimonadetes > Gemmatimonadales > Gemmatimonadaceae > Fen-1247. Next base: position 3,599 of record JBBRBY010000110.1, on the reverse strand, counting down.
TCGTCATGGGAATTTTCGCGTGGCAGCTGCTCGTGCGGCCTGTGGGACACTTCTCAGCCCTCGCCGGAGGGATCGCGCTCGGAGCGATGATCATTCCGCTTGTGACAAGAACCACGGAGGAGATGATTCGGCTCGTCCCGAATTCCCTCCGCGAGGCGGCGCTCGCCCTGGGCTACCAGCGGTGGCGTACTTCGATGAGCGTCGTGCTGCGCACCGCCATGCCGGGAATCGTCACCGGTGCGCTCGTCGCCGTAGCGCGGGTGGCAGGCGAGACAGCTCCCCTTCTCTTCACGGCCTTCGGGAACCAGTTCTGGTCCACGTCGCTTCGCCGGCCGATCTCGGCGCTTCCGCTTCAGATATTCACCTATGCGATCAGCCCGTACGACGAATGGCATTCGCTTGCGTGGGCTGGCGCGCTGGTGTTGATCGGAATCGTTCTAATCATAAGCGTCGCCGCACGCTTCGCGACGCGCTCACGCTTCGGAGCCGCCGTTGATTGACATGCAGCTCGACGCCACCGCCGTGGCCACCACCACAGAACCACGCGTGCCCATCCCGACCCGAGAGTTGGTGAAGGATCAGATGCCGACACCGGACAGTCTGGTCGCCGAGGACCTCAACGCGTACTTCGGACGCCACCATGTGGTGAAGAGCGTGACGATGACCATTCCCGGTCAGAACGTCACCGCGATCATCGGTCCGTCGGGTTGCGGAAAGTCCACTCTGCTGAGGTGCCTCAATCGCATGCACGAGACCGTTCCGGGTGCGCGCGCGACCGGAAGCGTCACGCTCGACGGAGATCTGCTGTATGGCGAGGGAACGAGCGCGATTGCGGTCCGCCGCCACATCGGGATGGTATTCCAGCGGCCGACACCGTTCCCCACCATGTCGATCTACGACAACGTTGCCGCCGGTCTCAAGGTGCGCGATAGCGGAATGCCGCCGCGCTCCGAGCTGGATTCGATCGTGGAGGATGCCCTCCGCCGCGCAGCGCTCTGGGAGGAAGTACGGGACCGGCTCAGGACCAGTGCGATATCGCTGTCCGGCGGCCAGCAGCAACGTCTGTGCATCGCGCGCGCGCTCGCCAACAAGCCGCGAGTCCTCCTGCTCGATGAGCCCACGGCGTCGCTCGACCCCGCCAGCACGCAGAAGGTCGAGGAGCTGGTTTACGAGCTGCGATCGAGCGTGACGATCGGGATCGTCACGCACAACATGCAGCAGGCGGCGCGCGTCTCCGATCGCACGGCGTTCATGCTCGATGGCAAACTTGTAGAGCTGGCTGATACCAACTCTCTCTTCACGGCGCCGCGCGACCCGCGCACGGAAGCGTATATCACCGGTCGGTTTGGATGACGCCTGCCGTGACTGCGGACCTCTCCGAACCGGCCGTGCTCACGGGCGCCGTCGAAGCGCGCGACTTCTCCTTTTATTATGGAAAGAAGCAGGCGCTCTTCGATATCTCGCTCCCCATCGCGCCGCGCGCCATCACGGCTCTGATCGGACCGTCCGGATGTGGGAAGTCCACGTTTCTGCGCTCCATCAACCGTATGAACGACATGATCCCTGGGGTTCGCCAGACCGGACAGCTGCTGCTGGACGGAAATGATCTGTACGAGCGCGGCGTGGATGTAGTTCAGCTGCGGCAGCGCGTGGGAATGGTGTTTCAGCGGTGGAATCCGTTTCCCAAGTCCATTTACGACAATGTCGTGTACGGACCACGCATCAACGGCGTTGCGTCGCGCTCTCAACTGGACGAGATTGCGGAGGAGTCCTTGCGTCGCGCGGCGCTCTGGGACGAGGTGAAGGATCGCCTCCGCCGAAGTGCGCTGGGACTCTCGGGAGGTCAGCAGCAGCGCCTGTGCATCGCGCGGGCACTCGCGAACCGGCCGGAGGTCCTCCTGCTGGACGAGCCGGCGAGCGCGCTCGACCCGATCGCTACCGCGAAGGTCGAGGAGCTGCTGCACGAGCTAAAATCGGATCTCACGATCGTCATAGTCACTCACAATCTTCAGCAGGCCGCGCGAATTTCCTCGCGTACCGCTTTCTTCTTCGTGGGCCGGCTGGTTGAAGTTGACACAACGGACAGGATCTTTACACGTCCCGCTGAAGCGCGGACCGAGGCGTACATCACAGGGAGGTTCGGATGACGGCTGTACACGACGCCCCGAATGGCTTTCGCCATTTTCACGATCAGATCGATGAGTTGAAGGCGCTGCTTCTCAGAATGTCCACACGCGCCGAGGAGATGATCGAGCAGGCCGTGGATGCGCTGCTGCACAACGACCACGGGATTGCCGAGATGGTGCTCGCGAGCGACCTGGAGATCAATGCCCTCGAGGTGGAGATCGAACAGCGAGCGATCGCGCTGCTTGCGCTGCAGCAGCCCATGGCGCGCGACCTGCGCTTCATCATCGGCGCCATCAAGGTGTCAAACGATCTGGAGCGGATCGGCGACCACGCCGTTAACATAGCCCAGTCGTCGCTCAGACTCATCGAGCAGCGTGCGACGCTCGTCCCGGATCCTGAAATCGAGGACATGGCCCGCCGCGCGCGCCTGATGCTCAGCGACGCTCTGGATGCCTTCCTGCGCGGCGACGGTCCGCTCGGCCGCGAAGTGTGCAAGTCGGACGACGCCGTGGATGCGCTTCACAATTCCATCTTCCGCATCCTGCTCACGCATATGATGGCGGATGCGCGGACCATCACGCCGTCGCTCGAGCTCCTGCTCGTCAGCCGGAATCTCGAGCGCGTGGCAGATCTCGCCACGAATATCGGAGAGGACGCAGTTTACCTCGCCGAAGGGAAGCAGATCAAGCACCACTTCGAAGACTGACTGCATAGGGTCGGGTTACATTTCGCGTCATGACCTGGCGGGAAATGTGAATGCAGCCTGACCCCATCAGCGCACAGTCGCGACGGCCCGCACCGCGGCCGGACGACGTTCGCATCGCGGCGGTCGGCATTGGATCGAACTCCATCCGCCAGATTGTCGCGGACGTCTCTCCCGACGGAGGGATCCGCATCATCGACGAGATGAAGGCCGCGCCACGGCTGGGCGAGGGCGTGGGCGCGACAGGCCGCCTGAGTGAGTCGGCCATTCGAAACGCGCTTGACGCCCTCCTTCGCATGGCCACGCTCACTCGTCAGATGGGGACCGTACGCACCGAAGCCGTCGCGACGAGCGCGGTCCGCGACGCGGAGAACGGCCCCGAATTCGTTGCAGCCGTCCGCGACACGACGGGAATCTCCGTCCGGATCCTGGACGGAGATGAGGAAGCGCTCCTGTCCTACCGCAGCGCGCTCGCGCACTTCGACCTCGCAAAGGGGCGCGCAGTCGTGATGGACATCGGCGGCGGCTCGCTCGAGCTCGCGCTGAGCGCCGATGGCCTGCTTGACGGGTTGCTGTCGTTCCCGTTCGGCGCGATACGGCTGACCGAGCAATTCTTTCACAAGAGCAGAGGGCGAAAGGAGCTGGACGCACTTCGCCGTTTTGTTCGAAAGGAGATGCGCGCTTCCGTGTCGCGGAGCGACTGGCACGGTGCAAAGCTCATCGGGTCCGGTGGCACGTTCACCAACCTTGCCGGCATGATTCTCTCGCG
>JBBRBY010000109.1:0-7226 GCA_038205315.1 Gemmatimonadales bacterium | reverse complement strand
ACATGCTCGCCTCCTCGCCGCTCGGCCGGCGCAAACAACCCTTGGAGATCGAACCCTTCGACGAACTCGTACGCTACCCAGTACGAGCGCGTTTCCTTACCGTCTGACAACGCCTGCGGCAGCTCGAACGGTTGCCTCGGACGAACGCAAAACTGGGCGGCCCGGGAACCACCTATCCGGCGATTGAGTTCCTTTTGGTACGCGACGTAAGCATCGTACCACGGCAGACGTGCGGATGGGGACTTGTACTGCTTGAGAAATATCCGGGACCCGTCGCCAGCTTCCGCCTTGTACGAGATCGCCATGTTCCCCGCAGTGAGGAATTCGATGATCCGGTAGCCGTTAACCTCCTGTCCGGGCTTGTACTTTTTGGCCATGGTCGAGCCTCATCTCGGGCGTTGTAAGAAGTGTGCTTGCTACGGGCCTACTGTCCCACCGTTTCCGCCGACTTCGATACGCTTGCCGCCAGTTGTTTGAGCGTCTTGCCAAAGTTCGCCTGGTCGCTGGTGAACTCCGCAAGCGCTTCCTGTGGCGATTTCCCGGGCAACTCGATGACTTCCCACTCCGATCGATCGATCTCACTCAGACTGTCGTAGCACGGGAAGTTGGGTGCAAAGATGCTGAGAATGATACGGTTAGCGGTGATGATGTCGCTCACCTCGTTCAATCCGCCTCCAGCTGCACCAGGAACGGACATCGTCTCGTGGAATGGCGCGTCTGTGAAGACGATCACGACGCGCGCGGCATCGCTACGGTAACGCCACCGATTCGGATCTTCTCGCTGCGCACCTTTCTCCATCTGTTGCGTAGATGCAACCACGTAGAGCGCATCGAGCAGCGATTCTGGTGCATCGGTACCGGTAATCGACTCCAGGGCGGCAAGCTGCGCCTTGAGTTCCGCCGGTTCGCGGACGAATGGATTCTCCACGATAGGTGGAGGGCTCTGATCCCGGAAATCCCGAAACCCAACAACTCTGGCACGCCAGTCCTTCACAGGCAGAACGCCGTTCTCGTTTCCTTTCGTCAACGAGTCGATGAAGAGCCCGATATTGTGCTTCAGCGCATCAATACATGGCCCCATACTCCCAGTAGCATCGAGCAGGAAGACGATGTCGACGACGCCCTTGGCTCTGGCTGCCTGCTGGTTAACCATGCTTGTTACAGAGCAACCGTTTCGGCGGACTTCGATACGCTGGCGGCAAGCTGTTTGAGCGTCTTGGTAAAGTTCGCCTGGTCGCTGGTGAACTCTGCGAGTGCTTCCTGTGCAGACTTCCCCGGTGACTCGATGACTTCCCACTCCGACTTGTCCAGCTCACTCAGACTGTCGTAGCAGGGGAAGTTCGGTGCGAAGACACTGAGAATGATACGGTTAGCAGTGATGATGTTGTTTACATCGTCGAGCCCGCCGCCGACAGCCGCGGGAATCGACATCTTCTCATGGTACGGAGCGTCCGTGAAGACGATCACCACGCGCGCAGCATCGCTGCGATACCGCCAGCGGTTCGGATCCGCTTCCTGCGCACCCTTGTCCGTCTGCCCCATTGATGCGACGGTGAATAGCGCATCCAGCAGTGATTCCGGCGCGTCGCCTCCCGCTTCAGCGGTGAGCGAGGCGAGCTGCGCCTTGAGTTGCGCGGCGTCCCGCACGAATGGATTGTCGACTATGGGTGGCGTTTCCTGATACTCGAAGTCCCGATATCCCACTACTTTCGCGCGCCAGTCCTTGACGGGGAGAACACCGTTCTCGTTGCCCTTGGTCAACGAGTCGATGAACAGCCCGATGTTTGTCTTCAGCGCGTCGATGCACGGGCCCATGCTCCCAGTGGCGTCGAGGAGAAAGACGATGTCGACGACACCCTTGGTCTTGGTCTGCTGTTGATCGGTCATATAAGATGGTCAGTGGTCTGGACAGGGACGGTAGATGTTGCACGTCGCCCCGCTACTGCGCAAGGGATGGCGCGCTAACCCGGTGCTAACCGCAGGCGTCCACATTCCCAACCTTGTCCAGGTCCATCAGAATCCACCCCTTGGCGCCGGACTTACGCGTCACGTGCGCCCACCACTCGCTCTTCGGCTTCTGGACCATGCGTGCTGGACTCCGCTTGACTCCCGGCAAATACGTCTGGCCCGGCTCGTCCCAATTCTGATCCGTCGCCTGCACGCGGCCTCGGTACCACGTATTCCAGACCCCCTCGCCCGTGTAGCTCAGCACGTACACCGTGTCGCCGCGCGGCACGGGTATCACCGTCCCCTTCTCGTCGTAGCCGCCTATCCCAAACGGAGCGCGCGCGACCACTACGCCAAGTCGCGACACGATGACGTTTCCCGAGTCACCCTTCATGTGCTCAAGGTTGCGGAGGTGAAAGCGCACCGGAGCACTCCTTGCCGGCTTTACGTGGACGGGAATGGCGGCGTAGGCCTGCCAATCACGATACGTGCAGCACTCGAACGGGCACGCGTTCTGAACGATGTACGGAACGGATGGCCGTTCGCTGCTCTGCGCCAGTGCTGGCGGAGGCATCAAAGCTGCGAGCGACACAGCAGCGATTATCTCCACGCGCGATAGGAATCGATACGAGTACATCCGTCCTCCTTGGAGAATCCCTTCTCCAACCGGGTTGAAACCCGATGCTGATGAGCGTCGGTCCCGCAATTCTAGAGCTGCGCCTAACTGGGACTTCGTCGAATCCGTTCGATCCACTTGTAACAAACGATCAATATCGCTGCCACCACGCCGACAATGAACCAGAACAAGGGCGCTTGGAGCACATCGTTGGGTAACGTTGCGAAGGCGATGACAGTTTGGTAGACGCCAACGGCAGCTAGCGCGTACAGCACGAGCGTTAGCACGCGCTCGGCGCGCGTTGTTCGAGCATCAACGACTTGATGCTCAAGATCCGAGAGTCGGTCAAGTTCGCTCAAAACCTCTTGGTAATGATCTTCCAGCCTGGTGGCCTCGGCAAGACCGGCGAATATCCGCCGGCTGCGAGCGGTATTGCTCACTTCAAGCTGGTAGTGCCGCGCCTGAAAACGGAGCACGTCCTCTCGCAGAACGTGGGTATCGACACCGGCCAGCGGCTGCCCGTGCTCAGGTACCGCCTCGCCAATGCGCTCCGAGTATGCGCCGAGCGCCTCGTTCAGGAACGCGATGTATAGCAAGACTTCCAAGTCGACTCTGGAGCCGCCACCCGCGACGGATATGGGAGACCGGTCTCCAGCGCCCAGCGTTAGCAGCGATCGCCCGTCGAGGAAAACCGATTGCCCCCCGAGTGAGAGTGCGGTTGTGACATCAAAGCCGAGCGCAGCGAGCGGCGGGAGGATCGCCGCGCTTTTCATCGCATACGGTACAACTTCGATGTTGGCATAACGGTAACCCGGGGCGCCGCCCTCACGTTCAAGTAGTGCAACAGCCGCACGCATGAGGGCTTCGAACGTCGTGCCACACCCGGCGACGAAGGTCACGATTTCCATTTCCGGAGCCGTTCCACCCGGGAATCGGCGCAAGCGGCGTGTGATTGTGACTCCCTCCGGCGTGAGCAGCTCGTCTGGGATCTCGCTCCTGCGAATCGGCATATGGTCGACCTCACAAATCTCCTTGTACAGCGGAGAGAGGGTCTCTGACATGGTTGGAGGTCTGGGCACGGGCCGGCTGTCGCCAGTAACCGACGACGAGGGCCGGGGCCACACGAACACGAGTTCACCGGCATGTAGCGGCGCCTCCCAGTATGCCTCCTCCGTCGCAATCCGGACGACCTCCTGGTACGGCAACACCGTACCTTCACGAGGCGCATCGACTATCGTCCATTCATGGGCGCGGCCGTCGTACCAGGGATCGTCATTATCGGTCGATCCGTCGCTGTACCGGGGCTCAGCAGTCCGGTTGTCACGCCCTTTGTGTAATTGCCGGCGGGCCGCCGCTTCGGCGCGCTCAAGCGCCGGGCCGAGCCCACGCAGCGATGGCCGCCGATCATGGGCGTCGCGCCATGCGGGATCCAGCGACAGAACCACTCTGGGGAAGCATTGGCCTTCGCCATCCCCGGTCCGATGCCCGCGCGGGCAGATGAAAAACGGGTACCCTGCAGCGCGCACCAGGTACTTGTCGAGCACGCTCTCAGGTTCTCTCGTCGCCACGAACGCCGGTACCTTAAGATCCCCGCTGTTATCAGCCGCTGGAAGCATGATGCAGTCAATGGCGCCGTCGCGAGATTCCATGTCTCGACGAAACGTGTCCCGCGCCTTCTCCAGGACCTGCCGCGCATCGGCAAAATGATTGTCCTCCCACCAGTCTGCAGAAGGGCATTCGGACGCAGACGGAAAAAATACGCGCTCATCCCGGATCGGCTTCCCGCCTGCGCTCGCCTGCACGTCATCGACGCACCGCTCCAGCAACGCCAGCCCGCGCTGCAGCGAGTTGGCGTCACTGCCGGCCGAGAGCGTGTGTTGGATCGCGAGGTAGAGCAGATGCGGGGCGTGAAATGTCTTCTCGCGCTCAAGGTCGATCTGATAGAGCCCCTGATCGACCGTCCGCGCGTAACACGCGAGCGCGTTGGCATACGCGGGTAGCTCACCGTCTTCGACGAGACGCATGATGAGGTGCGTTGCTACGACGCCATCCCAATCCGGGGACTCGTGCGTGACGACCGTCAGCCGCAATAGCGATCCCGGTGCGCCTACACCGAACCCTCCTTTCGCCAGCACGGGTCCGAGTAGGTGATTGTAGACCAACTCTGGCCGCTGCGCGACGACCTCGGCCGCACACTGCAAGCCGTCCCCGATGTGGTGATCGACGACGCCTGGTGCCGGTGTCCCGCCGACATCGACGTAAACGACGCCTGGAGTCGTGGCGGCGTGCTCACCGTGCTTGACGAAACCAAACCTCCAGGATACTTCAAGCCCGAGTTCCCTTGTTCCAACAAGCACGCTCATTGTAACACTCCTTCGATGTCCGTGTTGTGGGTCAAAGCGGGCAGCGCTCGCACGACCGGCCGAACCCATGCGCTGAACCCAGCGACAGCCATCTAAACCAGCGACTCGAAGTCAGGCTAACGGTGTCGCAGTTCTCGGCAGAAGCTGGAAAAGTCATAACTCCTCCGGTAGTACACGTAACCTGAACCAGTTGTACTCACGTTGGCGAAGTCGGACTCATCACTCCTCTATTGTGGCCGGCGCGTGTTACCACACATACTCTACGACTCAGGAGGACTCTAGATCGCCAAGGCGCGCGATAGCAGTTGCTCTTAAATTTTGGGGCAGACGTCCGGCTAGCGCACAGGTATACAGAGCCGCTGCAGTAGCACCCTGCCCCTGTTCCTCATGAGCGTGGGCAGAATAGAACGCGCAGATTGCGTCAAGTGACTGATCCGCCTCCGACTTCGGAACCTGTCAATGGCTTTGAGACACTTGGTGGTCAGAATTTAGAGAGCATTCCGTCGGTTAAGTTGACGAGTTCCGCTGGATTGATCGGCTTGTTGATCCATGCAGCCGTCGGTAGCGCCGGCGGTGTTGGCACTTGCCTGACGAAGCGTTCAGGATGAGCGGCGTAAGCCGCCTGGAGCACGAGAGCGCGCTCGGCATGACGCATCTCCGCGAGCCCGTAATGCACGTCGTGTGGAGTCAGCATCCCGATCCCTGAATGCCGGTGTTCATCGTTGTACCACCGGAAGAAATCCACGCAATGCATTCGGCCATGCTCGATGGAACCGAATCTCTCTGGGAAGTCGGGCCTGTACTTCATCGTCTTGAACTGCGACTCGGAGTACGGATTGTCATTGGAAACGTGCGGTCGTGAATGGGTCTTCGTGACGCCCAAGTCGGCGAGCAGGAGTGCGACTGGTTTCGATGTCATCGACGATCCGCGATCTGCGTGCACGGTGAGTTGACCCGGAAGAATGCGATGACGCTCGCAGCTCGTAGATATGAGCCGCTCAGCCAATGCCGCGGACTCACGATGTGCCAACATCCACCCCACGACATACCGGCTGAACACGTCGAGCACGACGTAGAGATGATACCATGTCCACTTCGCTGGGCCCTTCAGCTTGGATATATCCCAGCTCCAGAGCTCGTTCGGCCTGGTGGCCAGAAGCTCGGGTGCAGTGTAATGCGTATGCCTCGCGATAGAGCGACGCTCGCGCACCTCCTCGTTCTCAGCCAGTACGCGGTACATGGTGCGCTCCGAGCACAGATGCGCTCCCTCGTCCAGGAGCGTGGCGTATACCTCGGCCGGCGCCAGATCCACGAATCGCGGCTCATGCAGCACATCGAGCACGCGACGTCGTTCGTCCGGCATCAATGCGCGGGGCGATGAACGAGGTGATATGCGCGGTGTGAATCGTTTGCTGCTGCTCGTGTCGCTGCTCGTACTGCTGCTCGTGCGACAGCGATGCCGGTAGTACGTCGCGCTCGAGAGCGACAGCGCGCTGCAGAGTGATCGCACACCAAGACGAGACCCAAGATCGGTGACGGCATGCATCAGCGTAACCCGGTGGGCTCGTCGTCGCTCGACCGATTGTTTTGGTCCAGCTGATCCATTGCCTGATCCATCTGACTCAAGAGCGCGGCAACTTTTTTTTGGACCGCTACCAGGGCTTCAGCGTGCTCTGCACGCTTCACGGCGCGACGAAGCTCACGCTCCAACTCGGCGATCTTCTTCTTGCTGGAGTCGACTGGTCTGGGCTTCGGCCCACGACGCCGGACCAATGCTGCATTACGGCCTGCGTGCGTCGCAAGATCGCCCTGCTCGCGTGCACGGCGCCAGGCCGCGAGCTGGGACGAGTACAGCCCTTCTCGCCGGAGGAGAGCACCGATATCACCGTGGTGATTACACCGGTCGATCTCCTCCAGAATCTTCATCTTGTAGGCCGCAGTGAAGCGGCGCCTATTGGGCGTCGGTGACACCGCTGAATCGTGCGGGATTACTGCATTTGAAGCAAGAGCTGGAGCGGTCATTCGGGAAGCCTCGATCACCCTCAAGTGTACACTAAACTACCGATACTTCAGTGTCTCACTCATATTGGCAGAGAGGGCTTCGCGTCCATAGGCACAGGCGCAAACGCGCGACGACCTTCCTCAAAATAGGACGCCGCTGTTTCCCAGTCACCCGCTTCCGAAGACGCCAAACCCAAATCGAAGCACCCACGCAGGATTAATACACGCGCACTATCGAGATCCGGTCCGTTCGCCACAGACACGCCTACACGGAGCGCCTCTAGCGCGGAGACCCACTC
>JBBRBY010000108.1:0-7236 GCA_038205315.1 Gemmatimonadales bacterium | reverse complement strand
GGCCGTGGCCGGGCCAGCGCAATCACTTCTGCCAGCGGCAATCCACCCCACGCGGCGATTCCCGACCAGCCCTGAATGCAGTGATGCAGCGTAATCTGAGTTTTTTCCCCGAGCGCCCGCATGTCGTCCAGCGACAACTCGACGGGATTTTCCACAAGTCCACATACGTTGAGCCGGTAGTTCCTGAAATCATCAGCGGCCAGAGCCTTCCAGTCATCCGACGTTGGCAGATTGCCGTTGACCCAGAAGAACGGCGACACATCCTCCCGACTGAATTGGGCCTGTGGCGTGGACCGATCAAGAACCGCTCGCATGACTGGGCTGACGATCGCCTTCGATGCGTGCTGAACGGCTCGCGGATGCTTCCATGCCGTCCAGTTGGCGAGCCCGTTGATCAGGATGACGCTACCGATGCCGAACAGGCCGAGTATAAGGCCGACCGGATTTGCATCGTCGGTGCCGACGACGATGTGGTTCATGTTCCGTAGTAAACCCGTGAGTGCAACCATCGTCACGTGCATCAGGATGAACACGACAAACGCGCACATGGTGAGGAAGTGGAGCGACCGGCCGATCTGTCGGTTACCCGGAAAGAACGGATACCACTTGAAGCGATTCGTCAGCGCGGGTGACATCGACGGGCCTGTCAGGATCGCGCAGGGGGCAAGAACAAATACGACGGCGAAGTACGACAGCTGCTGCAGTGCGTTGTATCTATAGAAGCCGTCTGGCTCCGGTGGAACGTGGAGCGTTGCGTAGTGGACAAACACAGCCCAGGCATCGGGCACGATTTGCCATGACGTCGGCATTAGTCGCTGCCACTGGCCGGTGCCAAACAGCAGCGCGACGAAAACGATACCGTTCCCCACCCAGAACAACACTGTGAGGAAATGCCAGTGCCGAGCCATGCCTACAGTGTGTCGATGTCCTGGCAGGCCGATCCAGGGACTGAGGTAACGCGAGTCATCCTTCGCCGTCCACAAGCGATCTGTCGGCACCTTGATCGGCGTGAGCCGAAGCCATTCGGTGCCGGGAGTGCAGTGGACGTTTCCGTAGAGACGCGGGTGGTCCATCAGAATCTGCAGGCCGCTGCGAATGAGCAGCGACAGGAAGAGGAAGTTGACGTAGTGGGTGATGCGGAGCCACGCGGGGAAGCCGGATGGGGCGCCTGGCGCGGCGGCGTTAGCGTACGCGGGTATTGATGGCAATCCGGCAATACCCCATTGCAGGTAAGCCGCGGCTACCAGAAGCAGCAGCGGCGAGATAAACAGAAGTGCGATCCTGGGACTGATTCTGTTGATCCACCGATCGTCGATGCTATCGCCCGAAATTGGCTCGACAGCTTTTTCGCCATGTTTAATCATTCAACTTGCCTGGATGAGAAACGTTGCAAACGCGGGACCGTCCCATTCAAGGGTGAAGGCGTACGAGATCCAGGTCGTCAGGCCGTATCGCCTCGATCTCACCGTGAGTGTACTCCGGCGGCTTTCTACAAATGTCGTCGATCTACTCACGCCTGAAGGGCAATACGTGCGCGCATTTTCTGCTGGTCTCAAACCGGCGATTGTACGCGCTACGCAGTCGAATGACGCAGACTCGCTCTCGATTTCAATCGAGGGCGACACGAGCAACGAGTCCGGATTGCTGAAGCTCGCGGGACTTACGCTCGGCGTCGATCGCGATCTCGCGGAATTCGACAGATCGGCTGAGCAAATCCCATGGCTGGCGCCGTTGGTCAAGCGGATGCACGGTGTAAAACCGCCTCGCTATCCCACTCTTTGGGAGGCATGCGCTAACGCGATCGTGTTCCAGCAGGTGAGCCTTCGGGCGGCAAGTGCGATAATGCACCGTTTGATTGTTGCCCTTGGGACACGCGTGGAAACTGCCGGCTTGCCGGTGCCGTTGTACGTTTTCCCGGCCGCTGAGCGCTTCAAGGGAGCAACGGACGATCTCCTGAGAGCGACGGGACTCAGTGCCAACAAGATCGCAACCCTCCGGCGCGTCGCCGAAGCGCTTGCATCCGGCGCCCTCGACGCTCCGACGCTGGAACGGTGCACGAGCCCGGACGCTGCGGCCGCTCTCCGCCAGTTCAAGGGGATTGGTCCATGGACGGCCGCTGTCATTCTGCTGCGTGGCCTGGGACGACTTGATGTCTTCCCCGCCAACGATACAAGCGTTGCGAGCAACATCGCGCTCGTCGCAGGATCGGCGCCGTTCGATGTGCAGGACGTACTCGATGCGCTCGGTGCGCAGCGCGGGATGCTGTACTTCTATCTGCTTCTCGCACGCCTGGAGGGCCGTGATGAAATCGGTCGCCCATCGTTCGTCGGGTTGCAAAGTGGCGCTTAGCCGCCATGAACGGGGCACGCGCTATGCTGTTGAACAAAGCACACACATCGACGGATCAACACGAGGAAACCAGAATGCCAAGCACGAAGGCACCATCGTTCAAGACGATTGCCGCTGGCACCTCCGTAACCTGGCACTATCGCAGCGCTATTGGTCACGGGACCGTTACAGGCGTCCACAAGCGCGGCACTACCGCCGCAAACACGATGTACTCGGTCAGGGAGCATGACCATCACCCTGGCGAACCAGATGTCGTCTTTCATTACGGCAAGGCACTGACTCGCGTGGCGAAGAAAAAAACCAGTTCTTCGCGGTAATCAATCCGCGCCCAAGGCCAGGAGGCCTTCCATGAAATTTACGAACAGAGTATTCGCAGTCACCGCCGCTTCCGCCATGGCTCTGACATTGTCGGCTTGCAACAAATCCGGCGACAGCGATAAGGCCGCCGTCAGCGACACGGTTAAGACGGCCGTTGTCGATTCGAGCGCAATGCAGCCGCAAGCCGCCACATACGGTACCGATACTACCAACTGGTTCGGTGGCCCGATCTACGACGGCAAGCCGGCACTCGAGGCGACCGCAGCACTGGTCAAGGCCGGCGGCGGTGCGGAGAGCTTCAGCTTTGCCAAGGCCCTGGTGTCGATGCTCGGCGAAAAAACAGTCAACGCGGAAGTTGCCAAGCTGACGAAACAATACGGCAAGACCAATGTCGACAATTTCCTCGACGGTATGACGTTCGCCGTCACGGATGGGTTGAAGCTGGCAACCGAGAAAGGAGTGAAGTTGCCTGATGCGCCAGCTGATCTGCACGGCGCGGCACTCGCCAAGGCACTCGTCCAGGCCGGCACAGCGCCCGACGGTGCATTCTGGTCAGGATATTTGTTCGACAAAGCGCTGTCACATCCCATCCATGTCGCCGTCATGGCCGATATCGACGCCAAGTCCGGCCATGGTGCTGACGAAAACACCCACAAGATTCTCAATCAGGCCATGTACGACGTTGCCCAGGCACTGGGCGAAAAGAGTGTCAAGTTGTCTCCGCTGCACTGAATGGATTCAATCAGGTCGAGTTGGCGCGCTCAGCCACAGCGCCGGTTGAGTTCAGTTTGAACGAAGACGACGAGGGTTTGCTGAACCGTATCGAGCGTGCGGCGTTTGATTATTTCCGGCAGACGGTGAACCCGGCCAACGGCCTCGTGGCTGACACATCACGACCTGGTTCCCCATGCAGTATCGCCGTGGTCGGATTCGCCATATCGGTGTATCCAATAGCTGTCGAACGTGGTTGGATGGCGCGCGATGACGCCATCCACCTCACGCTCTCGGCCTTACGCTTCTTTCGTGACAGCGATCAGAGTGGTAGCCCAACAGCGACCGGCTACAAAGGATTTTTCTATCACTTCCTCGACATGCAGACCGGGCTCCGGGTTTGGCGCTCGGAACTGTCAATGATCGATACAGCGTTGCTGATGGCGGGAGTATTGACTGCACGCCAGTACTTCAACGCACCGACCGCATCGGAAACCGAATTGCGAGACGTTGCCGAAGAGTTGTATCTGAACGTGGACTGGCGTTGGTCGCAAAACGGTCGTGCCACGATCATGCAGGGGTGGAAACCGGAAAGCGGCTTTTTGCACTATGAATGGGAAGGTTACACCGAGGGAGTTGTGCTTTACGTGCTGGCACTTGGCTCGCCAACGCACCCGCTGTCCGGCGACTCTTACCACTCGTGGACCCTGACGTACCAGTGGGAGAATCTCTACGACATCGACATCCTGTATGCCGCGCCACTCTTCGTCTACCATTTTTCCCATGCGTGGATCGACTTGCGCGGGATCCAGGACCCGTTCATGCGCGATAAGGGGAGTGACTATTTTGAAAACAGCCGGCGCGCTACCCTTATTCAGCGGGAATATGCAAGGCGTAACCCCGGCGGGTTCGCCGGCTACGATGAGGATTGCTGGGGCCTCTCTGCCTGCGATGGGCCAAGAGGTGAGGGTGCGGAAGGTCGCACTCGGTTGTTTGGATACGCGGCACGCGGCGTTTCCTACGGTCCGGACGACGGAACTCTTGCGGGATCCGCAGCGCTGGCGTCGCTCCCGTTTGCACCCGATATCACTCTCAAGGCCGTCCGGGCGATGCATCAACGTTACCCCGAGATGCACCTCGATCATCGATATGCGAGCGGGTTCAACCCAGGATTAGTTGGTGCCGACGGCAAGTACTGGGTTTCCAAAGGCCACTACGGATTGGATCAAGGCATCGTGACGATGATGATCGAGAACTACCGCACCGAATTTATCTGGCGCCTGATGCGCAACTGTTCCTACATCGTCACGGGACTTCGGGGCGCAGGCTTCAGCGGCGGTTGGTTAGATCATGAGCGGAGCGAGCCGTCATTGTGACTGTCGCAACCGACCCCAGCGAGCTTGAACGCATGCGAAACGTGCGGCCGAGCGATTGGCACAACCCCCGGCCGGCTGGGCATTACGATCTGGTGGTTCTTGGCGGTGGCACTGCGGGAATAACCGCTGCACGAGCTGCGGCGATCCGAGGTAAGAAGGTGGCGCTCGTCGAGCGCGACCTTCTTGGGGGCACTTGTCTGAACCATGGCTGCCTCCCGTCAAAGACGATTATCCGAACGTCACGGTTGTACGGTGAGATGCGTCATGCGGAGAGATACGGCGCATGCGTCCCATCCGACATTACAGTCGACTTTCCTGCGGTGATGCAACGCGTACGACGCATTCGCGCGCGTGTCAGTCGCCTCGACTCGGCGAGTGACCTGACGACCTCTGGCGTTGATGTTTTCTTCGGTGACGCAGTCTTTAGCGCCGCTGATGCGCTGACGGTGCAAGGCGTCAAGCTGCGCTTCAAACGCGCGGTGATCGCCACCGGCGCGCACCCTAAAACGCCAGAGATTCCGGGCCTCGCTGAGGCTGGCTTCGTCACGAATGAGAGCGCCTTCGACCTGACAGAGCGGCCGCGCCGCCTCGTGGTCATTGGTGGTGGCCCGCTCGGCTGCGAGATGGCGCAAGCGTTTTGCCGTCTTGGCTCGCAGACGACGATCGTGCAGAACTGGCCGCTTTTCCTGCCTCGGGAAGAGCGCGACGCCGCGCAGGTTCTGTCCGACGCCTTCGCGCGCGACGGCATCGATATCCGGCTGGACACCAGCGTTGTCAATGTACGAGTGCAAGGCGGCGAGAAGATCGTCGACCTCGTGCAGGCCGATTACAAGGACTCGATTGTGACCGATGCAATCCTTACGGGGACCGGCCGCGCGCCGAACGTGGACGGGCTGAACCTGGAGGCTGCGGGGGTTGCGTACGACAGCTCCGACGGTATTCATGTCGACGATTTCCTTCGAACCGACAACCCTCGAATCTACGCTGCCGGTGATGTCTGCCTGAAGCACAAGTTCAACGATACTGCTGAAGCATCAGCGCGCATCGCCGTCGCAAACGCGCTGTTCCGTGGTCAGCAGCGCTACAGCAAGTTGATCATACCGTGGTGTACGTACACCGATCCGGAGATCGCTCACGTCGGACTTTATGTGCGGCAGGCGCTCGAGCAGGGAATATCAGTCAAAACCTTCACCATCCCGATGCACGATGTAGATCGGGCGATTGCCGACGGCGAAGAGGTCGGTTTCGTGAAGATCCATACGAGAGAGCGCACCGATGAGATTCTCGGCGCGACGATCGTCGGCAGTCACGCAGGAGAGATGATCAGTGAAGTCACACTGGCGATGGTCGCTGGCATTGGTCTCGGAAAACTCGCGACTGTAATCCATCCCTATCCGACTCAGTCAGGCGGCATTCGCCAGGCGGCAGATGCGTATGAAAGAGAGCGCACGGCTGCGTTCGGCAAAGCCTCAATGGAACTATGAAAGACTCAAATTCTACAGACGGCTCACGTTCGGTAGCTTCGGCATCATCGTCGGCGCCGCGTCGGTTTTCGTCACCGCATCAAACGATTCCGCAGACACAGCTGCTCTCAAACGGTCGCTATTCAGTGATGATGACCGTCGGCGGTTCGGGCTACAGCCATTGGGGCGACCTGGCGATCACTCGGTGGCGTGAGGACACTACGTGCGACTCATGGGGGAGCTATGTCTATTTCCGTGACGTCGACAGTGGTGTCGTCTGGTCGGCAGGCTACCAACCCATGGCAGTCGAACCGGACAAATACGAAGCAAGACTTTCTGACGATCATGTGGAGATCGAGCGGCTCGATGGGTCGATTACCACAAAGCTGGACGTCGTGGTCGCGCACGAGGATGATGCGGAAGGCCGCCGCGTTACGATTACCAATCATGGTAGCGGGCCACGCGAGATCGAGCTGACATCATACGCCGAGCTCGTGTTGGGATCGAACGCGGCAGATATCGCGCATCCTGCGTTCTCCAAGATGTTCGTCGAGACGTATGCGGTGGACGCAAGTGCTGGTGATCGAGGTGCAATCCTCGCCACGCGCCGTCGCGGGTCGCCAGCCGATCCCTCAGTATGGGCTGGACATCTCGTAGTCGTGGAAGGCGAGTTGGTGGGTGAGACAGAATTCGAAACCGATCGAGCACGATTTCTGGGACGCGGACACGACGTGCGCAACCCCGATTCCGTGATGGACGGTTCCCCGCTCTCCAATACGTTCGGCGCCGTGCTCGACCCTGTGTTCAGTCTTCGCCGTCGCGTGAAACTCGAACCCGGAGCGACAGCGCACGTTGCGTACTGGACCGTTGTTGCGAAATCGCGGAGCGAAGTGCTCGATCTGGTCGACAAGTATCATGATCCGCGCGCGTTTGAGCGCTCACTCACCCAGGCATCGGCGCAGGCACAAGCTGACCTGCTGAGTCAACACACCAATTCCGGCGAAGCAAACCTGTTTCAA
>JBBRBY010000107.1:0-7292 GCA_038205315.1 Gemmatimonadales bacterium | reverse complement strand
CACCAGCTCGAACTTCTGCGTTTGCGTCACACCGCCCGTGGTCATGCGCACGGAATACGTGCCCGGAGGCGCGAGCGGTCCCGTCACACCACCGCCCCAGAACACCAGCCCCTTGAACGTCGCCGCGTTCGGGTACCGAAGGTTCCAGTCGAACGTATTGAGACCCTGCTTGTTCGCCACACGCGGCGCTTGCGAAACGCCACGACGGCCGCCACCCGCACGGTCGCCCTCGCCGGGAAGCAGCTCGAGGACCTTGATGCTGTCAGCGTTGATGCCCGCCTTTACAAGGCTGTCATGAACGGCGGCCTTCTTCGTTCCCGCTTCCACGCTGTCCACCACGCCCGCGGAATCCAGATCGCTCGAGAAGTGCCTGATCAAGTTTCCCTTCGCGTCCAGGAAGTCCAGCGCCACAACCTGCCTCGGCGACTTGAGCCAGTAGTAGATCACCGCTCCCGACGGCGGATTCGCCGCCCGCGGTGGTGCACCAGTCGCACCGGTCGTTGCGCCGCCATAGAAGCTCGCTCGCACAACCTTCCCCGGCGTGAACAGGTGAGCGGATGAGCTCACGATCGCTGGCGTCAACTGCCTAAGCGGCGACACGTCGTCCATGATCCAGAATCCACGCCCGTGCGTCGCCGCGATCAGATCGCCATCCTTTATCGCGAGGTCGTGCACCGGCACGATCGGCAGATTGCGCCTTAGCGTCTGCCAGTGATCGCCGTCGTCGAACGACACCCACACACCGCGCTCGGTGCCGGCGTACAGCAGTCCCCGCCGCGCTGGGTCCTCACGCACCACGCGTGTGAATTCGGTCGACGGAATCCCGTTCACGATCATCTTCCACGTGCGGCCGTAGTCCGTAGTCCTGTAGATGTACGGACGCATGTCGTCAAGCTGGTACCGGTTTGCTGCCACGTACGCGGTCCCTGCTGCGTAGTGCGATGGCTCGATGATCGAGATCCGGGTCCACTCCGGGAGATCCTTCGGTGTGATGTCCGTCCACGTCTTGCCGGCGTCGCGCGTGATGTGTATCAGCCCATCATCCGATCCGGCCCAGATCTCACCCTTCTGTACCGGCGACTCCGCGATCGCGAACACCGTGGCGTAATACTCAACCGACGTCTGATCTTTCGTGATCGGGCCGCCCGATGCGCCAAGCGTCCGCGGGTCGTGTCGCGTAAGATCGGGACTGATCGCGGTCCAGTGCTGGCCCTCGTCGGTCGTCTTGAAGATCACACTGCTCCCCATGTACATCGTGCTCGGGTCATAGGGGGACAGTACGATCGGGAACGTCCACTGGAAGCGATACTTCGCGTCAGCAGCATCGTGGCCCATCGGATTGTCCGGCCACGGGTTCACGTCGCGACTGAGGCCCGTGCGCGCGTCAAAGCGCGTCAGCAGTCCGCCGTACGATCCTGCGAACACAACGTCCGGCGTGTCCGGTCGAACGGCGATATATCCACTCTCTCCACCGCCCACGTCATACCAGTCGTCGATCCCGATGCCGCCGTCCTTCGCGCTCGGCCCGCACAGGGTCGAGTTGTCCTGCTGAGCTCCGCAAACGCGATACGGGAAGTGTGTGGTGGTCTCCACGTGATAGAACTGCGCAGTGGGCTGATACTCCGGTGTCCACGACTCACCGCCGTCAACACTCACAGTCGCGCCTCCATCATTCGATTCGATCATCCGCTTGGGATCGTTCGGCGCAATCCACAGATCATGGTTGTCGCCATGCGGCACGCTGATCGACTTGAACGTCTTGCCGCCGTCCTTCGAATGCATGAAGCCCACATTGGTGCCGTACACGCCGTTCGGATCCTTCGGATCTGCGAACACTCGCGAGTAGTACCACGCGCGCTGCCGCAGGCTGCGGTCGCTGTTGGTCTTGGTCCATGTTGCGCCGCCATCGTCCGAGCGGAATACGCCGCCGGAATCCGCCTCGATCACTGCCCACAAACGGCCTTCCTTCGCCGGAGATGCCGTGATCCCGATGTTGCCGATGATCCCCGACGGCAAGCCCGGGTTCCGCGTGATCTCCGTCCAGTGGTCACCACCGTCGGTGGACTTGAAAATTCCGCTGCCAGCCCCGCCGGACACGAGCTTCCATGGCTCGCGATACGCTTCCCAGAACGCCGCATACAGCGTCTGCGAGTTGTGCGGATCGATCACGAGATCCGTGATGCCCGTCGAGTCATTTCGGAACAGAATCTTCTTCCATGTCTTTCCGCCGTCCGTGGTCTTGAACACGCCACGCTCGGCGTTCGGTCCCCACACGTGACCCTGCGCGCCTACGTAAACGATGTCCGGGTTCTTCGGATCGATGCGTACGCGCGATATCTGACGCGTGTCGCCCAGGCCGATGAATGACCAGGTCTTTCCGGCATCGGTGGACTTGAACACGCCATCGCCGTGCGAGACGTTTCCGCGGATCGGCGACTCACCCGTGCCGACGTAGACGATGTTCGGATTCGATTCGCTCACGGCAATGGACCCGATCGTTCCGCCGAAGTACTTGTCGGTGATCGGCTTCCAGGTCGTGCCACCATCGGTGCTCTTGAACACCCCCCCACCGGTGGAGCCCATGTAGTACTCACGCGGTCTTGCCGCCGAGCCGGCGACGGCGACCGAGCGGCCGCCCCTGAACGGGCCGAGCTCGCGCCACTTGAGCGCGGAGAAGGCAAGACTGTCGTAAGGAGTCGCCGGCCCCTGGGCCGCGGCTGCGCTCGTGGCAACGGCGACGAGCAGCGCCGAACGGATCAAATACTGGTTCACCTTCACTAACTACCCCCGGAAGAGTACCGATAGACTGGCGCCTGCCGGACCCGGAGGCGCAGTCAAAACCTATCCTCCAGCGGTACGTAACGCAGCGGTCAGATGTTGCGCTGGTTTCGGGGACTCAGACCTGTCGCGCGTGGCGCAATCCGGTCCACCAAACCGCCGAATCGACGCAGACGCCGAGGAATGCCACTGCGCGTCGCGCGCCGCTCCAGAGGGTCGCGTTAGGATATCCCACTGTCAGGAGCCGATTGCCGTTCATCCGCGTCCAGACCACCGCCATCGCGTACAGCGGGATCAGAGTCGCCAGAAAGGTGGACAGCCACCAGCCCAGCTCGCGAGGGTGCCAGAACAGGAATGGGACGTGAAAGAGATAGTCGCTCACCACGAAAATCATCAGCGACGACCGCCCAAGCGGATGCGCCTTCCGCCGCACCGCGTCGAACCAGCGCACTCGCGACTCGGTGTACATCAGTGCGATTACGCACAGTCCCAGTCCGCCGAACCACAGAAAATACGCAGGCGACGGCGGAAACTTGGACTCCACCGACATGAGCTGGATTCCATTTGACCAGGTTCCGCCACGGGCGTGTCCGGAGTAGGAAATGGCCTGCGCGATCAGGCTCAGCGTTCCCCCGGCAATGGCCGCGACCAGTCCTCGCCGAAGAAGCCAGTCACTCGCCGACTGATGCCCCGCCACTCGCTGAAGCGTAGCAGTCTTCTCCCCCACTGCGGTACCGATCAGGTAGAGGCCGAACCACTCGGCCAGCGGCCAGTGATAGCCCCACCAACTCTCGCCGCCGTGCGCCAGCGTTCCAACGAACAGCTCGCGGATGATCGTGCCCAGGCCAAGCCCAGGCAGAGTCGGAAGCGACAGGATCATCCAGCTTATCAGCATCAGCGCGCCGGCGATCTTCACCCTCGACCTGCCGCTCGTACGCGCCGCAATCGCAGGCCCGAACATGAGCGCCGGCGCGATCGTGTCCGTGATGTAGAGCCTGTGCCAAGCGCCCGGTACGCCGCGCAGGATCGCCGAGCCGGCAAGCAGTGCGTGCGCAACGAGAATGAGGAATAGCGCCCGATCGAACAACACGTTCCGCAATCTCGTCCGGTCGGTTCGCGGCGACGCAGAGAGAGTACCGTACACCGCGCCGCTCAGCAGCACGAACGTTGGTGACGCTATCATCCCGACGATCACGGGCCAGCGAAGCGCCCCATCGTGCCCGGTCTCCGTCGCGAATCGCATGGTGAAGTGAGACAGCATCACGAGCGTTATCGCGACCCCGCGTGCCGCATCGAGAGCCAGCACCCGCTCGCTCGGCGCGACCCGTGCGTGCCCGATCGGGAACACCGCGAGTTCCCGGGTCTGGTTTCGCGCTGGCGCCGGCTGATCTGGCGCAGGTAGCCGTCTCCCGCTGGTCCCGCCACTCCCCACGCTACGCGGGCCGACTCGCTCTGGCGGGCTGGGATTCGGTATCGGATCGGTGAGCGCTGCGTTCGATCGAGGCACGGGATCAAGTATCGAACGTCCCGGGCGATTTCCTTAGCCGCGGGCGAGGCAATGATCCGCCAAGGACGCCGACCCGATATTCATGCCAGGGACGGGTCATCCGGACTCGCCATGAACCTAGATTTGTCGCATGCCTTCATCACCAATCAAGCTCACAGTCCTTCCCGGCGACGGGATCGGTCCGGAAGTCGTCTCCGCCGCCCTCAAAATCATTTCAGCCGCCGGGATCGTACTCGAGCCGGAGGTCCAGGTAGCCGGCGCGGAAGCCTTCACGCGCGGCGTCGAATCCGGCGTTCCCGCTGAGACCATAGAATCCATCGAGCGCACTCGTCTCGTCCTCAAGGGGCCGCTCGAGACACCCATCGGATACGGCAACAAGAGCGCGAACGTCACGCTCCGCAAACTCTTCGAGACCTTCGCCAACGTTCGGCCGGTTCGCGAGCTGCCAGGCGTGAAGACGCCGTACGCCGGCCGCAACCTCGACATAGTCGTCGTGCGCGAGAACGTCGAGGATCTCTACGCCGGCATCGAGCACATGGAGACGCCAGCCGTAGCGCAGTGCCTCAAGATCATAACGCGCCCTGGATGCGAGAAGATCACGCGCTTCGCGTTCGAGTACGCGATCGCGGAGGGAAGGCACAAGATTCACTGCGCAACGAAAGCCAACATCATGAAGCTCACCGAAGGACTGGTGCAGCACACCTTCGAGGATATCGCGAAGGAATATCCGTCCATCGAGTCGAAGCACATCCTGGTTGACAACGCAGCGCACCAGCTGGCGATGCACCCCGAGCAGTTCGACATGATCCTCACGACGAACATGAACGGCGACATCCTGAGCGATCTCACGTCAGGCCTGACCGGAGGCCTCGGCTTCGCGCCGTCCGCGAACATCGGCAGCAGTGTAGCGATGTTCGAGGCCGTCCACGGCTCGGCGCCCGATATCGCGGGTAAGAATCTCGCAAACCCGACCGCGCTCATTTTGAGCGCGCTCATGTTGTTGCGGCACGTCGGGGAAGGGAAGGCCGCGAGCGCCATCGAGAACGCGGTACTCGTCACACTAGAGGAAGGCGTTCGCACCGGTGACATGGAAGGCGCGCGACCCGCGTCGTCCACCACAGAATTCACCGACGCGATAATCGCGAATCTGGGCAGAATCTCGAAGCTCGCCAAGCCGCGCGAATTCAAGCGCATCGTCGTGCCGCAGGCGAGCGACGTCGTCGGTCACGTGAGCGTGAGTACCCGCACCGTCGTGGGTGTGGACGTCTTCATCGAGTCACTCGAGCATCCCGCACAGATAGGCGAGACACTCACGAGGATGGCCGACGGCAGCGGTCTGAAGCTCAAGGTCATCTCCAATCGCGGTACCGCCGTCTGGCCCGACACCGCCCACGGAACGTCGCTCGTGGACGCTTATCAGTGCCGGTTCGTGATTGCGGGCCCTGTGGAATCCGACGTCACGGACGCGCAGATACTGGACCTGCTGGGCAGGATCTCCGCCAAGTACCGCTGGGGACACATCGAGAAGCTCCAGCGGTTCGATGGCAAGGATGGATTCAGCAAGGCACAGGGTGAGTCCTAGGAGCGCAGGTACCAATATGAGAAAAGCGGCCGTGGATGCGAAGTGCATCCACGGCCGCTTTGATGTTGCGCCCGACTCGCGCCGGGTTTGATGTCTTCCTACTTCTCGCCGCTCATCCCGATCACGCCCGAGATGCCATAGATGAAGCCGTTCGAAGCAATGATGCCAGGCTGCACGATCGGCTGATCGTTGACTTCAGGATGACCGTTCTCGAAACCGAAGCGGATGTGCGTTCCACGGAGCGTCGTTGCAGTCTTGAGCTTCAGTATCTCGCGTGTATCGAGCTTGCCGCTCACGATCATGTTGAGCAGCAGGTTCTTCAGGCGCGGCTCGTCCGCGCGCAGTGCGGCCATGTCACTCTCTGACAGCTTGGCGAACGCCGCGTCCGTCGGTGCGAACAGGGTGACCGGAGCCGAGCCGCGCAGCGACGGCATCAGGTGCGCCTCGTTGAGCAGCGACACGAGCGTCTTGTAATTCCCGAGCCGCTCGAGCGTGACCGCAACCGAAGCGTCGCCGGGCATCGGGTGCTGGTTGGTCGTAACCGTAGTCGTGACGACCGCGGTATCGGACTTGGTATGGACCACCGTGTCCTGGTGAACGACGACGACAGTGTCGCGGCGGACAACGGTGGACTGGGCCGAAGCAACCACCGGCGCGACGCTGATCGCGACGAGTAACGGCGTTACCACAAATTTTCCAATAGCGTGCATATTGAAGCCTCCGAATTGTGAGCACTGCATCGAACACAGGCATGCAAGTGCATAGGTGAGGCCACGCCCTCTATGAATAGCCGTGCTGGGTCTTTGATTCGAGGGACTCAAACGATCGTTCGAACCGCCCCAATTCGACAGTTACAGGCATGTATGTCGATACTTACGGGATAAGCGAGGAGCCCAAAGGGCGCCCCGTTATTTTGACTGTTGGAGCTTTTGATTGGCGAGGCACTCCGCCTACGCGTCGGGCCCCGCGAATCTCACGGATAGGTCATTTTGGACACTCCCAATGGATCGGAGTCGCCCGGCCGCGGGTACCCGTGCCGAGGACCAGTTTGACGCTAAGACGCGACTTCCCCCAGTCGATAGCCCTGATAAACCCGTTGCCTGATTTCGGGATCGACACATACACTCACGAGCTCGCGCTGGGCCTCGCGGCAAACGGCGTGCGCGTCGACGTGTATTCGGCCGAGGACTCGCGCCTTCGCATCCGAAGCCCATTCGCGCACTACCGACGCTTCCATGTTCTCGGTAGCCGTCTGCCAAGAGTATTTCGAGATGACGCGCACGGGGACGAACCGGCACCAATTGCAGTGTCGAACACCGCGCCCCAGTCCTTGACTCGGAGACGCCCGAAATGGTTGCAAGACATGCGCGACATCTACGTCACGGCTGAACTGGTTCTCCGTTTAAGAAATGAGAATTACGATGC
>JBBRBY010000106.1:0-7317 GCA_038205315.1 Gemmatimonadales bacterium | reverse complement strand
CTCTGGTTCCGCGTCATCGAGGCTCGAATGGATCATTTTCGCGGGCGCTGACAGCGGCGCGTTGAGTGGGATTGCCGCCGCGACGTGTGCGTGCGACGTTTAGGCGATGAATCGCCAAGGACAATCGTGAAGTTCATATCCACTCCCGGTGCGCCCGTTCCCGCCGGCCATTACTCGCAGGCAGTCGTGCACGGCGGATTCGTCTTCGTCGCCGGCCAGTTGCCGATAAATCCCGCCGATCCCTCGCAGGCGCCAGGTGACATCGAGCAACAGACCGAGCTGGCCCTGCAGAATGTCGCAGCCATCCTCGCCGCAGCTGGCAGCGCCATGCACCTGGTAATCCAGATGACGATATACGTCGCCGATGTTTCCCTCTGGGGAAGGGTGAATGCCGTGTATGCCAAGATGATGGGCGAGCATCGGCCGGCCCGGGCCATCGTTCCGTCCGGTGTGCTCCGGCACGGGATGCTCATCGAGATTCAGGCGATAGCTGCCATGGAAGCCAACGAGTGAGGAGCGAGGTTGACGCGGCATGACGCCGGAGAGTATTCTCCCGCTCCACCGGATCCTCCATGCTCCAGCCCCTCCCCATACCCGCGCAGGCCGCTGCGCCCGATCGTCCGGGCGGGGTTCGGCCCACGCCATGGTGGCTGGATGCGATGCTCGTGTTGTTCGTCGCGGCGATCGCGTTCGGTGTCGCGCGCGCTGCCGCGCGCTGGAGCTCGCCGCTGTCTCCGAACGTGCGCATCGACCGGTCCATCTCGCAGCTGCCGCTGTATGCAGGACTCTCGACGCTGCGAATGTCCATCGCATACATCGTGTCGCTTGTGTTCAGTCTGGTGTACGCACGTGCCGCCGCGGCGAGCAGGACCGCGGAGCGGATCATGCTGCCGGTGCTCGACATACTGCAGAGCATCCCGATTCTGTCATTCATGCCTGGAGTCGTTCTCGCGCTCGCGGCTGCGTTTCCCGGTCGCACCCTGGGGCTCGAGCTCGCCGCCATCATCCTCATCTTCACGAGCCAGGCGTGGAATCTCGCCTTCAGCTTCCATCAGTCGCTCGTAACGATACCGCGTGAGCTGAGCGAAGCGGCCGACGTGTACCGGCTCGGACTGTGGCGCAGGTTTACTCGCCTCGAACTGCCCTTCGGCGCGATTGCCCTAATTCAGAACAGCATGATGAGCTGGGCTGGCGGGTGGTTCTTCCTCATGGCGTCGGAGCAGTTCGTCCTCGGTGCGAACAATCTTCGGCTGCCGGGTCTCGGATCGTATTTGGCGGCGGCTGCCGATGCGCGCGACACGCGAGCGATCGTGTGGGGAATAATCACTCTCGTGACGGTGATAGTGGCGCTCGACCAGATACTGTGGCGTCCGCTGGTAGCGTGGTCGGACAAGTTCAAGTTCGAACAGTCCGGCGGCGATGCATCCGAGTCATGGATGCTGGATCTGCTGCGAAATTCGAGCGTCGTCGCGTGGCTGTCCGAGCATACGATCGCCCGTATCGAGCGCGGACTGGATCGGCCCAGGCCGTTAATCGAGCGCGAGCGACGAAGCCTCACCGTGCCTCGCTGGATTCGCGTGCTTGCCGGGACGCTGCTTTCCGTTGCCGCGGCCGGCGTGGTGATCTGGGGCGGATTCTCCGCGTTCCGCACCGTGTCCGTACTCCCGGGCCACGCCTGGGTGACGATTCTCGTCGCGACGCTCGCGACATTCGGCCGAACAGTGGCGGCACTCGTCATTGCGACCGCGTGGACGGTGCCCTTCGGCGTCGCGGTCGGGACGAGCCCCAAGTGGTCGAGACGACTGCAGCCGCTGGTACAGGTGATCGCGTCCATTCCCGCGACTGCGTTGTTCTCGGTTCTTCTTCTGCTGCTGCTGGCGCTGCCGGGCGGCCTCAACATCGCCGCGATCGCGCTCATGGTACTCGGAACGCAGTGGTACATTCTGTTCAACGTGATTGCTGGTGCAATGGCGATTCCGTCCGATCTCAAGGAGGCCGGCGCCGTTTACGGCCTCAAGGGATGGAAGCGATGGAGGCTGCTGATCATACCGGCGATATTCCCATATCTCGTCACCGGACTGATCACGGCTACGGGCGGCGCGTGGAACGCCAGCATAGTTTCCGAGTACGTGATATTCGCGGGACGCAAGATCAGCACGACGGGACTGGGTGCGCTCATCGCGGAGTCGGCTGACGCGCAGAACTTCTCGCTGCTGCTTGCATCGACTCTCGTCATGGCGGCGGTCGTGATACTCGGCAACAGGCTGGTGTGGCGCAGGTTGTACCGCATCGCTGAATCGCGTTATCGTCTGGAATGAGGCAATCCAAATGACGGCTGTAATGGCGACACCACCAGTCGCGGAACGGGGCGAGATAATTCTCGAAGCGCGCTCAGTGGACAAGTACTACGGCGACGACCGCACTCCCGTGCTGGACGACGTGAGCGTTGCGTTGCATTCCGGAGAGTTCGTCGCGCTGCTCGGTCCCTCCGGTTCCGGGAAGTCCACGCTGCTGCGCCTGCTGTCCGGTCTTATGCCGCCGTCATCCGGCGTCGTCCTGTCACATGGAGACGAGCTGGTCGGCATCAATCCGAACGTCGCGATCGTGTTCCAGAGCTTCGCGCTGTTTCCCTGGCTCACGGTTCTTCAGAACGTCGAGCTGGGATTGCTCGCTGCCGGCGTACCGTCCGAAGAGCGACGCGCGCGCGCAGTCGCCGCCATCGATCTCATCGGACTTGACGGTTATGAGGAAGCGTTTCCCAAGGAGCTTTCCGGGGGGATGAAGCAGCGCGTGGGCTTCGCGCGCGCTCTTGTAGTACAGCCGGAAGTGCTCTTCATGGATGAGCCGTTCTCCGCCCTCGATGTGCTCACGGGCGAAACATTGCGCGGCGAGCTGCAGGAGCTCTGGAGCTCCAAGTCAATGCCAACCAAGGCCGTTCTCCTCGTTACGCACAACATCGAGGAAGCGGTGACACTTGCCGACCGCATACTCGTGTTCGGCGCGAACCCGGGTCACATTCGCATCGAGATGCCGGGTCTACCGGCTCATGAGCGGTCTCAGCACGGGCCGGCGCGTCAGCACCTGGTTGACGCGATCTATCGCGTAATGACGAATCCCGGCGAGGACGCAGAGACACTCGTCGGAAGGCCCAGAGTGCCCGCGCTTGGTGTCGAGCGGCCGCGCCGCTATCAGGTTCTCCCGGACGTTGGAATCGACGACCTCACGGGTTTCGTGCAGTACCTGTCGACGATCGGCGGACGTGCAAACGTGCACGACCTTGCGCGCGATCTGCAGCTGCGCAGTGACGATGTACTCGCGATTGTGGAAGCCAGTGATCTGCTGGGCTTCGCCGATCTACAGGACCGCGCCGTTGTCATCACCCAACCCGGTCGCGAATTCGCGGACGCTGACCTGGATGTGGAGAAGGGAATGTTTCGGCACTACGCACTCGCGCACGTCTCGCTGTTGCGCCACATCGTGAGGGAGCTGGACGCGTCACCGTCAGCGACGCTCGATTCGGATCGCCTGATGGAGGAGCTGGAGGAGGCGTTCTCGGGCGGCGAAGCTCGCAGGCAGTTCGAGACGGTGGTGGACTGGGGGCGCTACGCCGAGTTGTTCTCGTACGACGACGCGAGCGGAGAGCTGCGGCTCGATCCCGAGACGGGTGTCGGCGCCGCGAATGCGCTGCGCGAGGCTATCACCGCAGACGGGTACGCGATCTGAGGTGAAACTCAGAGCAATACTCACACCGAAACTCAAAGCGCCGCGGATACGCAATGCATCCACGGCGTTCTGACTCCAGGTTGCCCGGTTACTTTCGGATTCTACCGCAAACCGCAGCGTAGGCCTTGGCCGCACTGCTTCCCGCCGGCCGCTTGGCCCAATCGAGCTGGGCCAGCTCCGCATCGGTAGACTCATACGCCGCAACCGGCTTTCCGGCGGCGTCGTAGGTCTGAGCGGAAATCGGCTTGATCCCCTGAGTCGCGCAATCGATGAGCTTGCTGTCGACCATCGTCCGGTACGCGTGCCTGGTCCCGATCATCTGACTGGTGGGATACTGCCAGCGAAGGCGCACGCGATACGTACCGTCGCTCTGACGCCGCGTCTGCGTGGTATCGAGCGCGACCTTCACGCTTGCGTCGCTGTACACGCTGCTCCACGCCCCAGCCGGCACAGAGGAACGCGGAGGCGTGCGAGGCCGGGTCCTGGTTACGCGGTGCGTCGTTGATTGTGCTGCCAGTGGCGCAATGGGCGCAACCGCTAGCGCGGCGAAGGCTGCGGCCATCACCGCCGGTATGATTTTTCGGTACACTAACAGACCTCACTCGTTTGAAATGATTCCCTCTCCCAAAGCTTGGAGCACTCCCCGTGCCGCTCTCGACCCTGTGGCGAGCGCACCCTCCACTGTCCCGGTGTGGCCCTGGGTGTCGGTTGCCTCTCCACCGAAGAATATGGTCTGTTCCACCGGCCGGGCGAGTTTTCTCGCACTGCCGCTTCCGCCCACGGTTGCGTAGCTGTAGGCGCCCCGACTGTATGGATCCGTATCCCAGTTGTGCATCCAGCTCCCGGTCACCAGGCCAGCCAGACGCTCGTAAGTCGTGCCCAGATGCGAGGCGAGGTCGTGCAGAGCCATTCTCTCTATTTCGGCGTCGGGGCGGTGGCTGAGGGCCGCAGCCGGCGGTCCTCCGAGCCATCCCACGAGCATCGGTGCCCGTACCGGGAACTGGGTCCACCAGACGGGGAAGGTGGAACCGGGGCTGTGAATGAAGCTGAGCGATGGCAGGCCAGCGCCGTCGCGTTCCGGCGCGTTCTGCAGCCCCGTCTCCCAGAATCGCTCGCTGAATGCAAACACGGTGCGAATCACGGGGCCCATCGCCAGACCGGCCAGCGCGTCCAGCATCGCTGGGATCTCGGGCGAGAAGGCAATTGCACCAGTCTCGCCCGGGTTCGCCTGGAGCACCGCGACAGGCGCCGTAACGACCACCGTCCTGCCACGGAGCTGCCGCGTATCCCCGTCGGACGTCAGACAGTCCACGGTAACATCGCCTCGCTTCCACGTTATCCGCGTTACCGCGGTGTTCAGCTCGATTGCGTCATACACCTCACGTGCCAGGTAGGCGACAACCCGGTCGTAGCCCTCGAGCACGCGTCCCGTCCGCTCATCCTCGGCGCTCTCCGACGGATTGCCCCAGCGCGCGAGCCAGCGCTCGCTTACAAGGGCAGGATCTGCCGCGTGAAAGCCTTGCACGAACTCGCTCGCGAGCCGTCTCGCGACCGCATCCTTCGGTTTCCGCTTCCGCGCCGCGCGCTCGGCCAGGTAGTCGGCGAAGCTCCGGTCCGGCGTCCGGTGCTCGTCCAGCCGCCGCAGAACCTTGCCGATCCGGTCAAAGAAGTCCACCGGCGTGAACCGTCCGTTGCGCGCCTGCCAGTGGTCCCCGACCACGTCCACCGCGCTCAACTTTGCGTCAGCGATTATCGTATCAGTCTCGGGAGTCTCGCCGTGCAGGAATTCGGCGCCGAGCTCGATCGGAACGTTCACGGCGGGATCGCGGTAAGTGAAGATACGGCCCCCCACCCGCCCGCGCGGCTCGATCACGGCGACGCTCAGGCCGCCCGCGCGCAGCTCGTGTGCCGCGGCGAGGCCCGCCGCGCCTGCTCCAACGATTATTGCGTCGAACACTTCAGATGGCTCCATTCAGACAGAATTATACTCGCCAACGGCAACATGCAACGATCACACCGAATGTACATGCGTAAGGGGCTGCTGTTCGCGACACTGTGCGCGACGACGCTTTTCAGCGTCGCGGGTTGTAAGCCTCCATCGTTCCACGCTACTGTGTACGATCCGGCCGGCCCCGCTCCAGCCGTGTCGTTGGTCCGGGCCAACGGAAGCCGATTTTCACTCTCGGACGAACGCGGCTCCGTGGTGCTACTCTTTTTTGGATACACGCACTGCCCGGACGTCTGCCCGACCACACTGGCCGACTGGAAACGCATGAAGATATCGCTCGGTCGGGACGCATCACGGGTCCGCTTCGTATTCATCTCGGTCGATCCGTCACGGGATGATCCGGCCACTGTGCAAAACTACGTCTCGCGCTTTGATCCCGGTTTTATTGGAGTCACGGGCGATTCCGCCACAATTGCGGGCATCGAGAGCGCATTCCACGTAAGCTCAGCACGGGTGGCGTCCAGCTCGGCAAACGGCTATGCGATGAGCCATTCCGCGCGGACATTCGTGGTGGACAAGCGTGGCGACCTCCGGCTGCTCTACTCGTTCGGTTTACCAACGGACGGCATCGTGAGCGACATCAGACAGCTCTTGCGCGGCGCATGACGCCGAGCGCGCGGATCTCGCTTATTGCATGCCTGCTGCTGTCCGCGGGATGCAGTCATCGGAACGCCTCGCCGCGCGCCACAACATTCGAGATGAACGATGCGTGGATCCGGCCCGCCGGCGATTCCGGTGCCACGACTGCGGGTTACGCGCAACTGGTGAATGGCACGTCGGCATCGATAACGGTATCGCACTTCTCGACCAGCGTGGCGCGAGTCGTGGAGCTTCACCAGACGTCCATCGACTCGCATGGAGAGTCGCACACGGCCATGCGCGATTCCGTCGTCATCGCAGCCGGCGACACGCTTGCTATGAAACCGGGCGGCTACCATCTGATGCTGATCGGGACGTCGCGCCCGCTGCCGGCTGGCGGCGTGGGCCGTCTGGTGATGCAGCTCTCCGATGGCTCGATTGTCTCGACGTCAGCGAGGGTACAGGAGTAGCGAACGCGGCCCTTCGCCGCCTCAGATCTCGAGCTGTGCGCCGAGCTCGATGACTCTGTTCGGGGGAAGGCCGAAGAACGCGGTCGCGGAGAATGAGTTGCGGGACATGAACGCGTAGAGCTTCTTGCGCCACGTCGCCAGCTTCGAAGCGCCAATGGGAAGTATCAGCTCGCGTCCCAGATAGAACGTGGTGTCGAGCGGGCGACAGGTAAGGCCCATCGTGTTGGCCCTCCTGAGCAGGTCCGGCACGTCCGGCGCTTGCATGAAGCCATACTGCGCGACGATTCTCCAGAATCCCTGCGGAAGTTTCGTGAGAGTCAGTCGCTCGCTCTCTTCGACTTCGGGAATCTCGAGCACCTGAACCGTGAGCAGGATCACTTCCTCGTGCAGCACCTTGTTGTGCTTGAGATGGTGCAGCAGCACCATCGGCGCGTTCGTTGGATCACCGGTCATGAAGACCGCGGTGCCCGGAACGCGTACCACATGATGCGTCTCGACACTCATGAGCAGTGAATCGAGCGGAAGGCTGGCCGCGCG
>JBBRBY010000105.1:0-7388 GCA_038205315.1 Gemmatimonadales bacterium | reverse complement strand
CCCCGCCGGCGGCAGCCGCCGGTCTCCCTGGCATGGGTGCCGGCGCCGGTGTCGGTGCGTTGTGGGCACAGCCGGCGAGCAGGGCGCCGGCGACCATCATGAATTGCAGCCTGTTGTTCATCGCGATCCGCGGAATGTGTTTGGTGCCGAGTTGCGGAACACCATACGTGTGCGGCTGCGGTTTCGTTCGACCTCCCGCAGTGTCGTGAGCCTTTATGAAATCTTAGCGCGGATTGTATAAAGCATTCCATTGACGCCTGTGTCCCTGGGCGTACGTTGGTAATTACCCAGAGCGGGTCTGCTACCGAGTCGATGCAAATCGATGGAGGGACCAGCCGCATCGCCAGACGGCCAGCACTGGTCGTCCGGACGCGCCCGGCCGCTTAAAGGCCGGAGCCCGCCTAGCACTTACCCTTCGCTAGGAGCTCGTACGACGCCATGAAAAAGTGTTATTTGAACCGGCCGGCAGATCTGCCGGTGCAGGCGAGGCCGGCCACGCCGCCTTCGTCGCCGGCGCTGTTGCCGCCGAGCGCAGCCGGCAGCCTGAGCTGGTGCTGCACCAACCGCTTCGGGGGAGTCAATTATGCGCGGTAGCCCAATTCGAACCGGCCTGTTCATGGCGGCGACCTTTCTGGCTCCGGCGGCCCTGCTGGCTCCGGCGGCCCTGCTGGCGCAGGGTACCGTATCCGGTCGCGTATTAGACAAGACCGCTGGAATTCCGATCGTGGGCGTCCGCGTCCTGGTGGTGAACACCACGCTCTCAACAACGACCAATCCGGAAGGCCGCTACGTGCTTCGGAACGTGCCGAATGGGAGCGCTACCGTACGCGCGATGCGCGTCGGCTTCGTGGCGCAGTCCAAGACCGTCAGCGTGGCCGAAGGACAGTCGGCGACGGTCGATTTCAGCATGGAGGCGACTGTCGTCCGGCTCCAGGAGATGGTGACGACCGCAACGGGTCCGCAGCGTCGTATCGAAGTCGGGAACGCGGTAGCCAATCTTGGCGACGTTACCAAGAGCGTTGAAACTGCTCCAGTAACGAGCCTCTCGGACCTCCTCGTTGGCAAGGCGCCGGGCGTCTCGGTGTTGCAGGGTAACATGACCGGCTCGACCCCGGTCGTGAAGATCCGTGGACTGAACTCGCTGTCACTCAGCAACGATCCGATTTACGTGATCGACGGCGTGAGAATGAACTCCGGCAACACCTCAGTCGGTTATACCGGCACGCGCGTGAGCTACCTCGCCCAGCTCGATCCGAACGAGATACAGAGCGTCGAGATCGTGAAGGGCCCGTCAGCTGCAACGCTGTACGGAACCGACGCGGCGAACGGCGTCATCGTGATCACCACGAGGAAGGGTCAGGAAGGCCCGACTCGATGGACGTGGTTCGGTGAGACGGGCGTCGTTGACGATCGAAACAATTATCCCACCCAATACGCCGATTGGGGCCACGATCCGAAGACGCTCGCGCTAAAGCGCTGCGTCCTCGTTACAGTCGGACAGGGTACGTGCGTCGTCGACAGCACCACATCGTTCAATGCGCTTCGCAATCCCGCCACGACCCCATTGCAGTTGGGCAATCGTAAGGAAGTCGGCATGAACGCATCCGGAGGAAACGCAGGCGTCAGATTTTTCGTGAGTGGCGACGTGCAGAACGAGCTTGGACCGTTCCACATGCCACTATTCGCGCAACAGACGCTCGACTCCATGGGCACCGCAATCCGCGGTGAATGGCTGAATCCGGAAGCCTTTCAGAGCGAGAACTTCCGAACCAACCTGAGCTCCACGCTGACGCCGAACTTCGACCTCAACGTGAATGCCGGCTACGTCAACACAAACCAGCGGCTTCCTCAGACCGACAACAACATCTACAGCGTTTACTACAGCGCGTACAATGGTCCTGGATTCAATTACAAGTCGACCGCACCCGGAGGCCTGAGCTACAATCCGATCGGAAGTCTTGGCGAAAACAAGAACGGCTACGGCGTTTACAGTCCCGCCCAGATCTTCCAGTACGTGCCGGAGTCGGGGACTCAGCGGTTCATCGGCAGCTCGGATGCCAACTGGCGGCCATTGGAGTGGATGACGAATCGCGGTTCCGTGGGTCTGGACCTGGCGAACCGTAACGACTTCCGTCTCTGCCGTTTCGGTGAGTGCCCCAATTCAGGCACGCTCCGTCAGGGTCTCGTATTCGACCAGCAGACGAATGACCGTAATCTGTCGGCGAAGCTTTCCAGCACTTCGACATGGCACGCGAAGCCATGGGCTGTGCTCAAGACCACGTTCGGCGCGGACTACAACAACCTCGAGGAAGATTTCGTCCAGGCCAATGGTACGTTGCTGCCACCGGGCGGACAGAATGTGAATCAGGCCGCGATCAAGAATGCATCGACGCAGTTGCAGACGGTCAACAAGACGCTCGGCCTGTACGGGCAGGAGGAGATCGGTCTGCGCGACAGGATGTTCCTCACGGTAGCGATGCGCACCGATCAGAACAGCGCTTTCGGAACGAACTTCCAGCGTGTGTACTACCCGAAGGCGAGTCTGTCGTGGGTTCTCACGGAAGAGAGCTGGTTCAGGCACCCCAATTTCATCAACTCGTTCCGACTGCGCTCGGCCTACGGCGCGTCAGGTGTGCAGCCTGGTGCTGTGACAGCGCTGCAGACGTTCAACGCTCTTACGACGAACCTCGCCGTCAACGCGTCGGGTAGCGCTACGGGAACGGATACGCCAGGCCTTGTGGCCGCTGCTCTTGGGAACTCGGCTCTGAAGCCAGAGCGTTCCGCTGAGTTCGAAGGTGGCTTTGAGAGCCAACTGTTTGCCAACAGAGTCAACGTCGACTTTACGTACTACAACAAGAAGACTAGCGACGCTCTGATCGCTCAGCCGATTGCGGCCTCGTCCGGCGCATCTGGCGTCCCGGGCAACACCAATCTGACGGTGACGCGTAATCTCGGCTCAGTCCAGAATACCGGACTCGAGCTCCAGGTCACCACGACGCTCGTCAACACGACGAACTTCGGTTGGGATCTGACCGTTGGTGGCTCGCACAATACCAACAAGATCATCTCGCTCGGTGTGGACGCTCAAGGAAAGCCGAACCCGACGATCGGGACGGGCACCACGCGCGATTCGGTGGGGCTCTCGGTGAATGGGTTCTTCGCTCGCCCCTATACGTTCTCCGACAAGAATGGCGACGGCATCATCACGCCCGATGAAGTCACCGTGTCGCCCACATACGTCTATTACGGCTACTCGCAGCCGCGCGACATCGTGTCGGTGCAGAACGGATTCGACCTGTTCCACCGCGCTATTCACATTCAGGCACTGCTCGACTATCGCGGTGGAGCGTCGATAAATAACAATACG
The DNA here is from genome assembly GCA_038205315.1 of Gemmatimonadales bacterium. Taxonomy (GTDB): domain Bacteria; phylum Gemmatimonadota; class Gemmatimonadetes; order Gemmatimonadales; family Gemmatimonadaceae; genus Fen-1247. The sequence continues at coordinate 4,021 of JBBRBY010000105.1, read as the reverse complement.
GTGAGCTTCTACTGCCAGCAGACGTCGACGTGCGCAGACGTCACTCTCAAGGGAACCTCGCTCGCTGCTCAGGCGCGACTCGTCGCCCTGCGCTATGAGAATCCTTCGACTAACGCCGGCTACATCGAGAACGGGCAGTTCTGGCGCCTGCGTGAGGTTTCGGCAACTGTGAACCTTCCGGCGCGGTTCGCGCACTCGATTCGTGCGCAGGACGCGAGCATCCTGTTTGCCGGAAGAAACCTCCACCTCTGGACGAAGTACACAGGCGTCGACCCTGAATCGAACTATGGTGTAGGCGACGTGCAGACTGACTTCTCCACGACTTCGCCACGCACGTATTACATCGCCCGTGTCAACCTCCACTACTAGACCATCGCCAAGGATAATGCCAATGACAAAGCTTTCCAAAGGGGCGACGTGGAGAACCGCGGGACTACTAAGTCTTGCGCTCCTTGCCAGCGCCTGCAGCAACATCAAGGACCAGCTGCTCGCGCCGCAGCAGCCGAACGTCATCTCGCCGAACGACATTCAAAGTGCCACCGGAGCTGACGGTCTGTATGTCGGTGCGGTGGGTCGTTTCACGGTGTCGCTCAACGGTAGTCCTAACAATACCGGTTCCAATCAGGAGGCGGCGTGGAACTGGGCCGGATTATTCACCGACGAGTTCAAGTCGGCGGACACGTTCTCCCAGCGCAACGACGATGACCAGCGCAACCTCCAGGACAACGACGCGCTCGTCACACAGATTTGGGCCGGACTGCAGCAGGGCCGCGGGTACGCGCGCAGCGCGCTTCAGGCATTGCAGAAGTTCGAGCCGACGTCGGGAGCCAAGATCGGAGAGATGTATTTCGACATCGGTTTCCTGGAGCTCACGCTCGGTCAGGAATTCTGCAACGGAATACCGCTCGGCTTCACTGTCGGTGGGCAACCGCAGTACACCGCGCCGCTGACCACGCAACAGGTGTTCGTTACCGCGGCGACCAAGTTCGATTCGGCACTCACTTCGGTGGGGACCGGGACGGATGCAGCAAGCAACACGGTGCGCAACGCCGCTCTCGTGGCCAAGGCGCGTGATCTCGTCGATCAGGGTCAGTTCGCAGCGGCTGCCGCGCTCGTCGGGCCAGTCCCCACGAGCTTCCAGTTCACGGTGAACTATTCCAATACAACTGTGGACAACCAGTGGTGGGTGCTCGGCCCGAGCGTCAAGCGCTACTCGCTCGGCGACAGCATCGATGTCACCGGTCCCGTCCTGAACGCGACGCCGTTCCTGTCACTCAAGGATCCGCGTGTACTCCTGGACAAGACAGTCAGCGGAGTGGCGGCCGAGGACAACTCGACCATTTTCAACTGGCCGAGCGTTCTGTCTGGTCGCGATGCGCCGTTGGTGATCGCCAGCGGAATCGACGCTCGGTTGATCGAGGCGGAAGCCAAGCTCCAGGGTGGAGATTACGCCGGAATGGTCGCTACGCTGAACGCGTTGCGTGCAAGCCCCCAGACCATCGGCACGTTCGTAGTGCCGGTTCTCGGGCCGCTAAGCTCCACTCCAACAACCAAGGACGCGGCGATCGACCTGCTGTTCAGGGAGAAGGCGCTCTGGCAGTTCGGGCGCGGCGTCCGCATGGACGATCTGCGTCGGCTCGTCAGACAGTACGGGCGAACCCAGGACAAGGTCTTCCCGTCTGGAACGTTCTTCAAGACGGGTACCTACGGAACCGAAGTCGCATTCCCGGTTCCGGACGCGGAGCGTACAAACCCGAACTTCAAGGGTTGCATCGATCGTAATGCATGACCTGATGCAGGCCGTGAGGTGAACAAAGAAAGGGGCACCGACGGGTGCCCCTTTCGTTTGTACCGAAGCCGCTACTACTGCGGTACTCTATACGAACAACGGCGGATGCTTCAGCTGGAATCCAGTCGCTTGCTGGTACGCATTTGCAAGCGCGAGCAATTTGCCCTCGCCAAAGAGCTGCCCCAGGAATGTGAGCGACACCGGTGTGCCGTCCTCCTTGAAACCGTTCGGCAGGATCACTGCCGGATGCCCGGTGAGGTTGGTTGCGGTAAGCTGTGGCAGGTTCGCGGCACCGGTCGGAGTTACGATCACGTCGTACTGGCTCATCAGCGCATCCCAGTCACGAATCGCGAGCGAACGCGCCCGCATCGCGTTGATGTAGTCCACCGCCGGAATGAAACGCGACGCGCGGAAGGTGTTGGCCCAGTCACCCTTTCCCTGCTGCACGAGCTCGCTGTCGCGACCACTCCTGGTGAGCTCGTCGAACGCCGCACCCGCTTCGGCGCTCAGCACGATCCGCATCGCGTCGTACTGAAGTGCGGGGAGAGCGACTGGACGCAAGGTCACTCCCATCCCCCGAAGTGCGGCGAGCGCGTCATCGTCGAACTTGCGCGTCGGATGCGTCTGGCGCTTCGGGTTCGCGGGGTCGAATTGCGGGAGGTCGAAGGCACTCTGCACGAAGCCGACACGCAATGACCGGGGATCGATGCGAGCGTCCCAGTGATATTCCGCAGGAATTGTCGAGGTGTCGTGACCGTCGGGTCCATAGATAGCGTCCAGCACGAGCGCGCAATCTTCCACGCTGCGACAGAGGGGACCGAGCTTGTCCATTGTCCACGACAACGCCATCGCCCCGGTGCGCGGGACGCGGCCGAACGTGGGGCGCAGCCCCGTGACACCGCATCGCGTCGATGGCGATGATATCGATCCCAAAGTCTCGCTTCCGATCGCAAATCCCACGAGCCCAGCCGACGTAGCCGACGCGGGACCCGCGGATGAGCCGCTCGACCCCTCGTCGAGCTTCCAGGGATTGTTGGTCCGCCCACCAAACCAGATGTCACCCTGCGCAAGCTCTCCAAGTGTGAGCTTCGCGACCAGGATCGCGCCGGCAGCATCGAGCCGCTGCACTACCGTGGCGTCGCGGTCGATCGTCTGGTCCTTGAACGGACCTGCACCCCAGGTCGTCTTGTAACCACGTACGGCCAGCAGATCCTTCGCCCCCCACGGGATACCGTGGAGCGGTCCACGGTATCGTCCCCTCGCGATCTCCGCATCTGCCGCCGCGGCCTGCTTGAGGGCGCGATCCTCGGTGAGCGTGATGACACACTTGAGCTGCGGATCAAATTTCTTGAGCCTGGCCAGGTACATCTGTGTGAGCTGCGTGGCCGTGATTTTTTTCGTTCTTATAAGTTCCGACAGTACAGTCACTGGCTCGAACGCGAGCTCGTTCAGATCGGCAGGAACGGACCTGCGCGCAACCCTGGACCGAATAGGTGCCTTCCGCGGGCCCTGAGCGACCACGTGCCCTGGCGGGACGGGATCGAAGTTGAACGCGGGCGCCACGGAGTTATCGAGATGGATCTTGTGCAGCGTCTCGATCTGCGTCGCCTGGTTCTTCAGCGCATCCACCATCATCTCTCGCTGCGCCGCGCTGAACTGGACGCCAGCCACCTGCTCGGCGTCTGCGATCACCGCGGGAGTTATGTCCACACCGGACGCGATCCTCGCCCAGAGGACACCTGGAAACAGCGTGGATCCCGCACCAAAAGCGGTACACGTTGCCAGAAACGAACGACGGTCGGTCTGCAGTTTCATTGTATGGGGGGTTGGAGCTGGTCGATCAATCGCGTAACAGAAAATCCTGCGCACGGCGGCCACGCCCGGAATACGAAACTACCGCACGCGACGTTGTCACCCGATCGCATCTTGATGCTACCTTGGCGGTCGATGCGCCATGAGGGCCTCGATCTCACCGATCTCCCGTGGCGCGTTGCTCATTCGCTGCAATCCGGACGACGTAATGACATAGTCATCCTCTATACGCACTCCGGTGTTGTCGTATCGCTTCACCGCGGCCCGCACTCGCTCGATGAACGCGCGGTTTCTGGGCGTGTCGGGGAGGGCGGCCAGCGAAGCCGAGCTGATGTAAAGGCCGGGCTCGATAGTGAACGCGTCTCCTTCGCGAAAGCGATGCTCGCCGGTGTAGTATTGCGCCGGATCGTGCACGGCAAG
>JBBRBY010000104.1:0-7480 GCA_038205315.1 Gemmatimonadales bacterium | reverse complement strand
GGTCCTGAACGGAGACCAGCTCCGCGCGCGCGGAGTCAGTACGGTCGCGCAGGCGTTGCGGCAGGCGCCTGGCGTGACGATCGCGCAGAGCGGTTCTGACGGTGGCGTCACGTCGCTGTTCATGCGCGGTGGTGAGAGCCGCTACACCAAGGTGTTGATTGATGGCGTGCCGATAAACGCCGTTGGGGGAGTGCAGTTCTTCGAGAATCTTTCGATGGACAATGTCGATCGCATCGAGGTGGTCTACGGACCGTCAAGCGCCCTTTACGGCGCAGACGCAGTGACTGGAGTGATCCAGATATTCACGCGACGCGGTGGCGGGCCTCCCAATATCGACGCCGATTTGCGCGCCGGCGGCTATGGAACGCGCGACGGATCAGCGACGGTCCGCGGGGGAGGCACACGCGCGGACTATTCACTGGGTGGCGGGTGGCACGCGACTAGTGGAACCGCCGCGTTCAACAACGGATACAGCAATGGCGACCTGAGCGGGGCGCTCACGATTCGCCCCGATTCGCTTTCGAGCGTCGCCACAACCGCGCGTTACACCGGATCGCTCTATCACTTTCCCACGGACTACACGGGAGCGGTGAACGATTCCACTTCGTACACCCGCGAGCATCGTCTCGTACTCGGCGTTGATGCGTCAAGGGCGATCGCGAACGGGGTACGCGTGCGGTTTCTTGGTGGTGACAACGAGATCCACGGACTTTCGGAGGATACTCAGGCCTCCGGTGTACCGGCCACGCCGCGCAAGAAGACCATGGTTCCCACTGACGGATTTCGTCGATCCGGCGAGGTGAGGCTTGAAACCAGCCTCGCAGGCATCGGCACTGCGACGATCGGTTCGCAGTATCAGGTGGAGGAACAGCGCAATCGCACGGTCGTGTACAACTTCGCCACGTCCACGGACGGCATGACGCCGCAAACTGCGCCCGGAGCGGACGACCATCGCACCACTCGGGGCTATTACGTCGCGCTCCAGGGAACGCCGATATCGTGGGCGTCGTACGACGCGAGCGCGCGCCGCGATTCACACTCGGATTTCGGGAGCGTTAACACGTACCATGCCGGAGTATCGCTCGAGCTGTGGGACGCGGCGCGGCTTCGCGCATCGTACGGCACCGGCTTCAACGCCCCCGCGTTCTACGAGACACAGGGTTCGGCGTACAACGCGCCGAACGCATCACTGCAGCCAGAGCAGTCGCACTCTCTGGACGTGCACCTGGAGCAAAATCTATTCAGCGATGCGCTGCGCATCACCGCCGGTGGTTTCGACCAGCGCTTCAGCAACCAGATCCAGTACGTCGGCGGAACTTCTGGCGGGCCGCCCGATTACATCCAGCTCACGCCAGCCTTCTACAGCAACCTCACGCAGGCCCGCGCCAAGGGATACGACGCCACACTGAGCCTCGCACTTCCGACGGGCCTCACGGCCTCGGCCAGCTACACGCAGACGATCGCGCAGGTTTACTCAGTGCCAGCCGGATATGCCGGATCACAGCGCCCGGGCGACGCTCTGCTTCGGCGCCCCAGTCATTCCGGTTCCGCCACGGTCTTCTACTCGCACGACGCCGCGTGGACAATCGGCGCGGGAGCCGATTATGAAGGAAGGCGGCCGGACATGGACTTCTCGAAGTATCCGTCGCCGATGGTTACACTGCCTGCGTACACAACGTTGGATCTGTCCGGGAGCGTGCGCGTGATTGATTCGCGGGACATGAGCATGTCGCTCACCGGGCGACTGGAGAACGCGTTGGATCGCCACCATGAAGACGTGTACAATTTCCCAGCGCCCGGCCGAAGGATACTCGTCGGCGCGCGCGTGACGGCGGTAAGGTAGAAGCAGCCATGTAGATTTCAGCAATGCCCCTCGTCGTCACACCGGCTATCGTGCTCCACGCTTTCGACTACCTGGAGTCGTCGCGCGTGCTTCGCCTGATCACGCGCGAACTGGGGTTGCAGTCCGTGCTTGCCAAGGGCGCACGTCGCACCCGCGGACGGGTGGGCACAGGCGTCGATCTGTTCGCCGAGGGCGAGGCGCAGATCTACGTCAAGGCAGGCCGTGATCTTCACACGCTTGCGTCGTTCGATGTCACCTCATCCCGCGCTGGGCTTGCCCTCGAGATGTCGCGCTTCACCGCCGCTTCGGCGCTCGCGGAGCTCACTCTCAAGATCGCGAGTGAAGATGCGAGCGCGGAGATGTTCGACAGTCTCGCCGCCACGCTCGACGCCCTTGCGCTGGCGTCTGGCGCCGATGTGGTCGCGCGCGCGCTGGCGGGTGCGTGGCAGTTGGTGGCGGAAGCTGGATTTTCGCCGGCGCTCGACGACTGCGCCTCGTGCCATGCCCCGCTCGCTGCTGAATTGGCGGTCGCGTTCTCGCATCCGGCCGGCGGCGCGCTGTGCAATACCTGTGCGCGCAGGGCCGCCGCGAGCCGCCAGTTGCCGGCTGGCGCCCGCTCGGCGCTTCGTGCCTGGTTACACGGCGAAGCCGCGATCCCGCTCTCGCCGCTCGACGCGCGCTCGCATCAGCGATTGTTGCGCGAATTCATCCGCGAACATGTCGCGAGTGACGACCGGCCCATGCGCGCCTTTGCCGCCTGGGAGTCGGACCTCAGCGACGGGGACCGGCTTGCTGGCAGCTCAAAACCGGCCGAGCCGGTCGCGCATCATTCAGCGGTCCCAACGCGCAACGAATAGCCCCGCTGGCGCGACATCTGCATCACATCTGTGTGCCTCCCCGGCTGAAACTTTCCGGAGCCGGGGGCGTCAGAGTAGACGGCGCGGAGCCCGGGACGCAGCGAATGCCGTGACGAGCCGGAAATTCGGAACTCATGGGCCGGTCGCGGTGTCTGGACAACGGTCGTAAGGATAAGAACCGCCTGCTCGACGAAACGTTCGTCTAAAAGTCCTCTGGCGGTTCTCGTTCGGGGGCTTTATCTTCGCCAGTAACACCGTGGGTTGGGTCGAACAATCGTTCAGGAGCCGTACAAGAAGACTTTCTCGTCAGCCTGGAGTACAAAAAATGAAGTTGCGTTGGGCAGCACTCGTCGCGGTGCTTGCATCCAGCGCGCTCGCGCCGCGATCGGCGACAGCCCAGGCATCACTTCCCGGGACTGGACGAGATCGAGGTTTTGATTCGGAGCTTGGGCAGAACAGCCCCAATCCCTTCGTCTCGGAGACGCGGATGCCGTTCACGGTGGGGGACTATCCCACCTGCACGGATCCGAGTCGCATTTACCGGGTTTCCTTGCGGGTTTACAACATTTTGTCGCAGCTGGTTGCCGTACCCGTACTGCAAGGTGGAACCGGGAGCGTCGCTGGTGGGGCGCCATTGGAAAGCGTGGAGCTACCGTGTGGCCAGTACACTGGGTACTGGGATGCGAAAAACTCCAGAACAGGGCAGGATGCACCACCGGGGATTTACCTCTATCGATTGGAGATAGACGGAAAGCCGGTAACGAAAAAGATGATTCGTGGGAGATAGGGGCATTCGGTTTATCCGGACGCCCCTATTTTCGTCTCAAGACGCTGGACCGGCCGGTTCAACGCGATAGACACGTCCGTCTTCAAGCCGGGCGATGCTCCCGAGCGTGGCGATGTCGGCCGTCCATTGCAAGGGCGTGCCGGCGTGGAAGCGCGCAAGTGCCATGGCCGCATCGAGGAAGTGCGCGCGACCGATCTCCTCCTCCCCACACAGGGCGCGCCACTGGGGGGTCGCTGATCCATCCCTGGTCGAGTCCATGAACGAAGATACGACTTCCGCCCACGACCCGCAGCCGTCCGCCCGATCCCGCCCGATCCCGCCCGATATTCGTACTGGCGCGATCCTGGAATCAGTGCAAGAGTGTACCGATGGAACGCGATCAAGCGGATGTCGCTTCGCTGATACTCGTGCTTCGTCGTCATTTCGAACAGGATGCGACTCGCGACGACGTGCGGGCGTCTGTGCGGGAGTCCTGTAATCGCATGCACGACCGCGGCGTGCCGCCGCAGACGATGCTCGTGGCCCTGAAGGCCGCGGTCCAGAACGCGGCCCTCGACGCGCGCACTCCCGTATCGCGCGAGGCGTTTCGCGGCCTCATCTCCGAACTGACGCCGTGGATGATCGACGTCTGCTTCGCGCCCCGATCCCCGCAGGCTCGCTGACGGGCAGGCCGCTGCCGAGCAGTCTGCCGCTCTGAACGACCGGGCGCGGGCGCCCGACATGGATCATGCCGATATGGCAGATTAAAGGGGCATCACGATTGCACCCTGTAACGCCATGATCAGTCAAGACAAACTCACTGTAAAATCGGCCGAGGCACTGAACGACGCTGTAACGCGTGCACGCAAGGCAGGGAACCCGCTCGTATACGATCTTCATCTGCTGCTGGCATTGCTCGATCAGGACGAGAGCATAGTGGTGCCGGTTCTCCAAAAGGTAGGCGTGAGCGTGACGGGGCTGCGGCAGAGCGCCGAGGGCGAGGCCGCGCGGTATCCAAGGCAGAGCGATGCACAACCATCGCTTTCCCGCGAGCTGAACCAGGTGCTGGATCGTGCCGAGGCGATCGCGAAGGAGCTGGGCGACGAATACGTCTCCACCGAGCACATCCTGCTCGCGCTCTCGGACGTGAAGGGCTCGGAGAGCAGGAACCTTCTTCAGGCGGCGGGTGCGAGCTACGCAACGCTGCGCGACGCGCTGAACGCCGTGCGCGGTACGCACAGGGTCACGGACCAGACGCCGGAGAATCAGTATCAGGCGCTGCAGAAGTACACGCGCGATCTGACGGAAGCTGCACGCAAGGGAAAACTCGACCCGGTAATCGGCCGCGACGAGGAGATCCGGCGTGTGGTGCAGGTGCTTTCGCGCCGGACCAAGAACAATCCCGTACTCATCGGTGAGCCTGGTGTCGGCAAGACCGCGATCGCCGAGGGTCTCGCGACACGAATCATAAACGGAGACGTACCGGAGAGCCTGCGCGACAAGCGGCTGCTCTCGCTCGATCTGGGCGCGCTCATCGCCGGTGCCAAGTATCGCGGCGAGTTCGAGGAGCGACTTAAGGCCGTGCTCAAGGAGATTACCGAGAGCGAGGGCCGTTTCGTCATGTTCATCGACGAGCTGCACACGCTGGTCGGCGCTGGCAAGGCGGAAGGCTCCATGGACGCGGGCAACATGCTCAAGCCGATGCTCGCGCGCGGCGAGCTTCGCGTGGTCGGCGCGACGACGCTTGATGAGTACCGCAAGTACATCGAGAAAGACGCTGCGCTTGAACGGCGCTTTCAGCCGGTGTTCGTTGGGGAGCCGAGTGTGGAGAGTACGATAGCAATTCTACGTGGATTGAAGGAGCGTTACGAATCGCATCACGGAGTACGCATCACCGACGGCGCCGTCGTCGCGGCGGCCACGCTTTCCAACAGGTACATCGGTGATCGGTTTCTTCCGGACAAGGCTATCGATCTCATCGACGAGGCATCCTCGCGTCTGCGCATCGAGATCGACTCGATGCCACAGGAGATCGACGAGGTCGAGCGCCGCGTGACGCAGCTGGAGATCGAGCGCCAGGCGTTGCGGAAGGAGAAGGATCCCGCGTCAGTGGAGCGGTTGCACACGATCGAGAAGGATCTCTCGGAGCTGCGCGAGCGTTCGCACGCGATGAAGGCGCAGTGGCAGCAGGAGAAGGAATCGCTTGGCGCGGTAGGCAGGATAAAGCAGCAGATCGAGCAGGCCCGCACCGAGGCCGAGCAGGCGACCCGGACGGGCGATCTGGGGCGTGCGGCCGAGATAACGTACGGACGTATTCCGCAGCTCGAGTCGCAGATGGCGGACGCTGAGAAGTCGCTGTCCAGCAATACCGGGGGTGCGCGCTTTCTGAAGGAGGAAGTAGGCGCCGATGACGTAGCGGACATCGTCGCGAAGTGGACCGGAATACCGGTGTCACGCATGATGGAGGGCGAGCGTGAGCGACTCACGAAACTGGAATCGGTACTCGCGAGCCGCGTGATCGGGCAGTCCGAAGCGGTCGAGGCCGTCTCCAACGCTGTGCGCAGATCGCGCGCGGGTCTGCAGGATCCCAATCGCCCGATTGGCTCGTTCATCTTTCTGGGGCCGACCGGTGTCGGAAAGACGGAGACGGCGCGTGCGCTGGCGGAGTTTCTGTTCGATGACGAGCATGCGATGGTGCGCATCGACATGTCGGAGTACATGGAGAAGCACGCCGTGGCGCGGCTGATCGGCGCGCCGCCGGGTTACATCGGCTTCGAGGAGGGTGGACAGCTCACGGAAGCCGTTCGGCGACGGCCCTACTCGGTGATCCTGTTCGACGAGATCGAGAAGGCGCATCCGGACGTTTTTAATATACTGTTGCAGATACTTGATGACGGACGACTCACCGATTCACAGGGTCGCACGGTCGATTTCAAGAACGCTGTGATCATCATGACGTCGAACGTGGGAAGTCAGTACATCTTGGAGAATACCGGCGACGATTTCGATCGTGTCGAGGAGCAGGTGATATCGGTACTGCGTCAGCAGTTCCGTCCGGAATTCCTGAACCGGATCGACGACATCATCGTGTTCCGGCCGCTGGGCGAGGAGCAGATCACGCGGATCGTGGACCTGCAGCTCAACAAGCTGGACCAGCTGCTCGCGGACAGGAAGCTGAGCATCGAGCTCACTCCGGAAGCGCGGCATCTGATCGCCACGGAGGGATACGACGCGGCCTTCGGTGCGCGTCCGCTCAAGCGAACTATCCAGCGTCTGCTGCAGAATCCGCTCGCGATGGCCGTCCTGGAGGGCCGCTTCGTGGACGGCGATATTATTCGCGTGACCGTGGACGGCAACAACAGACTGGCATTCGAATCGGAGCGCGAGACTGCAGCCAGGTAGCGCGGTGGACGTGGAGCACATGCGTCGTGCGCTGTCGCTGGCACGTGAGGCGGCGATGGCCGGCGAGGTTCCGGTCGGCGCGATTGTCGTGCGCGGTGACGCTTTGGTGGGGTCGGGATCGAACAGGACGATCCGCGATGGCGATCCCACCGCGCACGCGGAGATGATCGCGATCCGGGCGGCGGCGGCGGCTCTCGGTGGCTGGCGGCTGGATGGTTGTACGTTGTACGTGACGCTGGAGCCGTGCGCGATGTGCGCGGGCGCGATAGTTCTTTCGCGGATGGAACGGGTGGTGTTCGGGGCCTGGGACGACAAGGCGGGGATGGGGGGCTCGGTGGGCGACGTGCTGCGGCATCCCAGGCTCAATCACAGGCCGGAGGTGGCAGCAGGCGTGGGTGAGGAAGAGTGCGCCGAGCTGCTCCGGGACTTCTTTGCGGGTCGCCGGCAGCTTCGTTGACTGGCTCCGGGCCGGCGGCTATCTTCCGGGGCTGTGAAAATCGGCGGCTCACCACCCCGATATTGGACAGGTGGCAGAGCGGTTGAATGCACCAGTCTCGAAAACTGGCGTACCCGCAAGGGTATCGAGAGTTCGAATCTCTCCCTGTCCGTTAT
>JBBRBY010000103.1:0-7563 GCA_038205315.1 Gemmatimonadales bacterium | reverse complement strand
GCACCTGGCTTGTGGATGTTGACGAACAGCTTGATGACGACACTTCGGAGCGTGTCGGGGCTGTTGTTCGAATACACGATCTGCTCGGATCCCCGGACTGTCCGGTCGGGCGGCATCACGCTCAGCGAGATGGAATATCGGCCGTGATTCTCCCAATAGTTGGGGCCAGGCCGGCCGTCTAGAGAGCGGGTTCCCTTCTGGACCGCCTTCCTGACAGTCCGCGGCATGTAGAGCGAAGGGGCGGTGGGCGTGGGCACCAGCGGGACTCCCAGCAACGCGAGACTCCAGGATTTGGAGAACAGTGGGCGGGACAGGCTCAGCAGCGAGGTCACGATCATCTTTCGGTCCGGCGGTTGAACGTTGCGATCGAAACGCCCCAGGGCGCAGAATCGTAAGATGCCCTTGTTACCACGCACCCGGTAGTGCGGCAAATGCGGCCAGTGGCGTGCAGCAGATCCGTAGGCTATTCTCTCCGCAACGCCAACGTCACCGCCATGAGAATAGCTCTTCGCCGCCCCGCGCTGATCGCGCTTGCCGCAATCGTCTCCGCGCTCAGCACATCCATTGCACGCGGCCAGTCGCAGGCATCGTCCGCCGGCTTCGGAGACGATCCCTTCCTGTGGCTCGAGCAGGTTTCGAGTCCTCGTGCAATGGAATGGGTGAAAGCGGAGAACGCGAAGACTGTCGCCGTCCTGGAGCACGATCCGCATTATGCCCCCCTCTACGCAGATGCTGTGAAGCTGGCAGAATCCCACGATCGCATTCCGTATCCCGATCTGATTCGCGGCCAGGTGTACAACTTCTGGCAGGACGCCGAGCACACGCACGGCGTGTGGCGCCGCACGACCCTGTCCAGCTATAAGTCAGCGAAGCCCGTCTGGACCACGGTCCTCGATCTGGACGCGCTTTCAAAATCCGAGAAGGCAAACTGGTTCTGGAAAGGCGCCTCATGCGCGGAACCAGCTGAGCAGCGTTGTCTGGTGCATCTCTCTGATGGCGGCGAGGATGCCGTCACCGTTCGCGAATTCGATCTGACTACCGGGAGCTTCGTGAAGGGCGGTTTTCTGCTTCCGCACGGCAAGCAGAGCGCCGCCTGGGAGGATCCGAACACACTGCTGGTCGCGCGCGAGTGGGCACCCGGCGAGATGACCAGATCAGGTTACGCATATGTGATTCGAAGACTGAAGCGCGGACAGCCGCTGGCCGACGCCGTGGAGGTTTTTCGAGGAACGCCGAGCGACGTCAGCGCGGGCCCTTTCACGCTGGACGACGGACACGGTCATCACGCCGTGTTCGTACGGCGCGGGCCGAGCTTCTTCGAGTCTGAGTATTCGGTGCTGGCTCCCAAGGGATTCGAGCGACTCGACATGCCGCGAAAGGCGGGAGTCGATGATCTGGTTTCTGGGCAGCTGGTGATCAGACTGGACACCGCGTGGACGACGAAAGCCGGCAGAACATTCAGTGCCGGCTCGCTCGTCTTCGTGCCGCTCTCGGCGGTCATTGCGCATCCGGATAATCTGGAACCGGTACTCATCGTCGCACCGGGCCCGCGCGAATCGATTGGCGGCGCCGGGACTACGCACGACGCGCTGGTCGTGGCGCAGCTCGACAACGTTCGTGGGCGGGCGTACGTGTACACGCCAACCGCGGCCGGCGGCTGGACGCGGGCGCGACTCGACGTTCCGGATAACACATCAGTCAGCATAGTGAACACGGACATTCACTCGAACACGGCGATGCTTGGAGTCACCGGCTTCCTCACGCCGAGTTCAGTGTGGCAGGTAGACGCCAAGTCGCATGCGCTCGCACAGATCAAGGCGCTTCCCGCGCAGTTCGACGCGAGCCGTGACACCGTGGAGCAGTTCGAAGCGACATCGAGCGACGGAACCCGTATTCCGTACTTCGTGGTGCATCAGCGCGGCATGAAGCTCGACGGAAAGAATCCGACCATTCTCTACGCGTACGGTGGCTTCCAGGTATCCGAGACGCCTTCGTACTCTGCGAATCTCGGCAAGCTCTGGCTGGACCACGGCGGCGTGTGGGTTCTGGCCAACATTCGCGGCGGCGGGGAGTTCGGGCCGGCGTGGCACGAGGCCGGACTCAAGACGCACCGGCAGATCATCTATGATGACTTCGCGTCGGTGGGGCGTGATCTCGTCACGCGCGGCATCACGAGCGCTCGGCGGCTGGGCATCGAGGGCGGATCGAATGGCGGACTGCTCATGGGCGTGGAATTCACGCAGCATCCGGAGCTGTGGAACGCAGTGGACATACAGGTGCCGCTCCTTGACATGCTTCGCTTTGAGCAGATCGCAGCCGGCGCGTCGTGGGTGGGTGAGTACGGAAGTGTCTCCATTCCCGACGAGCGCGCGTTCCTTGCCTCGATATCGCCATACAACAACATCCGGCAGGGTGTGACGTATCCCGAGCCGCTGATCTGGACCACCACGAAGGATGACCGCGTTGGCCCGCAGCACGCTCGCAAGTTCGCGGCGAAGTTGTCATCGATGAACATCCCCTACCTGTACTACGAAGTGATCGAGGGCGGGCACGGCGCAGGCGCGAGCCTCAGGGAGCGCGCGCATACAACGGCGCTCGAGATGACGTACTTCACTCGGAAGCTGATGGACTGACACAGCAGGATTGCAATCGCAACGCACGTTAGCGGCTAGGGGGGCGGGCGCACCGGGCGTCCGGATTTGCGTTAGCTGGCACATGTTCACTGGAGGCGTCAAGTAACCTGTTGAGCGCAGCAGAACACGCGCAACCCGGGCCGACCTTCGAGGGATGAGCATGTCACGCAGCCTGAAGCTGGCAGTTGCGGTGGTCGTAGGGTTTGCGGTTCCATCGGTTCCACTTGTCGCGCAGAATCCTACTCAGGCTCCCGCGCAGGTCCCGCCGGGACAGCAGCAGGGCCAGCCGCCAAAACCAAGAAATCTCAAGTACTTTCCCAAGGACATCCCCGTCCGGGCATTGCTCGATACCATGAACACGTTCACCCGTGCACTCGGCGTGAACTGTTCATTCTGTCACATGGCGGAGGAGAACCAGCCGCCAGCGCAGCGCGACTTTGCGTCGGACGAGAAGCCGAACAAGGACAAGGCGCGCACGATGCTGCGAATGGTGGCCGCCATCAATGGTGGCCGCCATCAATGACGAGTACCTGGAGTTCGCGCCGTCGTCCAGCTCAGCGTGGTCAGAACTTGGCGGCGCGCAACTCGCGTCCGGAGACACCGCAACGGCGATCGCGAGTTACCAGAAAGCTCTCGTGCTCAATCCGAACGACAGGCAGGCGACACGCGCGATGCAATCACTGAAGCCAAAGCCCTGACGGAACGCGGCAGGATGCAAGGCGCGATAGGAAGTGCGAAGTCCGTCACCGAGCTTCCGGTCGTTGTATTCGCGGATCCGAAGGCATGGGAGAAGCGGATCGCGAAGAATCACCCGAAGTCACCCGGTGTCTGGATTCGCTTCGCGAAAAAGAACTCGGGAATCGGCTCGGTGACATACGCCGAAGCGCTTGATGTGGCGCTAGCGTATGGATGGATCGATAGTCAGAAGAAGAGTCACGACGACAACACATTTCTCCAGAAATTCACGCCACGTGGCAAGCGGAGTATCTTCGCGACACTCAGCAGCCAGAATCGGTACGCAATTCTGTTTCGACTTCACACCGCGAAGAAGGCGGAGACGCGTGCCCGGCGACTGGCCCAGTTCACGGTGAGGCTCGAGCGTCACGAGACGATCCATCCGTAATCCGGCGCTCCACTCATAATCGAGAGTAGCGTCGGCGCTTGACGCGGCTAGTGCAGCAGCGCGTTCCAGACGAGCGGATACGTGGACATGCTCTGCGCGCGATATTGCGGGCGAAACCCGAAGAGCACCACGTGACCCTTACCGAGTTTCACATCCACAAGTGCCGCCTTGCCCGCGAGCCGGTCACCGCCCAGCAACCAGCCTGACAGCAGGGGATCACCCTGCGACGGATACCGCGCAACAACAGTCGCGCGTGATGGATCAGTGATGTCGAATGCAGGGCCGCCCTCGAACCAGACCGCGGATTCGGGCGCCGTCATTCCAGCCGTCAGAGGATTCGAGCGATCGAACTCTGCGCGGAAGATCGATCCAGGCGCATAGAAGTCACTCGGCTTGAGACCCGCGAGAACGTTCTTCACCGGCAGTGACAGTGCTTCCACGGCGTAGCTGCTCGCTTCGTTGAACGCGACGAGGGTTCCGCCGCCTTCGACGAACGCCGTCAGTGCCTTCGCCCCTTCATCACCGAGTCCGCCCTTTAGCGAATCGGGATAGGCGCCGCGTGCGCCACCTGCGATCTGGCGCGCGTTCTGATCGGGGAGGATTATCGCGTCGAACCGGGGTCCGAGATTGCCGGCGCGGATGTCCCTGGACGTTATGACTGTGAACGGTATGTGGTACTGATCGAACACCCATCGCGTCCAGCCTTCGTCCATGGACGGCGACCAGTTCCGGAAGATCGCGATGCGCCGAGCTGTGGAGTTCGTAAGTCCGGCGGCGACCCACGGAATCGCGCGCAGCGGCGCGAGTGGCGTGGAGGCAGCGGTGACGGAATCGTGCACGAACGACACATCGAAACCGTAAAGAAGCGGCAGCGTGTGCGCGGTGACATCGTACGGACGCTTTGGTGGACCACCCGGATACTCGCGCAGGTTGGGATAGTGCTGCGCTTCCAGTAACGTCTTCGCGAACGCAGCATACGGTTGCGCGGTGTAGATCACGTAGCTGCCGGCCGGAAACTGCTTTCCGCCGGCGCTGAACGCTGCATTCGCGCGCCGCACGTCCACCTGTCCGCGCTGAAGTATCCGCATGGCGGTGTTGATCGCGGTATCACGGGCAGGTTGTTCCGGTATCACGATCGTAGCGGGCCAGTCGGCGCGTCCAACGGCACGATTGCCGAGCACGGCATTGTGCTCGACCTGCGAATAGCTGCGCAGCCACTCGGCGCGATCCATCGCGGCCTGTGTGAGCAGCGTCATGCTGGCCTCGGTCTGGTATCGAACGATGTCGCCGATGGTCCAGCGTCCACCGGACCATACCGTGAGAAAGTCGACACCGGTAACCTTCGGATCAACATTGTAGCCCGGCCGCAGCGAATCGAACGGAACCGTAATTGGTGTCGCGAGCGCCGCGCTCGCAGTTTCCGTGAGGATGCGGATGGCACCATGATAATGCTGGAACGCACGAGCGGGGGTCCAGGCGTCGTAGGACGTGTTGTTCGCGATTCCGACGAAGCCGTCCGCGGTCATTCGCCACGTCATCGCCTTGCCCATCTGCGCGACACCCGCGATGAGGATCGGATCGATGTTGGGCTCGATCGGGTCCATGTACGGCGGAATGAAGATGCGCGTGCCGTTGGAGCCCTGCTGGTGGATGTCGTTGACGATTGCTGGATGCCACTGGTCGTACAGCGAGTCGACGACCATCTGCGTTTCAACCTGGGTGAAGGCGTACCAGTCCCGGTTGTTGTCGTGTCCGGTGTAGTGGTGGTATAGAACTGGCGGCGCCGTTCCTTCCCACGGCTTGCCGAGGGAGCTGCGATACCAGTCTCCCACGATGTCCACGCCGTCGGGATTGAGCGAAGGAACCAGGATGACGATCGTGTTTCGCCGTATCGCGCGGGTGGCCTCATCCTCGCCGGTAACCAGCTGATACGCGAGGTCGAGGGGCGTGAGTATCCCACCGACTTCGGTGGAGTGGATGCTGGAAGTGACGAGTACCACGAGCTTGCCATCGCGCTGGATCTGTGAAACTCGGCCCTCAGAGGTGAGCCTTGGATCGGCGAGGAGCAGTTGCATGTCCCGGTACCGCGGCAGGTTGGCCAGAGTGCCGGAATCTGCGATGAAGGCCGCCAGGAAGGGACGGCCAAGGGTGGTACTGCCCAGCGTGTGGACCTGAATGCGCGGGGAGGCCTTCTGAAGCGCATGGAAATACGCCACGACCTGCTTCCATTCAGGGAGCTTCCGGTCGGTACCGGGGACGAATCCGATGACGGCCGCCGGCGCCGGTACCCGCGCCGGTACCTGCGCCGCCAGTCGCGGCTGTGACCGCTGTGCGACGCCGGCTGCGGGAGTCGCTGGAGTGGACAGGACGAGGGTGATCAGCGCGGGGAGAAGGTGGGTACGCACGATGGAACAAGCTCCACTTTAGAGGAGACGGGATCTCGAAGGTTGGTACGGGGGCGCTGGTACCGCCGTTGGACGGCCGAGCCGGCGCCATGAACGGACGATGCCCGCCCGCCCGGAGCAGCCCTATTGCGAGGGATGCTTTGACTGTTTATACATTCCGAGTGAATAATATTACGGTCGGCGTACTCGGCGCCTCGGGATACGCGGGCCGCGAGCTTTGTGAGCTGGTCGCTCGGCACCCGTCTATGGAATTGGTGTTTGCGGCGGCCAATTCCCGCGCCGGTGAGCCGATCGGCGTGGCCGGCCAGTCTATTGGGATGGTTGCCACCGAGGCTGCGCCGCTGGATCGTGTGCAGCTCGTGCTCTCGGCGCTTCCGCACGGTGCATCTGCCCACTGGGTTCAAGCCGCTGCGGCTACAGGTGCGCGGGTGGTGGACCTTTCATCGGACTACCGGCCCGGGAACGGCGCTCCAGCTGAGCCAGCGAACGTACCATACGGTCTGACCGAGCTGAACCGCTGCAAGGTGGCCAGGGCGCAAGTTGTGGCCAACCCCGGATGCTACCCGACGGCCGTCCTCGTCGCGCTCGCGCCGCTGCTGCGCCGTTCACTCATCGTTGGAGGCGCGACGATAAACGTCAGCGCAGCCAGCGGCGTCACGGGAGCCGGATTCACGCCCAAGCCGGAGCTGATGTTCGCCGAGATCGCGGAGGACTTTCGGGCATACGCGGTGGGAAACCAGCACAGGCACCTGAATGAGATGCGCGCGACGGTGTCGGAGCTCGGCGGGGATGCGGACATTCTGTTCACACCACACCTGCTACCGGTCGCGCGCGGAATCCTTGCCACCATTACCGTGCCGGTGACCGAGCGAATCGAGAATCCCCTCTCGCTCTGGCACGACATGTACGATGCGGAGCCATTCATCGAAATCACGGAGACGATGCCGACGCTGCACGACGTGGTGCGCCGAAACGTGGTGCGAGTCACCGCGATGCACGCCTCCAACGTGCGTACTCCAACGCTCATCGTCATCGCAGCGATCGACAACCTCATGAAGGGCGCCGCGGGTCAGGCGGTGCAGAACGCGAACGTCATGTTCGGCCTTCCCGAAACGATGGGGCTGCCTTCATGACGGAACCGCGAAAGCGCGTCGTCAAGCGCGTCGTCAAGCTCGGCGGACGGGCACAGCAGTCGGAGTCTCTCGCGCCCGCGATAGCCGCAGCGTGGAACGCGAGCGGTGCACTCTGCGTTGTGCATGGCGGCGGTGACGAGATTTCGGCGCTCCAGCGCAAGCTTGGCGGCGAGCCGCGCTTTGCGGGCGGACGGCGTATCACCACACAGGAAGATCTCGACATCATTCGGATGGTGCTGTCCGGTATGGTGAACAAGCGCCTAGTAGCG
>JBBRBY010000102.1:0-7595 GCA_038205315.1 Gemmatimonadales bacterium | reverse complement strand
AGCGTGGGATCGGTGAACACAGCGTGGACCGCGTACAAGGCGAACATTCCATACGTGGCGTAGTGCAACGGCTTCCACCAGCGTCGTCCGATCTCGAACCTGAAGTACGAAGTGATGACCGTGAACACCAGCACGTAGAGCGCGAGCGCGCCGAGTGTATTGATGTATTGCTGTTTCGGGCCGCCAAGGGGGTAGAGAAGGTCGAGCAACCGAAAGTGCACCGTCGAGGACAGAAGCAGTATCGCTGGATGTGCGAGGCCGGCCGCAAGCGCCGCATACGCCGTCCAGTTGTGGAGCTTGAGCGTGTTGATGTGGCGGCGAGGCCAGCGTCGCACGGGATTGTACTTCGTGGACATCAACAGCCCGATCATGATATTGAGCGTCAGGAGAGTGATCGCGACAAGCGCGACGTCTCCTGAAATGTCTATCGGATCCAAAATGTCACCCACAAGTCGTCACACAAATCTTCACATGAGCCGTCACGCCGCGAACACGGACTCGCCACGGCACCAGGTAGCGGCACAGCGCGCGTCACCGTACCAGTACGGGATCTCACGCACGTCCTCGCAGTCCCACAACGCAATATCGGCGCTGAAGCCCGTCGCGATCTGTCCCGTGTAGTCCGCTACGCCCAGCGCCGCGGCGCCGTTGACGGTGGTGGCTATCATCACCTCCGCTACGCTCATGTGCATCTGGCTCACGCCTAGTGTCATCATGAGCGGGAGATTGGGCGTGGGCGACGTCCCGGGATTGAAGTCGGTGGCCAGCGCCACCATACCTCCGGCGTCGATCAATGCGCGCGCCGGCGCCCGACGCGACCGTCCCAGGAACAGCATCGTGCCCGGAAGCAGCGTTGCTACGGTTTGAGATTGCGCGAGCGCGTCAACCCCGCCGGTCGAGATCGCCGCGAGATGATCCGCGGAAGTCGCGCCCAGCTCGACCGCCAGCTCGGCGCCACCGCATGGCTCCAGTTCGTCCGCGTGAAGCTTGACAAGCAGTCCGCTCGCCGACGCCGCCGTCAGAATTTTGTGCGTTTCCTCGATGGTGAATACACCGGGCTCACAGAACACGTCCGCGAACCGCGCAAGCTTGCCTTCCGCGACTTGTGGAAGCTGCTCGTTGATTACCTGCTCTAGGTAACGCTCGCGGCCTCCGGATTCCCTGAATTCGCGCGGGATCTCGTGGCCACCAAGCCACGTGGGAACTATCCGCAGCCTGCTCTCGCTCGCAAGTCTGCCGATTACTCGCAACGTCTTGAGTTCATCCTCCACGGTGAGTCCGTACCCGGACTTGATCTCGACTGTGGTTGCACCGTAGCGGGAAAGACGAGCGAGCCGCGGGCGCGCCAGCTCGAGCAGCTCGTCTTCGTTCAGGGTCCGGAGATCCCGCACCGACGAGTGAATCCCTCCGCCGCGTTCCGCGATCTCCATGTAGCCGGCGCCAGCTGCGCGCAGCTCCTGCTCCTCGTAACGCGGGCTGCCGAACACACTGTGCGTGTGTGAATCCACCAGGCCGGGCGTAAGAACGCGTCCTGCGCAATCGACCAGCTCGGCTTCCGGCCACATGCGCTCCAGATCAGCGCGTGCACCCACGGCCGCGATGCGCCCTTCGCTGACCGCGACCGCTGTCCCGGTTGCCACGCCGATATCCGACATCTCCGCGCCACGTCGTCCACGGGCGGGACCCGCGCACGTCACCACCTGGGACGCGCTGTGGAATATGATTCCGCGGCTCACCCGTCAGCGAGGAAGCGGGATGGTCAGTTCGTGCAGTGCCGCGGTCTCGCGCGCGATGTCGTAGCCGGCATCCGCGTGACGCAACACGCCGGTCGCGGGATCGTTCGTCAGTACGCGCTCGATACGCTCACGCATTTCGCGAGTTCCATCAGCCACCACCACCTGGCCGGCGTGCAGCGAGTTCCCGATGCCCACACCTCCACCGTGATGGAAAGAGACCCAGCTTGCTCCGCTCGCGGTGTTCACGAGAGCGTTCAGTATCGGCCAGTCCGCGATCGCATCGCTGCCGTCCAGCATCGCTTCGGTCTCCCTGAACGGCGATGCGACACTACCGGTGTCGAGATGATCGCGCCCTATAACGATGGGCGCGCTAATCTCGCCGGACGCGACCAGATCGTTCAGCGCGACGCCGAAGCGCGCGCGCTCTCCCTGTCCCAGCCAGCAGATCCTCGCCGGCAATCCCTGAAATTGAATGCGCTCCGACGCCAGCTTGATCCATCGCGCAAGATGCTCGTCATCGGGGAAGAGCTCGAGCGCCAGGCGGTCCGTGCGCGCGATGTCGGCAGGATCTCCTGACAGTGCCGCCCAGCGAAACGGGCCCTTGCCCTGGCAGAATAGCGGCCTGATGTACGCCGGCACGAATCCGGGGAACCCGAATGCATTCTCGAGCCCGGCATCGAACGCGACGGTCCGAATGTTGTTGCCGTAGTCGAACGTCACCGCACCCATGCGCTGAAGGTCCAGCATGGCCTCGACATGACGCACTACACTCGCGGTCGCGACGCGCACATATTCGTCAGGATCACGCTCGCGCAAGCGAGTGGCGTCCTCGAGCGACATCCCGCGCGGCAGATAGCCGTTCAGCATGTCGTGCGCGCTCGTCTGATCGGTGAGCACATCCGGCACGACGCCGCGGCGCACCAGCTCCGGTATCACGTCGGCGGCATTTCCAACCAGCCCGACCGACAACGCAGTGCTGCTCAACCGCGCCTCGTCTATCCAGCGCAGCGCTTCGTCCAGGCTCGTGGTCTTGCGGTCGCAGTAGCCGGTTTCGATTCGCTTGTCGATTCGAGATCCATCTACCTCCACTCCCAGGAAAGTGGCGCCGAGCATTGTCGCCGCGAGCGGCTGTGCCCCGCCCATTCCGCCAAGACCCGCGGTCACGATGAATCGTCCGGCGAGCGTCCCGCCAAAATGCTGGCGCGCCACAGCGCCAAGAGTCTCGTACGTACCCTGCACTATTCCCTGCGAGCCAATATAGATCCATGAACCGGCGGTCATCTGTCCATACATGATCAATCCGGCGCGCTCCAGCTCGCGGAACTTGTCCCACGTCGCCCAGCGTCCAACGAGGTTGCTGTTAGCTATCAGTACGCGCGGCGCGCCGCGGTGCGTGCGAAGCACACCGACCGGCTTCCCGCTCTGCACGAGCAGGGTCTCGTCATCCTCGAGATCGCGCAGCTCACTTACCATGGCAACGAACGCCTCCCAGCTCCGCGCCGCCCTGCCCGTCCCGCCGTACACGACAAGATCGTCCGGACGCTCGGCGACATCCGGATCCAGATTGTTCATCAGCATTCGCATCGCTGCTTCCTGCTGCCATCCCTTGCACGTGATCTCGTTACCGCGCGGCGCGCGAACCGTCCTGGCACCCTGAGTCATTCGGCGTCTCCACCTTCCCAGTCGATGCAGCTGTCGAAGGAGCCATCGGAAATCGCCGCCGCGATTCGCTGGATATCTCCGCTCATGACCCGGTCGCGTTCAAGGTGCGGCACCAGCGCGCGGATGCTCCGATGTGCACGCCCGACGGCAACCGCCGGCGCGAGCGGGGCGCGGAAGTCGATCCCCTGAGCGGCACACATGAGCTCGACCGCGAGCACATTGCGCACGTTCGCGATGATCCGGCGCGCCTTCCACGCCGCCCCCATCGCCATCGGCACGACATCCTCCTTGCTTCCGTCGGTCGGAATGGAGTCAACGCTCGATGGGTGCGCCAGTACCTTGCATTCACTCGTAATTGACGCCGCGGTCACCTGCGCCATCATGAACCCCGAATTCGTACCCGCATCCGGCGACAGAAAAGCGGGGAGTCCCTCGTTGAGATCCGGATGCACCAGCCTGTCAGTCCGGCGCTCGCTGATCACGGCGAGATTCGTCGCCGCGATCGCGAGAAAGTCCAGCGCCATCGCGACAGCCTGGCCGTGAAAGTTTCCACCGCTCAACATCTCGCCGTTTTCGAAGACGAGCGGATTGTCGGTCGCGGAATTCAGCTCGCGTGACACGACACCCTCAATCCATCGCAATGCGTCGAGTACCGGGCCGTGCACCTGCGGCACGCACCGCAGACCGTACGCGTCCTGAACGCGACGGTCGTTCGAACGGTGGGATTCGCGAATCTCGCTGTTTACCAGCAACGTGCGCATCACTCGTGCGGACTCACGCTGGCCGATCTGCCCGCGCGCGTCCTGAATGCGCGCATCGAACGCCACGGGCGTCCCCTTCAGAGCTTCGAGCGACATCGCCGCCGCGACGTGCGCGGCGCGCCAGAGCCGATACGCGTCGTGCACGAGCAGCGCCGCGATCGCTGTATGGGCCTGCGTGCCGTTGATCAGCGTGATTCCCTCCTTGGGCCCCAGCTCGATCGGCTCCAACCCGTTCGCGCGCAGCATCTCCGATGCCGGTCCTGAGGTCGCCTCCTGCAGCAACACTCCCTCACCGATCAGCGACAGCGCAAGGTGCGCCAGCGGCGCCAGGTCACCGCTCGCACCCACGCTCCCCTGCTCCGGAACCGGCGGAAAGAGTCCGGCGTTGAGCATGCCGATGAGAAGATCCACCAGCGCCGCGCGCGCGCCGGAGTAGCCCTTGGAGATCACGTTCGCACGCAACA
The DNA here is from genome assembly GCA_038205315.1 of Gemmatimonadales bacterium. Classification (GTDB taxonomy): domain Bacteria; phylum Gemmatimonadota; class Gemmatimonadetes; order Gemmatimonadales; family Gemmatimonadaceae; genus Fen-1247. The sequence continues at coordinate 2,972 of JBBRBY010000102.1, read as the reverse complement.
ACATCATTGCGCGCACCTCCTCCTCGCTCAACAACGGACCCACACCAACTGCGTGTGATCGTATGAGGTTCACCTGCAGCTCGGCCAGCCGGTCCGGCGGAATCGCGATGTCCGACAGCTTCCCGAAACCTGTCGTAACGCCGTACACCACCTCGTTACGCTCGACGATGCTCCTGACGGCGGCATTTGAAGCGGCCATTCGCACCCGGGCCTTTTCGCTTACCGCCACCTTCACCCGGCTCCGCGCCACGGCGACCACGTCCTGAATGCTCAGCGACTCGCCATCGATCGTCACCACGTTCTGTTCGGCCGTCATGAATCATCGCGCCGAGAGGCGACGCCGGAGAGAAAGTGGAGCATCGCGAATACTGCCACCCGAACTGTCGCGCGGCGCACATCCTGCGAGGGATCGACCTCGACGATGTCGAGCGCGCGCACCCTGCGATGCGCGCCGAGCGTGTGCATGATATCAAAGAGCTGCGGCGAGGTGAAACCGCCGGGCACGAGCGCCGCAACGCCCGGCGCGTAAGCCTGATCCAGCACATCCATGTCCAGCGTCACGTAAATGGCGTCGCAGTGCGCGTCCGCGATATCGAGCGCGCGATGCGCCACCGATTGCGGCGACTCGGCAGCCGCTTCGCGGGCGCTGATCTGCGTGATGCCGGCAGCCCGCGCCACGTCACGATACGCACGCGAATTCGCGAACGATTGCAGACCGACCTGCACGATGTTGCCGCCTTCCAGCGTTCCGGCCTCGAGCAGCTGACGGATCGGCGTCCCGTTGCTGGGACCACCGTCGTCAAGGTTTCTGAGATCCATGTGTGCATCGAGCTGCACAAGACCGACCGCTCCGGCTGATTGCGAACGGAATGCCTCCACGGACGGCGCCGTAATGGAGTGATCGCCACCCATGACAATCGTGATCGAGTCCGGCGACCGCGCCATGACCGCGGCAACTGCATCGCGAATACCGGCCCGCGAGCGCGCCAGATCGGTGACGTGCACGCGGGCGTCGCCGGCGTCGCGCATGGTCAGCACGGTTGCGACATCGATATCGTGATCGAAGTCGTAGGTCGAGACTGATCCGAACAACTCGCGCATCGCTTGAGGCGTGCCCGATGCTCCCGAGTGCGAGATGGATGTCTTGGAAAGGGGCGCGCCGATAAGAAGCACGTCGGCGGCTTCACGGCCGTCCCATGGCTGGATCCAGGACGCAACTTTCGTCTCGTTCCGGTCGCGGAATAGCGGTGCGCCCGGCGGGTTAAGAGGCAGGTCGGAAAGGGTCACTACTTACAATAACGTCCCTCGCAGGATCGCGTACGCCACGGAGAAGTAGATGATTAGTCCCGTGACGTCAACGAGCGTTGCGACAAATGGTGCGGATGCGCTCGCCGGGTCAAATCCAAACCGGCGCATCAGGAATGGTAGCATGGAACCGGCCATTGAGCCGAACGTGACGACGCCGATCAGCGATACGCCGATCGTGAGCGCGACAAGATTGTGGTGGACGCCGTAGTTGTACCATCCAAAATGCTGCCATGTGAGTATCCGAATCGCTCCGATGATGCCGAGGACCGTGCCGAGTGCGAGACCTGTCGGCAGCTCGCGGACAGCCACCCGCCACCAGTCCCGCAGCTTGAGCTCGCGCAACGCCAGGGCACGGATCACTAGCGAAGTCGCCTGCGAGCCGGAATTACCACCGGACGATATGATCAAGGGTATGAACAGCGCGAGCACCACTGCGCGCGCTATCTCGTCCTGAAAGTATCCCATTGCGGTCGCGGTCAGCATCTCACCAAGGAACAGCGCCGCCAGCCAGCCTGCCCTCTTTTTCACCATCGACACGAATGAGATGTGGAGGTATGGAGCGTCGAGTGCCTCGACACCTCCAAAGCGCTGAACGTCCTCGGTCGCCTTGCGCACCATGGCGTCGATCATATCGTCCACGGTAACGGCGCCCAGCATCGTGCCGCCAGCGTCCACGATTGGGAGTGTGACGAGATCGTACTTCGACATCAATCGAGCTGCGTCTTCCTGACTCGCCGCCGGCGTCGTGAATACCGGCCGCCGTCTGTCAGCCGCTGACAGAATCGGTGCGTCACGATCCGCGAGCAGCAGGTCCTGAAGCTGGATTACGGCCTGAAGCGTCCGCGTACCAGGCTGCAGTACGTACACTCCGTACACGCTTGCGACGTCCCGAACGTGTTCGCGCATCCGTTCGATCGCGTCGGCAACGGTAACGTCACTGCCCACGCTCACGAACTCGGTGGTCATTATCGAGCCGACTGTTCCTACGGGATACGACAGCAGCGAAACCAGCACGCTCCGGTCGGGCTCCGCGATCGTCGCGAGTACTGCCTTCCGCCGCGCCGCTGGCAGCTCCCTGAGCAGATCCGCACGCCGATCGGGCGCCATCGCGTTGACGAGCGCAGCAGCGTGGCCGCGCTCCATCTTCTGAATCAGCACTTCGCCGTGCTCGAGCTCGGGCTCATCGAGCACTTCCACGGCGGTGTCGAATGGAAGCGCACCAAGGACCTTGGCGGCATGCTGGTGCGGCAGGTCGTTCAGGAGCGCCGCGAGATCCGCCGGCCGCATCGGCGCAATGAGCGCTTCGAGCTCGGGGCCGCTCGAGCTGGCGGCGAGGATCGTTGCCGGCGTTGGCGCTTCAGAAATGACGGGAGAGGCCATTCGAGGTTCTGGTGAGCGAGGAATGGAAGCCACCCTTTGAGCGGTGGCCAGGCGTCAATCTACCGCCAAACCGGCGTGCCACCCAGCCACCTGCGAGGGGTGGCGGGGGGTGGCGCTACGCGATTAAGTTGAGAGGCTGTACATGTAAGTCATCGGGGTGTAGCGTAGCCCGGTAGCGCGCTTGCTTCGGGAGCAAGAGGTCGCCGGTTCAAATCCGGCCACCCCGACTTATAAACGAAAGCCCTGCAACCACTTAGGTTGTGGGGCTTTTGATTTGTGCGGCA
>JBBRBY010000101.1:0-7706 GCA_038205315.1 Gemmatimonadales bacterium | reverse complement strand
CGTTCGGATCGTGAGACCCGTCAGATCGCCTTCGCGAACTACCGCATTCGCAGGTACGACCAGCGCGTGACGCGAACCCATCTTCACAAGAAGCGTCGCAGTGCTGCCGGGCAGAAAATTGCCGACAGCGTTGGAGACGAGTGCGTTGATCGTGTACAGGTTGCCGGCTGTTGATGGGACGATACCTTCGATTACGGCAGATACCGGGCGCTCCTCGACGAGGGCGTCGATACGCTGGCCGCGCCGAAGTCCGCTCGCTACATCCGGCGTGGCATTCGCGACGATGCGAAGCTGATTGCCGTCCTGAACGGTCATCAGCGGTGTTCCCGGTGCCGCAAATGCCCCGGGGTCAACGAATCGTTTAGTGACGACACCGCTGAACGGAGCGCGAACAGTCGCATACCCTGCCACTGCCGCGAGCTCCGCCGATGACGCACGCGCGGCGCGCACACCGGCTTCGGCGCGAAGCAGTCCGGTCTCGACTGCATCGAGCTGCGCGCGTGTTGCCGCGCTGTCCGCATACAACGCGCGGAAGCGAGCGGCCTGTGTCACGGCATCGTGATGAACCGCTTCAGCTTCGGCGATCGAGGCCGCCACCTGAGAATTCTTCGCGGTGAGATCGCGAGCATCGATGCGAACGAGAGTCTGCCCTGCGACGATGCGATCGCCTTCATTGGCGAGCACCTGCAGTACGGTTCCCATGAGCTTGGTGCTCAGTGTCGCCTGACGAAGCGGCGTCGCAGTGCCGGATGCTTCGAAGACAGTCTGAACGATCGTATCTCTGACTGTGTACGCAGTTCCAGCTACGCGTCGCGGCGTCTGAGCCGACTCGGCTTTCGGAGACGAACACGCAGCCGCGAAAAGAAGTAACGCGCCAGCGGCGGCAGCGCCTTTGTAAGACTTGTCCATCAAAACCTCAGTGGTGTTGTTCGTGAATCATTCATGTTGTTCGCTGCTGGCTGGGCCAGCCGGTGCGGTCGAACGTGGCGTTGGTTCATCCAGCGCCTCGAGGGATCCGGGGTCTCGTCCCAACGCTCGGCGGCGGTCTGCCGCGGCAGCGATTGCGATCCAGCGCGCCTGCGAAAAACCGAGCGCGCTTTGTGTTTCAGTTGCCTGGGCGTCGAGCAGCTCCACTACCGGTGCAAGTCCGCCTTCGTACTTGCGGCTGACGATGCGGTGAGCTTCGGCACTTTGAGCTACGGCGCGTTCAGCAATTGCGAGTCGCGCGAGCGCGACCTGCAATGCGGTGCGTGTCTGGTCCAGCTCGAGACTGGCGTTCGCCTGCGCGGCCTCGCCCTGGGCGCGAGCTGCGTCACTGCGCGCGTTTGCCGCGCGAAGGTCTGCGATGTCAGCGGGGCTCGTGAATGGACTCCACGTCGCCATGATGCCGATCGTCCAGTTCTTATCACCGGCGAAAGGTCTGTTGGGCGAGTTCCAGTCGTACCGAGCGAACGAGTTGACTCGCGGCACCAACAGTGAGCGCGCGCGCTTTGCGTCGGTACGCGCGGCGTCGAGTCCATTGAGCGCGGCCTGAACGTCGGCCCGCTCGACCGGAACTATTGCTGCTGTGTCATCCGAGACAACTGCGCGGATCCGCTCGCCTGACGGAAGCGCGGAGGGTGAAAGCGGTGGGAGAGACGCATCGTCTGATTTCCGTCCGAGCAGGACTGCGAGACTGCGCCGCGCGGTCAAAGCCTGGCCGTCTGCTTCCACAAGCTGCGCATCAATGTCGCCGGCTCTGACCAACGCGAGCAGCGCATCGGACCTCGTAACCATTCCCTGCCTCACGAGTGCCTCGGCCTGTGATACGTGCGCATGTGCCGCGAGTGCGGCCGAGCGAAGCGTGGACGCCCGCTCGCTTGCGAGCACGGCGCCGTAGTAGGCGCGCACCACATCGGCTCTTGTCGAAAGCCTCGTCCACTGTTCCGAGGCCCGGCTGGCGTCCGCTGCGTACTTCGCGGAACTCCGGCCGATCCATGCATCGGCATTGAGAATGGGCTGCTCGAGGACAACGGCGCCCTGGTGGTTTCCGAGTGCCGACGGATAGTTGAGGCGTTGCGGATCGAAATTGGCCTGCGACACCGTTCGCTGTCTAAGAGTCGAGCCGAACACGCCGATCGGGTCGGTGGTTTTGACATAGCCCGCCTCGAAGTGCACCGAGGGCAGAATGCCTTTGAGCGGCGCGATGGCCTGCGCTGCCTGGGCTGCTGTTTCAGCGGAGGCGATGCGATTGCCGTACGCCGAGATGTCGGCCTGGCGAATCGCGTCGTGGAGTGTGAGCTGTGCTCCGGCTGTCTGAGCGGCGGCGGTGCCGGCTGTCAGCGCGACGGCGATGACGGCGGCTGTCGCAAGCGGCCGCAGCCCGGGGTATTTGGATGTTATGAGCATACAGCTATATAATCGTACAGTTATATAGTTGTGTCAAGTCCGACCGCCCATCCTGGCACTCGAGCGTTATCCGGCTTTCTGGTTGTAATTCGCTCATCATTTGGGCTGCGTCGGCAATACCGGGCACGCTGTGTGCGCCTCCCTGATGACCGCCCCCAGTGATGAACGAGGTAACGCATGGCGAAAGGCATGAAGATCAGCCCACTTGCAGGCAAGGCGCCGCCACCGGCGATGCTCCTCGACGTTTCCAGGCTCGTCACGGCTTATTACTCGGAGGTACCCGATCCGGCAGTGGCCGCTGAGCGCGTCACGTTCGGCACGTCGGGCCATCGCGGATCATCGTTCGACCGTACGTTCAACGAATCGCACGTCATTGCGATCAGCGAAGCCATCTGCCGCTACCGCCTGAAGCAGGACATCGGCGGTCCTCTCTTTCTCGGCATCGATACCCATGCGTTATCGCTCCCTGCGTATGCCACGGCGGTGGAAGTGCTTGCGGCAAACGGCGTCAACATCATGCTTGCCGAACACGACGAGTACACGCCTACACCCGCGGTGTCGCACGCGATTCTCTGCTACAACCGCGGACGCAAAACCGGGCTGGCCGACGGCATCGTCATCACCCCCTCGCACAATCCGCCGGACAACGGCGGATTCAAGTACAACCCGCCCAACGGCGGACCGGCCGATACCGATATCACCAACTGGATCGGGGCACTGGCCAACGACCTGATGGAGAAGGGCGTGGAGCGCGTGAAGCGCATGCCGCATGCGAAGGCGCTGCGCGCTGATACGACGCATCGCTATGACTACCTCAATTCCTATGTGCGCGACCTGGGCAACGTCATCGACATGGATGCGATTCGCGCGGTCGGCATCCGACTCGGCGTCGATCCGCTTGGTGGCGCTGGCGTTCACTACTGGGCACCGATCGCAGAACACTACCATCTCGACCTCACCGTCGTGAGCGAAGTTGTCGATGAGACGTTCAGGTTCATGACTCTGGATTGGGACGGCAAAATCAGGATGGACCCGTCATCGCCATACGCGATGCAGCGTTTGATTGGACTGAAAGACAAGTTCGATGTCGCATTCGCCTGCGATACCGACCACGATCGTCATGGCATAGTGGCGGCGAGCGTCGGTCTGTTGCCGTCCAATCACTATCTGGCTGTGGCAATTCAGCACCTCATTCAACATCGAAGTGCGTGGCCGTCGGACATCGGTGTTGGGAAGACCGTGGTGAGCAGCAGCATGATCGATCGGGTGACGGCAAGACTCGGACGGCCGCTGCGTGAAGTGCCGGTCGGCTTCAAGTGGTTCGTCAACGGGTTGTACGACGGTACTCTCGGGTTCGCGGGCGAAGAGAGCGCCGGCGCAACGTTCCTTCGCCGCGACGGCAGCGTGTGGACTACAGACAAGGACGGAATCATTGCGGCGTTGCTCGCGGCGGAAATGACAGTCGTTGCCAGGCGCGATCCCGGCGAGCTCTACGCGGACCTGACGCGCGAGTTGGGCGAGTCGGCGTACGATCGCGTCGAGGCGCCAGCGAATGCCGAGCAGAGGAAGCGCCTATCCGCACTGTCTGCGAAAGACGTTCACTGCACTGAGCTGGGGGGTGAATCCGTAACGAGCATCCTGAGCGAGGCGCCTGGAAATCACGAGCCAATAGGTGGCGTAAAGGTCATCGCTGCGAATGGCTGGTTCGCCGCCCGGCCCTCGGGAACCGAGGATGTGTACAAGATCTACGCGGAGAGCTTCGCGGGGACGGCGGCGCTGGAAAAGATCGTCAAGCAGGCTCAGGCAACCGTCGATGCGGCGCTCAACTCAGGGGGCGAATGAGGCGGCCAGAGGCAAGCGTGTGTGGCCCGGTGCATGCACCCACATCACTTGGCGTATCCAGGTCGTGGGAACGCAATAATACAAGGAAACAGACAATGTTCTGGACAATGCTCTCACGGTATTCGATGACGGGCGGCGGTGTGTTGCTCGCAGTATCGCTTTACGGCTGCGGCTCGAAGCAATATTCAGATGGCAGCACCACAGCAGAACACGCGACGACCACATCAGCGGTGGCCGTTAACGACACAATCGGAACCGACACTGTTCGACGCGACACAACTGCCGGCGGTTACGCGAGACGCCAAGGCGTAATGAGTGGCGGGCGGAGCGGTGGCCCAGCTGGGCACGGCAGGATGGGGCCGGGAGCGACACGCTCCGGCATGATGGGTGGACGCGGCATGATGGGTGGCGCTGGCATGATGGGAACCGGACCGATGATGGCCACATCTGACACGAGCGCAACGCCGCGGCCCAAAGCCGCTTCGTCGGCGGCCGCGGCAGGATGTCCCGCTGTGAACCAGAACCTTGTGAATCAGGGCCGTGCGGTGTTCGGCAGCACCGGCAACTGCTTTGCGTGTCACGGCGCTACTGCGAAAGGAACGGCCCTCGCGCCGGATCTCACCGATAAACAGTGGCTGAACATCAACGGATCGTACGCTTCGATCGCGCAACTCGTTCGTAGCGGGGTGCCCCAACCGAAGCAGCACGCGGCGCCGATGCCACCAATGGGTGGCGCGAGGCTGACACCGCTACAGGTATGCGCGGCCGCCGCCTACGTTTATTCGCTCGGGCACTGATCGATGGCCACGAGCTGATGCTCTCGCAAAGCACGCCGAGTCCTGCGCTGGAGAGTCATCCGTGCTCGGCGTCAGCTCGAATTTCCTGGGGTGGGTGACGTTCTTCGCCTGGTCGCTCGTGTTCGTGCCTATGATGGAGATCCGGATAATGAGGATGTGAGTGTCGCAGTGACTCGTGCCGGTGTACGTGCGAATGCGGCGTCGGATCCGCCACTCCCGGATCGCCCGGGCCGTGCACGTGCGAGTGATGAGCGTCATGCACATGCGCGTGCTCGTGCGTCGTCGGCTCGTGAACGTGCTCATGCTCGTGACGCTCGCTCAAATGCAGCCACACACCAATTCCCATGAGAGTCGCGGCGATGAGAAGCGCGATCGTGGGTCGCTCACGGAAAACAAGGAGAGACACAACTGCGCCGACGAATGGCGCGGTGGAGAAGTACGCACCTGTGCGCGCGGTACCAAGTTGGCGCAGAGCAAGGACAAAGAAGACGAGACTCACTCCGTAGCTGAGGAAGCCCAGCACCATCGCGGCGGCAATCTGCCGTCCTCCTGAAAAGTGCGCGCCGAGGCTTAGCGCGATGACGGTGTTCACAGTTCCCGCAACAAGGCCTTTGATCATTGCGATCTGAACTGGATCTCCGCCCGAAACTTTCTGGGTGAGATTGTTGTCAATGGCCCACGACAGGCACGCCGCCGCGACGAGCAGTGGGCCGACCGCACTGCCCCACGCAAGTCTTCCCTCCCACGACACAACCAGCCCGCCAGCGAGGATTGCGGCCATTCCGACTGCGATACGCTTGTCAAAGTTCTCGCGGAAGACAAACCAAGCGAGAAGCGCGGTAAACACGCCTTCGAGATTCAGCAGGAGTGATGCAGCTGACGCCGGGGTCTGACTGAGTCCGGTCATGAGCAGCACTGGCCCCATGATGCCTCCCGCGACGATTGCGCCGGCAAGCCAGCGAGCATCGCGCCAGGTGAGCGCGGCTTCTGCGGACTTTTTTCGTGAACGCTGCAGAAGCCAGACAAGGAACAGACCCAAGCCCGATCCCGCGTAGAGCAGGCCTGCCAGCAACTGAGGGGTTTGATCGCGCAGGAGCAGCTTCGCGATCGGCGCGCTGACGCCGAACAGCATCGCGGCCGACAGGGCGATCAACACTCCGCGTGGCCTATTCACCGCGTCCCCCTTCATGTCCGATGACATCTCGTCAATGAATGACCCACAAGCGTCGAATCAGCGACCTGGGAAAGAATCGCATCTGCGTAAGATGCTGAACCTTCCCGTTCTCACGAGTTGTGGTCGATGGTCGCATCGTTCGAATGTGCTGAGATGTTGCCCTTCTGATCAACGACAGAGTTCGTGGATCTCGGCAGGAGGCATATCGCGTTCCGCGTCGGACGCTACACAACGTCCGAGCAGACATCGAGAGACGACGAGTTGGCGCGGGCCTACCCATCGTGGACAAGTACATGCCGCAGAGACGATCCACCCTCCGGAGGGTCCACTCCAAATCAACCGGAATCAAACCTACGTGGTCTCCTTTGCCGTCGTAGGTAGTGCGCGGGAATGTCTCCGAGCTTGACAGGTGTCGGTGATCCATGAATCGCTCTACTGCCCAAGCGCGTGGCTCAGATACGCGGGCAGATGAGGCGGGAAGTTGCAGGGGATCGTCGCACGCGGGGCGAGACACTCGCGCCCCCGCGCGATTGCTTCCTCGATCGACTCAAACCTGATGGTCGAGGACGGCAGCTCGACGTGCGGCCAATCCCAGGTGTGGTCGAGCCGGCCGAGCACGCGGAAATGATTCACCCGCCGGCACTCGGTAGTGCGTGACCCACCGCCGGAAGGCGATGCGTGTCGGCTCCGAGATTATCGTCGTAATTTCCTTCAGTGTCCGATTGAGGGTGAGGATGAGTGTCAATCATGTTCAGCCTCCGTTAGGCTGGTGCTTTGTACCCTCGATGTTTCGTCGACCATCCCAGAAGCCGATATAGAGGACAGTAGCCGAAGATCCCCGTCAAGAGCGGGATCAGGCCAAGGTATCCCCAGGCAGTCTTCGGTCCGAGCGCGACAAGCGCGAGAAGCCCGGCTCCAAGCGCCACTCGGATCCAGCGATCAATAGTGCCCACGTTCTTTGGCATAACGCCTCCGTACTGAGATGATTGTTGCTCACCGTGCAGGCGTGCCGCTGCGCAATACTGAACATTGCAGCAGGCAGCGCTCCTCCTCTGTCGGGATTTACCGGAAAGGGGGTCGGGGACTACCTCGCGTGTGTCATAACAGCGCGAGGGGCACGCTTGGCCGGCGCTTCCCAAGGCCTTTCCCTCTCAAACGATCCTCTCTTCCCTGACTGCCTCCGAGGCATCCGTTTGAGCGACGAGTACGCTGAAATGGCAAAGCTGATCATTTTCCTCGCCGTGAGCTCTACCTGAACGGCACACCAGGGTTCGTTGATGGAACCCGCGTCTCTTACTTGTGCCGGGCGCGAGTCTTTGCAGCCTTTTTCGCAGCTGCCGACCGTTCGGCGGGACCTTTCGTGTGGGATGCGCGTTTTGCTGCTGCCGAGCGCTCCACTGCAGTCCGCCTGCTGGCGCTTGACCGCGCTTGGCGGGCCAAGGACGTCGGCGATGCAGACTCGTGGCCTTCGCGCTTGAGTGCCTTGCTGATCGCACGCGACCGCC
>JBBRBY010000100.1:0-8030 GCA_038205315.1 Gemmatimonadales bacterium | reverse complement strand
ATGTCTGCCGTGCAACGTACGCTGTCCGGCACTCTCACGCGCGTGGAGCCACAACCCGTGGCGATGCCGGTGATGGTGAATGACAAACCGATGCATCTGCCGGCTATACACGCGAAGGGAACGCTCTCCGACGAAGACTCATCTGACGAGTTCGAGTTTTACGTGCTGGACGATCCAGCAAATCCGATCGTACTGAAGAAGAAGGGACCCGGCTTCGCCTCCACGGTGATCAGGATTGAATACCCGGAGCCAGCCGGCCTGCGCAAGCGGTTCGAGGTGCCGCTAGAGAAGCACGAGCCAGTCGATGTGTACGGGATCTACTTCTCCTTCAACCGCGCCGACATACGCCCCGAGTCGGAACCGGTGCTGAAGGAGATCGCCTCGATCATGGTGAAAAATCCCACGTGGCATCTGCGCATAGATGGGCACACTGACGGGATCGGGAATCAGGCGGCGAATCAGCTGTTATCAGAGCGCCGTGCTGCGGCGGTCAAGGAGACACTGGTAAAGGAGTACGCAATCGATGCGAGCCGGCTGAACACTGGGGGCCACGGCGCATCGAGTCCCAAGGACAGGAACGACACACCAGAGGGGCGCGCTCGAAACCGACGCGTCGAGCTCAGGCGCGAATGATCCATCACTCTCACAGGAAAGTGAACATGAACCGAATGACCGCAATGTTGCTGTGCTGCGCAGTTGCAGCCTGCTCCAAGCCGAGCAGCGATGCGTCGAACGTGGCGAGTGCGCTCAGGTCGACCACAAGCTCGACTGGCGTGTCTTCCACGGATCCCGTGTGTCGGTTGTATTCGAGCAGTGATGCTTCCCGGTATCTGGGAAAGGCCGCCAAGGACGGAGAGGTGAGCATGGGCGGCTGTCAGTGGGACGCTGAGCAGGGAACTGGAGTAATGAACGTTCAGGTGATGTCGGCGCGTTATCACGAGAAGCCGAGCGAATCCCCGGGATACAGAGCGCTGCCTGATATGGCCGGCGACGCTTTCGTCGCAACGTTCATGGACGGCTGGACCGCAGGCGCAATCGACGGCAAGGACGCGATACGTGCGAGCCTTACGGGCGACAAGGCAACCGAAGCATCTACGATCGCGCTGCTGAAGGAGACGATCAAGCGACACGCGGCGCACTCATGACTCGAACTTCGATCACCGCAAGTGTCTTCGCTCGCGGCATTGTCGCCGCGCTTGTGGCGTTGACCGCGATCGCGGGTTGCGGGAAAGGCAACGCATCCGGCTGCTCTGGCAGCACGTCTGCCGCCAGCATCGGCAATGCGCCGCGCAATGCTGGCGGGACCGGTAGTGCCGACGTTACGTACCGTCCGAACGTGCGCACGATGGAGCACTCGGACGGCGCGAAGACGCTGATCAGCGTGAGCACCGACGGGTCAACGCTGGTATTCGACAAATCACTCGGTGCAATCCCTTCGCTGGGTGTGGGCGACGTCCTGGTGATAAAGGGGTTGCTCGCACGGAAGATCCTGGCCATCGAGACTGACGGTAACGAGATCGCTGTGTTGACCGCGCCTGCGGGTCTCAACGAGATCATAGCTGACGGCAAGATCAGCATCAACGCGCCGATACGCTTCGGACGCGGGCGCGCGGACGCGGGAGCGGAGAGCCATTCGATCTGGGAGAAGCTCGCCGACGGCGTCGTGGCGCCGGCGTACGCGCAGGGGCCAACGGAAACCAAGCGTCAGGAGGCAGAGAAGGCGGGAGTGCGCGACGCGTACGGCAACATGGCGAAGGCGCCCTTCAACGCTGTCGTCAGCGGCTGGGAAACGAAGTTCAACGTCGAGCCGGCTGACGGGAGGTTGAACATCAATCTGCAGATGAAGAAGTCGCTGGGGAACGTCGCGGCGGTGATAACAGGGGAAGGATACCTCGCCGATTTCGATTTCTCATCCGACATCGACGTGGAGAAGAGCACCGTCCAGAAAATGCAGGCGACGTACAAAAAACTGAACGGCAACATGAACTTCAAGTGGGAAGTCCAGACCACAGCGGACGGAAAGCTTGTGGGCAACGCGAAGATCAAGCTGCCTGCGGCGATCGAGATCCCACTCTACCAGTACCTGGGCGGACTGCCGCTGTATCTGGAGATCAGCTCGGCGGTTCTCATAAAGCCCGCCCTGAATGGCGAGTACGAGTTCAGCCGCGGCGCCTTTCATGTCACGTATGACGGTTATCAGACCTTTCGTGTGAAGGAGGGAGTGACCGACGCGGACGGCAACGTTACAGGCGACATAAAGCTTGACGGCGCCGAAAGTGGCTCCGGGGCGGCGTCAGGTCTGGTGATCGCATTCGCCGCGCCGCGAATCGAGCTGAGCATCGGCGTGACGAAGGTGCTGCCGTTCGATGGTGTGAAGGAAGCCGCCGAGAAGGCGGACAAGTATTTCGACAAGCTGGTGAACAAGGCATTCGGTCCGGACGCGCTCGCGAAATTCAAGGCATCGCCGATGAGTGAGGTGACTGCGTCAAAAATCGCGGATGCTGCGATGGGAAGTGATGCGGCGGCGTTCATCGAACTCACTACTAGCAGCGGTACGAGCCACAGTGGTTCCGCCGCGATGGTTCCCTGCACGCGGACGGACCTGCACATGTGGGTGATGGTGGGCGCGTCGGCGCACGCGATGGGTCAGAGCGTGGGCGACGCGAGCAAGGAGATCTTCAGAAAGGACTTCACGCGTGTAGTGCCATCGGAAGATGCGCTCTGCAAGTTCGTTTGATCAACCAAACCAAACTCAGGAGATGATCGGGATGCAGAAGCTCACGCAGAACTCAAGCATGTCACTGGCCCGTCTGATCGCCAGTGCATCGCTCATCGCCCTTGCCGGTACGACTGCGAGTGGTCAGGGTTTGACGTACGACATGAGAATGTCGATGCAGAAGGGAGTTGGCCCGACGCCTAGCGATACGCAGATCGTGATGTCGGGTCATGGCAAGTTTCAGGACGGGAACTCGCGGATGGATATGACCGAGTCGATAATGCCGGGCGGGTTCATGGGAAAGGGGACCTACATCATCCTGAAGAACGGTACGCGCAACGAATGGATCGTGAATCCAGACAAGCAGAATTACATCGAGATAAACGTTGACTCGGCGGCGAATTTCTCCATGGGGTCGATGAATCTGGGCGGGCTCGTGAAGATGGAGATGACCGACGCGACGGTTGACATGCAGCCGTTGGGGCCGGGCGAGACGCTTCAGGGTTACTCTACGATGAAGTACCGTGTGACGAGCAACTTCACGTCGACCGTGAGCATCTTTGGTCGTAAGAAGAAGTCGAAGAACACAACGACGACCGATATCTGGATCGCGCCGCAGCTGGCGGGACTATACAATCCTGCGGCCGCAGCTCAGGGCGGTGGTTCGGAGCTGGGACAGAAGATGGCCGCGGCGTACGTGAAGATGGGTAGAGGTGCCGTGCTCAAGACCGTGACACAGACACAGTCGAGCGGCGATCACGCCTCTGCCATGACGTCAACCATGGAGCTGACGAACATCAAGCGTAGCCGGGTTGCTTCGTCGGCGTTCGACGTGCCGAACGGCTACACGAAGATCGACGGCACGGCGGCTTTGGCAGCGCTCGGTGGTGGCGGCGGTAAGGACGGGAAGAGTGGGAGTTTTGGCGATCAGCTTGTTGATAGTGCCAAGCAGGGCGCGAAACAGGGTGCTGCCGATGAAGTGAAGAACCAGGCGAAGGACAAGGCGAAGGGAGTGCTGCGAGGGATTTTCGGGCGGCCGTAGGATCCCGGTTAGATCACGTACGCGCATGGGTCTGGCCGGACTACGCCTCGGGTCCGGCCAGACCAGGCCCAAGTCAGAACATGATCCCGACGGTGATCGGAACGTACGCCATACTGAGGCCGTTGCTGCGAGTCACTTGATTGTAGCGAGCTTCGACGAAGGCGTTGACCAGTACCAGCGGAAGCGCGACACCGCCGCCGACATTATAGCCGGTGTGGGTACTCGATGAGCTGCTACCAGTCGTGGGTGAGAGCCGAACGTTGTACGCACCAACGCCACCGATGAGATAGGGACGCAGGATCGGCACTGGCAGTGAAATCGGATAGACGACGTTCGCGGTGAGCGATAGAATGCGGGCGTCGGCATTGTACGTGGGATTTCCCACGTACTGCGCTGTGGCCATATTCCTGCTGCCAAATCCATTGTAGCTCGCGTCGCCACGAAAACTTATCGGCAGGAGCGGAACTGATATGGCGATTGATCCGGTGGCATTGTAGCCGGTGTTCACGCCGGTGAAAGAGCTGCCCGAGCCGTTCGACAGGTCTCCTGTGGGAATCGCGACGCCACCTGATATGCCGAAGGACACGGGCTTCACGATCGACGTGGACCCTTGTGCGCCGGCCTGAGTGATGGCGAGGAACCCTGCGGCAACGATCGTGGCAATTCGGAAAGTATTGGGCATGGGTAGTAAGCGGGTTGTAAAGCGGTTGCAATCGCGTCGTCGCGCACGCATACGTTCTCGTTGAGGCACGGTCCGTACCTACAGTGACCCAGCGTGCCAACAGAAAGTCACAGTATTCATACTCAACGTGCTTGCTGCCGCTTCCCCCAGCCTTCGGCGGGATGACGACATTAAGTCCCTCAGCTCGCGTCGGCGCCGTACGGCGACCACCGTCCCGTGTCGCCCTCGTTGAGGCTGGTTGACTCGAGCAGCATGGACTCGAGATCGAGCTCGCGTTGTAGCTGACGGAGAACGTCCTCGCCAATAGTCTCGCTCGCCTTGAGCTTCAGCAGCGATTCCCGTTGTGCGCTGATGATTCGTTCGCTGACGCCGTCGATTGTCTGCGACACGCTGGCCATATCATCGGCCGCGTGTTCCTGCGTCTCGGTTGCGGAATCCGCGCGGCCGTCGCGTCGGGCGGTCCAGCGTTGCAGGCGTCGCTCGTAGCGCCGCCTGACTCGCTCCGCGATACGGCCATCGGTACCGTCGCTGCTGGATATGTCGTCGATCATCCGCAACGCCGCTTCCGCCGCCGCGACGCGGGCCCGCGCTTCTTCGAGCTGGCCGGAGATGTCACGATGCAACCCGAGCAGCCTGACGACGGGTGCGAGTGTCATGCCCTGGATCACAAGCGTCACGAAGATCACGCAGAACGTGATGAAGACGATGAGGTTGCGGGCGGGGACGGGGGTGTTGGTCAGGGTGACGAATGGGATTGCGAGCGCGATCACGAGCGAATAACCGCCGCGCATGCCGGCCCATGCGACGAGAGCACCCTCGTTCCATGCGGGCTCAATCGTCCTGTGTTTGCGGCGCCGGGACGCGCGTAGGAGAGTTACCGACACGCCAACCCAGATAAAGCGAACCACGAGGCAAACCGCCGTCACGATGCCGGCGTACGCGAGCATCCGTGGCACTGAATGACCCTTCAGGTCACGCATGATGTACGGAAGCTCCAGTCCGATCATGATGAAGATGATGCTCTGGAATATGAATGTGAGCATGGTCCACATTGCCTCCGCCTGGACGCGCGACGCGGGAGTCATCGTCTTCGGATCCTGACGCGCCAGATAGAGTCCGAGAGTGACGACCGCGATGACGCCGGAGGCTCCGACGGTGTCCGCGGGTATGTACGCAAGGAATGGTGAAAGCAGCGAGATGGTGTTTTCTACAATTGGAAGGCGACCAGTGACAGTGCGGCGGAACAGCACGATGATCCAACCGCTGGCGAGTCCGATTACGGCACCAGCTGCGCCCGCCAACAGAAGGTGAAGAGTTGCCTGGGTGGTTGAGAACGTTCCGGTAACGGCCGCAACGAGTGCGACTCTATACGCGACAAGCGCTGTCGCGTCGTTCAGCAGGCCTTCTCCCGCGAGCACCATGGTGATGCGGCGCGAGACGCCGAGGGGGACGATCACCGCGGTTGCGGCGATTGGATCGGGTGGCGCGACGATGGCGCCGAGCAGGAAAGCTGTGGCCCAGGAGAACTCGGAGCTGAGCGAGTGTATGACCACGGCGACCGCGGTCATTGTGACGAGGACGAGAACGGTCGATAGCCGCGCGACGGGACCGATGACGTCCCGCAGCTCCCGAATCGACGTGGTTAGCGCGCTCCAGTAGAGAAGCGGCGGGACGAATATGAGGAACAGCAGTTCCGGGTTGCTGTCGATGCGTGGAAGGCCCGGGATGAAGGCTACCGCGAGCCCACCGATTACAAGCAGCGACGGGTACGGTACGCTGAGCCGGCGCGCGAGCATCTGCACCGTCGCGGAAACGGCCAGCAACAGCAGGATCAGCTCCAGTTCACGCATGCTCTAGCTCTGACGGGCGAACAGTGGGAATTTTCAGATGCATGGGAGTACTGGTATCAACGTGGGCGCTACTGCGGGCGGGGATGACGGTACTCCAAGGTACAGTCCAATCTGAATGTGGGGAAAGATGAGCGTTTCGGAAAATCACGACGACGGGAGTAGGCGAGCAGGGCACATTGGGCGCAGGACTTTCCTGGCGGCAACGGGCGGTGGATTGCTATCGATGGCTGTGTCACGACGAGCGCTGGGCGCGACAGTGGCAAGCCCATCGGCGCGACGCATAGAACGGCTAGGGGTACAGCTCTATACCATACGCGACGCGGTCGCCCGGGATCTCGAAGGCTCACTGGCCCGCGTGGCGGCTATCGGCTACCGCGAAGTGGAGATTGCAGGATATCACGGCCATTCAGTGTCGGAGTTCCGGGCGGCCCTGAACAGGTTCGCGCTGGCGGCGCCGTCCACGCACATCGCCATGGAACGCGTACGGGACGATCTGCCGCGTGTTCTCGACGAAGCGCACGTGCTCGGCCACAAGTTCGTGGTGTGCCCGAATATCGCGGACGAGAAATCCGGCCTTGATGGCTACCGGCGAGCAGCTGAGATTCTGAATCACGCGGGCGAGATAGCGCGGCAGAGCGGCGTCACGATTGGCTATCACAATCACGGGACAGAGCTACACGTGATCGATGGCGTCCGGCCCTACGATGTGATTCTTGAACGGACCGATCCGGCACTCGTCGCGATGGAGATGGACATCTTCTGGCTCGTGAGCGGGGGCGGTGACCCACTTGCGTACTTCGCGAAATATCCAGGCCGGTTCAGGATGGTGCACGTGAAGGATATGGCCGGAGATCCGGCGCACACGATGGTCGATGTGGGGCACGGAGTCATCGACTGGAAGAACATTTTCGCCCATTCGCGCGAGGCTGGGATCGAGCACTATTTCGTAGAGCACGATGAGCCGAAGGATCCGTTCGCGAGCATCACGGCGAGTTACGACTACTTGAGCAATCTGAACTTCGAGTGAACTCGGGAGCCGCGAGATAGCCCTGTCAGGAGACTATCTCGCGTAGCTCGCGTGCTGTTCAGCCAACCTTGCGGCGACGAACGAACGGCACCAGCCCGAACAGCCCTGTGCCCATCAGCGCCATGGAGCCAGGTTCCGGCACGGTCGATCCGCCGGGTCCGCCACTGTCGGTTGCACATACATCGGAGATGACGTTGCTATCCATGGTGACGGCCCCGTTGAGAGCGATGGCTCGACCGCATGAGATGGAGGCGCCGGTTGTCAACGTGATGCTCTGGGTGGCGATGATGTTTCCCTCGAATGCGGTTCCGGTCCCGAGCGTTGCCGAGCTACCCAACAGCCAGAAGACGTTCGCTCCTGGTCCACCGGTCTCGATCACGGACGAGTTGCTTGCCGTCGTCAGGGCAGATCCGACCTTGAAGATGAAGGTCGAGTTCGAATTGCCGAGGAAGTTGAGAAACAGACTTCCCGTCAACTGCGCCGAAGACGAGAAACTGTAAACACCCGGCGTGAGCGTCATGCCGCCAAGATCCTGGCCGCTGAGGTCCTGAGTGGTCGGCGTGTTCCCGAGATTCGTGTAGGCGTTCGCGGCGTCGGTCTGTCCCAAGTGCGAGACGGCCTGACTCGCGATGACAGCCGTGCCAGGCGGGAACCCCGTTATTGCGCTGCCGGGATAGACTCCCACCAGCCCTGTGACAACCGAGGGCCCGGTG
>JBBRBY010000099.1:0-8580 GCA_038205315.1 Gemmatimonadales bacterium | reverse complement strand
TACCGGAGGGATGGGAACGCCTTCTTCGCGGCGCTTACCGCAGCACAACCGGTGGACGGCACAAAGACACTGACCGTTTACTATCACGGCCAGCCGCGTGTCGCGAAGCGAGCGCCGTGGGACGGTGGATTCGTCTGGGCGAGGGACAGTACGGGGCACAACTGGATCGCGACTGCAGACGAGGGGCTCGGTGCGAGCGTCTGGTGGCCGAACAAGGACCTTGAATCCCAGGAACCGGACAGCCAGCGAATTGCGATAACGGTGCCTGACTCCATCATCGACGTGTCCAACGGACGGTTGCGAAGCACCGTCCGGAACGCCGATCACACTACTACCTATGAGTGGTTCGTTCAGGACCCGATCAACAACTACGACGTCGCGGTGAACGCCGGCAGGTATGCGCACTTTGGCGACAGCTATCACGGTGAGGCCGGCACGCTCACTCTCGATTTCTGGCCGCTGGGCTACAACCTTGAGAAGGCTCGCTCGCAGTTCGCGCAGGTACGGCCGATGCTCGCCTGCTTCGAGCACTGGTTCGGTCCGTATCCGTGGTATCGTGACGGTTACAAGCTCGTGGAGACGCCGCACCTGGGGATGGAGCACCAGAGCGCGGTGGCTTATGGAAACCACTATGAGAACGGCTATCTGGGCCGCGACCTGTCGGGGACGGGGCTGGGGCTCAAGTGGGATTTCATCATCGTTCACGAGAGCTCCCACGAGTGGTGGGGTAATTCGATCACTGCCGAGGACCACGCCGACATGTGGATCCACGAGAGCTTCGCGAACTACGCAGAGAACCTGTACACGGAATGTCAGCAGGGAAAGGCCGCCGGCGCCGCATACGTTATCGGGACGCGCAGGGCGATCCGGAACGACAGGCCCATCGTCGGGCACTTCAATGTGAACGACGAGGGTTCCGGCGACATGTACTACAAGGGCGGCAACATGCTGCACACCGTCCGGCAGATCGTCAACGACGACGAGAAGTGGCGCGGAATATTGCGTGGACTGAACCGGACGTTCTGGCACAGCGTGGTGTCTGGACGCCAGGTAGAGGATTACATCAGCAAGCAGGCAGGGATCGATCTGAGCAAGGTCTTCGTGCAGTATCTGACGACAACGCGAATACCGGCGCTGGAGTATCGAATCCGGGGCGACACGCTGTCGTATCGCTGGGTGAACGTCGTAGCCGGCTTTGCAATGCCGGTGAGAGTCTCGCTCACCGACGGGCCGACTGAATTCATTCACCCCACGGAAGAGTGGCAGACGGCTCGGCTTAGCCTGTCTAATCCGCAGACGTTTCACGTTGACGAGGATTTTTACGTGTCGTCCAGAAACGCAGATCAGACGATAGTGATGCGATAGCGCGGTAACGTGGCCGTGCGTCGTACGAGAAAGGGGACGGAAGCCTGCGCTTCCGTCCCCTTTCTCGTTGAAAAAAGGAACGCGTGCTACGAAAGCGACGGAATGAAGAACGGCTGAACGATCGCCACTACTGCGGTTGCTGAGAGAGGTTCGTCGAACGCCTCAGTTGCGGCAGCCGATACGTTGATTCCGGCTGGGAGATTCGGGAGCGTGGTCACGTCCACACCGCCCTGCACGACATTGTCCTCGCCCGCGTAGATCAGCGCCAGAGCGGCGACGGAACCTGCCGACGGATTGGAAACGTTACCCGCACCAGCTGCGGAAGCTCCGCCACCGGTAATGGTTCCGCTGTACTTGACCGACGTCGCGCCGGTCTGGCGACGAAGGCGACGGATCTTGGATGCGTGCCGCGCTTCCACAGAGTGGATACGCAGGGCTGCTTCCAACACCGCAGGATTCACCTGAAGTGCCGGAGCCTGACCCTTGTACGCGCGGACACCAGTGTCCTCAGCGCCCTGTGCTACCAGGAGCAAGAAGTTGACATCCGTGGTCGCCTGGAGGAACGGGCCCGTGCCGGAACCACGCCCGCCAGTGAAGTCGAAGCTCGAGCCGGTGAGGTTGAGGGTGTTGACGGCGCCGTTCGCGAGCAGGAAGGCGACGTGCTCGGTCTCGTGCTTCTGAATCTGCTGGATCGCAGGGATCGCGGACGCCGGAACCATCGCACGTACTGCAGCGAAGGCCGCGTTCTGTGCGGGCACCGCGCTGATTCCCAGGACTGCCTTGTAGAATTCGTTCTCAAAGATCTCCAGCTTGAGCGCGAAATCGATCACCTGCTGCACTGTGAGCGGCGTACCCTGGCCGAAGGCTTCACGGCTCAACGCCGCGAGCGCAATTGGTGCGGACATCATCGCGAGTCCCGCCACAACGGTGGAACCGGTTGCAGCGCCCTTCATGATCGCCTCGCGACGAGTGACAAGGCGCTTCATGATATCAGGCTCGATCTGCCCGAGTAAAGTTTCGTTCGTGTCCATTTATCTGTTCTCTCCGGTGAGCAACGTTAGGGTCGAGGAGCGGGTCATGGGGTCGGTGGCGGCGGAGCGTCTGGCGTAGCCGTGCCGCTCGGTTGCGTCTTGATCGTTGGGTTGACCGTGAGAAGCCCGCTGGCGGCGACCGTGGCGAGCACAGTGCTCGGCTCGGCCTTGACGTCGAGTCCGGCAGTGGCTCCGGTCGCAGCAACAACGTCATCGCCAGCGAAGGAAGTGCCGGCGGCCGTCGCGCCTCTGATGCCGAGTGCGTCGCGGATGTCGCGGATCGCTGCGGCATGGCGCCCTTCGACCGAGACGATCTTGCCGGCGAGCGTCAGATAGCCCGGGTCCTTGAGATATTTCCCCGCTCCATTGTAGGCCGAAACCCCAAGGTCCTCGAACGTCTGGGCGTTCTTGAGGATCACGGCTGCACTGGTGAGAGTCGATGCGACAGCCGTAGAGTTGAACGAGAGCGCTCCGATGGCGTTGCCAGCGAGCGCAGCCTTTAGGAACTCGCGATGTATGACTTCATGGCTGCGAAGATCAAGCATCACTTCCTGCTGCTCGGCGTTGAGCGAGCTGAAGGTCGCCGAGGCGACGACCGCCGTATAGAAGGCGGCTTCGAGCTGCTCCAGCGCGTAGGCGTAGTTCAGTATCCCGACGTCGGTGCTGAGATTGAGCGATGCCGATCCGCCGGTTGTTCCTGTGGGTGCGACCTGATTGTACGAATCGCAGGCCTGGAACAGCCCTGGCGCGAGTACGATGGTTCCGCCGACCCCCAACATCTTGAGAAAGCCTCGTCGGGTCGAACCCTGCCAGAGCTGTTCCGCGCTGGTGACGACAAACGTTTTTCCACTATCAGACATCTAGACCTCCTCCACACACCGGCCGGTTGCCACGCACGTTCCGGCCGGGCGGAACGTGCAACGCGTAGTCACTCTTCACGCGGTCGGCGGCGAATGGAGTGACGAGCGCTCCGGTGGTCCGACTGCTGTAAAGTCCAGGACCGCCCGGCAGTAACAACCGCCCGAGATCGTATCCGGAAGAATTCCGCGACGTCCTCTAATGCAGAGTCCGAGCCAGACTGCTCATATTTTCAGTAGCAGGCTGTATCGTGGTACGTTCCTGCTGCCGCTAATGGATTCAGATAGGGACAAAACTGCCGGTGCAGGTCGTTAGACTCCTTACCATGCGCCTGTTCGACGCGGCGGGGTCTGTCGCGAACGCGTCGCGGGCGTATTCTTCATCGGCGTCGATCCACCCCCTCCCATCCAGGACCCGAATTGTCCGAGCAAGGCGAGCAGGTCATTGAGATGCTGCGGGGGCGAGTTCTCCGGGGGCTGGAATCGGGCACGCTCGCCGTCGGAGACCGTCTGCCGAGTGGGCGTGACGTGGCGAGCGAGATGAGCGTGGACCATCGGGTGGTTCTTGCCGCGTACCGGACGCTCGCCGGGGAAGGGCTCGTGGAGATGCGGCCACGCGGCGGGGTGTACGTCGCGCGACGTCCGGGGGGCGAGGGCCTGCCACCGCTGCCACTTGCGTGGCTGGCCGATGTTCTGGCCGAGGGACTCTCGCGGTCGATTCCGGCTGGTGATCTTCACGAATGGCTGCGCCGATGTACGGAGACGATGCGACTGTCCGCGGCGGTCATCGCGACGACAGAGGACCAGGTCCACGGACTGTGCCGCGAGCTCCGGGACGACTTCGGGCTGGAAACTCAGCATCTTCTGGTTGCCGATCTGATGCAGCCCGGGCTATCGCTTGCGCTCCGGCGGGCTGATCTGATCATCACCACGCCTGCGCACGCCGACAGGATGCGGACGATCGGAGAGGAGCTGGGGAAGCCCGTTCGCGTCGTCGATGTCCGTCCCGACCTCATTGCGGGTGAGTGGGCGCTACTTCTCCGGCACCCGGTCTATGTAGTCGTGGCATCGGCGGAGTTCGGAGAGATGATCCGGTCCTATTTTGCCGGGGCGGACGGAGCAGACAACCTCAACATCCTTGTAGTCGGGAGGGACGACATCTCATCGATCCCCGAGGGCGCGCCGACCTACCTCACACAGAGCGTTCGCGCGAGCCTTCAGGGGATCGACCTCCGAGGCCGGATCCTTCCGCCGGCGCGGACGATATCGTCGCGATCGGCGCGCGAAATCTTCGGGTTCATAGTGGAGTCGAACATCGCGGCGCTGGGCAGGCTGCGCGGGCGTTAGGGTTCGCGCGCAGAAGCTCGGCACTCCGGGGTACAACGTCAACGATTTGATGGCGCCAAGCATAAATTTCCTGACATGACGGCTCCTGACCCACAGCTTCCTCCTGCATCACAACGGGTGCTCGCGGAAAGCGCTCCGGATCCGATCCTCACAATCGACGAGAGCAGTACGATTCTCTTCGCCAATTCCGCGGCGCAGAGAGTGTTCGGTTACACCTCGGAAGAGCTGGAAGGCCAGACGCTCTTGATGCTGATGCCAGAGCGGATTCGGCAGCACCATCTGAACGGGATCGCGCGGTATATAAGCACCGGAGAGCGGAGCATACCCTGGCAGGGGGTGCGCGTACCCGTCGTATCCAAGGGCGGTGTTGAGATACCGGTGGAAATCTCCTTCGGCGAGTTCGAGTGGAATGGACGCCGCCTGTTCTCCGGATTTTTGCGCGACATTTCCGAGCGCATCGCGAGTGAGGCGCTGCTCTCGGCTGCGAATGCAAAGCTGTACGATCAGGCGGCCGAGCTCGAGCAGCAGCTTGAAGAAGGGCAGCAGCTGGCGGAGGACCTCGCCAGGACGACGGAGCAGGCCGAATCCCGTGCGCGGGCGGAGGCGAGGAACGGCGACCGCGCTCGACGGTTGCTCGACTTCTGTGCGGGGCTCAATCGTTCGGTCACGTCATCCGAGGTGGCCGATCTCATCCTCGACATCGGGATGCCCGCGGTGGGCGCTTCGGCCGGATCCATTGCGTTGTTCTCGCCGGATGTTGGGGAGGGAGCGGAGTTCCGGGTAATTCGCACTCGAGGCTACTCTGCTGCACTGACCAGGGACTACTCGACCTTCGCTCTGCAACCGGGCCGACCGATGTCCGACGCCGTGATCCGCGGCGTTCCGGTGCTGATCTCGTCGCGTGAGCACGCACGCCGGGCGTATCCGGACGTACCGGACAGTGGCTACGAAGCAATGGCCACGGTGCCCGTGATCGCAGGAGAGAAGGCGCTTGCCGCAATCGCGTTCGCGTTCACCGAGCCGCAGGAGTTCGACGAGGCGGCCGACACATTCCTCCGCACCGTTGGGGAGCAGTGCGCCGCCGCGCTCGAACGGGCGAGACTGTTCGACGAGCGAAACCGGCAGGTCGAGCGCAGCAACTTCCTTGCGGACGCGAGCCGACTGCTGGCGTCGTCGCTCGATTACGAGATCACGCTCAACCTGCTTGCCGAGGCCGCGGTGCCGACGCTGTGCGACTGGTGCGCAGTGGACATTCTGTCGGATCCGGGGGCGCGCGCGTGGCCGCCGCATGTCCGGCGGCTCGCCGTGGTACACAGGAATCCGGAGAAGCGAGCGCTGGGTCTCGAGCTGGCGCGGCGGTTTCCAACCGACTGGAACCAGCCGGACGGCATGGCGCGAGTCATTCGCGACGGAGCGACCAATTTCGTTCCGGTCATCACCGATGAGCTGCTGGTGGCCGCGGCGGCGAGTCGCGAACATCTCGAGCTGCTCCGCGAGCTGCAACTCCATTCTGCGATTGCAGTGCCGCTGATCGCGCGTGGCATGACACTCGGCGCGGTCACGCTCGTGATGAGCGACTCGGGACGCCGCTACGTGGAGGACGACGTGTCACTGGCGCAGGATCTGGCTGGCCGCGCATCCGTCGCGATAGACAACGCGCGGCTGTACCGCGAGGCGCACGTCGCGCAGGCCGCCGCGGAGGTGGCTCGCGCCCGAGCGGCGTCGGCAAGCAAGGCGAAAAGTAATTTCCTTGCGACCATGTCGCACGAGATACGCACTCCGATCAACGCCGTGCTTGGCTATTCCGAGCTGCTCGCCCTGGAGTTGGCTGGCCCGCTCACGGAAGAGCAACGTGCGCAGCTAGGACGAATTCGGGCGAGCACTTCGCATCTCCTTAC
Source organism: Gemmatimonadales bacterium (assembly GCA_038205315.1). Classification (GTDB taxonomy): domain Bacteria; phylum Gemmatimonadota; class Gemmatimonadetes; order Gemmatimonadales; family Gemmatimonadaceae; genus Fen-1247. The sequence continues at coordinate 2,082 of JBBRBY010000099.1, read as the reverse complement.
GCTGGTGAACGAGGTACTCGATCTCGCGAAGATCGAGTCCGGAACATTGAGGGTAGACCTGACGGAGGCCAGGGCAGGCGACAGCGCCAACGCAGCGCTTTCGCTGGTGGGCCCGCAGGCGACGGCGAAGGGAATCGAGATCAGCGCGGCCTGCGAGGGAGCGTGTGATGCCGTGTATCTGGGTGATGAAAATCGCGTCAGGCAGGTGCTCGCAAATCTCATCAGCAATGGGGTCAAGTTCACGCGTTCAGGTGGGTCGATCAGTGTGTTGTGTTCCGTCACCGACGCCCCCGCAGCATGTTCCCGCCTGCAGCCGGGCCGTCCCTACGTTGCATTCAGGATCACCGACAGTGGAATAGGCATCGCGCCGGATCAGCTGGAGACGATCTTTGACGCATTCGTCCAGGCGGAGAGCGCGGCAGGCAGCCCGTACACTCGAGAACAGACCGGCACCGGCCTCGGATTGGCGATAAGCCGGCAGCTTGCGCACCAGATGGCGGGCGAGATCACCGTTGCAAGTGAAGTCGGGGCTGGCTCCGTGTTCACGTTGCTGATTCCGGCCGCCGACGTCGACTGAGTCGCTCCGAGTCGCTCCGAGTCGCCGCTGCCGGTTGAACTCGGAGTTCGCGTCTACGCGAGTGCCGCCCTGACCGGTATCGGTTCCTGACCCCGCCCGCGCGCGTCGATGCGCCAGCTGATCTCCACGTCGTCGTCGCGAACTCCATACGTGAGATCGAACAGACTTACGGCCACGCACACATGGTTCGGTATCACGCGCACTCGCTCACCAATCGCCGGGCGCCACGTCGTCGCGCCGAGATCGAGGACGCCGTGTTCCTCCGACATCCGCACGACGCGTACATCCGGCCGGCCGAGCAGTTGCCCGAATCCGTCAGCGTCACCACCGGCCATGGACTCACGGCCCAGCGCCTTTGACCCCGCATCGATTACCGCTTGACCGCTCACGCTCGTGGATACCACCGTCGCAAGCACAGTCATGGCGCAGTCATCCCAGCCGCACGCGCCGAGGGAAGCAATGGTGCGGTCGTTGTAGACGTAGGAGCCTGGCCGGATTTCGTTGACTCCAGGCAGCTCGTGGCTCCGCCATAGCGTTGGCGTGGATCCCGCGCTCACCGTGGCGGGCGCAAGCCCGGCATTTCCTAGCGCGTTAATATGTGCCGAGAGATCCCGCGCGAGGCTCCGCACGGCCGCGTCCTGGCTGGCGACGTCGCTTCGAATGTGTCCCGGATAGAGAGCGACGCCGGCATACTCCAGCAGATCACGCTCCGCCACGTACGCTGCCAGGGCGACTGCGTCGCGACTGTTCGCGACACCGACGCGCCGCATTCCGACATCGAGCTCTACGTAAACGCGTACGCGCCGGCCCGAGACGCTCGCCGCGGCATGCAGTATGTCTACGGCTTCGGTTGAATCGAGCGCGACGGTCAGCGCTACCCTGGAATTTAGAGACATCAAGCGCCGGGCTCGTTCGGCTCCCACCGGCGGGAAGGCGTTGAGCAGATCGTCGCACACGACGGACATCACCTGCGTCTCGAATGGAGTCGCGCACGTAAGCCCGCGTGCGCCGAGTGCAAGTTGTGCTTTGGCGACGTGCAGCGACTTGTGCGTCTTGATGTGCGGACGCAGCGCGAGCCCATGCGTGCTGGCGTAGTCGGCCGCGCGACGAAGATTTCGGTCCAGTCGGTCGAGATCGACTATCGCTGCGGGCGTCTCAACGTCGTCCAGGGTCATCGAGCCTCCGCCGACTCAGGCGCTCAGACTGCGGCGGACAGGGTAGGGTTACCCTGTATAAGGTACGCGTCGGCCGACCCGCGGCAACAAGCGGGCGCGACGGTGCCCGTTTGCACCGAAAATTGCTCGATCATAGCGCATCGCGGCCGATGCATTGTGCGGGCCGCCATCGACCCGACCGATGAGGCACTCGATGACCGCAAGGATTGACAGGACCCTCAAACGCGAAATCGATATCGACGGATCACCCCATACCGTGACTCTTTCAGCCGATGGCGTGGCGATCGCGCCCAAGGGCCGCCGGTCGCGGCGTTTCATCTCCTGGAAAAC
>JBBRBY010000098.1:0-9123 GCA_038205315.1 Gemmatimonadales bacterium | reverse complement strand
GTCCACATCCGCCTCAGCGCCAAGGGCGGTGAGTGCTTCTGCGGCCGACCCCACCCGCTCGGAAAAATTTCCCTGCGCCGGCTTCGCGAGTCGCCGTGCCGCGCCTCGAAGCAACGGCTCCAGTTCCTCGGGGTGCGTGCTCCCAAGCTCGGCGACCAGCGCGGCAAGCGCGGGTGCGTAAGCGCTCGAGAAAAGCGTGTCGGTCGCCTCGGACAACTCATATAGCGTCGCCGGCTTTCCGACGCCGCCGTCACGCCGCTCGCCCGCAGCCGAAACCACGCCATCCCGCTCGAGCGTGGTCAGATGGGCCCGAACCGCGTTGTCTGTAAGGCCAAGGGGGTCCGCCAACTCGTCTACGCTCCGCTGCCCGCGCCGGAGCAACGCGACGATGCGGCCCCTTGTGCTGCTGCCAAACTGCTGCTCCCACCATCCCATTTTCAACCCTCCAGCCACTGCCGACGGCACGTCCCAACTTCACACCACTATACCATATCGCAAGATGGATGGTGAAATACACAATAAGTCAATTGTTTTCTTGCTTAATGATCTAAATCGTGCCAGACTTTACCTGTACGCGGGGCCGCCACACGGTCGCCGAACCGTGCACAAAGCACGAAACAATCACCAGAGGAATCGAATCATGACACTGCCACACATCCGCCAAGGGCTGGCGCTCCTCGCCGGAGTACTCGTCCCACTCGGTCTCTTCGGCCAGACTCAGTTCGCCCCTTCGGCCCGAGCAACAACACTGCTCGCCAGCGTTGCGACAGCTCACGTGGCACCGCTGGACGATGCCACCATCGTCGCCATATTCGACGCCGCGAACGGCTGGGACATCGACCTGGGCCGGCTGGCACTGAAGAAGAGCCACAATAAAGACGTTCGCACCTTCGCCGACATGATGGTCCGGGACCATAGCGCCGTCCAGAAGCTCGGCCGCGACCTGGCACACAAGCTCGACGTCACGCCCACCCCTCCAGGACCAGACTTCCCCTTGGCCAAGGATCACACTGCCACCGTTGCCAAGCTCAGCCGGCTGAGGGGAGCGGCTTTCGACAAAGCGTACATCGACCACGAGGTCTGGTACCATCAGGCAGTGATCGACGCGATAACGAAGACGTTGCTGCCGGCCACCCAGAACGCTGAACTGCGGGCTCTTGAACTGAAGGTTGCGCCCAACTTCGAGGCACATCTCGCCGCGGCGAAGGACATCCAGCAAAAACTGGCCAAATAACATTCCGCGTAGCATTCCGCCAAACGAGGGAGGTGGCTTCGAATTCTGATTCGGTGCCACCTCCCTCGGTCTCGGCGCTTTTCCACAACCTGGAATCGCTATACTCTTCATCCCATGCCGGATGACACTCCTGCTGATCGATCGAGAATCGCGGAATCCGCGCGACTAGCCCTCACCGCAGCCGCGATCGAGGCCTACGAAGCTGCCGGATTCGCGGGCCTCTGCGCCGAAGGCCGCTGGGAAGCCGCTATCGGCGCTATGCGGACACTCGATCTGCGGCCCGCTGGCTCGGCTGAAGCTCCGCCACGATGACGAAGCCCCCGATCCCCCAAGATGCGTCGTGGAACGCCGTGATGTAACGTTCTGCCGCGGCCGGCTTTCGTGAGATATCGATCAGTTATTTGGCCAGACGAGCCCCGGTCAGTTTCGCGACCGCTCCGAGCGTCGTCTGCGCCGCGTTAAGCCCTAGACTGAAGTCGTCGTCGCTGTAAGTCTTGTACAGATCCGTGGGCTGGTGCCACTGCGGATCCCAACCGGCGCCGATCTGCGCACCGCGCTCGTTCTCTCTAAGGCTCACCGACGGAACGATGTCCTGAAACGGCTGCGAATCGGTATTCGTCATGTGTTGCCCAACGCTCGCCGGGTACCGCGTCGCGTATTTCTCGTTCGAATTGGCAAGCTCCCACGCGAGTTTCTGCGACTCGGCTGCCATCTTCGAGTTGGACTGGAACTCGATGTTCACGTCCGCTTCCGGGCGCTGCACCTTGCTCATGCTCCCGTCCGGCTTCGGCATGCCGTGATCGAACATCATCATGTCGTGCTGGATCATCCCCAGCCACTTCGGTTCCGGATACTTTCCCGAACCAGCGGGCGATTCCTTCCCCTGCAACGCCTCGCGCTGCGCGACGTACGCCTTCGCTCCGTTCAGCCCAGACTCCTCGTTGTTCCAGAGGATGAACCGTATCGAGCGATCCGTTTTTACGTCGGGCGAGCTGAACACGCGCGCGAGCTGCATGACAAGCGCGGTGCCCGACCCGTCGTCGTTCGCGGCCTCGCCCCAGCCGATTCCGTCCATGTGTCCGCCAACGATGTACATCTCGTCAGGGTGCACGCTGCCAACTTTGGTGCAATACACTTCCTGGCGTTCGCCGGCAACGGTCTGCGGGGTGTCTAGCGCGCGAAGCGCCGCGTCCGGCTGCAGCATGGAATCGGTGTTCACGCCTGTCGGATTGATCTTGCCGCGCATGCGGGATCCGCCTGGCCCCTGCGTGTTGCCTGCAGCACGCGCGCGCATCTGCGCGATCTGCTCCGGGGTGAGCGGGGGCCGCGGTGGCGGCGGCTGAAAATCGTACGTGATACGCTCCGTTGGGGTGCAGCCGTAGCTCTTGAGTTGCGCCTCGATCCAGTCGACTGCGGCACGGTTGCGCGCGGTTCCCTGACGCCTGTCACCGAACTGCGTCAGTCCCTTGACGTTGGCCTTGTACTGAGCCAAGTCCAGCCGTCCTACCATCGCCCTGATCTGCTCCGATGCCGAATCTCCTCGGGGCACAGTTGACTGGGCCGCCAGAGACGACGACGCGAACGTTGCGAATGTTGCGAGCGATCCGAGCATCAGAAGCCGGTTGAGCGTGATGGACATGCGAATCTTGGTTGAGATTGGTCGAGAGTGGGGTAGGCGTCGTTCTCAAAGCTTACGCGTACGGCGACCGATTCGCTATCACCGCCTCACGCGCCCGCACCTTTCAGCGCTGGTGCGCCGGAGCCGCCAGCAGTTCTCTGAACGCAAGCGTGGCTGCGCTGGCGGAGCGGCCTGAGAGACGCAGCTCGCTCAGCGGTCGCCGAAGCGACACTCCGCTCAGCTTCAGGACGGCGATGTATCCGAGCGCCAGCTGATCAGCCGCCGCAGAACGCGAGACCAGCGCCACGCCCAACCCGGCGGCGACGGCCTGCTTTATCGCCTCCGTGCTCCCGAGCTGAACCGCCGCGCTCGGATGGATGCCCTGCTCCGAAAGCGCCGCCTCTGCCACAACGCGTGTCCCCGACCCTGGCTCGCGAAGTATGAATTGCTCTCCCACGAGATCCGCAGCCACGACTCGGCGGCGGCGCACGAGCCGATGCGTCGCTGGGGCGATGAGAACCAGCTCGTCCTCGCGCCACGCGACGATTGAGATGCGATCGTGCATCACCGGTCCTTCCACCAGCGCGATGTCGAGCCGCCCCTCGAGCAAGCGTCGCGCGACGGCACGAGTGTTCGCGCTCACCACACGCAGCGCCACCCCGGGATGTTCATTATGAAAGCGCGCGAGAAGTCGCGGCAGGAAATAAGTCGCGATCGTCGTGCTCGCTCCAACGCGCAACAGGCCGCGCTCGAGTCCGCGCAGAGCGCCGATCTCCTCCTCGGCGAGTCGCTCCACGCCGAACAGCTCACGTGCGCGTACGAACAGCGCCGAGCCCGCTTCGGTGAGGCGCGGCGTCCTGCCAGCGCGGTCGAAGAGTGCGAGCCCCACCTCTCGCTCCAGCTCCCCCACTGACTTGGACACCGCGGGCTGGCTCAGCCTCAAGGCAACGGCGGCCCGTGAGAAGCCGCCCCGTTCCGCGACAGCCGCGAATACTCGAAGATGATGAAGATTGAGACTCATAGCTTTGTGTAATGATACTATCACCATAATGTCTTTGCTTCATGACCACGCCGAGCCTAGTGTTCGATGCATCGCTCGGCCACACCAGGTCCATATCCTCGATACCCCGTGACTTCAGCCGCCCATCCTCGCTCAGGAACGCTTATACTGCCGCCCGGTCTGACCAGCCTGGTGCCAGGTGTCGCACTGGCGACCACCGTCGGACTCGTATCGGTCGCGATCGCGATGATCGAGGAGCGCGTATTCGGTCATCCTATCATCGAAGGTCTGGTCGTCGCGATCCTGCTCGGCATGTTGCTGCGTACTTGCTGGTCACCACCGAAGTCGATGGAAGCCGGTGTCTCGTTCACCGCCAAGCAGGTCCTCGAGGTCGCGATTTTCCTTCTTGGCGCCTCGGTCGATCTGCCTTTGTTGCTGCGCGCGGGACCGTCGCTTGCCGCAGGCATCGTGCTTCTGGTCGGGCTGGGACTCGCTGGGAGCTACACCATCGGGCGCGCATGCGGCCTCCCACACAAGCTCGCGGTGCTCGTCGCATGCGGCAATTCCATATGCGGTAATTCCGCGATAGCAGCCATCGCGCCGGTGATCGGCGCGAAGAAGGAACACGTCGTGTCGTCCATCGCCTTCACCGCGATCCTTGGCGTCGTTGTCGTGCTGGGACTTCCGTTGTTGATCCACCCGCTCCAACTCAACAACTATCAATACGGAGTGCTCGCCGGCCTTACGGTGTATGCGGTACCGCAGGTCCTCGCGGCGGCGTTTCCCGTGAGCATGCTCTCCGGGCAGGTGGGAACGTTGGTCAAGCTCGTGCGTGTCCTCATGCTCGGTCCTGTAGTGCTGTTCTTCGCGCTCACGCATCGCGGGGAGACGTCGGCCGGCGACAACAATACGTCCCGCTTTCGGCTTACCCGGTTCGTACCGTGGTTCATCATCGGGTTCATGCTGCTGGCGGCTCTTCGCTCGGCCGGATCGATGCCAGCGTCATTGGTGAATCCGACTCGCTCCGTCTCTGGATGGCTGACGGTTGCGGCCATGGCCGCGCTTGGCCTCGGGGTCGATCTCAGGGTGATCAGCAAGGTCGGATCGCGAGTGATAGGGACTGTGAGCGCGTCGCTCGTGCTGCTGATTGGCCTGAGCCTGTCGCTAATTCACTTCCTGAACATCCGGTAGCCGCTGGTAGCAGCCGTTGTTTCCACCCCCGGTTCAATACGCGCCGAGCATCGGGATCGACCGGCACTACCGCGCGAGTGCAGCCTGCAACAGCGCTAGCGCCTTATCATCGGGAGAAGTCTCTGCGACGCACGCAGTCGGTCGCAATCCCCAGAGCCGTTGCGCGAGCGCAAGATCCGCCTGTACGATGTCGTCCAGCGCATCGCCGCTCTTGATTGGCGCTCTGCCCAATGCGGAGTCAGCGGCCGCTGCGACCGCACTTGCTGCACTATCCAGCGGACACCGGGCGACGGTTTGCACTGTGAGCAGGAGGAACCGACGAGTTCGTTGGTATCGATCCGTCAGCCGTAGTCCGCGGCGCGATGGGTCCATCCCGGCAAGGTCATGCGCCAGTTCCAGACGTCCCGTGATCGCCGTGTCGCCGGGCGAGAGTCGCGCGGCTGTGGCAAGTTGGTTTTCGGCGTTGTCATACTCACCCAGCGCGAGCGAAGCCTCGCCGAGACCGGCGGCCGCCTTTGCGTCCTTCGGATTTTTCCGAAGTACCTGACGGAATACATCGCCCGCCCGGGCGGGCGACTCTGCGAGCAGGAAGAGGAAGCCGATGTGATCTCTCAACGTCACATCCCCGGGCGATTGATCCTGGATCGGAAGCAGCTCGGCCAGAAGCTCCTTGCGTGCCTTGATGCGTGCAAGGAGATCGATGAGCTCGAAGCGCGCCTGCAGGCTGCTACCACCTTCGCCGGCTCGCCATCTTCCGTACACGGCGCGGTGGTAATACGCGATGGCTTCATCGAGGCGCTGCTGCTCCACCAGGACGCGCGCCATGAGGACGTTTGCCGCGCCGTCGGTTGGGTCCTGCTGCAGGATAGAGACTAGCAGCCCTTGCGCGGTCTCCGTGTCTCCCTGACGAACCGTAGCACGCGCGAGGGCTACTTTGTACGTAAGATTTTCGCGGTCCATCGATGCCGCTGTGCGGAATTGTTCCGCGGCATCACCAAGCCGGCCCGCGGCGAGGAGCCGGGTCCCTTCCCGATAATCGCTCAATGCCCGGGACCGCGCTTCTTCCGTGTCGATACGAGCGACGAAAGCGTCGAACACGAGGAAGAACGCGATGAGTGCCACTACGACGCCAAAAGTCCCAATGAATGCTGACGATGACGCTGTTGGTACAGAAACCCGGGACGCACTCCCCGCCGATCCTCCCACTTCCATCCCTCCTACTTCCATGCGCTTCTAGCCATGGTGTCGTCCACACCATACGCGTGGAGAATGTCCGGTAGTGTCACGAGGCCAAGCAAAATGCTCACGTCGGCGCGACTGACGACCGGCAATGTGTTGTGCTGACTCTCTCCCATCCGGCTCAGAGCCTGACCGAGTGTATGGTCTGTGTGGAGATGTTCGAAGGCCGCGTCAGTTGTGCCGCTCGATATTCGCCCGCGATCCATCACCTGTCGCACGGAAAGATTGCCTTCGCCCACGTTTACCGCTTCAGCGAGAACTCCAGTCCCGACCATTCCAAGAAACCCTCTCTCGTTTGCGACCGGCCATGCATCGAGCTGCGTGCCGTGAACACGGGCGAGCGCATCACTGGCGGCAAGATCAGGCGAGAGCGGCTCGGGCGGCTCGCGGATGGCAGTAACTACACGTACGGCGCCGGCTGCACCTCGAGTGGCTGCCCCTGGCAGATGCAGTCCATCCTGGCGAGCAAGCGCCTCGTAAATAGCAGACCCCTGAAATTTCTGCGATATGAAGTACGCCAGCATGTTCGCGATCATCAGCGGAACAATGATCGAGTAATCGCGCGTTACTTCGAAGATCATGATGACGGACGTAAGCGGCGTTCTGATGATACCGGCAAAGGCCGCGCCCATCCCGACAAGAGCGTATGCCCCTGGTCCCGCGGTCAGCGTTGGGAAAAGGACGTGCGCGACCTGGCCCACAGCCGCACCCAGCATTGCTCCCATGAACATCGTTGGACCAAAAATTCCGCCCGCGTTCCCGGATGCGTAGCAAACTGCGGTCGCAACCATTTTCAGAAGCGCGAGCATGACGACGACCCGGAAGATCAGGTCGCCGTTGAGCACCTTTTCGACCTGGTCATAGCCGACGCCCATGACTTCGGGAACGAAGTACCCCATCAACCCCACCAGCAGTCCGCCAGCAACCGGTTGAAGCCACACGGAAGACTTCGGCAGGCGGCTGAACCTGATGCGGAGGCCGAGGAGCAGCTTGACGAATGCCACGGAAGCGAAGCCCCCGACAATCCCGAGAACCGCGTAAAAGACGAGCTCGATCGGGTTGACAAGCCGATAGCCGGCAACATGAAAGAGCGGTTCGTCGCCCAGCACGAGGTGCAGCACCATCCACGATGTGGTCGAGCTGAGCACGATCGAGCCAAGAATGGGCGAATGCAGGTCGCCCATGATTTCTTCGAGTGAGAAGATTATCGCCGCGATCGGGGTGTTGAATGCAGCTGCGAGCGCTGCAGCCCCACCGACGGGGATGAGCCACTTTACCTGGTCCCTGCTGAGGCCGAGGCGACGGCCGATCAGAGACGCGACGCCGGCGCCGATCTGCACCGCGGGCCCCTCTCGCCCGAGCGCGATGCCGCTGGCAAGCGATGCTGAGCAGAGTCCGAATTTCCCCAGGACCGTGCGCAGCGAGATGCGCCCATCGTGAATGAAAACCGCCGCGCGCGTCTGTGGAATACCACTGCCCCGCGCGTTCGGAAAGTACTTGAAGAGCAGATAGCCCGTTGCCAGGGAGCCCAGGACGGGAACGAGTAGACGGCGCCACCCCGATCCACCGGGCGGGTACATGTGCGCAGCCAGTCGGCCAGTAAGCAGAATGAATGCGACGACTATGAGACCGACCAGTGCTCCGATCATGAGGCTCAGCACCAGAGCGAGCCGATCCTCCTTGCGACGGAGGTCTTCTATCAACTCGTTGAGCCGTCCGGACAGGCCCGTCAGGATCGAGTCAGGCGATGGAGTCGACGATGGAGTCGACGATGGAGTCGACGATGGAGCAGAATCCACCTTCACAGGTCGCAATGCAGACGGGAATTTGCTGTGGACGATCCAGCTGCCAGCCAATGCTGCGTATGGCGGCCGAGGGCGGCGGCGATGAGCTTGCGTGGGATCGTGCGCATTTCTGAAGCTACTCCATACGACTTCGCTTCGCGGATACGTGCGGAAGCCGAGGGACGACCCATGTCGGTATCGAATACCACGACGCGATGCGCCGCTCTGCTCGTGCCGTCAAACCAGCCAGAGAAAAACTCGCCGCCTGAGGCGTGTTCGCGCACAATTTGGCATTGCCTGGCGCTGCACCCATGACTGGATCGGGTCTTCGCCCCCGTCGGCCACGCGCTGTATGCCCTCAGGAATGTGTCCTACACGAGCGAAGATGTGACCAATCCAATCGTCCTTCATGTGCCCATGCGACACGGCAACTGAACACGAGGCGCTGGCACGCAGGTCATTTCAATCGTGGGGTACTATCGGGCGGCGTTTTCCAGAACGACATGCTCCTGTCCGACGTCCTCGGAAGCCTCGCGGCCAGCCACATACAAGTGTGGACGAATCACGCCGTGCCACCGAACGACGGCGGACTCAGCCTCGGCCACGCCGCGCTGGCGCGCTGATCCAGCCGTCTCTCTCCGCACCATCACTTCGCAAAACTCACCCACGCACTCAAGACGATGTATGTCAAGGAGGGGCCGGCGTTGCTGGAAAAGCTCGGCAATGTTCCGACCCCTGAAATGTTCGCGTACATCTGACAGAGCTTCGCGGCGTTGAAGAACGCTGAAGCACGCTGACTGACGGCGCCCGGCGGCACGCGATTGCTGCCGGGTGTCACCTCGAAGGCTTCACCCCTCGAAGCACCAGCCAGCCCACCAGTCCAGCGACGATCGACGCGGCGAAAGTTCCGAGCTTTGCCGATGTCAGAAGCGCGGGCGATCCCTGGAACGCAAGCCCCGCGATGAACAGCGACATGGTGAATCCAATTCCACCCAGCCACGCGACACCGAACAACATTCGTGGCGTGATGTCTCGCGGCATCGTCGCGATTCCACTT
>JBBRBY010000097.1:0-9242 GCA_038205315.1 Gemmatimonadales bacterium | reverse complement strand
CGGACTTGCGCGTCGATTTTTTCGGCGCGGTTTTCCGTTGTGTGGTGCTCTTGGCTGCGCGTTTCGTGGTTGTCTTGCGCGTGGGCATGATCAGCGGGTTGCAGGAGTGTGTGTGCGAAAAGCAGAAAGACTGGATGATGCGATGCGCATCATTCAGTCTTTACGACGTTCGCAGCCTGCGGTCCTTTCTGACCTTCAACGATCTCGAACTCTACCTTGTCGCCGTCGGCGAGTGATTTGAAGCCGCTCGCGGCGACCGCGCTGTAGTGTACGAACACGTCGGGGCCGCCTTCACGCGATATGAAGCCAAAACCCTTTGCGTCGTTGAACCACTTCACTGTTCCTTGGATCCGTTCCATACCGGGGATATCCTCCTGATCGCTCTACCCCGGGCAAGTTCTATGCACCCCTAGGCGGCACCCGCTATGTAGCGTGCGACGCGTCCGCATTTGACGCATTTGAGAGTCACATGGGACTGTGCCGGCGGCGGCGTGATGTCAGGCTCGCGCTCGATATTGGCCGCGCCGCACGCGGGGCAGCTCAGTGGATCACCCGTGCGGTCTCGGCTTACGAGCGCGAGGACCTGAGCGGGATTGTACGTATTGGGTCGAGGTTTACGCATACCGTCCTACGAGGTGCCGAACGACTGTTCGACCGGGTTGGCTGTAGTGCTGGAGACGTGCTAGGCGCACGCCGACATGCCACCAGCTCAGAACGAACACGCAGGTGGCCTTGCACTAATAGTAGTGGCAAAGGTCACGCGTGGTTCTCTGCTCGTCTTATACCGGGAACGGAACCCGAGGTTCCACGAGTCAGAAAGGTGATCTAGTCCCAGTCGTGGGCGCGTCTGTACACGCGTCTGCCCACTCGCCATGGGCGAGTATCGCTCGTCTCCTTGCCGGAGGCGAAGTTCATGGGGTCGTCGATGGAGTCGCTCATGTCGGACGCTTTCGCAGATGCCTCGTCGGCCCAGTGGACGATGTCGGCTTCCACGGTCATGGGCTGCACGGGGCTGCCGAAATCGAGGCTGCCGTGGTGGGAGAGGATCATGTGCTGCAGCTCCAGGATCTGTCCCTCGCTGCAGATGGGAGCGCCGAGCCTGGCGAGTGCACGCTCGAGCATGAGCGCGCCGAGTACTACGTGGCCAAGGAGGAGGCCACATGTGGTGACCGAGAATCCTGTCGCGGAGACCTCGTAGGTCTCCACCTTACCGATGTCGTGGAGCAGAGCGCCGGCGAATACGAGATCCGCGTTGGCGCGGGTGGTGCGGGCCGTGGCCCGGGCGATCGAGGCGACCTCGAACGTGTGGAGCAGGAGCCCGCCGACCTTGGCGTGGTGGCTGGACGGCGAGCCGGGAGTGCGTTCGAAGCGCACGCGGAACTCGTCGTTGGCAAAGAACAGATCGATAACATTACCGAGCGTCCGCGACTGCATGGCGGCGCGTTGCTTGTCGATCCAGTCCCAGAGCGCCGTGCAGTCTCCGACCGTCTCGAGGAACGAGAGCACGTCGATCTGGCTATCCGGGATGACTCGAAGCGGGGCGGTGAGCGCAAGCTGGCGCTTTGCTGTCCCGTTGCGGCCGTAAAAAGCGACATCACCGATCGCCTGGACGACCGTGCCGCGGTTGGCACCGTCGGCCCAGTCAAGCTTGTCTGACCAGATCGGCGACGTGTCGATTCGGCCGGACGAGTTTCCGAGCGTCAGAATTGCGAACGGGTCGCCGGCGGCGGTCTTCTTCTCGGTTCGCTCGAGAACGAGGAAGTCACTCTGGACTCGCTCGCGTTCCTGGAGCGCGGAAATGTTTACGGGCGGCATCGGGTTCAAGGTGAGTACCAGTCTGTGCTTAGGCAATAGCGGGTTCCCGAATGGCGGCCGGCCGGTGCTGCGTGGCGTCAGTTCCCTCCGCCGGAGTAAATGGTTGACTATTGTAGCTGGTGGCACGATATTCATGGATTAGTCCCATCGGATACTAATAGCCATGCGAGCAGACGCGACAGCACCATCCATTCGGAAAGAAGCAGGTGAGACGGACGCGGCTTCAGCAGTGGGCGTCGGCCTTCGAGCCGCATCCCGGATCGCGGAGGTCTGGGGATTCACGGGCGAGCAGATGGCGGCGCTGCTTGGAGTCTCCAAGTCCACGTACTATCGCCTTCTGAAAGCGGCAGCGACTGCGAGCACCGCTTCTCCGGCCGGAACACCGCGTGTGCCAGGGCCCGCTGTGGACGGGGCGGTGCGCGAGCGGCTGTCGCTGATCCTTGGGATCTACCGCGGCCTGCACCTCTACTTCTCGATGAACGAGGCGGCGGCGGACGGGTGGGTGGGTCGCCCCAACGCGAGCCCGATGTTCGGCGGCCAGAGCGCGAAGGACATGATGCTGTCCGGGAACGTTTCCGATCTGTTTCGCGTTCGGCAATACGTTGACTCGCTGCTGGTCTAGGGCTCAGCAACCCATTCCCGCAGATGCAACGTGCGCTCGCCGAACGTCTGACGCATGTCAGCTACTCTCATGTTCACTGGTCGGGCGCGGTACGCGTCATTGCTGGCCAGTATCCGCCCATGGTCGGATTCGAGCAGGTCGCTGCCGCGGTTGACTTCGACGCGCTGATCGCGCTCGAGCGCGAGACTCAACCACACGTTGCGCCTTCGCCTTCGTCCGCGGACGTCAGGCGTCACGGCTTCCCCGGTCGGGCGACGGGTGCTGGTGCTGGATTTGTCATGGCGGCGTTCACGCGAATCTCGCCGGATGGAACCAGGTTCGCGCCGCCCACGAGCTACGGCGTCTACTACGCCGCCCGGACCGAAGCCACCGCCATCGAGGAAACGATCTATCACACCGAGCTGATCGCAGCCGCAACCGCGCAGCCGGATCAACTCTTCATGCGTCGGGTGCTTGTCGCGAACGTGACGGCCACACTTGCCGATCTCAGGGGACAGGAGGCGACGTTCCCTGACGTGTACGATCGTCTGGATTACACCGCCGGACAGTCGGTTGGGCGTACCTGCTACCAGCGAGCGGATGACGGGATTGTCTACGACAGTGTGCGCGACACGGGTGGCGAGTGTGCGGCGGTGTTCAACCCGTCCTGCATCGCGTCCTGCCGCCATTCAAAGTTCCTGGCCTATCACTGGAACGGCGAGCGGATCGTAACGGTCTACGACATGAAGCAGCGGCGCACTCGGCGATCCGAGCGGTAGCGCAAAAGGATCCCGATTGCGCTGCGGCGCGCGGCGCAATACGTGCATTCCGGGCAAGCGGCCACCAACTTCTTCCGTCGGCTATCTGGGTCGTTTCACAGCTCAGACCGACGGCAATACGATCATCGAGGATACGACCAGATGGGATTCGATCAGTACCACGAACCCGCGAACGAGCTGAGTCAGGAGACACGCACCTTTGCGCGCATGATCACGAGCCTCACTGAGGAAGCCGAGGCGATCGGCTGGTACGAGCAGCGCATTTCGCTCGAGAAGGATCAGCAGGCGACGGCGATCATGAAAAACGCGCAGAAAGAGGAAATGAAACACTTCGGGATGGATCTGGAGTTCCTCATTCGGAAGAAGCCGGAGTGGAAGGAGACGCTTCAGAAGATCCTCTTCACGACGGGCGACATCGTCAAGCACGGTGAGGAAGCGGAGAAAGCCGCAGGCTGAGGCCACAGGCTGAGGCCGCACAATCACACCGCAAGCTTACCGGATCAGAGCCAGCCCTTGTCCCGCGCGATGCGCGCAGCCTCGACGCGCGTAGATGCGCCGAGCTTGGATATTGCCTCGGACAGGTAATTTCTGACCGTTCCCTCCGTCAGGTTCAGCGCGGACGCGATGTCGGCGCTGGACATCCCCTCGCCCGCGAAGCGCAAGGTCTGGCGTTCTCGGTCAGTAAGAGGGTCGGCTTCGCTCCACGCTCCAGCTGCAAGAGTGGGGTCCACGGCGCGCAGTCCGGCGTGGACTCGTCGCACGGCATCGGCGAGCATGTCGGGCGGGCTGTCCTTCAATAGATAGCCGCTCGCACCTGCCTCCAGCGCGCGTCTCAGATACCCGCCGCGCGCAAAGGTAGTAAGGATGACTACACGCGTTGGCAACTTCAGACGCGTGAGCTCAGCGGCGACTTCCAGGCCTGTGAGATGCGGCATCTCGATATCGGTGAGCAGCACGTCGGGTCGCAGGTCACGGACGAGAGCCACCGCTTCGCGACCGTCGTGCGCGAGGGCGACGATCTCCATGTCGGATTCGGTCTCCAGCAACGCCGCGAGCGCGCCGAGGACCATGCTCTGGTCCTCCGCGACGATGACGCGAATCATCGGGGTACGGATCGCGCCGTCATGCGATGATGCTGAGCCGTGCCGGCGGCAACCCGGAATCGGTCGCCAATCTGATTGCAAGCGGGAGGTTCACTCTCACACGCGTACCGGGGAATGACTCCACCGAGAACGTGCCTCCGAGCGATGCGACGCGCTCGCGCATTCCGGTGATCCCATTGCCGTCGGGTACACTCTTGCCACGACCGTCATCGGCTACGAACATGGATCGCATGCCATCGGACTCGGACAGTGTAATCTCGCACCGCGTTGCGTGCGAGTGACGCACGACATTGGTCACGGCTTCCCGGAGAATCAGCGACAGTACCGTTTCCTCGGCGGGAGAAAGCGTGACCGGTGTAATGTCAGTCAGCAGCTCGATGCTGGCTGCACTCAGCATCGATGTTGCGCTGGCAACCTGATGCGCCAGGCCAAACGCGCGATATCCCCCCACCGCGGCCCGCACTTCGGTAAGGGCGTCTCGCGATATGCGCTCCACATCGCGGATCTCCGCGATCGCACGCGCCGGATCCCGGTCCGCGAGCCGCGATGCGAGTGCCGCCTTGAGAGTGATGAGCGACAGTGTGTGACCAAGCAGATCGTGCAGGTCGCGCGCGATGCGCTCGCGCTCCGCCATCTTTGCAAGATGCTCGATCTCCTCCTGCGCGCGAAGCAGCTTCGCATTGGACTCTCGAACGTTGGCGAAGTGCGTGTTCGTGAAGCCGACGATGAGGCTGAACACTGCCTGCCAGATCCACACGGTCGCTGGAATGCGCAGGAAAATTGCTTCCACCAGAGCGGCAGCGACAATCACCAAAATGAGCTGCGCTGCGCGCCGCGTGGGTCGTACGGAGCCGGCGAACGACGCAGCGTAGATGGTGAGAACTGGAGCGCCGGCGTTGAACGGCTCGAGCAGCATTGCCAGAACGGCCATCGCCGCGATGATCCACAGGTTCTCCGCGCTTCCACTGGACCAGAATCCGCGGAAGTAAAGCGGCAGGAAGATCATGCCGACGACGATCGTTGCCATCCACACCACAGGCGACGAGTGATCGAATACCGGGCCCAGGAAAAGCGTCGGGAAATAGATCAGCCACGCGAACGGCGTCCAGCCGAGTTCGCAATCCGGCGGGAGCAATCGCCACCTGGTCATTCGCGTCATCGACGTTGCGGATCAGCCATAGGTTTTTCCATCATCGTGACGGTACGCAACGAAGGCGACCAGGGTAAAAGCCGCCAGGAACCCTAGCAATGCGAGTACGTGTACCCATGCGTCCGAAGCCGGTGCCACGCCGGCCGCGTCGAGCGCGAGCTGGCCGAGATGTGCTCCCTCACGCGCAGCGTCTCGGGGACCTTGCCAACCTGGAGCATGGCGCCGATGTTGCGGCGCGATGCAGAGCTGCGCGGATCGTGTCCGAACAATGACACGGTGCCGGATGTGGGAGTGGCGAGGCCGAGCAGCAGCTTGACCGTCGTCGTCTTGCCGGCACCGTTCGGGCCCAGCAGCGCGCAGAGCCCACCGGGCCCGATGTCGAGCGACACGTCGCGCAGGGCAACCTTGTCGTCGTAGCGCATGCTGACCGACGTCAGCCGCGCTGCTGGTTGCGGCGTTGTCACCTGACGCTCACCTCGTCGATGCGGAATGCGAACGGGCCAGGTTTTGGTCCCGCTGTGAACGCAATCCCGGCCACGTCGTGACCGTCGATTCCGTCGAAGCCGCTGAATGGGAACGTAAACTCCTTCCACTCGGGACCGGCGACGAAGTCCACCGTGAGTGGCATGCGACCCCTGCTCGCGGCGAACATCATGACGTGGTATGTAGCGCCGTCGCCGCGCGCCCAGAAGTGAAGCGCCTTCCCGGCCGAAAGATTCGCGGGCGTCATTGGCTGTGCGCCCGGCATGAACATCGTGCCAGCCCAGGCGTAGGGGAGGCCCGGCTCCACGATCCCCTTCGTCTCGAGCGACTTCGCGGTTCCGTTCGCGCCTCCTTCGACAACCGTCATCGACGCCGTGGATGCGCCGCCGGCCATCTGATCGGTGCTCACCATCCATCCAGTGCCGAATGATGCGTGTGTGCTCCCGTCGTCGAAGTTGCTGATGAGTCCCACGGACTGGCTGCTGGCCGGGGTCCGATTCACAGGGGTGCGCGTCACCGCGACGCCTCCCTTCCAGATCCCGCGGATGGCCCGCGTCGCCGTGATGTCGGTGGTGGGATCCCCGGTGACCAGAATCAGGTCGGCGCGCTTACCGGGCTCGACCGTACCGCGGTCCGACAGCGAGAACACGCGAGCGGGTACACTGGTTGCTGCCGCGAGCGCTTGTGCGGGTGTGAGGCCGGCGTGTACGAGAAGCTCCATCTCTCGATGCATCGCGATGCCGTGAGCGGTACCGGGGTTGGGCGCATCCGTGCCGGCGAGTATCGGAACGTTCGCGGCGACGAGCTGCTTTACCGCCGCTTCGGGATAGGCGTAGCTCATCGAAACGCCAGCTCGCTTGGGAAACATCGCGACCGCAGAAGCTCGTGCAGCGTCCGACAGGTACGGTGCAAGCCTCGGATCTGTGGCGAGCGCCGCGTCGCCGGAGCCGTCGGTAATGCTCTTGAGTACCGTGAGTGTGGGTGTCACGAACGCGTGATGCGCAGCCACGAAGCGACCGAAGTCCGGATCCGGCGCGGTATTTATGAACAGGTGCTCCAGGCCATCAACGCCCGCGCCAACCGCCATGCGCGCCTCGGCGAGTGTGCCGATGTGTGCCACGGCGAGCTTGCCGCGGGCATGCGCGGCCTTCACAAGTGCGGCAACTACGTTGGGCGCGAGCGTAGGGAGCTGCATGCCGTAGGCAGAACCATCATCGATGATGATCTTGATGTAATCAGAACCTTCAGCGACTCGGGCATCGACCCAGGCCTGTGCCGAATCCGCCGACGTGATGGTCGGCACCGGAAAACCGTATTCGGTACCGTGCCCCTTCGGAGCCGTCGCGAGGAAACCCGCGGAGTAGAGATCGGCGCGCGTCGCGACGTTCTCACGTTGCTGTTCTGCTCGCATGGCCGCCGCGAAGTGCGGATCGGTGAACATGTCGAGCTCGGTAGTGACGCCAAACATGAGCGCCTGTTGCAGCGCGTCGCCGTAAGCGTGCGCGTGCGAGTCGATGAGGCCCGGCATGAGGGTCGCTCCGGCACCTTCGACGACGGTGGCGCCGGCCGGAGCCGGGATCCTGGCGGCGACGGCTACAATCCTGCCACCGCTGATCAATACGTCGCGCACGCCGATACTGCGTGATCCGTCGAATACTCGGGCCTGGTGGAACACAGTGGTGCCCGACTGCGGCTGGGCGAGAGCAGGCCGGTCGGCGGAAACTGCGCAGATGCCGGCGATCGCGAGCATGTAAAGTGCGGATGTACGCATCGTGAATTATCCGGGTGAGTCGTTACCATGGAGTATGCCGAACACGCCCGGGCAGGCACTAGTGGACACTGTCATCAATATGCGGTGACAAGTGTCATGTGGGCGGCTTAAGTTCAGCCCATGAGTGACGAGACGATTAGTCCCGAGCAGTTCTTTGCGGCAGATATCCGGGTCGGCCGCGTGCTCACATCGGAGCCGTTCCCGCAGGCTCGGAAGCCCGCGATCAGGATGACGATCGACTTTGGCGAGCTGGGAGTGCGACGCTCGAGCGCGCAGCTCACGGTCCACTACGAGCCAGCGGATCTCGTCGGAAGGCTCGTGGTCGCGGTCGTGAACTTCCCGCCGCGCCAGATCGGGCCATTCATATCCGAAGTGCTCGTGCTCGGCGCATGCACGACGCCTGGCGACGTGGTGCTGCTGAGGCCGGACACGGACGTCCCGCCAGGGACGCGCATTTCGTAGCGGGCATGCTCGGTATTCGTGTACGAACGTTACCGCCATTGACCTTCGGTGCGTCGACACTGGCGCGTACTTGGCAATCGACGCGAACTCGTCGGCGTCGAGCCTTGGGAAGGCTGGGTTCGCGTCGGTCATGCCGGCGCCTAGTGGCCGCTAAGGACGGAGGTCGCTAAGAACAGAGGTCGCCTCGACTGGTAGCACGAGACGACCTCTTTGGCATGGGCCCACGGGAGGGTCAGGCCGTTCGGCGGAAAGGAAGGATGAAGCCCGCGTTGAGAAGCGAGAGGCGTTCGTTGGAATCCGCCAGGACGTCGGCGTGGCCGGACGAGAGCTGATTCGGCAGGTGCTCAAGGTACGCCTTCAGAAGATCGGACGTCTGCTCGACGGCTGATCGCCGTTTGGGACGTGAGATCTGTGGCTCGAGCTTGAACGCCATGGTTTGGATTATCCCGGTGGGCTGTGATTTCACCGGTTAGTGCATGATGCGCACCAGCGCCGGTTTCACCCCGGGTGCCGTCGAATGTTTGGTTGGCTCAGGACGGCCTGACGTGGGCGTAGATGGCCGTTGGCAGTGCTGCTTCGGGCGGCGCCTGACGCAGCTCGACGAATCCAAACCCCATCCTTTCCAGGAGATTGATGGAGGGGATGTTGTTGGGCGAAACGAGCCCAAGGATCCTGGCTGTTCCCAGCGAGGAATGCCCAAATTCGAGCACCGCCGAGGCCGCTTCAAAGGCGTAGCCGCGGGACCAGAATTCCGGCACCAGGGCATAGCCGAGGTCGATGTCGTCGAAGTGGCTACGTCGCAGGAGCCCGCACATCCCTATCGGTACGGAAGTGTGCCGGAGCTCGACGAGATACAATCCGTGTCCGTTCTGAGCGTAGCTGTTGATGGGTCCATCCAACAGATAGTTGGATGCCTGCTCCAGCGAACGGATGCCTCGGTCGCCGATGTTCGAGATGAACGATGGCTCGTTTATCAGCCTGAGAATGAACTCGGCGTCGTCGGGCGTGAGATGGCGGACGGCCAGCCTTTCGGTCTCGAGAACGATCATCAGCCAGATATGATAAGCGATCCAGGCGG
>JBBRBY010000096.1:0-9565 GCA_038205315.1 Gemmatimonadales bacterium | reverse complement strand
GGATGCAACTAATCGATGGTTGGAGTACGGCGCGTAACATTCAACGTGACCTGATGCTTTCCATGAGACCAAACCTATAGACATAAAAGACTAAAACCCCCGTTCCCCGACCTAGCGGAGTTGAGACGGTAGGTACGGTAGAAACGAGCGGAGCCAACCTTTGCAGTTTGCACGCGCGAAAGCGACGTGACAAAACGGATGGGAGGTGACGCGAAATGAGCTTCTTTGCAAGTCTGATGGCCGCAATGTTTTCTGGCGGCGGTACGCAAGAGTGGTCGTAGGGTCGCGGACGGGGGTCCTCTTACTTACTATGAAAGATACGGTTCGCACGTACATTCTGAAGGTGGCGCTACTAGCTGGCGCTTCGCTCGCCCTGCTTGTCTGGATCGCCCCACATGTCGCCGCTGCGAACTTGAGGGCGGTGGCAACGCTGAGCATCATCGCGTTGGCCACCCACATGATGGGCCATTCGTTGTCGCGAAACACCACCGGCACCGTCTCGTTTGTTCCATTTCTCGCGAGCGCCGCCCTGTCGCCGGATTGGTCGACCGTGGTCGCCGTCATGCTGGTCTCCTTGGTGGTGCAGATTGTCCGGAGGCGTCCGGTCGGCAAGAGTATTTTCAACGTTGCCCAACTCTGCCTTGCCGTGTCGACGGCGATCCTGGCTTACCGATTGTTTGGTGGCACTTCTCTTCTCGACGGTCGATCGCTCCCCTACGTGGCAATCCTTGCGCTGTTCGTCGCCTATTCCGCGGTCAACAGTGTATCTGTGAGCGGAGTCATTGCTTTAAGCGACGGACGGCAGTTCCGCGATGTGTGGACCGAAAACAGCCTTGGAACGTTGACCTACGACCTGATCGCGCTACCCGTGATTGCCGGTCTTGCGTGGGTCTACGCCCGTTATGGGGCGCCCGGCGCGTTCGTGGTCGCTGTCTCGCTGCTCGGCTTGCGCGAGTTGTACATAGTCAATCTGCAGCTTGAAAAGGCCAACCAGGAGTTGCTTGAGCTGATGGTCGCTGCAATCGAGGCGCGCGATCCATACACGTCCGGCCACTCACGTCGGGTGTCGGAGCACGCCAAGGTTATCGCGCAGATCGTCGGACTCCGGTCGTCAGTTGCGAAGCGTGTCGAGATCGCAGCACTTCTTCACGATGTAGGTAAAATCCACGAGGTATTCGCGCCGATTCTTCTGAAGCCGGGCCGTTTGACAGAAGAAGAGAACGCGGTCATGCAGACCCATCCGATCAAAAGCGAAGAGCTCGTATCGAAGGTGTCGCAACTCAGAGATATCGTACCTTCCGTACGCCATCATCATGAGAACTGGGACGGCACCGGGTATCCAGACGGCCTTGCCGGCGATAGGATTCCGTTAGCGTCCAGAATTATCATGTTCGCGGACACCATTGACGCCATGACGTCCGATCGTCCCTATCGCAAGGCACTCGATGCGACGGCCGTTCGTTCGGAGCTAATTAAGCACCGTGGGCGGCAATTCGACCCGACCATATGCGACGCCCTGCTCAGCAGCGGCCGCTTTGACGAGCTCTTCAAGCACTCCTCGCACCAATCGCTTCCGCATACTCAAGAAGTGCCGAAGCTAAGGCTCGCGTCGCAAGGTTAGTTCGGAACCTGTCAATGGTTTTGAGACACTTGGTGGTCAGAATTTAGAGAGCATCCCGTCGGTTGAGTTGACCAGTTCCGCTGGATTGCTCGGCTTGTTGATCCATGCAGCCGTCGGTAGCGCCGGCGGTGTTGGCACTTGCCTGACGAAGCGTTCAGGATGAGCGGCGTAGGCCGCCTGGAGCACGAGAGTGCGCTCGGCATGACGCATTTCCGCGAGCCCGTAATGCACGTCATTGGGCGTTAGCATCCCGATCCCGGAATGCCGGTGTTCGTCGTTGTACCACCGGAAGAAATCCACGCAATGCATTCGGCCATGCTCAATGGAACCGAATCTCTCGGGGAAATCGGGCCGGTACTTCATGGTCTTGAATTGCGATTCGGAATACGGATTGTCATTGGAAACGTGAGGTCGTGAATGCGTCTTCGTGACGCCTAAGTCGGCGAACAGGAGTGCGACGGGTTTCGATGTCATCGACGATCCACGATCTGCGTGCACCGTGAGCTGGCCGGGAAGAATGCCATGACGCTCGCAGCTCGTTGATATAAGCCGCTCAGCCAATGCCGCTGACTCACGATGTGCCAACATCCACCCCACGACATACCGGCTGAACACGTCGAGCACGACGTAGAGATGGTACCAGGTCCACTTCGCTGGACCCTTCAGCTTGGTGATGTCCCAACTCCAGAGCTCATTCGGCCTGGTGGCCAGAAGCTCGGGCGCGGCGTAATGCGTGTGTCTCGCGATAGAGCGACGCTCGCGCACCTCCTCGTTCTCCGCCAGTACGCGGTACATGGTGCGCTCCGAGCACAGATGCGCTCCCTCGTCCAAGAGCGTGGCGTATACCTCGGCCGGTGCCAGATCAACGAAGCGCGGCTCATGCAGCACATCGAGCACGCGACGGCGCTCGTCTGGGATCAATGCGCGGGGCGATGTGCGCGGTGTGGATCGTTTGCTGCTGCTCGTGCTGCTGCTCGTGCTGCTGCTCGTGCTGCTGCTCGAATGAGTACGATGCCGGTAATACGTCGCGCTCGAGAATGACAGCGCGCTGCAGAGTGATCGCACACCAAGACGAGGTCCAAGATCGGTGACAGTCTGCATCAACGTAACCCGGTGGACTCGTCGTCGCTCAGCCGATTGTTTTGGTCCAGCTGATCCATTGCCTGATCCATTGCCTGATCCATTGCCTGATCCATCTGACTCAAAAGCGCGGCTACTTTTTTTTGGACTGCTACGAGTGCTTCAGCGCGCTCTGCACGCTTCACGGCGCGGGTAAGCTCACGCTCCAGCTCCGCGATCTTCTTCTTGCTGGAGTCTGCTAGCTTGGGTTTCGGCCCACGACGCTGGTGCAGCGCTGCGCGCGTCGCAAGATCGCTCTGCTCGCGTGCACGGCGCCACGCCGCGAGCTGGGACGAGTACAACCCTTCTCTCCGGAGCAGAGCGCCGATATCACCGTGGTGATTACAACGGTCTGTCTCCTCAAGGATCTTCATCTTGTAGGCCGCAGTGAAGCGGCGCCTGGCAGGCGTCGGTGACACCGCTGAATCGTGTGGGATTACTGCAATCGGAGCAAGAGATGGAGCGGTCATTCGGGAAGCCTCGATCACCCTCAAGTGTACACTAAACTACCGGTACTTCAGTGTCTCACGCATATTGGCAGAGAGGGCTACGGGGCTACAGAAGAATCCGCACTTGTGCCCTACGCGACTTCCTTGTCCCGTCTCACCGGGACCTTCTTCCCCTTGATGTGCGTCCCGCGTAGCGTCGTCACGATGTCGTCCGCGATCTCGTCGGGGACCTCGACCAGCGAGTAGCGATCGAAGATCTCGATCGCGCCGATCGCGTCGGCGTCGATCTGCAACTCGTTCGCGATCGCGCCCACGATATCACCGGGTCGAATCTTGGCCTTCCGGCCAGCGCCGATGTAGATCTTCGCCACTTCCCAGCCTGGCTTGCGCTTGGTGCCCGCAACCGTGCGCGGTGGCTTGCCCTCGCGCTTTAGACGGTCATGCACAACAGTCGTCGCGCGCGTCACCGGGATCTCCTCGTCGGCTTCGTTCCTGTCGTTGCCGCTCGCCTCGTGCGCCATCTTCACCGCCGCGGCCGCGACGTCCATCACGTCGAAGTCGCCGTCCACGAGCACTTCCACCACGCCACGATACTCGTCCAGCTCGCCAGCAATCAAGATCTCTTGCAGCGTCGCGCGCGTGAGCTCCATGCGCCGAACGCGCATGTCGGCCACGGTCGGGACCGATGCAATCTCGATCTTCTGCTTGGTGATGTTCTCGATGTTACGCAGAAAACGATGCTCGCGCGGCTCCGCAAGTGTTATCGCCACACCTTCGCGACCGGCGCGTCCCGTACGTCCAATGCGATGCACATACGCATCCGGCGACATCGGTACGTCGTAGTTGAAGACGTGCGACAGGTGCCCGATGTCCAGCCCGCGCGCCGCGACGTCGGTCGCGACAAGGAGGTCCGCGGTGTTCGCGCGGAACTTCTTCATTACCCTGTCACGCTGCTCCTGAGTCATCCCGCCGTGCAGCGCCTCGGCGCGATACCCGCGCGAGTTCAGCGTCTCGGTGAGCTGGTCCACCTCCGTGCGCGTGCGGCAGAATACGAGCGCCGACTTTGGACTTTCCATGTCGAGCACGCGGCCAAGCGTCGCCATCTTGTGCATGCGCGGGACGATGTACGCCATCTGGCGCACTCGCGGCATCGCTCCAGCCTTGGTCTTCTCGCGCGCGATCGTGACGCGCACCGGATTCTTGAGATGCTTGTTCGCGATCGCAGCTATCCGCGGCGCGATAGTGGCGGAGAAAAGTGCCGTCTGCCGATCCGCTGGCGTCTCGCTCAGGATCGCTTCCAGATCTTCCGCGAATCCCATGTCCAGCATCTCGTCAGCTTCGTCGAGCACCACAGTGCGCACACCGCTCAGAATCAGCGAGCGGCGGCGGATGTGATCCAGCGCGCGGCCCGGTGTCGCAACCACGATGTCCACGCCCCGCTTGAGAGCCTTGAGCTGCTGCGCCATTGCGGCGCCGCCGTACACGGGAAGCACCGACACGCCCATCGGCTTTCCATACTTGTGGATCGCCTCCGCCACCTGCATCGCCAGCTCGCGGGTAGGCGCGAGTATGAGCGCGTATGGCCCCGCCGCGTGTCCCCTGTCGGCCTCGTGCAGCCGCTGCAGAATGGGGAGCGAGAAGGCAGCGGTCTTTCCGGTACCTGTCGCGGCTTGGCCCAGCACGTCCTTACCCGAGATCAGGGCCGGAATGGTCTCCGTCTGGATCGGCGTCGGCTCCTCGTACCCGAGTGCCGTCAGGGCCCTGACTATGGAAGGATCCAGCCCCAGCGCGGCAAATCCGGACGGCGAATCGTCGCTGTCGGTGCTGGAGTCAGCGATGTTCGGTTCCGTGTCGGGCGGGCGCTTGGGCATTCTTCAATCTAACCCGGCCCGTTGACTGTCAGACTTCCCGGCATATTCTCAACCGTCATGCACCTATCAGAGCCGCTTACCTACTGGCTGATGCAGGCCCTCGCATCGCTCTTCCTGGCCATCCTGTTCCTTCAGTCGGGGATCGACAAGATCGTGGACAGGGAAGGCAACTTCGACTTCCTCATGGGCCATTTCGCCAAGAGCCCGCTGGCGAAGACTGTAGGACCGATGTTCACGATGATCACTATCATGGAGACACTGTCCGGCGTTCTGAGCGCACTGGGCTGTCTTCTGATCGTCTTCACGCACAACACGACGGTCGCGTTCTGGGGCGCGACGCTGTCGGCGATCGCCCTATGCGCTCTCTTCTTCGGCCAGCGAGTAGGAAAGGACTACGCCGGCGCCGCGGTGCTGGTACCGTACTTTCTGCTGACCCTGGCCGCAATGTGGCTGCTGGGCACGACGCATTTTGTAACTATTTGACAGGCATACGTGCGTTCCCGGTGAAAGGTGGCGGCAATCTCATTCCTCGCGACCTTCTGACTATCGGCGCTTGGCCCGAAGCAGAACTTACGTCCCCGGGAACACGAGCCCATGCTCCCGGCACAACTGCGGAATGCTCTCAGGCTGGAACTCGATGGCGTACCGGACCGGAAGATCGGACTCGGCCAGGATCGCCCCCGCGTTCGGCGCGTTGGTCGCCGCCATCTGGTCGCCCAGCTCCTCGAAGAAGTGCTCGAAGCCGGCGGGCGAGATAATCTCTAGGATCCGGCACGGCCCATCACCGGCGTTCCAGAAGGTGTGCCATTGGTTGCGCGGTTTGAACACGAGATCGCCGGGCTCAGCGTACACCACGTCGTCGCCGAGCCGAGCCCCCATGCGTCCCTCGATCACGTAGCTGTACTCGTCCTCTCGCGCGTGCCGGTGCAGCGGCGCGACGAGGGTGCGCGGTGGAATGGGATGCTCCACCAGCGACACGGTGCCTCCCGACTCCTCGCCCCAGATCATGAAGCGCACACCGAGTGCGCGCAGATCCACCGTCTTGCCGTCGCGGGGACCGATGATTCGCGGGCCCGACAAGCCGTCAAATCGGGATGACGCAGGCTGCGAAAGAGAGGGCTTCACCATTTGCATTCCTCGTGGTTGAGTACGCTGGTCTGATGCACTGAGCGCTCGATCGAGATGAACGAGTCAGAATCATGGCATTGGATGCCACATACCGCCATGTGCTTGGACGTGAATCCTCTCCTTCTCTCTCTCAGGAAACCTTCCCCGCTACGCGCCTAATTAAATTAGGACTTAGGTGTATGGAGGTGCATATGGAGCTTTCCAAGAAGACGACGTTGCTATTCTCCCCGGAGCTGCACCGCCGGCTCACCCATCTTGCGGCAAAGCGCGGCGTGAGCCTCGGCGAGTTGGTTCGCGAGGCGTGCGAAGCACGGTTCGGGGTTCGTGGTGGACCGGAGCGGGTCGACGCCGTGCGCGCGCTCGCTGCACTCCACCTTCCGGTGTCGTCGCCTACGGCAACTTCAGGCGCGACCGAATGATCCTGATCGACAGCGATACCATAATCACCGCAGCCGGACCCGAGGGGGTTCGAAAGGCTGCCTGCGCCGCGACTATCGAGCGCGTTGCCTCGGGTGAGATCGAGGCGGCGCTAGACAGCCATTCACTTGTCGAGATCCTGCACCACTACCGCGATCTCAAACGGCCAGACGACGGCCGTCGTGTGTTCGATCTAACCCGCCAGATATTTCCGGACGTCCTTCCCGTCACCGCCGCGACCCTGGACCGTGCTCGGCGCATACTCGACTCCGATCCGCGACTCGCGGTCCGGCACGCGCTGCACGCCGCCGTGGTAATGAGCGAGGGAATGGAAGCGATCTGCAGCTACGATCGCGGTTTCGATCGGATCATGGGACTCGTGAGGCTGGAACCGCGCGCATAGTCACACGCACGACACGAACGCGGTCATGCCAGCACCGTGCGCCGTTTCCACATGCCGCTCTTCCAGATGGCGGCCATCGCGATTCCGCGCGCCGCGGCCGTCAGCACGATCACCCACCAGATCCCGGTGATCCCGAACTGCGCGGCGGCCCAGATCGCGAGCGGAACGCGCGCCACGGTCAGCGTGGTCGATGTCAACATTGGCGGCACAGTGGTTCCGGCCCCGCCCAGCGCCGCTTCCAGCACGATCTCCGCTCCCAGGAACATGTTCGACAGCGCGCTGATGCGCAGATACTCCGCGCCGATAACGCGCGTCGCTGCATCCGGCGTGAATATCGCAGCGAAGTCCGGGGCGGCAATCAGCTCGAGAACGCTCAGTATCACTGCCGGAATCATCACGTATCCCACCGTGATCCAGCCGCTGTTCTCCGCACGTTTCATCTCGCCGGCGCCGATGTTCTGTCCTACTATCGCCGCGACCGCCGCACCAAATCCGAGGCTGATGGTATAGAGCCAGCTCTCCACGCGATGACCGATCCCGAGTGCCGCGAGCGCTGGTGTTCCGAACGGTGCTATGCTGCGCGTGAGCACTATGTAGATGAGCGAGAACATTACGCCCGTGAGTGCGGTCGGCAGTCCTACGCGTGTGATCGCCGCGATCGTCGAGCGTCTCACACGCCCGAAGCTCACCATCTTCCGCCTGCGCAGCACGGCGACGCCGATGACGAATGCGATGGTGCGCGTGATTGCGGTGGCTATCGCGGCCCCCTCGATCCCCAGTCGCGGCGCCGGCCCAAGTCCAAGTATGAGCACGGGGTCGAGCAGCATCGACAGCGCGATCGAAACGCCGAGTATCGCGAGCGGGGTGCGCGTGTCGCCACTCGCGCGAAATCCGGCGTCCACCGCGAAGAAACCAAAAAAGAGCGGCGCACCCAGCAGATAGGCGCCAAGATATCGGCGGCCGAGTGCGGCGATCGCCGGCTCGACGTTCATCACGGCAAAGAGATGATCGAGGAGCAGAGTGCCAACGATCGCGACGGCACAGCCGAGCACGATGGAATAGATCATCGCCTCGCCGACCACGCGCGAGGCTTCGATCGACCGTCGCTCGCCATGGCGACGGGCGGCGAGCGATGTGAGCCCGATCCCGACCAGCTCGGCGAGCGATATGATGAGCCAGATCCAGAACACGCTCGCCGTTGTCGCCGCCAGCGCCGTGGGGCCCAGGAAGTGGCCGATCCAGAGCATGTCCACGGTGAAGAACAGCGTCATCAGGAGCGTGGAAGCCACGGCGGGCAGGCCGAGCCGAAGCACGGTCTGGCCGAGCGGCTGGCGCACGAGGCGGGCAGCGTCCCACTCACCAGTGATGGTGATGGGGACGACACCTTCCTCGTGCGATTCGAGCAGACCTGATCGCTGATCGGGCACGGGCATTGCCCAATCTATTCGCCCCAGCCAGGAGTCACTCGTGAAAAACAGCAACCCATACGGCGACGACGCCGGAACGCGAGTCGGGAAGCCCGACACGCCGGAACGCGATAATCTGAAGGGCGGCGACGCTCTCAAGGGCGGTAACGATGGCGGCGACCTCGGTGCCGGCAAGGAAGCCACCGGCGGTCTGTCGCAGCACGGCAATCCGGATTCGGCGGAAAAGCCCAGCTCTCTGCCAAGGGAGCGAAAGGAAGAACACGGATCCGGCTACGGCGGCGAGCTGGACACGCCCAAGACGAGTTCCGATCAGCGCTGACTGGCCGATGTTCGCGCTGGTCGCGCTCCAAATGACGAAATGGCGCCGCGTTCCGGTGCAGGCCGGAGAACATCCATCGACCGGGTAAATTTCGGTTGATGCTCGTTCCATCCGGAATTCACCACGTCACGGCGATCGCCAGCGATCCGCAGCGGAACATCGACTTCTATGCCGGCGTTCTGGGGCTGCGGCTGGTAAAGCGAACGGTGAACTTCGACGACCCGACCTCGTATCACTTCTACTTTGGTGACGAGGTTGGTCGTCCGGGGTCGCTGCTCACCTTCTTTCCGTGGCCCAATGCCCGTCGCGGGCGGCAGGGCGCTGGCCAGGCGGCGGTGACGTCGTTCGCGATAGTGCCGAGCTCGGTCGGGTTCTGGCTGGAACGGCTGCTGAAACAGGGTGTGGAATTCGAGCAACCGGCCACCCGGTTTGACGGTGAGTGCGTGATCGCGCTCAAGGACCCCGACGGCCTGTTGCTGGAGCTGGTATCGCACCAGCGGGTGGAGCAGTGCGAGCCGCCAACAGATCTCGGACCGGAGGTGCAGGTACCGGCGGTGCACGGAATCCGCGGAGTGTATTCGGTCACGCTTTGGCAGGACGGACAGCAGCAGACCGCGGACCTGCTCACGGAGTCTCTCGGATTCAAGCTGGTGCGCGAGCAGGGCAGCATCTTTCGCTACACCGCCGACGACGGCCGTCCGGGCTCGATCGTGGATCTACGAGTCGTGCCCGGGATGTGGCCCGGAGTGATGGGGGCCGGTACGGTTCATCACGTTGCTTTCCGAGCGGACACCGGCGCAACGCAGCTGCG
>JBBRBY010000095.1:0-9590 GCA_038205315.1 Gemmatimonadales bacterium | reverse complement strand
CATCGTCGACGTCGTAACTAACGCCAACGAGCCGAACATCGCGTACCGAGGATCAAGCGGCGCCTATCGCTCGGTTCCACCCGGACAGCATCATATCCGCGTGTTTCCGTCCGGTCTGACCGCTGCTGCGTGTAACGGCCCCTCGGTCGTGAGCCAGATACTCCTGGACACCACGGTCACGTTCGCGACTAACCACTACTACACCGTGTTTCACGCCGGTTACATGAAGACGGGCAGTACGCCGAAGCAGCACTTCGTCATCACCGACGATGCGCTTCCAACTGTTGCGGCCGGCACCATTTCGATCCGGGCAGCAAATGCTTTCGGGTCGGCAGCCGATATCTTCGTAAGGGGCGCCACGGCCGTAGGAGGCGCAGTGACGCCACCCGCCGCGTTCGCCAACGTCGCATCGCTGGCTACCACCGCCTATACCGCGTTCCCCACGGCTGCAACGACGCCAGCTACATCGTCCTACCGTGTGAGCGCGACGGCGACCGGTACCACCACTCCGCTGCTCGCGGATGGACTGCTTCCTCTCGGCACGCCAGCATTCGCCGGCTCGACGTCGGTACCGCCTCTCGATCCGATCGGCGGTACACAGCAGGACGGTTCGGTGCTCACCGCAGTCGTGACGCCGCCTGCGGTTTCCTACACGCTCACGAGCTCCGGATCGCAGTCGGCCTGTCCGGCTGCCGGGACCCAAACTGTCATCGCTGGCACGACTACGGGAGCGGTGATCACCCTCGTCGACAAGAACCCGAAGGACAAGCTTCTCGGGTCATGATCAGGTTGGGCTAGCGTGGTTGGCTAGCGTATCTCCTGTTGCGTTTGACAAGGCGCCCAACGACATGTCGTCGTTGGGCGCCTTGTTCCTTAACGCTAGTCAAGCTCCGAATCTGCCGCGAAGAAGAGCTCGGAGATCGACCGCGGGTCCGATGCGGGCCACCGGAGCCGCGTCAGCCGGCAGGTCCTCCGCGCCAAGTGCGACATGGCGCATCGTAGCCCTCACCGACTGATCCACGAATCGCGACAACTGCGTCAGTGAGTAATCCGCGCCACGCCCGCTGCCATACGAGCTCAACGGATGGATGACACTGAGATGATTCCGCGCCCGGGTCATCGCCACGTACATGAGTCGTCGCTCCTCCTCGGCGTCATCATCGCTACCGAGCGCGCGGGTCGAAGGGAACAGTCCATCCACGACGGATATCACGAACACTGCATCCCACTCCTTTCCCTTGGCCGAGTGCACCGTGCTGAGTACGAGCGCGTCATCCTCACCCTTGCTGGAAGCTCCGGCGAAATCCTGCGTGGTGCTCGGCGGCTCGAGGGCAAGCGCGGAGAGAAAAGTCGTGCGATCCGGGAAGCCGGCCGCGATCGTCTGGAGCTGATCCAGATCCGCGAGACGGGGCTCGGGCCGGTCGTACCGATTGCGAAGCAGGTCGTCGTACAGACCGCGCACATGTCCAATGTCACGCGCAACCCGCGCATCGTCCACTTCGGGAACCGTCCGAAGCGTTGCCAGCAGGGTCACGAGCGCAGCATGCGCCGCACGTGCGCGGGGCGGGGGAACAAAGGAGCCGAATGCAGACGAGTCCCATGCCGCTGCCGCCAGCGATTCCATCACGGTGCGCGCAGTCGCTTCTCCAATCCCGGGGAGGAGCAACAGCAACCTATACCAGCTCACCTCGTCGCGCGGATTCTCGAGAACACGAAGGAACGCGAGGACATCCTTGACGTGCGCGGCCTCCAGGAATTTGAGACCACCCCATTTCTCGAACGGAATCTTTCGGGTGGCAAGCTCGATCTCGATATCGGCGGACATGTAACCGGCCCGAAACAGCACCGCTATATTCCCGAGCGGAATACCCTCCTCGTGAAGCTCGAGGATTCGCTCAACGACGTATCGCGTCTGCTGCGGTTCATCCCGTGCCGTGACGAGGAAGGGGCGCTCTGCTGATGCGCGCTCCGTCCACAGGGTCTTCGCGAAGCGCTCGCCTGCGTGGGCGATAAGCGTGTTGCTCGTTTTAAGGATCTCTGGAGTCGATCGGTAGTTTCGATCCAGTGTAACTATGCGAGTCCCTGGAAACTGGGCAGGGAACTCCAGAATGTTGCGAATGCTCGCGCCACGAAAGGAGTAGATGCTCTGCGCGTCATCGCCGACCACGGTGACGTTGGAGTGGACGCGTGCCATTCCGCGAAGGATGCGCGCCTGGAGTGCGTTCGTGTCCTGATACTCGTCCACCAGGACGTGGTCGTACAGGCTGGCTATCTCCGAAGCAATCTCGGGGCTGGCTTCGAGCAGCATCGCCCACAGCAGCAGCAGATCATCGTAGTCCACGAGATTTCGCTCCTGCTTCCGCAGCGTATAATCTGCGAAAAGGCGGGTGAAGTCGGGAATGTATTCGATGAACCGCGGGTAGTCGTCCCGCATGATGTCTTCCATCGCGATGCCGGTGTTCACATGTCGCGAATACACGTAGTGAAGCGTCTCCTTCTTCGGGAATCGCTTCGCGCCGGTGCCAAATCCGAGCGCCGCGCGCGAGATCTGCATCAGATCCGCGGAGTCGCCCTGATCCATGATGCTGAAGTCTCCGGGAAGGCCGGCCATTGGCCCGAACCGGCGCAACAACCGATGCGCGGTCGCGTGAAACGTGCCGCCCTGCACATTGCGGCTTGCGCTCCCGATCAGACGCTCCGCGCGCGAAAGCATCTCCTGCGCTGCTCGTCGGGTGAACGTCAGCAGGAGGATTCGCTCCGGGCGAACACCGCGGTCCACGAGGTGGGCGACGCGGTATACAAGCGTTCGGGTCTTGCCGCTTCCGGCACCAGCGACGATGAGCAACGGTCCGTCTCCGTGCGTCGCCGCCGACAGCTGATCCGGGTTCAGCTCTGCGGAAAAATCCCGCGCGGTCGCGTCGGGGGCGACGAACCGTTCCCTCGGTCGGATGACGTTACCAGCCTCAATCGTCATACCCGAAATATACCCGAAGCTTCGGGGATGACGGCAGCTACACGGTTGGCACGACGCTCAGTTCGTCCTCGGTGACGGTGCGTACCTGTAGCTCGAACAGGTTCCCGAAGTTTGTTGCCACCTCGGTCGCGACACCATCCACGGTGATTCCGCCTTCCGGTCGTTCCCTTGCCATCGACGTCATGACGACTCCATCGATCCCGCACGGCGTCATGAGGTTGAAGTACTCGAGATCGGTGGTCACGTTCAACGCGAACCCATGCCATGTCACCCAGGTGCGCGCGTGGACACCGATGGACGCGATCTTTCGCCCACCGGTCCAGACTCCGGTGAAGCCGCTATTTCGCGCTCCCGGAATACCGTACGCATCAAGCGTGCGGATCAGCGCTTCCTCCACCTGGCGCAGATACCAGTGAAGATCGCGCCTGTGCCGCTCGAGATTGAAGATCGGGTAGCCTACGAGCTGGCCCGGTCCGTGGAACGTGACACCGCCGCCGCGCTCGACTTCGAAGAGCTCGATTCCGCGGGATCGCAGGAATTCCTCGGTCACGGGAAGCTTGTTGTCCGCCTTTCTGCGACCGAGCGTGACGACGGGAGGATGCTCCACGAGGATGAGAAGATCCTCGCCGAGCTCACCCGTAATCCGCCTCGCGGCCGCATCGCGCTGAAACGTAAGAACCTCGGCGTACGATCGCTCGCCGAGGTTCAGGACCAGCAACTCTCTAGACGTCATCGGCTAGAAGTGGAGCATCTTCCCCATCGTGTCGAGGGTCGCTTCCGCGATGGCCTCCGACAGCGTTGGATGCGCGTGGATCGCGAGCTCCACTTCCTCGACGGTGAACTCGTTCTCCCGCGCGACGGCGAGCTCGTGGATGATCTCGGTCGCGTGAGCACCGATGATGTGCGCGCCGAGTATTTCGCCGAACTTTGGATCAGCGATGATCTTCACGAAACCCTCGGTCTCACCTGACGTTCGGGCGCGGCCATTGGCGGAGAAAGGGAACCTGCCCACCTTGTACGGAATGTTCTTCGCTTTGAGCTCGCGCTCCGTCATCCCGATCGAGGCGACCTCGGGATGGCAATAGGTCGCGTTCGGTATGTTGCCGTAGTTCACGTTGTGCACGTGTGGCTGGCCGGCGAGATATTCCGCGAACACCATCCCCTCACGCTCGCCCTTGTGCGCCAGCATCGGAGGACCCGCAACGTCACCGATTGCGTAGATGCCCTTCACCGATGTCTCCATGCGCTCGTTGATCTTGATGAAGCCGCGGTCGGTCACCGCGACCTTGAGCTCCTTGATACCGATGTCTTCGATGTTCGGCGCCCTTCCAGCGGCGACCAGCACCTTCTCGACGTCGACGTCCTGCCTCTTTCCATCAATCTCGACCGAGAACTTCACGGAACTCTTGG
Source organism: Gemmatimonadales bacterium (assembly GCA_038205315.1). Lineage (GTDB taxonomy): Bacteria > Gemmatimonadota > Gemmatimonadetes > Gemmatimonadales > Gemmatimonadaceae > Fen-1247. The sequence goes on along the minus strand of JBBRBY010000095.1, from coordinate 5,206 downwards.
TGATCTTCACGTCGCCGATTTTAGCGTTTGTGAGCATCGTTATCCCGCGCTTCTTGAACGCCTTCGCCAGCTCAACGCCGACGTCGTCGTCCTCCAGAGGCAGGAGTTGTTTCGCCACCTCGACGATCGTGACCTGAGTGCCGAAGGCGGCGAACACGTCTGCGAATTCGCAGCCCACGGCGCCTGCACCGATTACAGCCAGCGTCTTCGGCGCCTTCTCGAGCACGAGTGCTTCGTCTGACGACAACACGGTGGTCTTGTTCAGTTCCAGGCCCGCCTGTGGCAGCCCCTTTACCCGCGAGCCGGTGGAGATGCAGATCGCCTTCTTCGCTTCGTGCTTCTCCTCCTTGCCGTCTGCGAGCTTCACCGTCACGCTGTTCGCGCTCGTGATGCGTCCCGTACCCCTGATCCAGGTGATCTTATTCTTCTTGAAGAGAAACTCGACACCCTTCGAGTTCTGGTTGCTCACACCCCGAGATCGCTTCATCGCGACACCGTAATCGAGCTTGACTTCGCCGGCCGTGACGCCGAACTCCGCGCCCTTCTTCACCTTCTCTGCGATGTAGGCTGCTTCAAGGAGTGCCTTGGCCGGTATGCAGCCCCAGAGAACGCAGGTACCGCCGAGTCCTTCGCGTTCCACGACGGCAACCGACATTCCGAGTTGCGCACACCGAAGCGCGCCCACGTATCCGGCCGGTCCGCCGCCGACGAAGATCACATCATATGAAGACATTCAGTTACCTGACTGGTCTGGAGGTGGCGATCAGAATACGAGCATCAGAGGATTCTCAACCATGCGACGAAGCGTCTGGAGGAACTTCGCGCCCGTCGCGCCGTCGATGGCGCGGTGGTCGCAGCTCATGGTGACGCGCACCCGCTTCCGCACCACCAGATCGCCATCGACTACCACAGGCTTCTCTTCCACCGCACCGATGGCGAGAATGCCCGCTTCTGGTGGGTTGATGATCGCCGTGAACTGATCGATGCCGAACATTCCGAGGTTCGATACCGAGAACGTGGAGCCGGTGTACTCCTCGGGTTTCAGTTTGCGCTCTCGCGCGCGGCCCGCGAGCTCGCGGGCTTCGGCCGCGATATCTGCAAGACCCTTTTCGTTGGCGTCGAAGATCACGGGCGTGATGAGCCCGTCGGGAACTGCGACGGCCATTCCGATGTGCACGCGATTGAACTGGCGGATGGACTCTCCCGTCCAGTGCGCGTTGACTTCCTGATGTTGCGCTAGCGCTGTCGCGGTTGCCTTGATCAGAATGTCGTTGAACGACACCTTGTACTCTGCGCCCTGCTCGATCAGCGCGTCGCGCAGCTCGGCGACGCGACTTACATCGAACTCGGCCGTAAGGTAGAAGGTTGGAATCGGACCGATCGATTCGCCAAGTCGTCTGGCGATCGTCTTCCGCATCTGCGTGAGAGGAATATCCTGATAGTCTGCGGCCTGCGTCGCCCGCGTACCCGTGGCAGATCGCGCTGTGGAACCCGCCTTCTCGATGTCACGCTTCACTATCCGGCCGCCCGGGCCGGAGCCCTGCAGCGCGGCGAGATCAACGCCGCGCTCGGAGGCCAGCCGGCGAGCGAGCGGAGAGGAACGGGGCCGGTCATTCGGCGTGCTCGTTGAACCGTCGGTGCTTCCATGCGCCGCTGTATCGATACGTTGATGCCCGCGACGCTCGCGCTCCTGCGGCGGCGTCGACGCTTCACCCTGCGACTGGCGCGGCGTGTGCGGAATCGACGTAACTCCCTCGAATTCCTTTGCGTTCGCAATCACATCACCGGCATCGGCCGGCTTGCCGAGTGGCTGCGACGACTGATCGGACGGCACAGGGGCCGGTGCGGCGCCCTGCACGAGCGCGCTTATGTCCTCGTCCGGCTTCGCGATCACGGCGAGCAGTGTACCGACCGCCGCCGAATCACCTTCGCCGGCGAGCCGCTTGCGCAATACTCCGTCGCCGCGCGCGGCAAGTTCCATCACTGCCTTGTCCGTTTCGACTTCGGCCAGCACGTCGCCAGTCTTTACGGTGTCACCTTCGTTCTTGAGCCACTTTACCAGTCGCCCTTCTTCCATCGTCGGGGACAGCGCTTCCATCAGGACTTTCGTCGCCATGATCTCTAATCCTCCAGGTACATCACACGCTTCACCGCCGCGATGGTCTTGGCAGCGTCCGGCTTCGCGAGCTTCTCAAGGTTCTTCGCGTACGGCATCGGTACATCGGCCTGATGCACCCGCACCACCGGTGCGTCGAGCTCGTCGAAGCATTCACGCTGGATGTAATCAACTACCTGCGCGCCGATGCCGCAGACTTCCCAGCCTTCCTCGACCACGACGGCGCGATTCGTTTTGGATACAGAGTTCGCGATTGCCTCGACGTCCATGGGTCGCACGGTACGAAGATCGAGCACGTCCACGTTGATACCTTCCTTCGCGAGCCGATCAGCCGCCTGGAGGGCGACGAGAACCATCTTGCCGAAGCACACGATGGTGCAGTGATCTCCCTCGCGCTTCAGCTCGGCCTTTCCGATCGGTACGATGAGATCGGGGTTGTCATCCACCTCGCCCTTGGTGTTGTAGAGCATCTCACCTTCGAGCACGACCACGGGATTGTCGTCGCGAATGGCTGCTTTGAGGAGCCCCTTGGCGTCCGCGGGAGTACCGGGCGACACGACCTTCAGTCCCGGAATGTGCGCGTACCAGCTGTCCCACGCCTGCGAGTGCTGCGCTCCGAGTTGAAGCGCGGATCCGTTCGGACCACGGAACACCATCGGCATCTTGTACTGCCCATTGGACATGTAGAGTATCTTTGCCGCAGCATTGACGACCTGATCGATCGCCAGCAGCGCGAAGTTCCACGTCATGAACTCGATGATCGGTCGCAGTCCAGCCATTGCGGCACCGACACCGACGCCAGCGAAGCCGAGCTCGCTGATCGGAGTATCCACTATGCGCTTGGGGCCGAATTCGTCCAGAAGGCCGCGCGAGACCTTGTATGCGCCGTTGTACTCGGCGACTTCCTCACCCATGAGAAAAACGGACTCGTCACGCTGAAGCTCCTCGCGAAGAGCCTGATTCAGTGCGTCGCGATAGGTCATGACTGTCATCGGCCTGCCTCCGCGTACGCTGGCTCAGTCGCCGGTGCCTCAGTCGCCGGTGCCTCAGTCGCCGCTGGCTCATCCGCGAGCACGTGCGTGAACAGTTCTTCAGGCGCTGGCTCGGGTGCTGCGTCGGCAAAGTCCCACGCGTCCTGAGCCGCGGCCTTTGCCTCGTCATCGAGCCTGGTGAATTCCTCGTCGGTCAACATTCCGTCCGCTATCATCTTCTTCATGAGCAGCTGGATCGGGTCGCGCTGCATGCTCTGATCCAGTTCTTCCTTGGTGCGGTACGTTCCGCTGGCCGCGTCCGACATGGAGTGTCCCATGAAACGTGTCGTGCGCACTTCCACGAGCGTCGGCTTCTTCTCCTTTCGCGCGCGTTTCACCGCCGCACCAATCCCGTCGCGCACGGCGAACACGTCCTGTCCGTCGATCGACACACCCAGCATCGCGTACGACTCGGCGCGCTTCACCACGTCCTGTTGTGCCGTGGAGCGGCTGATCGCCGTTCCCATTCCATATCTGTTGTTCTCGATGATGAACACGACGGGGAGTTTCCAGAGCGAGGCCATGTTCAGTGCTTCGTGAAATGCGCCGATGTTGACGGCGGCTTCGCCAAAGAAGCAGAGACACACCTGATCGCCGCCGCGGTATGAGATCGCGAACGCTGCACCCACCGCCATCGGGATGTGACCGCCGACGATACCGTGCCCTCCAAGAAAGTTCAGCTTGCTGTTGAAGAGATGCATGGAGCCACCCTTCCCGCCGGAGCAGCCCGCAGCACGGCCGAACAGCTCGGCCATCACTTCGCGCGCGGTCATGCCTCGCGCCAGGGCGAGGCCATGATCGCGGTATGCCGTTATTACGTAGTCGTCAGGGCGCAGCTCCGCCATGCTTCCAGCCGATACCGCCTCCTGGCCGATGTAGAGATGGCAGAAGCCGCCAATCTTTCCTATGGCGTATGCCTCCGCGGTCTTCTCTTCGAGCCGGCGCTGCAGCAACATCGAGTGCAGGTATCCCAGTGCTGCGTCGCGCTCACTCGGCGACGCCGACTTTGTAGTGTTCTTCTTGGCCATGACGTTTATACGTGCAGGTGGTGCCGCAGGCTGCGAGCAGAATGGCTCGAGCTGCGGAACGTGGGTTCGTGACGCGCTAACTTCTCACCGAGATTGGGGCGCGATGCGGATGTCCGGTGCAGCTCAGGCCACTCCGGCTGCCTGGACTTGCTCCCAGGCATGATAGCTACTGCGGACAAGCGGACCGGACTCCACGTGCCTGAAGCCGAGCGACATGCCAGCTTCGTACAACTGCCGGAACTCTTCCGGCGTGACATAACGGTCGAGCGCTATGTGTCCGTCCGACGGACGGAGATACTGACCGAGTGTAAGGATGTCCACGTCAACAGACCGTAGATCTCTCATCACCGCTTCCACTTCCTCGAGCGTCTCGCCCATGCCGAGAATGAGACCTGTCTTGGTCGGTATTCCTGGGGCGAGTTCCTTCGCGACACGGAATATTTCCATGACGCGCGCATATCGTCCGCCCGGCCGGCACTTCTTGTACAGGCGCGGAACGGTCTCAGTGTTGTGATTGTAGATGTCCGGTCCCGCGTCCAGGACGGTCTCGATACTTTCCCGTCGGCCCTGAAAATCCGGAACCAGCACCTCCACGGAACAGTCCGGAAGCTGCTGCTTGATGTGCCTTATCGTCTCGGCAAAAATGTACGCGCCAAAGTCCGGTAGATCGTCACGATCCACGGATGTGATGACTGCATGCCGCAGACCCAGCTCCGCTACCGCCGCACCGACACGAGCCGGCTCGGCGATGTCGTAAGCGGGCGGGCGGCCGTGCGCGACGGCGCAGTAGGCGCAGTTCCTCGTGCAGACGTCGCCCAGGATCATAAATGTGGCAGTGCCGTGCTCCCAGCACTCGCCGATGTTGGGGCAGCACGCCTCCTCGCAGACCGTGTGCAGATCGAGGTCCCGCATCATCTGCGTCAAGCGCAGATAATTGGGCCCGCCAGGCGCCCTGACCTTGAGCCAGGACGGCTTTCGCTCCGGTAGGGGTTCAGCCCTATGGCGCCCCATGATCTGGTACAGCGATTCAG
>JBBRBY010000094.1:0-9940 GCA_038205315.1 Gemmatimonadales bacterium | reverse complement strand
CGCGCTGCCGGCGTGCTGGATCCAGTCGGCGACGTCCGAATCGCAGCGATCTTCAGGGCTGCGATGAGTGCGGCATTGCTTCAGTGCTGTTACTAGCTCGGGAAGCTGACGAACATAGTCGGCATGGCCCATCACCCGATGGACTGTGGGCAGCTCGTTGCCCAGCAAACGGTAGGCAATTGCACGTGAGAAGGTCGCGCTGTCATTCGCCTTCAATGATTCAAGCGCCTTCCACACGGATGCACCTCCACCCATATCGAGGCTGCGATGGAGTTGCGGGACCATGATCTCGCGCAGGGCCGGGAGCGAAGAATAGGAAACGCACGTGCGGCCGGGGTACGGAACAGCATCCGGGTCGTCCGAGCACTGTAAGAGGGCAGCCGCAGCGGCTCGCGTGCGCGGCAAGTCTGCAGTGAGCTGCTCTGCGACCACTCGCCAGCCGACCATGCCGTAATCGACTTGAATCTTTCGGAGCATCCGCCCGATGTCGGTAGGGTTTTCCGTAAAGTCGATGACGTCGCGTCGAATGACTTCTGGCGCAATCCTCGGGACGGGGCGGCGATTTGCTGACGTGGTGCGTTGCCCCAGTGCAGTTGACGGTGACGCGATGACAGCGAGTGCGGTGAGCGGGATGACCATTCGCATACTCGCCGAAGCGGTGTCAACCAGTGACCGTCCACCGATGAGAGGTGCGCAAATCCGCAAAGCGGACTTGACAAGCGGCCTGTAATTCAAAGTCATGTGATCTCCGGCCGCCATTGCGATTTGGACCCAACCGCGCAACAAGAGCGCATGACACAAGTCCAAAAAGGTTATTCGGCGGCCATCTTATTGAGGGTTTGACGAACGGAGAAAGTACGCTGTGTATGCCATTAGGGCAACAATGTTCCAACAGACATGGAACGATGTTCGTCCTAGGTTCGACGCTATTCCTTAGGTCGAACGACGAGCGCCGACTTGAAGGCGCTCGGCGGCGTCGGCTGATGCAGGCAGGCTCTTCGATAGCAGCGGCCATGGCGTCCACAAAATCCGAGCGGCTGGTCGTGCGAATCACGTTGGAGGATCGCGCTCTCCTTGAGCGGGTCGCGGCCGCCGACGAGCTAGAATTGTCAACATGGGTTCGCCGAGTCGCGCTTCAAGCCGCAAAGCGGTGGGAGACCGAAGCTCGACGGGTAGACCTCGGGAAGGACGGCTGATCGACGGAATTAAGGGCAACCAAGAGAGGTCGCCAGAAGCGGCCGGCGCACGTCCCTACGATTTTGAGGGACTCGAAACGGGCTTGAGCAAGATCCGGATCCAGCCAAGTGCTACGGCCTCGTCGCGCGCAAGCGGGTCCGAATACGCCGCCAGACTTTCGCGCGCGCGCCCAGTGGTGCACTCGCTCGATTCCACCCAACGCACCATGGCGTCATGCGTTATGGAAGCCATCCGGATTTCAGACTTGGGGTGAATTACCCAACCGTCGCGCCACGCGCGCGTCATGCCCGCAATCTGGTTTTCAATCGCGTTCAGGCGGCGATCAGCTCGCGGTCGGGTGATGCCCGACCCTTCTATAAGGAAGGCGAGTCGGATCTCTACGAACACAGGGCGAATGCAATTTCGAGAGTAGGTCCGCATAGGAGTCAAGGCTGAACTGGTCGAATGGTCAGCACAAGATCGTATCCGCAGACGTCATGCACCCGTCATTTCGGCCCCACGCGAACTCGCGCCCCTCACTCCGCGCTGAGCGCGCAGGGTGCGAACGCTGTGAGCGGTCAGCTCCGCCGACTTCTTCGTGACCAAGGTCCCGCAGACAACGCCAGGAAGATCGCGGACGACGCGGTCACGACGCCGGCTGAAATGTCAGCGCGGCGCTCCAGCCAGTGACTCGAGAAGAGCTCTTGAAGAGCGAGATGCACCTCGTTCACGGCGAGGCCGGTGCGCCGTGCGTGTACACTCGCATTGAGAAGCACGGCGCTGTTGCCGGATTGTGCAGCGAACGACAGAAGCAAGATGCGGGCATTCGTCGGCAGGCGGCGATACCCACGCTGGAGCGGCAGGTCTGGGCGGATCGACGAGAGCGGGGGAGTTCCGAGGGCGAAGGGGCAGACCGACGCTGCATCCCACGCATCGTGCAAAAGCTCCGCGTCATCGCCGAACAAATGGGCGAAGCGCGACGAGAGCGTCCCAATATAGGCGGCCGTGTCAAGAGTTCCCTCGTCCGAGGCAACGTCCGCAAGCGCCTTTCCAGCGCCCGCGATGGAGCCAAAGAACGCGGCGAGGAGCAGGATATCCAAGAGTGCGCCGCGGTTCGCAGGCGAGTAGTCAGAGCGTGCACCGTCCCACATCTGTAGCAATTCCCCGGAGCTCCCGTCTGGCGGGGCGTGAGCGCCACCCACCGACGCGCACGCCGCGCAACAACCTCCTGCTCCGAACTCAGCAAGAGAAGGGAAATATGGCTGACGGACTATCGGAGCGATTGACGTTAAGCGCATGGAGGGAGTATACGGAATTCGCGAGCTACGCGCGCGCCCTCTTTGCACCACATTCTCGCTCGGCGGCGGCAATCTGCGATCTACAAGTCAGAAAGCTTGGCGGAGGCAGAGCGAATGCGATGCACCTTCCCGTGACTACCACCCGAAGGCAGTGAAGTCCGACAGCGGTGGGCCCTCACTGCGGATTAGACACATCCCGGTTGAATGCTTTGCCTGTGGCAAAGGCTCACCCAGACTCAGTGTCCCGTGCGCCACAACTGCACGTAGATGGCACAGAGAGCGACAAAAATGCCGCAAAATATCCACACCACAAACGTCACCGAGAGCGGGGGGGTTGGGTCGAGCACCTGAAGCGCAAATCGCTGACGTTGACACTCCCCACGGCTAAAGCCGGGGGATTCTCAGGTCTACGCGGCGATCTTGAAGACTCGTCCGCGCGCTGAGGGGCCTGCCCGGCCCGTGTTGATCTCACTTACATTCTCAGCCAGCTGCAGAATGTTGCGCGCCGCATTCATGTCGCGATGCGCCTCATATCCACACGCCGCACAGTGGTGGCGGCGCTGACCGAGTGGCTTGCGCGTTCTCGGCACGTGCTGGCATGCCGAACAGGTCTGGCTGGTACCACGGGGATCCACCGCGATCATCGTCCGACCGGTATGTTAGCACCGGCGTGAAATTGCGCAGATTTACCGGCGAGAATTGCACACTCGGAGCCCCGCCTGCCGGGGGATGCTCTGAGCCCAGGAGTGAGCACCCGTCCGGCCCATTGGCACATTCGCCTCCCTCCTGCTCAGAGGCGAGGCACCGTGTACGGATGGGATACCTTCGTGGTACTGCAACGCTCTTCTCGATGATGGCCTCTCGAAACTCGCCATCACCCAGCGTCTCGGCGTGAGCCGGCGCGTGGTGCACTACTGGATCGTCACGGGTCAGCTGACCCGCGATCAAAGCGCGGCCACCCCGCGTCGCTCGTCGCCTTGCGCCACGCAGCTTGATCCTTATCAGGCGATTCTTACCGCCCGGCTGGCGACGTATCCCGAGCTCTCGGCGGTGCGGCTCTTTGACAAAGTCCGCGCGGCGGCGTTTACGAGCCATTGACCCGCGTCACCAGACCAGTTAGCGCCTGGTGCGGCCGCCCTGACGCATCTGACGCCCCATTGCCCATCGTGTGACGGCGGCGGCGGCGCCGCGGGCATATGCTAATACGCATAAACCTCTCATCTAGAGTCACGCCGGGCAATTTACCGCGAGAGCACAGAGGGGCACCGCTAAAAGTACGGTTTCCCCTTAGAAAACCCTAAGCGTCTATGCCCAATCTGAGGAGCAAATCGACGGGTCGCGTCACTGGCATGATCACGCGTGCGTGAAGGCGTCTTCGGTCACAGAGTCGGCGCGTATACACCGACACCGAACGTACGAACCTCGGAGCTACTACGCGCTCAATCGCTTAGCGGCTCATGACGAGGTCTTGTAGTGTCGCAGCACGAACGCCGCGACATTGTAGGTCAACCACTTCAGGGGGAGGAACGATGCGCCGATTCATACTTGCTAGTGCCACAGTGTTAGGCGTGAGTGCCGCGATGCTTGCATTTACGGCGCAAAGCGCGGCTGCTGCCTCAGCCAGCTTTGGCTCTTGTAGTGCCCAGTGCTCTGGCGGAAGCTGCACCGCAAGTGACGGAGCGCGTGGGTGCAACTGCACTTGCTCGGCTACGGGTGTGCCGACATGCGGGTGCAGGTTCACCTAACTGGTTCTGCGGCAGCCGGAAAACCCCGGCTGCCGCCTCCCACTCATCCCTTGTCACACATGCGCGCAATCACATCGAGAAGTGTAATTCGTGGAGTATTCACTGTTCTTATCGGTGCGTGCGGTATATGGATGTTTGCCGGCCTTCGGGAGTTCGGCCGCGCGCGATGGTCAGATCGCGGTGAGTGGCACCCTAACGCAGGTCAGAAGGCAGGTCAGGTTTTCTCGACACTGCGTGCTGATGGTCCGCTGTCGCCGCCAAAGGACGTTGTGCTATTGCTAATGAACAGTCATTGCAGTGTCTGTTCACACAACATGAACAATTGGGTCAGTCTGATTCACGACATTCGCGAAGCCTCTCCTGCGAGTGTCATATTGGGTGGTGGTGTTGAATCCCTGGACCTCCAACACGCGTACTGGTCCGCTCTGCGCGGGAGCGTACTACCCGTTCAAGTTAACGATATTAGGGGTCTGGTGACGCTTATGGGGGCGGATGCTGTCCCTTCCGTGGTCATCGTTCACAACGGAATGGTGCGGGCAACATTCGCTGGCTATCTGGGACCTACCCGTCGTCAGCGAGTGTTGCGAATTATAAAGGGGGGTGTGTCATGAACGCCGACTATTCGCAACGGCGCTGGCGGGGGCTGATTACCACCGAAAATGCGGCCCTGCTTATGATCGCGGGTAGTCTGTACGTCATCGGCCATCATCTCCGGCTACGCTCGCGGGGTGAGTGGGTTAAGCAGACGTCGGCCGCCGCGGCACCCATCGGTTACCTAACGACCGTGTTGCCCGGGCTCCGTCAAGCGAAGGCTACGGTCCTAGGGTTAGGGGGCGCAGGAATGAGCTGCGCCGCATGGACGCGCGCAGGGGATGCGGCGTCGCTGCCGATGGTGTTGGTCAGCACGGTCAACCCACCGCAAGTGTGTTCGTCGCAGCCAGTGCTATTGTCATTCGCGGACTCGCGAAAAGCAGCACGCATGCTTTCAGATTCTGGGGCCAAGATAGCTATTGTCGATTCATCCGGACGCGCCATTTATTCGACACGCGCCGCTGAGCCCACTCCCGGCGTCGTAGAATTGCTGGCTTCGGTGCGGTAGGGGACGGCGATATGCGAGCGCAGCTTCACGCCGTTAGTACGCTGAGCTTGCTAACGGCTCTCACCGCACGGGCACAGGGTGTAGCGGGAGCGCCGAACGTCGGGGGGATCGTTACTGATTCGGCAGGCGCGCCACTCGCCCGTGTCACTCTGGTGTTGACTCGCGCCCCCGATATGCTTTCGTACACTGATTCGACTGACGCGCGGGGTCATTTCGTCTTCGCTAACCCGGGCGGTAGCGGTGAGTATCTCCTACTTGTGAATGCGACCGGCTTTCGACCATTTCGGTTACGAATTGTGCCTGGAAGTCAGTCGGGAGCACTCGTCATTCGCCTGAGTTCGTGGGCCGCCACACTGAGTGGAATTACGGTGGTGGCGCCACCATCACCGCCCTCAGCGCGAAGCGTATTTGAGTCTAGTCCTGGATCAGCCTCAGCTGTGTCCGATGGGGCAGTCGCAGCGCAAGCGCTCAGTAGTGGCGCACTCACGAGCCTTACCGCGTCAAGTTTATTAGGTACCTCCGCGGGCAATGGGTGGTCCGTGGCGGGGCTGCCTCCCGGGGAGTCGGCGACCCAAGTTAATGGACTGTTGTTTGGGGGTGACCGCCTACCCCGAACGTTGCCCAAATACGCCCGCTTGAGCGCCAGCAGCTACGATGTCGCTGTCGGGGGTTTCAGCGGAGGGCTAGTTGCCATCGAGATTCCAAAGGCAGCGGAGTTCGCCGACTTTGAGCTCGAGGTAACCGCGACGCGGGCTCCGTCTCCATCGTTCTGGAATGGCGTGACCTCCAGCTCTACGGCCGCAGGCACAATGGACCTAGGTGGCCAATGGAGAGACGTAAGTGACCGCATCGGCCTAACGTATGGTATACGTGCCGAGACTTCCCCAGCATCCCGGCCAACAATAGATGCACTGGGCGATGCGGGTATTCGCGCACTCGGCGCTGATTCCCGGGTTGTGCACGAGATCGACTCGCTGGCTGCTAACACGTCAGGTACCGCCGTACCCCGTTGGGGTTTCGACAGCCGGAGAACCGACATCAGTGGGCTCTTTAGACTGGATCCTTCACCGAGGCGACGCGAGGGCGAGAATGCGTTCCTCGTCAGTTTCGCTCTTTCGAGTACGCCACTGTATACACGTGGAAGCATCGCCAGCGCGTCGCGCATGCTCTCGGACAAGCAGCAGCGAGTTGGCATCGCGTGGCAAAAGGCATGGGCCGCCGGTACGACCGCGTGGTCGCTCAGGCTAGGCGCTTCTGATGCAATGTCAAGTCAAAGCTCCCCGCTCACGCCATTGTCGTTAGATGTGACGGCTCGTAGCACTCAGAGCGACCCGAACTACGCCCCCGTTGTGCTGTCGGGAGCCGATGTTAATCGCCAGTCGAGTAGGAATCAAGGCGTTGAAGCTTCGCTTGTGCGCGACGCGTTTGCCGGCGCATCGAGGAACAACCGATGGCGCACGTTCCTGGGCATGCGTATAGATCAACTATCGGCGAGCGCTGACGACACGACCGCGGAGGCGCATTTCTCCTCGGTAGAAACACTGATGTCTCAAACACCCTCGCGGTCGACAACTTTCGTAGGACCGTCGCGCGCACGCGCATTCGCAGCGCGCTTCGCCGGCGGCATCGGCGACGAATGGCGCGCCAATTCAGCGGTGCGAGTTCAAATGGGCCTCAGGTCCGACCTTCAGGCATTGGCCGCTCCACAAGTCGAGGGGTCTGTAAACTCGCAGTTTCTGCCGCTGGTAGCGACGCTTTCTCCGCGACTAGGTATGTCTTGGCAGTTTCATCCTGCTGAGGTGGGGGAGGGACTGAGCACGACTCCACTATTCTCGCGCTACCTGTTTCCCGCAGGCGTCTTCAAGATCGGCGTCGGCTTGTTCCAAGGTGACCTGGCCCCGTGGGCAGGGTTACCTGGACGTGGCGCTTGGGGTCCAGTTAAAGAACAGTGGTGTTGGAATGCGGAGGGCTCGGCACTTCCAGCACCCGCGCCGGTATTGATACCGAGCATGACATGCGGCGTGAACGCGCAGTCGACAGAGCGACGCAGCGTCACGCGTCTGGAAAGGGGCTTCCGGGCACCGCAGAGCGTGCGTTCGAATGCCAGCCTAGTCTCGCGTATTCGCAATACCGACGTTGAACTCACCGGCCAATGGAATGACACTCGACATGAACCAGGCACACAAGTAGTTCTGCCGCCCCTATTGGCGCAAAGGTCATTGCCCAACGAAGGCGGTCGCACTCTCTTCGCGGCGGATTCAACAATTGACCCTGCGTCGGGCACTGTTCGCTTCGTGACCAACAGCAATCTCAATGTGACGTCCGTATCCAGTGACCGTGAGACACGCGGGCTTCAGCTAGCGGCGTCGGTGTCGCCGCGGCTAACGGATTCCCATCTCGCCCTCCGACTGGGCTATGTGTGGAGCGTTACACGCTCGCTGCAAAGTGGATGGGATCGAGATGCGTTCGGCGATCCCACTGTCCTTGAGTGGGGCCCATCCGTATTGGATAGGCGTCACCAGTTCCAGGTGGAACTCGGAGGAGAGGTCTACCGTGAACTCGCTGTAGTCCTCTGGATGAGAGCCATGTCCGGTGTTCCGTATACTCCTTTGGTAGCCGGTGACGCCAACGGTGACGGCACGATTGGAAATGATCGCGCGTTCATCCCAGTTCGGTCAAGCTCGCAGGCGACTGCCGAGGGGTCATCGTTGGACGGTATTCTGCCAACCTTCCCAGAAGGCGCTCAACAGTGCCTCGCTTCGCAGAGGGGCAAGCCGGCACAACGCGGCAGTTGCCGCGGACCTTGGGAGCTCGCAGGCAACCTGCTACTCACGATGCCGTTGAGGCAGGTGTCGGAGTCTCGACGCGGCGTCTTGACCGTGTCCCTCGAAAACATCGCCGCCAGTATAGATCATCTCTTCTACGGTGATCGACGTGGCTGGGGTCAGCCCGCCGACATTGACCCGTACCTTTTGCAGTCGCGCAGCTACGACCGCGCGACCCAGTCCTTCACCTATAGCCTCAACCCGCGCTTCGGGCGGCCTAGCGGCAGCCAATGGTTGGGAACGCCGGCTCGCTTCATCGTGGGCGTCCAACTACCGATATCGCGGCCCATCCTAGAGCAGCAGATGAGGAAGTGGCTGTATGCACAAGGGGTGGGTGCCAGGATGTCGGATGACAGTTTGGCGGCGCGACTCGCCCGCAATGTGCCGGCGGCATTCGATGACCTGCTTGCCGAAAGCGACGAAATTGGGTTGACAGATGCGCAGCTTAGGGAACTTATAGCACGCGGGCGACTGCACGACGATCATGTGGCCGATACGTGGCACGAATTGGCCGCACATCTCAACAGCACCTCGGACGTGCGCGACGAGAGAGCTGCCGCGAAACTTGTCGAGGAGACAATCCGTCAGGTGTGGGAAATCAACAGGAATGACGTGCGCGCGCTCCGTGGAATTATTACTCCGATTCAGGAAATGCTGGTGCCCTCGACAGTGCGTATGCTACTCGCTGCAGAGACTCCGGTTCACACGCGTATCACCTACTACTAGGAGACTACAATGATCGTGGCACTTCTTGCAGCCAGTGTTTTTGGCGTCGCCTCGGACTCGGTATGGGCGAATATTGACGTGAGGCCTTCCGTGGTCGGCGGGCCGGCGGTGGACTGGATTGCCTTCGACTCTAAGTCTCGAATCGTCGAGACCGGTCACAGTCCAGCTACATTGCGAGTAAACTTGACGGCGGGAGCACGGCTCGTGTGTGCAGCAGGCCGTGATCAACAGCTCTCGGCCCACGCTGAGGTATCCGGTGGCATCGAGCTTAGTGCCTCCGCCCATTGTGTCCGCATCATGATGTCGGACGACCAAGTAGTTATTGAGGGTGTTCTGGACCCGCGGCTAGCGCCGGCCAGCAAGGGCTGAAGGTAGGTATGGACCTGACTAGTTCCGAAGGACACCAACACAACCCCGGTTAGTTTCCTGGAGTGGAGGTGTTCAATGGCCGCATGGAAAGCAACGGCGCCCCGGACGCGATGCGCGTTTAGCGGGGAATACAAACTGGAAGCGGTGCAGCGCGCCGAAGGAGCGACGGTCTGCGGGGGTGCCGCTCCCGCAGATCTCCCGTATTGATATCGGTGGCTGTTTCCACTCCAAAGGACTGCAGGGCAGCAACGAGGCTTGGGCCGATACCACGGAGTTGTGCGTGTGGGCCGGATCAAGCTAGCGACGATGGAAATGGGTAGCGCCGCTATCGTGGTCCAGACGGCCGCGCCACCAATAAATGGCATGAGACGAGGCCCAATATCGGCCAGACCGCGCTGCAAAACAGCAACTTCGAGAATCAATACCCCAAGCATGGCGAGGTAGGTGGCGACTCCGCGGATGATGTGTAATTTCGACGTTGCGATCAGGATCTCCACTGTGTTCGCGTTCGGGGCATTTGAGACATATTCGTGGCGCGAGGCACGCGATGTCGCGTCATTCCCGGAACCTGTCAAGGAGTTTGAGACACCGGGTGGGCTGAGTTTACTGAGCGACGTCTTCTGACACGAGGAGTTTGGGTGGGTTGATCCACGCAGCGGTCGGCAGGCCCGCAGGCGTGGGGGGACGGCGGACAAACCGCTC
>JBBRBY010000093.1:0-10015 GCA_038205315.1 Gemmatimonadales bacterium | reverse complement strand
CATTGTCGAACGGCTTGCGTCAGGTCGGCCAACAGTGGTGGCAGGATCCACCTGGCGATCCGATGACAGAGAACTGCTCCCGGCGTGGCTTATGCTTCGCGCCGCGGTGCCCGACGCCCGAATTATGATCGCCCCGCACGAGCTGACCGCGGCTCACATAGCGTTCCTGGAAGGCTGGGCGCGGGATGCTGCCCTTTCTGTAGCGCGCCTGGACAGCGCCACGACGGACACCGATGTGGTGATCGTGGATCGCATGGGCGTACTGGCGGATCTTTACGCGCTCGCAACTGCGGCGTATGTCGGCGGCGGCTTTCATGACTCCGGACTCCACTCGCTGGTAGAGCCAGCGGTATTTCGCGTACCGGTGATTGTCGGGCCGCGCAACGAAGAGTCGCGCGATGCTCAGATCATGCTGCGCTGCGGAGGAGCCGTAAGCGCGCACTCGGCCGTCGAGTTTTCACGAATACTCGTGCGGTTGCTTACCGACGTGGCGGAGCGCACCGACAGATCTGAAGCGATCGGAAGCGTAGTTGCGACGGAGCTAGGCGCCGCCGACCGATCCTTTGATATCATCAGGGAGCTGCTGCGGCCGGTGTAGGTAGAAGCCCTGCACCAGATGCACGCCCAGCGATCTTACAACCTCGTATTCCTGTTCGTACTCGACACCCTCCGCGATCACCTTCGCACCCTGATCGTTTGCGAAACGGACGAGAGTCTCGACGAGATCCTGCTTGATGAAATTTTCGTCGATTCCGTTTATCAGCGAGATGTCGAGCTTGATAAAATCAGGCTCCAGGTTGGCGATCGAGCCGAGTCCCGCGTAGCCGCTGCCGGCGTCATCCACGGCGAAGCGAAAGCCACGATCACGAAACGCGCGAAGCCGCTCGCGGAACTTGGGATAGTCCTTGATCGCCGTTCGCTCGGTGATCTCGATCACGATCCTGTGCGCTTCCGCTGAATCGAGTGCCGCGTCGCCGAACTCGGGGTCGGTGAAGTCGTGCGGATCGACATTGATGAATAACAGCTCACCCGGTTTGAGGAGCTGCTTGATGCCTTGAATGGCGCGCGCACGACACAGCCGGCTCAGCTCCCAGATCAGACCCGCCTCCGCGGCGACCTCGAACATCACCTCGGGACGTCGCAGGGACCGTATCGAACCGCGAGCGAGCGCCTCATAGCCGAATACTTCCCCGTCGGCAGCGTTGACGATCGGGTGATAGTCGATGTAAACGGCGCCCGTCCGAAGCGTCTCACGAAGGTCGTCCACCAGGCGCAGCCGCTCGCGTTGCTCAAGGTTGTGCGCGTTGCTGGCCGCCACGCGTATGCCGCGATACACCACTCGTTCGAGACGCGCCTTGGGGTCGTACTGCACCAACGAGCGACCAACGTACAGATCGAACAGCGAGGCTATATCCGCACCGTGCACCTGTTCCAGGCAGTCGGCAATTCCGGCGTGGAGGCGTCCAACCAGCTCCTCGCTCAGGTCGCCGTCGTCTCCATCCTCGCGACTAGGCGGCTCGACCGGCGGGACGTAGAACAGCAGGAAATCATCATCGTTGAGGTGGCTCACCGCCAGACGCGCCGCGCGCAGTGGCGTCTCGGATAGTATGCGCGCAAGCTCGCGCGCGGTCGTGTCCAGCACCGCATCGAGTTTTTCCCAGCCGTATATCTCTTCGATCTTCGCGTAGCGGTCGAAGTTGAGATACAGGATTACGAGAGCGCCGCGGTCCTGCACTGGAGTGCGGAGGCTGTCGATCGCCGCAGCCAGAGTTGGGAGCGAGTTGCGCGCATCGCGTGCCGGCATCGCACGCGACGCGGCGGCGACGGAGTCACCGACGCGGCGACCCAGTGGTGGGCCGCCAGTGATGCTGGAAGTCACGCCTGGCTCACCTGATTCCGCGATCCGCCGCCGCCACTTCCACCTGTAGGCGTACCTGAAGCACGCGCGGCGAGGGCCGCGGCGTTCCGGCGCACCGCGACCAGCAGCCTGTTGAGGTCCAGCGGCTTCTCCAGAAAATCGTCGGCGCCGGTCTGTAACGCGGTACGTTTGTCCGCCAGCTCGTCGCGTGCAGTCACCATAATAACGCGCGTTCGGCCAGCGTGTTCTGGATCGTTCTTCATGATTCTGCACACGTCCCATCCGTTGGGACCTGGCATCATGACATCGAGCAGCACAAGATCAGGGTGTGCCTGCCGGAACACCCGCAGCGCCTCGTCACCGTCGTAGGCGACATCGACCGTAAATTCACTGGTCGCCTCGAGGTACTGACGAATGATGTCGGCGTTATCGCGATTGTCGTCCACCACGAGCACGCGCATGACCTTATCGGGCATTTGACTCTGGAACTGGGTCATTGGCATTTCCCAATTCGCAAAAGGAGGACCAATGACCCCGGCCGGCCTGATCTCCCGGCGCCGCCATATCCCGTTGGTAACAAAAAAAGCGCGGCGGGAATGGAATCCCGCCGCGCTCTTGATGAAATGACGCTACCTACGCCGCCGTCGCCTTTTCCGTCACCACCCGCACCTGATCGTCGGCCACCTGCAAAAAGCCACCTTCTATATGGAAGCGGTGCGACCCTCCGCCGCCCAGCCGCAGCTCTCCGTTGCCGAGCACGGTCATCATGGCGGCGTGGCCAGTAAGGATACCGACCTCACCGTCGAACGCTGGCGCAACCACCGAATCGGTTTCGCCCTCGAACAGCACTCGCTCGGGTGAGATGACAGAGACTCGAAGCACGATCAGCCCGTCATCCTTGCTGCGTTCGCGATCACATCATCGGCGCCGCCAGCCATGAAGAACGCCTGCTCCGGGTACGTATCGAACTCGCCGGCGACCAGTCGCTCGAACGACGAAATGGTCTCCTCGAGCTTCACGTACTTGCCGGGAATGCCGGTGAACTGCTCGGCGACCGCGAATGGCTGCGACATGAAACGCTGCAGACGACGCGCGCGTCCGACGACGAGCTTGTCGTCTTCGGACAGCTCGTCCATGCCGAGGATCGCGATGATGTCCTGAAGCTCGCGGTAACGCTGGAGGATCCGCTGCACGTCGGTAGCCACCTTGTAGTGTCGCTCGCCGAGGATGGAAGCGTCCAGAATTCGCGAGGACGACGCGAGTGGATCGACGGCCGGATAGATGCCGAGCTCGGTGATCGCACGAGACAGCACCACGGTTGCGTCGAGGTGGGCGAACGCGGTCGCGGGTGCCGGATCGGTAATGTCGTCCGCGGGGACGTAGATAGCCTGAACCGACGTGATGGAGCCGTTGCGCGTCGAGGTAATGCGCTCCTGCAGCTCACCCATCTCGGTCGCGAGTGTCGGCTGGTAACCCACGGCGCTCGGCATGCGGCCAAGCAGCGCGGACACTTCGGAGCCGGCCTGCGTGAAGCGGAAGATGTTGTCGATGAAGAGCAGAACGTCCTGGTTCTCGACGTCGCGGAAGTACTCGGCCACGGTCAGCCCCGAGAGACCGACACGCAGACGCGCTCCCGGCGGCTCGTTCATCTGACCGTAGATGAGCGCCACGGAGTCGAGAATACCGGCTTCCTTGAACTCGATGTAGAGATCGTTTCCTTCGCGTGTACGCTCACCCACTCCGCAGAATACCGAGCGGCCGCCGTGCCCCTTCTGCACGTTGTTGATGAGCTCCTGAATGACGACGGTCTTGCCGACTCCTGCGCCGCCGAACAAACCAATCTTCCCGCCCTTTACGAAGGGCGCGATGAGATCGACGACCTTGATACCCGTCTCGAAGACTTCGGTCTTCGCCTCGAGATCCGCGAATGCCGGAGCTGCGCGGTGGATCGGCCACCGAACCGCATCAGCGGGAATTGCCGGCCCATTGTCCACCGGCTCGCCGATGACGTTAAGAATCCGGCCGAGCGCCGGTGCGCCGACCGGCACCATGATCGGCGACCCGGTGTCAATCACTTCCATGCCGCGCTCGACGCCGTCGGTGGACGACATTGCCACAGCGCGGACCTGATTACGGCCGATGTGCTGCTGCACCTCGACGGTGACATTGATCGGCACGCCAGCCTGCGTCGTCCCCTCGATGCGGAGCGCGTTGTAGATCTCTGGCAGATGATCCGACTCGAACTCGACGTCGAGTACCGGCCCGATGACCTGAATAATCCTGCCTGTGTGCGTTTCGGTGTCGATTGCGGTGGTCATATATGATCCGGAGTACGAATTTATGCGTCGTGTGGTCGAGCTATTCCAGTGCTGCTGCACCGCCGACGATCTCGGCGATTTCCTGCGTGATCTGCGCCTGGCGCGCGCGGTTGTACGTGCGGCGCAACACGTTGATCATGTCGCTGGCGTTGTCGGTTGCGTTCTTCATTGCGGTACGGCGCGCACTCTGCTCGCCAGCCACCGTCTCGACAAGAGCACGGTAAACGGAATTGCGCACGTACAGCGGCAGCAGCTCCGTCAGTATCGCGTCGGCTGATGGCGCGAGAATGTAATCGCGAGCCGCGCCCTTGCGTTCCGGCGGCGTCACCGGGAGTACCAGCTCAGCGGTGGGCGGCGTGGACAGCGCGGAGTTGAACTTCGCGTAAACCACGTACACAGCGTCCAGCTCGCCGCTCGTGAAGTCCGCGATGAGCGAGTCCGCGAGTCCGCGCGCGTCTTCCGCGGTGGGCTTGTCGGTGATGTCCGTACGCGCGACGCCGAGCGTGCGTCCGAGGTAGCGGAAGAATCCGATACCCTTGCGGCCGACGACGTGGAGGTCGATGCGCGTCCCCGCGCCTTCCAGGCGCTGCAACAGAAGACGTGCTTCCTTGATGAGATTCGCGTTGAACGCACCCGCCAGGCCGCGGTTCGACGTGAGGAGTAGCACTGCAGCGCGGCGCGTTTGTGCCGGCTGCCTGAGCAGCGGGAACTGCTCCGCCAGATCCGGCGAGTACAGGTCGGAGATCACCTCCGCGAGAGCCCGCGCGTACGGACGCGCTGCGACCACACGGTCCTGCGCGCGTTTCATCTTCGACGTCGCTACCATCTCCATCGTGCGCGTGATCTTGCGCGTGTTCTCGACGGATTTGATGCGACCCTTGAGCTCTCTTCCTTTCGCCATGCGTTGCTGTCGTGACCTGAGTTCGTATGTGCGGTGCGGACGACTACGCGGACTTCTTTCGCGTCGAGTTGAAGCGCTCGATGCCACGCTTAAGCTCAGCCTCGAGATCCTTGGAAAGCGCCTTCTCCGTACGGATCTTCTCACCGACCTGCGGGAACTGGGACGTCATGAACTGGAGGAAGCCCTGCTCCCAGTCGCGAATCTCCGCAACCGGCACCTCGTCCACGAACCCGTTCGTCACCGCATAGATCACCATGACCTGTGTCTCTACCGGCATCGGGTGATACTGCGGCTGCTTGAGGATCTCGACCGTGCGTGCTCCGCGGTCGAGCTGCTTCTTGGTGGCAGCATCAAGATCTGACGCGAACGACGCGAACGCTTCGAGTTCGCGATACTGCGCGAGATCAAGGCGAAGACGGCCCGCGACGCCCTTCATTGCCTTGGTCTGAGCCGCTCCGCCAACGCGTGACACGGAGATACCGACGTTCACCGCCGGGCGAACTCCCGAGTAGAACAGGTCGGCCTCAAGGAATATCTGGCCGTCGGTGATGGAGATCACGTTGGTCGGGATGTACGCCGAAACGTCGCCGGCCTGGGTCTCGATGATCGGCAGCGCCGTGAGGGACCCGCCGGGCGCGAAGATCGTAGTACCGTCCACGATGCTCGGGTCCTCGCTCAGCTTGGCGGCACGCTCGAGCAGGCGACTGTGCAGATAGAACACGTCACCAGGATACGCTTCGCGGCCTGGCGGACGACGGAGAACGAGCGAGATCTGGCGGTACGCCGCAGCCTGCTTGGACAGGTCATCGTACACGCAGAGCGTCGCCTTGCCTTCGTTGTACATGAAGTACTCGGCCATCGCACATCCCGAATAGGGGGCGATATACTGCATTGGCGCCGGATCCGCGGCGCTCGCGACGACTACGATGGTGTAGTCCATTGCGCCGGCGGCGCGGAGACGCTCCACCACAGCCGCTACGGTCGATGCCTTCTGGCCGATCGCGACATAGACGCAGATGACGCCCGTGCCCTGCTGGTTCAGGATCGTATCGATCGCGATGGCCGTCTTGCCGGTCCCACGGTCACCGATGATCAGCTCGCGCTGTCCGCGGCCGATCGGGATCATGGAATCGACGGCCTTGAGACCGGTCTGGAGCGGCTCCTTCACTGGCTGGCGCACGATGATGCCGGGCGCCTCGCTCTCAACCTTGCGGTTGTGCTTGGAATTGATCGGCCCGCGCTCGTCCAGCGGGCGGCCGAGGGCGTCGACCACGCGTCCGATGAGCTCGGGCCCGACCGGCACCTCGAGCACGCGGCCGGTGCGCCGAACTTGATCGCCTTCCTTGAGGACCAGATAGTCACCGAGAATGACGGCGCCGATGTTATCCTCTTCGAGGTTCAACGCCAGGGCGGTGATCAGCTCGCCGGTCTCCGACGAGGTCACGTTCAACATCTCTCCTGCCATGGCCTTGGAGAGACCATAGATGCGGGCGATACCGTCTTTCACTTCGAGAACGGTGCCGACTTCTTCGACCTTGAGGTCGTTCAGGTCAGCGGCTTCGATCTCACGAAGGAGGATGTCCTTGATTTCGCCAGGACGGAGCGCGGTGTCAGTGGCCATGATTAATAGCGGGAAATGATGCTTGGGGCGAGCTTGTGAAACTTATCACAAGCCTTCTTTTACTGCAACGCGGCTCCTTGTTCGGCCCTGAACGAAGCGGTCGACGAGGTCCACAGTCCTGAGTCCCGGGAGGGAGGCAGGTCTCGTGCTGGCTATTCGTTGAGTAGTCACGGCCAGGTGCGAGGACGAGGCGAAGCCCAGGACGGCGGCCACGTCCCGGACATCATAACCCGGGTTCTTCGAGAGCTCCGCGGCGGAAATGAGGCGAACCAGGTCGATAACGCGCTTTAGGTTCGCCCCTCTGTCGCGGGCGAAATTCCGGCTCAGGTGCTCACGCGTAACCCCCATCACCGCGGCGAGCGTCGTGGTGGTGACGGGCCGGCCCGCGTGCTGGACTATGGCGTGCCAGGTCCTAAGCTGCGTGTCCGTATTGAGACCAAGTTCTGGTGGTGCACTGGCGAGCGCGCGTGCGAAACGGGCGGAGTAGCTCGCGGCGGCGACGATGTCGCGCGCGCAGGACTCATCCACAGTCTCGCAGAGAACGTCGGTGAAGCCCAGTGTCGCGCTTCGAGACACCGCGTTCACGTCCGTCGTCTTGAAAGGCAGCAGGCCGAAGAACGGCGTGCTCGGAAAATCCGCCGCGCGCGCCGCAACCAGCCACTGTTCCTCACCCTGCGCGGCAAGATCGACGACCACCGCGTCGATCAGCTCGCGCCTGATGGCCGCCTCGAACTCCGGCACTGTGCGCACCAGCACTGTATGACCGCGCCGTCTGGGAAACGCACTGCGCGCAAATGCGCGAGCGCGCTCCCGGGCCGCGTAAACCAGCACACACGGAAAGGACGGCGACGATTCGCTCGTGGCCGTCACCCTCAGACGCCCGCCATCGCGACGTCGAGAGTCGCCTTCCCTTCGATGAACTGTCGTACCACGGGGTCGTTGGTGTGCTTGATCTCATCCACGGTACCGACCTGCCGCACCTTGCCTTCGTAGAGCATCGCGATGCGCGTACCGACGCTGTACGCACTGCGCATGTCGTGCGTGATGACGACACTGGTGACGCCGAGCTTCTCGCGCATGCGTATCATCAGCTCGTCGATGACGGCGGAGGTGACAGGATCGAGTCCGGTGGTGGGCTCGTCGTAGAGAATGTACTTGGGCCGTTTGGCGATTGCGCGCGCGATCCCGACGCGCTTGCGCATGCCGCCCGAGAGCTCCGCGGGAAACTTGTTCTCCGCATCCGGCAGGTCGACCAGCGCCAGCGATTCCTTCACTCGCTCGGCGATCTCCGGCTCCGACATCGTACGCATCTTCCGAAGTGCCATCGCCACATTTTCCCCGACCGTCATCGAGTCGAAAAGTGCTGCGAACTGAAACACATACCCAATATGTCCACGCAGGTCGTAGAGTTCTTCGCGCGGCAGCTCGGGGACTTCAAGACCGTCAACGAAGACCGTGCCCTCGTCAGGCATGAGCAGACCAACAATGTGCTTGATGGCGACGGATTTGCCGGTGCCGGAGTATCCGATGATCACCATCGTCTCGCCTTCATCGACCTCGAGCGTGAAGCCTTCGAGGACCTTCTTGTCGCCGAACGCCTTGTGGACGTTGTCGAGCTTGATCATTGGCTGTGTGAGGCTGCGAGGACTGAGTGAAGGTCCAGTTGCGATCGGGGCGGAAAAACGGCCAGCGTCCGGAACCTAACCGAACGCTGGCCGCCGATGAATCTCTGCGAGTTGAGCGCTAGGCCGCGAAGCTGCTGAGCGCACGACCGACGTCGCCCTCGCGAAGGCGCTTGAGTGCGCGATCGCGAAGTTGCCGGACACGCTCACGCGTCACTCCCAGCATTGAGCCTATCTCCTCGAGCGTGTGCTCGCGACCGCCTTCGAGGCCGAAATACAGCTTGAGAACTTTTGCGTCCCGCGGTGGAAGCGTTCGAAGCGCCGTCTCGATCTCGTCGTTGAGGAAGCGGTTCATTGCTTCCTCTTCCGTGTCGGGCATCTCGTCTGCGACGAATCGCTCAATGAGCGAGCGGTCACCTTCGGGATCCATCGGCGCGTCCAGTCTGACATCGCCGGTGTTGAGCGCCGCGAGCGACTGCACGACGTCTACCGACAGGCCTGTGATCTGCGCAAGCTCGTTCGGGGTTGGTTCGCGACGTAGCTTCTGTCGCAGGATCTCGGACGCCTTGATGATGCGCGAGAGATCGGCCGTACGATTGAGCGGGACTCGAACGGTGCGGCCCTGCCGCGCGAGCGACGAGAGAATTGCCTGACGAATCCACCACACAGCGTATGAGATGAACTTCACGCCCTGATCGGGATCGAACTTGCGCGCAGCGGTGAGCAGGCCGACGTTGCCCTCGCCGATGAGATCGATGAGTGGCAGACCGCGATTCTGATACTTCTTCGCGACTGAGATGACGAAGCGCAGATTGCGCTTGACGAGTTCCTGCAGCGCATCGGCGTCGCCCGCGCGTATCTTGCGGGCGATATCGATTTCCTCAGTGCCCTTCAGAAGTGGATACGTGCTCACTTCGTACAGGTACTGATCCAGAATGTCGCGCTCGGGCTCGCTGGGAGCGATGCCGGCCGGCGAGGTTCCTGCACCCCGGCGGCGGCGTGGTTTGACTTCGGCCATGGTAGCCTCTTTACTCTATATGTATCAGACGCCGCTCTCGCGGCGCTGAAGTCGTGTGGATTACATAACCCACTCAGACAGTGGGATCGCGGTGCAAGATACCGGCCGGAGGGCTCGTGTCTAGCCCCAGAACTCGATGACATTTCTTGACTTTCACCATACCCCCGGATATCCTTCGCGGTTCCTGCCGGGTAGGGGTTCCAGCCACGAGATTGGCGTGAATGTTTACCGGTTCCGGGGCGGTAGCTCAGTTGGTAGAGCGCTTGAATGGCATTCAAGAGGTCAGGGGTTCGATCCCCCTTCGCTCCACTGGGCGGAACAGTTGTTTTACAAGGAAGGGCGCCTGAAGCCGGGCGATTTGCGGGAGTAGCTCAGTTGGTAGAGCACAACCTTGCCAAGGTTGGGGTCGCGGGTTCAAGTCCCGTCTCCCGCTTACAGCACAACACAGTGGGAGCAGGCCCGGGCGGTTAGCTCAGTTGGTTAGAGCGCCACGTTGACATCGTGGAGGTCACAAGTTCGAGTCTTGTACCGCCCATTGCAGCAAACGTGACGGCGCTCCCAGGACGCCACACGACCGAAACAGCAGTCAATGCGCCCGTAGCTCAATTGGATAGAGCATCTGACTACGGATCAGAAGGTTGGGGATTCGACTTCCTCCGGGCGCACTGGGTAATATA
>JBBRBY010000092.1:0-10392 GCA_038205315.1 Gemmatimonadales bacterium | reverse complement strand
GCAGCGATCGTCCAGTATTCAACGGGATTGAACGCGCGAATCTCGCGCTCACGTTCCACGATGAGTCGCAGCGCGACGGTCTGCACTCGGCCGGCCGACACACCTTTCTTCACGGTCTTCCACAACATCGGACTCGCCTTGTAGCCAACCAGCCGATCCAGCATTCGTCGCGCGAGTTGTGCCTCAACGAGTCGCTCGTTGATCTCGCCTGCATTGTCGATCGCAGCGCGCACTGCGTCACGCGTGATCTCGTGGAAAAGAACTCGACGTAACGGCGCGCCGCCCTTCCGCTTGATCTGCGAGGCGACGTGCCACGCGATCGCCTCGCCTTCGCGGTCCGGATCGGTCGCCAGGTAGATCTGAGTCGAATCCCGGGCCGCACTCTTGAGCTCTGCGAGTGTCTTCTCCTTGCCTGGAATCGTCACGTACTCCGGCTCGAAGCCGTTGTCCACGTCAATTCCCATCTTCTTCTCGGGAAGATCCCGCAGATGACCGACCGTCGCGCGCACCTTGAAACCGCGCCCGAGATACTTGCCGATCGTCTTCGCCTTCGCCGGCGACTCGACAATCACGAGCGCGTGACCGCCTCCAGACGTGCCTTCGGCGCCCTCGCTTTCATCACCACTGTCGTCCACGGCAGTGGCCTTCTTCACCGACTTTCGCGCGCCCTTGCGGACTGCGTTCTTGGCTGCAGTCTTCTTCCCTCCGGCACTCTTGGTCGCGGTCTTTCGAATTGCCATTTCCCCTTCTATTGGTTGCCGGTTCGAACCGGATTCAATGCGTGACTACGTTGGGCGACGGATCGCTCCCGTCCAAACCGCCGTCACCAAGGACGAGCCTCAGATCGGTCAGCGCTACCTTCCCGTCGAAATGCGTCAATACTCGCTCTATCACGTGCTCGAGCTCCACCGCGTCGAGTAACCCCGACCGGCTGAGGCCAACCAGATAGCCCCATGCCTCCGCGGTGAAGCGGGTCCGCTCGTGCGGACCAAGAACGCGCATGGAGCGCGGAGAGTTGTATCCGTCAATGCCTTCAGTCATTGCAATCCTGCCTGGTCCCGCTCGGCGGCCAGCACCTGCTCGACCACACTAGCGATCACGTGAGAACGTCCCACATCCATCGTGTCTACAATCAAGTCCGCGGCGCGCTCATATGTCGGCCCACGAGCCTCGAAGAGGTCTCGCATCGCCTGATACGGATCAGCCGCGCTCGCGAGCAACGGCCGGCGGCCGATGCCCCGCCCCATCCGCCTGACGGCAGCCTCCGGGGACACTCTAAGGTATATGATACGACTCCTGCCCAGCAAATGTGCCGTCGCCGTGGGGTTGAACAGCCAGCCACCACCCGGCGCTATCACCGACGCAGGCGTAGCCGCCAAGGCCCTGCTGACATCCGCCTCTGTCTCCCGGAAAGCGGGCTCGCCATGGCTGGCAAAAATCTCGGCGACAGATTTTCGGAACGAACGCTCTATCAGTAGATCGAGATCAACAAAGCGCCGACTCAAACGGCTGCCCAACTCCCGACCGACGGAACTCTTTCCCACGCCGGGTAATCCGACCAGGATGACGTGCTTCGGATCGGACATGACCCTCAGCGGGAATTCGGATCGGTATCCCGTTCTGCCAGATACGTCAGGTATCCCGCACGGTTCCGCTCCAGCTCGCCGAACGAATCGCCCCCAAACTTCTCGAGCATCGCCTGCGCTATGATGAACGCGGTCATTGCCTCTGCTATGACGCCCATGGCGGGCACCGCCGTCACGTCGCTGCGCTCGACGGTGGAGACGGCGCTCTCACGGGTGGTCATTTCCACGGAGGCAAGCGGCCGCATCAGGGTACTGATGGGCTTCATCGCAAGCCGCAGTACGAGGGGCTCACCGGTGGTAATCCCACCTTCGAGTCCGCCGGCGTTATTGCTCCGCCGCTTCAGGCGTCCGCGGCTCACTGCGGTTTCGTCCGGATCGATCTCGTCGTGCACGCGCGACCCGTGAAGCCGCGCCGCAGCGAAACCAGCTCCGATCTCGACTCCCTTCACGGCATGTATCGACATCAACGCGCCGGCGAGCCTGCCGTCGAGCTTTCGATCCCACGAAACATGTGACCCAAGACCCACCGGAAGCCCCGACACGACGACCTCGCACACGCCGCCAAGGGTGTCGCCGGCACGCTTGGCCTCATCAATTAGGGCTATCATACGTGCCTCCGCGTCGGGATCGAGCGTGCGCAGCGGTGACTCGTCGGCTGCAGCGTTCAGGTCCGCAGGGAAGTCGGGCGGCCGGCGCGCGATCACGTCACCCAACTCGACCACATGGCTCCCGATCGTTACGTCGAGCGCGGCGAGCAGAACGCGGCAGGCCGCGCCCGCAGCGACTCTTGCCGTGGTTTCCCGGGCGGATGCGCGCTCCAGAATATCGCGCGCATCCGCGCGATCGTATTTGAGCATCCCCGCCAGATCCGCATGCCCCGGACGCGGACGTGTGACAGCGCGCTTGCGACCGGCCGGTGATCCGTCCTCTGTCACAGGGTCGGGAGCCGGATTCATTATCGCTTCCCAGTTACGCGAGTCGCGATTACGCACGAGCATCGCGATCGGAGATCCCAGCGTTTCGCCCGCACGAACGCCGCTCAGTATCTCCACGGCGTCCGACTCTATCTGCATCCGTCTCCCGCGGCCGTAGCCAGCCTGACGACGCGCAAGTTGTGCGTCGATGTCGGCGGCGCCGAGGCGGACGCCAGCTGGCATGCCTTCCAGTATGGCGACCAGCGCGACGCCGTGGGACTCACCGGCCGTGGAGAATCGGAGCATTGGGGACAATAATAAACCCGGTGAACACCGCATCTGCAAACGATCCCGTTCGCACGCGTCCAAAACGCGCGTCCATCTCCCCATCCCCAAGCACAAAGGCTCGGCGTTTCGCCGAGCCTTTGTGCGACTATCTGTTACGCCCGAGAGCGATCACGGCGGGCAGCTCAGTCCACCGAAGATCGCTGGATCGACGTTGACGATTACCACACCCTTTGCAGTGGCACCGACAAGTATCAGCTGCCCTGACGGCTGTCTGACCGCGGACTTGATCGGGCCGATGATCGGGTTCTTGGTCGGAATGACTGCGATACGCTTGAAGTGATTGTTCTCGTACACCTCGATGGAGGGCTCCGTCGAAGCGGCGAACGAATAGCAGGATTTGAGTGGTGTCGCGGACGTGATCCCATTCCCGGAATTGAGAGGATGGAAATCGAATCCGGGATTACCCGACGTCGCCGTCTGGAACGTTCCCTGGTGTCTCAGATCCTGGTTGAACAGATAGATGGAATCCGCGCGGACCGCTGCCAGCGCTCCATCAAAATTGATTGCTACGCCGGCGACCCGAGCGAATGTATTTGCCGTGAGGTCGGCGACTCGGGCGGGCGACGAAACACCCAGGTCTATCACCGGCGTTCCCAACCGCTTGATGAGCCCGTTGTTAAGAGTGACATTCGAGTCCAGTCCGAAGGACGCGTTGAATCCCATGACTCGGCTGCCCTGAATCGCGCCGCCTTCACCAAGTACCGCACGAGCGAAGTTGCCCGAGCTGCGCACGAATGTGCTGTCACGGAATGCGAGCAGCGGCATCTGCACGACGACGGATGCGTAGGTCGTGTCGAACTTGACTATCGTGTCAGACGCCGACGTCGGGACGTGCGGCGCAACGGCGACTGGCTGCTGGAACGGGACGAGGGTCGAATCAGACCCCGCCGCGCAGTTGTGACCCGTGCGATCGCAATTGACGCCGAACCGATCGATACGGAGCGAGTCGGCGGTACCAGCCGTCTGCCCGAGAGCCTGCTCAAAGAAGAAGTGCGAACTCTTCGTGGTGAGGTTTTCGTAACGGACCGTGCCCTGGTTCGCGAACGGCCCTGTCTGGCCCGGGGTTGGTGTCGTGGAGTATACGAGCACCACCTGGCCACAGGCCGTTGGCGACGGGAACGCGGACGCCGCGCGGCAGGTGGGTGCGATGAATTGTGGACGATCGCTAAAGTCGTACGGCGTGACTTGCTGGATGTTCACAGGCGGATTGGTGCCGGTCGCCGCAACTGTCTTCACTGAATACACCCGGATGTGCGGCAGCGGATACCGGTACACCTCTCTCCCCTCGGTGGAGAACGGAATCGAGTGATCCAGGAGGTTGACGTAGCCGATGGACGTACCGCCCGAGTTGGCAACGAGTAGTGTGTCGCCAAGGTCACCGTTGCTCGGGTTGCGCGGCCATGCGGCGATGCCCCACGGCCGTGAGCCAACCGCGATCGGAGCGTGGAACGTGGAGTCGCTCAGGCTGAACACCTCGAGCTCGTTGCGATCGATGTTGGTCAGATACAACCGGTCGTAGCGGGGATGATAGATTGCGTCCGCGATCGTTCCGCCGTTTGGAACCTGGCGCGTGACGCCCGCCACCACGGTCAGCGTATCGATCCGGTCCACCCCGCTTGCAAGCTTGGCGTAGCCGCGAGCACCGTTGGCGGTCATGGCAAACGCCTTGATATACACTGTGGTCGGGAACGGTGGCACGAGCGATGACGGAATCCTGAGATTGAACCGGCGCGGGAGCGAGGTCGATTGTCCATTCGAAGTGGAGTCGCCCTGTACGACAATCGGGCCACCGATGGTACTCGTTATCTCGTAGCCGATATCCGTGATTCCGGATCCGGTAGTGTCGATCGCACTGATGGCTACGGTGTCGTTGACCTCGACGCGCTTGTCGGAGCCGAAGTTGACGATTGGTGCCGCCTTGACGCCCGTTGCCGCCTGCACCTTGAGTGTTATTGGGGATCCCAGCCCCCGGTTGCCAAGAGAGTCCCGAATAAATGGGGTCAGCGTGACGCTACCGGCCGGTATCGATGCAGGAACAGCCATGGTCAGCTGTGTCCCGATGGAGTCGCTCAGCGGGCTGTTGAAGGCGGTAGAATCAGACGCGGTGAAGGCACCAGACGTCTGGTAGCCGACGAACTGCACCTTTACCTTGCTCGTCCCGGTAATGGCGACCACGGTCGACTTTCCAATGACTACGGACGATCCTGTTGCCGGGGCCGTTATCACGACGGCGGCGGGCGCAAGGTTTCCGGTGCCCAGCCGAAGCGTATCGGGTGCAGACCTGTTTCCCGCTCCATCATACGCATAGCCGATCAAAGTCACTGGCGTTCCAGCGGGCACACTTCTGGGAACCGAGAGCGCGAACGAGAGTGACGTCCCAGTAACGGCTGAATGAAACACCGAATCAAACGAGGCGGTTACCCCGCCAGTCGCGTCCACGTGGACTCGCTGGATTCCCAGGTTGTCCGTGACGTTGGCAGCGAACGCGAGCACTGAATCCACGGCGCTCGTGGCCTTGGCGAGCTTGATGGTAGGCGGAGTGGTGTCCGACAGGCCATTCAATGATTGGTCACTACAGGCGAGCGCGCTCACGGAGAGCAGCGTCGCAGCAGCGACAGCGAGCCGAATGTGCTTGGTCATCTTACCGTCCTCTAGGCGATCTCACGCGATCGCCGTCATCGAGGACGTGCGGCGTGATGAGAATGAGTAGGTCTCGCTTCTCTTCTGACTTCTGAGTCACTCCGAACAGCTTGCCGATCAACGGGAGGTCCACGAGAACCGGGATGCCACTCTTGCTCTGCGTGACCTGAGTCACGGTGAGGCCGCCGATGACGGCGGTTTCACCGTCGTTCACCAGTAGCCGGTTGTCTGCGCTCTGCTTGTTGAAGACGTAGCCGATGTCGGACCCGGCAAGCTGAGCGTCGGAATTCTCCGCGTGCACGTCGAGCATCACCTGATGATTGTTGGTGATATGAGGCGTTACGCGAAGGATGATTCCAACAGAGTGAAAGCTCACCGTTGCACGAGGCTGCGTGATGCCGGCGGCGCCGGACTGCTGCGTGCTCGCGTCCAGAACCCTGACCGGAATATCCTGACCGACCTGGATATTCGCTTCACGGTTGTCGACCGTGACGATGCTCGGCTCCGCCTGGAGGTCAGCGAGGCGGACTTCCTGAAGGGCGTCGAGGAAGCTAGTGAGCGAAAACCGTCCAATTGCGGCGGAATACACCAGCTGCAACGCAGGCGATGCAATCCTGTTGTTTGCGTTGGCGATACCGGAAAGCGTGTTGCCGCCCAGCGCTATCTGGTTTCCGGCAATGGGAGTGCCGCCGCCCAGTCCCGTGGGCACGCCGTTACCGTTGAGAATCGGCTTGAGCGTGGTGGGATCGATGCGACTCGCCAGGGTGCTGAAAAACTGATTCTGGGTTCCCAGATCATACGACAGGCCAAGATCTTCGATGTTGGTTCGATCGACGAAGATGATCTTTGCCTTTATCGACACCTGGGGCGTACGGACGTCGAGATTCTGGACGTAGTTGATAATTCCGGCGATGCGTGACGGCGTCTCCGTGACGATCAGAGTGTTGGTACCTGGATTGGATGCAACGGCACCGCGTGTAATGCACGTCTGATTGCCGAACGCCGTGGCACCGCCTCCGCCGCCGGCACCGCTCGCGGCGGTCGCAGGTCCGCCGCCCTGTGCGCAGTCCTTCGCGAGAAGCTTGGTAACGACAGGCACGAGCGAATCAGCCTTCGCATAATTGATGGGGATCAACTGCGTGACCAGCGGCTCGAAAGCCTGCCTCGCCTGAACGTTGGTGTAGCTGTCCACCGTGATGATTCCCGAAACCGGATCTTCTGTAGCGGCAAGACCCTGTCCCTGCAGTATTGCCCGGAGTGCGACATCCCACGGTTGGTTTCGAATCTCCGCGGTCACGGTGCCGGCGACGTCACGCCCGGTTACGATTGTCCGACCGGCAAACGTGGCGAAGGCCGCAATCACATCGCGGATATCCGCGTCCTGGTACGTGACCGTGATGCGTGGCTGGGTGGACTGCTGCGCCGCCTGCAGGTACGATGGTTGGCTGACCGCTGTCATGCTCGACCGCGACGCAGCCGCGTCGGCGTAATCGCGAGTCGTCGTCTGCTCGCGGGCGAACTCGGCATCGTGGCCGCTGAGACCACTCCACGACGCGAAGCCGCCGGACCCACCGCTCACGGCAATACGAATCTCGTTCGCGGTACGGTTTACCTGGTATGGATGCGACCCGTCGAGCTGCAGTACCACTCGCACGACATTCGCGCTGAACTGCGACACGCGAACATCGGTGATTCCACCCCGCGCGATCCTGTCATACGCCGCGGGTATGGCTGCGAGCGAAGCGCCCCTGATATCGACTACGACGCGATATGGCGTATCGAGCGTGAAGTCCTCGACCTCAGTCGGGGCCTGGACACCGATGATGACGTCAGCATGGCCCGACGCAGCCACGACGCTCACACCAGTCAACGCAGGCGGCGCAGCGCCACGCGTGCATGCGCCGGTGCACGGCGGCATCAGCTGCGTTGCGATCGGCGTGAGCGACAGACCTGGCGCGACAGCGAACGCGGCAAGGGTGATTAGGGGCAACTTCATGGCGTCCTCTTTATTGTAGTATCACCGATCGCGAGTGATTCCTGGCGACTGTAGCCGAACTCTTCCAGCGCGAACGTAATGACCTTTGGTTCTATTCGCACTACTCGCATTCGCCCCAGCGTGGTGCCGACCTTAACGCGGTACTGCTCCTTGGTGCCCAAATCTCTCAATACTGCGACCGAGTTCCGGCCGAGGGGATCGAACGCAATCGTGGTAAGGCGAAGGTCCGAGAGTGTTGGACGGATTTCGCTGCTCCGTACGAGTGACAGGAACGGATCGCGACGGCCCGCGGCCGTGTACTCGAACACTTCGCGATTGAACGATATGGAGTGCCCACTGTCTACGACTCCCGCCGGCGCCGCGTGCGGTTGCGCCTGCGCCCGCGCGTCGCCACGCGTCAGCAGGAGGAGGAACGCCAGCGCCATGACCAGCAATGCCGTAACAGCCAGGGGGTGGGCGCCAATGCCAGGGCGTCTCGGTGTCGTCACTTTGCCTCCTTGCTCAGTACGAGCGGAGTCGTCCGCGCGACGTACGTCTGCAGCTGAAAGCTTGCGTCGAGTAGCGAAGCGCCCGCTTTCTGATGTGACTTGTCCTTGTCGCCGGTGTGAACTTTCAAATCCAGCCCGACGGGTGCCATGATCCGATCCAGCGAGCCAACATTCGACAGAAACTGCGCCAGTTCGTGATAGCCGCCGAGTACAGATACCTTGTACCGGTAGGTGTCGAACAGTTCTCCTTGAATGACCGGCACTGGTTCGACCGAGGCAAGATCCAATCCGACGCGACGTGCCGCGGTGGACACGTTCTCGAGAAGTGACGGAACCTCATTCGAAGTCGGGACCAGCTCTCTCATCATGTCGAGGTTCTTCTGGTAGCCGGCTGCTTCTGTCTGCAACTGATGCACGGTACCCCGCGCTATCGCCACGCGAGCGTTCCGATTATTCGACTCAACCGTATCGACATGTGCGCTGATCGCGACAAGGCGTACAGCCTGCGGCGAGAAGCGGAACCACCAGAAGGCGACCGCAAGTAGAATTGCGACAACCCCGACTCCCACGAGCGCCTGTTCGCGCTGCGTCATGTTTGCGCCGATTGCCATGCTAGTGTACCGCTATCGAGAGAGGAACAGTCCGTAGCAGGCTCGCCGGTGGGACCTCGGTCTGCGCCTCTAGCTGGAACTCCGTGACTTCCTTATTATCGGCAGTCACGAGATCCGAGCGAGTCAGCTGGACGTTCCTGATAAACGGGGACGCCTCGAGGTTCTTCATGAACTGCGTGAGTGCCTGCACGTCGACCGTCTGGCCGACGATCCGAAAGGTCGTGGCCGACGCAGTTCCGTAGAAGAGCGAATCCGCATGCGCCTTGCGCGCAGCAGCGCTTGAGCCTCCGGCGAGCGCACCCCGCTTCTTTGCGCTATCCGCCCGAGCACGACCTGCCGCCGAGGTATCAGACGCCGTTGGTGCAGCCGTAGTCGTGATCGGGCTGGTCTGGGTGATCGACACGAGCCACGTGTATTGTGGGACCGCGAGGTTGATCGCCTCCAGAATGTGCGGCCAGGTATACCGCGCGTCATCGATCGACTTGATGATCGCGAGCTGCTGATAGACCGAGTCACGTGTCAGCTCGGCCTGCGCGCGCGCATTGAGGACAGCGGCGAATCTCGCGGAATCCGATGCGGCCGCTGTTTCGCGAACGTCGATCGCGCTTTCCTGCCGCGACTGGTACAGGTACATCCCGGCGATGGCCGCAATACCCGCCACGACACCGGCGACGCCAAAAATCAGGTATCGGTCCTTGAATCCCGCACCGAGGCCGGCCAGAGCCTGAGCGGGGGAGAAGTCTATACGCCGACGCGTGGTGCGTCTGGCGCCGGGAAGAAGATTGATCTCGATCATGATGCGCTGCGGAGGCCAAGTCCCACTGGAAGCATGAGGAGAGGAGCGATCTCATCGACCGAGAAGTCAGACAGAGCGCCGTCGCGCACATGAAGGTTTGCCAGCGGATTTGCGTACTCTACCTTTAGATGGAGCCGCTGGCCCAGCAGATCGGTGAGGCCGGGTACCCGAGATCCGCCGCCGCAGACGTACACGGCACGCACCTGGGGGGCGCCTCTCGCCGACGCCGCGAGGAACGCGGCCGCGCGCTCGACGCCGACAGCGATCTCTTCTCCGCGCGCTTCGAGCACGCTGTCGAGCGTGGGATTGCGATCGTATCCGCGCACCATTCGCTCGGCGTCGTCCGCCGCCACTCCGCTGCTTCGCTGCAGATCCTCTTGGAACCGCCTAGTGCCTACGGCTAGATCACGAGTCAGGATCGGGACTCCGTTGTCCAGAACGTTGACATTTGTGATTTCGTTGCCGACGTTGACCAGCGCCACTGCGCCACGCATCGCTTCGGGGTGATTCAGCTCGAACGCGTTGTGGAGAGCAAATGCATCCACATCGACGATGGTCGGCTCCAGCCCTGCCTCAGCAAGAATACGAAGTTTGGCATCCACCAGCTCCCTCTTCGCGGCGACGAGCAGCACGCTCATCTCGTCCGCGCTGAGGCGTTCATCCTCGTCGAGGATCTGGAAATCGAGCTCTACCGACTCGACATCCGGAACGTGCTGCTCCGCCTCCCATCGCATCAACTCGCGTGCCTGCTGTTCCTTGACACGCTCGGTCTGGATGCGCTTGATGATCACGTCGCGTCCGCCCACAGCCGTGACGACTTCCTTCGACTTGACGCCGGCGCGATCCATCGCCTCCTGGATTGCGTCCGAGACGAGTCGAGGGTCCATCACCTCGCCTTCGACAATTGCGTCGGCAAGGAGCGGTGCGACGGCGACCTTCACCAGTTCTGGTACTCCGCGGCTGTGATCCATGACCACCACCTTTATGAGCCCAGAACCGATGTCGAGTCCAAC
>JBBRBY010000091.1:0-10417 GCA_038205315.1 Gemmatimonadales bacterium | reverse complement strand
GCATCCAGAGCCCGGTGGGAGATCCCGCCGGAAGACCACAAAGGAGGGCCGACTCTAGACCACCTAGGGGTCGCTGACCCCACTCCGATGTGTGCCATTTTCAATCGCTGAAAGTGCGCCATTTTCAATCGCTGTTGACAGTTCTGGTAATCCTGCCGACTCAACAAGAAAATGAAGAGTTGAAGCGGTGCTTTACCGGCTAGCTCGCGAGTAGTGGCGAGCTGGTTTAGGAAACGCTGCGAGGCCATTACGAAGCTGCCTAGCTCGTACATCTTGCGTCGCTCTTTGACCACGATTATTCGCGGCGTTGCTCCGCTCGCCGTTCGAGCCTTGACCCACACGGCGTCGTCGTGCTCGGAGGGAAACGGGTCGTTCGTTACGTCGCAGCGTTCGGAAGCGGGCGCGGATTCAGACATAAGGTTCTCTGGTAAGAAGGGAGGTGTCGCGCCACATCCCTAGGGGACTTCCGCCTCCAATGAAAAGCCTACCGATGCCTTAATTTGCTGCCCGCGTGGCCCCGTTAGTGGCCCCGCTGACGACACCGTCGGCATCGTGCGGGGCCGCAACACCTCTAAATCACTGTGTTACAACGGGTTACAATGCCCCAAGAATTTTTCGTGGAAGAATGCGGCCCTCGCGGCTGCCATCTTCCCAAGCTGGATGTCGTGGGTTCGAACCCCATCACCCGCTTGTTGACGGCGCAGCACCAGATCGGTGGACTCAATCCAGCCGTCGTGACGTGTTCACGGCGGCTTTTTCGTGCCCGTCACCCGTCTGGAAGCGGGGCGACGTCGCGGAAGTAAATCATGTGTTCCCTCTCCGGACGCCGGTCAGCTTCGGAATCGGTTTGCATTGCGCCGCCCGCGACCCGTATAATTTGACCGCACGAATCGCGTAGGCAACTTCGTGCGCGCGGCTGATTCGCGACATCTTCACTCTAATCGAGCGACGGGTGCGGAATGACGCCTGACGACCGGACTGCAGATCCAGGATCCGCACCAGCTTACGGTGCGGGTGATGCCGGTCACGCCGGCCACCCCGACCGCGTAGGCCCCTATCGCATCGTCCGCATCCTCGGCCAGGGCGGCATGGGCGTCGTGTATCTGGCCGAGCAGGACGAGCCGGTTCGCCGCCAGGTCGCGATCAAGGTTCTGCGCACCGGCCTGAACACACAGGAAATTGTGGCGCGCTTTCGCTCCGAGGAGCAGGCGCTCGCCGTGATGGAGCATACCAACATCACGCGCGTATATGACGCCGGCGCCACCGAAACCGGCTTGCCGTACTTCGTAATGGAGTATGTGGTCGGCGAGTCCATTACCGAATACGCAGCAGCTCACTCACTTGGCATTCGCGACCGGGTCAACCTCTTCATGCAGGTCTGCAGGGCGGTGCAGCACGCTCACCAGAAGGGAATCGTTCATCGCGATATTAAACCCTCGAACGTCATA
Source organism: Gemmatimonadales bacterium (assembly GCA_038205315.1). GTDB lineage: Bacteria > Gemmatimonadota > Gemmatimonadetes > Gemmatimonadales > Gemmatimonadaceae > Fen-1247. The sequence continues at coordinate 8,969 of JBBRBY010000091.1, read as the reverse complement.
GTCTGCGAGGTCGATGGCGAACCCGTGTGCAAGGTGATCGACTTCGGAATCGCCAAGGCCATCGAGCCGTCGGCCGGTAGCGCACGGCTCACGATGACGGGCATGGCGCTCGGCACTCCTGCATACATGAGCCCGGAACAGTTCCTCACCGACGGCACCGACATCGACACACGAGCAGACATCTACGCGCTCGGCGTCATGCTTTACGAGCTGCTCGCCGGTGTGCTTCCGTTCGACCCCGACAAGCATTCAGGATGGGCCGCACTTCTCGCCCAGCACGTGACGGCGGATGCCCCTGCGCCAAGTACGCAGTTCGCTGCGCTGCCGGCCGAAAAAAGGACACAGATCGCGAGCGAGCGCCGCACGAGCGCGGCCGATCTGCGTTACACTCTTTCGGGTGACCTCGACGCGATCGTATTGAACGCAATGCAGCGAGACCGCGAGGAGCGCTACGCAACGGCAAACGCTTTCTCGCTCGATCTCGACCACTATCTGGAGAACAAGCCGGTCGCAGCGCAGACTGCGAGCTGGCCGTACCGCGCACGAAAGTTTACGCGCAGACATCGTGTTGGCGTCGCGTTTGCAGCTACGCTGTTCGTGCTTCTGACCGCGTCCGCCATCGGCGCCAACATTCAGGCGCAGCGCCTGGCGCGCGCACGCGCGGTGGCCGAGGCGCGACAGGGGCAGGCGGAGGATCTCATCAGCTTCATGCTGGGAGATCTTCGCGACAAGCTCACGGCCGTCGGCCGTCTCGATGTGCTGGATGACGTGGGAGCCAAGGCAATGACGTATTTCGCCGCCGTCCCGCCGTCGCAGCTCACCAACGGGGAATCATTCCGCCGAGCACAGGCGCTGCAGCAGCTTGGCGAGGTACGAATGGCGCAGGGAAAGCTGCCAGAGGCCGGCGCGCTAATGCGCCAGTCGCTCGCCATCGCCTCGCGTCTCGCATCGCTCGATTCGTCCAACGAGCAGTGGCAGATCGGCCTCGCCCACAGCCACTTCTGGGCTGGAAACGTTGATTGGGAACAGGGCAACGTGGACTCGGCTCTCAACCACTTTCTTCCGTTCGTCACGATCAGCCGCAAGCTCATCGCGGAATACCCCGACAGTCTCGCGTACCGCGAGGAGCTGGCCTACGCGCTCAATAATATCGGCTTCGCGCACGAGGCGCGTGGCAATGTCGCCGATGCTCTGGCGTCATACCTGGCGAGCCTCGTAATCAGCCAGGCACTCGTTGACAGGGATCCCGCAAAGCTGGACTGGCAGACGGCCCTCGCGGCGGAGCACAACGCCGCAGCAGTGGCGCAGCGCAAGCTTGGGGATCTGAACGGCGCGCTCTCCGATCATGGTGAGGAGCTTGCCATACGCAGCGCCGTTTTTGCGCACGACACGACCAATCGCGAGCGAGAGCGGTACGTTGGAATCGCCCGCGCATACCGCGGTGAACTTCGAATGCTGATGGGCGACATAAGCGGGTCGCTGGCGGACGCGAATGCGTCGCACGCAATCTACGCCGCACTCGTGGCGCACGACACCAGCAACGCGTCGCTCCGCTGGGGGCTCGCGCGCAGCGATCGGCAGATCGCGCAGACCGTATTCGAAGGGGGCGACGCAGCTTCCGCGGCAGGACACGTCGCCGAAGCACGCGTTCTCACCGATCGGCTGCTTTCGCATCCGCCGAACCCCCGTGCAGCGGCCGAGGCGATCCTGTCGGGCACTCTGCAAAGCCGGATATTGCTCGCACTCGGCCGCAAGCCCGGAGCGCTGGCAGCGGCGACCGGCGCCTCCGACGCGGCGGCAGCTTCAGCGTTGAAAAAGCCCGATGACATCGAAAGGCAGCGTGCCGCAGGCGATGCACTGGATGCGCTGGGCGAGGTCCTCGCAAGCGAAGGAAAAAAAGTCGAGGCTGAGACGGCATGGATGCGGGGGCTCGCGCTGATCGACCCGATCGCGAAACGGTATCCCGAAACGGAAGTGCTCGCGGTTCAGGCCGTGCTGCTTACGCACCTGGGCCGAAGCGCAGCGGCAGCTCCTGTAATAGCGGAACTTGGACGGCGCGGCTACCGTCGTCCATCATTCGAACGGCTCATACATGCCGGTGCGCGCTCCTCTGCGTAGCCCCAGGTGCGTTCCCGGACACTTCTGGGCCGCGCGATCAATAATCACTCAATCACCGGAGAAAATCATGCCTGACCAGACCGTAAAAGTCACGTTCACCGCACCTTCCACATTTACCTTCAACCCGGAAGTCGCGACCATGACGGGTGCGGGCAAGGTCATCCTGCACCGCGATCCGGGGAGTGCCGACTGGACATTCGTAAGTGTGAACGGACTCCCAACGGCCGAATACACGTGGCACCTCACCGGGAACGGGAGCGGCGTACAGATCGACGACGCCTACACGTCCAACGGACCGAGCGGATATACCGTGACGGTAAACGACGCGAGCGGCAACCATACGAGTCAGCCGCGGCCCACAGGGACTGAACCGCCGATGATAATGAATCAGTAGCGGTACGAGCCAGTCCGCGCGTGCATTTGTGACCGGACGAACCCCATCGTCGAACCGGTCAAACGTTTGCGGCTCTCGTACAAGTTCGAGGTGACCTTTCAGGGCGTGCATCGTTCTACTGACGCCCTGGGCGGTTGGCGTCACTTGCGATGCAACATCGATCCGTCGATGCAAGTGCGGCACAGACTCTCCAGGCCTCGCATACGCCGGCGAACGCCCGCCTGAATCATTGCCCGGAGAACCTGGATGTTCGTGGTAACCGCCTGCGTGGTATCACTCTGTTTCGGCGCTAACGTGCCGGTCGACACCACCGCGCGCGTCGATTCCGTGCCGTTCGTGCTTACGCTACAGGCGCCTCGCGGTGAAGCAAGACCGGCGGTGGGAGCGATGCTCGACTCCGTCGCTGACACCACGGTCGCCAGGCGGCGGCGCAGGGCGGTGGCCGTGGAGTACAGCGACTGGTACAGCCGGCGACTAACCATACACCGCTGGGCCAGCTACACCACGCTGCCGCTCTTCGTTGGAAACTACGTCACCGGCGAACAGCTTCTCAACAAGGGCAACCTCGCACCCCGGTGGGCCATCAGGTCCCACGGTCCTATGGCGACGGCCGTGGCAACACTCTTCGCCGTCAACACGATCACCGGCGGAATGAACCTCTGGGCCGGTCGTCAGGATCCGGCGGGCCGGGGATGGCGGACCACACATGCGATCCTGATGCTCGTCGCCGATGGCGGGTTCACCGCCGCGGGGATTCTTTCGAACTCCGCGGAACGATCCGACCAGAAGCGCCACCTGCACCGCACGATTGCGCTGTCATCGATCGGCGTGTCACTGGTGAGCTACATCATGATGATTCCACCGTTCAGACGCGATTGACCAGGCAGTATTCCATCTCCTTTCGGAACCGGACAATGATTTCACGCGAAGCTCCTCATAATGTTGCAGGTGACAATTGCAGTGGCTGTGATTCACTCCAGGGTCGGCGTGCCTTCATTCGCACGCTTGCCGCCTCGGCCACTGGCGCGCTGCTTACACTGGGTGCGTCACCGGCCGTAGCCCGCGCCCTTGAGCTCAGCTTCGACGCGAGCGGCGAGCGAAGCGGCGACGAAGCGGCGTACGCGATTCCCGCGGCGGACGGAACGACCGTCGATACGGGTAACGAAGTGATTCTCGTACGCTATCACAACGTTATCTACGCGTTCGCTCTAGCGTGTCCACACCAGAATACTGCCCTCAAATGGCTGGAGAGCGAAGGCCGTTTCCAGTGTCCGAAGCACAAGTCCAGGTACCAGCCCGACGGAACGTTCATCGAAGGGCGCGCGACACGCGGAATGGATCGATACGCGATCCGACGTGAAGCCGGAAGGATCGTCGTTGACCTCGCCAAGGTGCTGGAGCAGGACAAGGACGCAGCGGCCTGGGCTGCGGCGCAGCTCCCTGTCTGACGCGTAGCGGACACTCCCGACAAATCAGGTTCAAGGAGAATCAAGATGGCTGATACCGCCCGCGTGCTGGATGCGCCGGGGTGCTCGCCGAGTTGCGCGTGCGCCGCGAAACTGCCGCGTCGCGACTTCCTGAGCAGGGGATTGGTTGGTGCCGTAGGCGCACTCATCACCACCGCCTGCGGTGACGGCGACATCGGTGGAACGTATCCTACCGATCCGTTTCCGGCGCAGCCGATGACAGTACGCATCACCGATTTTCCTGCGCTCGCAACCATTCGCGGAATCGCGCGCGCGGACGGAAACAGCGCGACCCCGGTTGCGTTGGTATGTACCGCCGCGGGCGAGTACGCGGCAATGTCGATGGTTTGCCCGCATCAGGGCGCCACGGTTGACATCGGCGGAACCTGACGCTTGCACCCGCGACGACAGCGCTCGCAGCCGGCGCGTATTCCGCGACGATTCAGGTGACCGCACCCACTGCGTCCAATGCTCCGCTTACGATATCAGTGTCACTCATAGTGACGGCGGTGACGCCGCCGAGCATCGGACTGTCAACCGGAAGTATCTCCTTCTCCGGTGTGAGGGCTGGCGCGACGCCAGCAGCGCAGAAAGTGACGATCAACAATAGTGGGCCGGGAACGCTGGTGGGTATCAGCACCTCAACTGCATACGGGACCGGAGCGAGTGGCTGGCTTTCGGCCACTCTCGATTCGACCAGTGCGCCCGCCAACCTCACGCTGGCGGCCGCGCTCGGCACGCTCGCCGCAGGCACGTACAGCGCAGCCGTTTCCATTACTGCAGCGGGAGCGGCGAACAGTCCGCAAGCGATCACCGTTACGCTCGTCGTCACGTCAACGACATCGCCGCCAACTATCGCGATCTCGCCAACGACGGCGGTGTTCAGCGCCAGTAAAGGCGGTACACCGCCAGCTCCGCAGATCATAGCCGTTCAGAATGCCGGTGGCGGATCGCTTGGTGCTCTATCCCTTGGCACAATCGCATACGGTCCGGGCGGCACGGGTTGGCTCCTGGCCAGCCTCGCAACCGCTTCGGGAACCGGGACGGTGACGCTCAGCGTGTCGCTGGGGACGCTCGCCGCCGGCAGCTACTCCGCGACGGTCGCGGTGATATCCGCCGGTGTGTCCAACTCGCCACAGAATGTCACTGTGACACTCACGATAACGGCGGGGGCGGTGATCGCGGTCGCACCGGCGACAGTGGCGTTCGCGGCGTCGCTAGGCGCTAGCCCCGGCGGTCAGGTAGTCAACGTGACGAACGGTGGCGGCGGTACGCTCTCCGGGCTCGCAGTCAGCGTGAGCTACGGCGCGGGTGCAACCGGCTGGCTGAGCACGTCGTCATTGACTGCGACGACCGCCCCGACCGCGCTCACTCTCCGGGCGGTCACGACAGCGGTTCCCACGGGAAGCTACACGGCGACCGTGCAGCTGAGTGCCGCCGGTGGGCTGACAGTCAGCATACCTGTTGCACTGGTGATAGGTCCAGCAGGACTCGTCGTCGTGATAGCAAACTGGCCCCCGCTTGCGACTGTGGGAGGAATTGCGGGGAGCGTCGGGACGGTGCAGGGTACAGCGACAGCGATCGTGCGGACCGGGGCGAACAGTTTTGCGGCGTTCTCGATGCGGTGCCCGCACCAGGGAACAACGATTCGCGTGGAGAACTGGCAGAGCACCGGCTCGGCTTTCCACTGCCCGAACCACGATGCGCTCTTTGACGCCTCCGGCAAGCTGTTGCCATCCTCGCCCCAGAACACCACCAATCTGGTGGCGCGCACCGTGTCCTATACGGCTGGTGACACGACGCTTTACGTGAGCTGACCCGAACCGGACGACGATCATGTTCGCAACGCCTCTCTTCCTCGCACACGTGGCCGAACCGTGGGCTCACTACTACAGCCACTCGAAGACTGCATCAACGGTTGTGACCTTTCTGCACATTGCACCGATCATTGTCGGCGGCGGGCTCGGTATCGCGCTGGATCGGTGGACGTTGCGCGTGCCGGCCGGCGACTCCGGTGCGCGTGCGCGACACCTCGAGGAGCTCGGCGGTGCGCACCGATGGGTCGTCGGCGGCCTGGCGCTCTCGATGATCACCGGTCTGTTGCTGCTCGCCGCTGACCTTGACACGTTTCTTGGATCGTGGGTGTTCTGGCTCAAGATGGGGATGCTTGTCCTGCTCCTGGCCAACGGTTTCTGGATGACGAAACTGGAGCAGGCACTGCGTGTCGCGCTTACGGATTCGAACGCCACCTGGCGAGGACTACGACGCGTCGCGATGACCAGTCTCACGCTTTGGCTCGCCATCACGCTCACCGGGGTCGTACTGACGAGCGTCGCCTGAAGATTCCACGGCCTGCCGGTTTCCCGCCCGCCAGAAACCGGTTACGGTACGCCCAGGACACTCGTCCGCTGACGTGAGCTCAATCACCGACTCGACTATGGAGACGCCGGCGAGGCCCGATGCGCTGGCCACGCTCTTCGAGTTGGCACCTGATCCGCTTTGTATCGCAGAAATCGACGGAACCCTCCGGCGGGTGAATCCGGCGTTCCTCGGACTCCTTGGCTGGGACGACACTGACGTGACGGGCAAGCGCGTTACCGAACTGGTCCACGCAGACGATCGGCCATTCTGTTTTCCCGGACCCGGCGGCCACAAGGAAGTCGTCGGCACCCGATCCCGATGGCAGTGCGGCGATGGATCGTTTCGATGGCTGGAATGGCGCTGGTCCAAGGGCGGCGACGGTCTGGTCTGCGGCGCGGCCAGAGCCGTCACCGACGCGCGCGACGATCGATACCGGTCGCTATTCGAGAATCATCCTGAAGCGGTCTTCTCACTCGATCTCGAGGGTTGCTTTACGAGCGCGAACTCTGCGTGCGGAGATCTCTGCGGCTACGATCCGGCGGATGTGATCGGAAGGACGTTCGACCACCTCGTCGCGCGCGACCGCCTAGGCGCGGCGCGAGTTCAGTTCAGCCACGTGCTCGAGGGCCATGCCAGCACCTTTCAGATCACGCTGCGTCACCGTACCGGACGCAACGTCGAGGTTAGCATCACCAAGATCCCGGTGATCGTCGCCGGGAAGGTGACCGAGGTCTTCGGCATTGCCCGGGACATGACCACGCAGCGCGCGCTCGAGGAACAACTCCGTCACGCGCAGAAGATGGAGGCGGTCGGTCAGCTTGCTGCCGGTGTCGCGCACGATTTCAACAATGTCATTTCCGTGATTCGCGGATGCACGGAGTTCCTGGAGGCAAGTCTGTCCGGGAACGAGGATGTGCGTGCCGACGTGGAAGCGATCCGCGACGCGGCGAACAGAGCGGCGACGCTCACGCAGCATCTCCTGGCCTTCAGCCGCAGGCAGGTGCTTCAGCCTACGCTGCTCGACGTCAATGGCGTCATCGAAGATCTGCAACCGATGATGCGCCGCATGCTCGGTGACGCGATCGACGTTGAAACTTCACTGGCGCCGGATATCGGATTCGTTTCGGCGGACAGCGGTCAGTTCGAGCAGGTGATCGTCAACATGGTGCTGAATGCGCGCGATGCGATGCCGAACGGTGGCACACTGCACATCTCCACGAGCACCCGCACCATCGATGCACAGTGCGCGAGATCGATACCGGAGGCCGCACCGGGTACGTACGTCTGCATGACGATCGCCGATTGCGGCCATGGAATGGACGAGATAACACGTCTTCGCATCTTCGAGCCGTTCTTCACCACAAAGGGCTCGGGCCGGGGAACGGGGCTCGGTCTCGCGATAACGTACGGGACGATCAGGCAATCCCATGGCTACATTACCGTGTCGTCGCGAATCGGGAAGGGTACCACGTTCGAGGTATACCTGCCCGCAGTCGACATCCGTGCGGTGGGGGAGCGTGTGGGACACCAGACGGGAGGGTGCGCAGGAGCGGCTTCCGCGCGCAGCGCCACACACACAATGTCCGAATACGCATGAACATTCTTGAGCAATTCGATCGCGTCACCGACTTCTGGTCACCGAAGGTCATCGGCCGCGTCAACGATCAGTACGTGAAAATCGCAAAGCTGTTGGGCGAGTTCACGTGGCACAAGCACGACGACGAAGACGAACTCTTCCTGGTCATTCGCGGGACGATGACTCTCCAGTTCAGGGAGGGCGACGCGGTGACGCTCGCTCCGGGCGAATTTCACATTGTGCCGAGAGGGGTGATGCACAACCCGGTTGCGCACAGCGAGTGCTGGGTAATGCTCATCGAAACCGTGACCACCAGGCACACCGGCGACGTGGACAGTCGCCTTACGCGATCGATCGAGGAGCAGCTCAGCGACTGAGCGGATCCTCGATCGACTCGCTGGTTCCCGTTACTTGAGCCCGCGGTCGTGCAGCATCGGTTCTATACTTGGGTCTCTACCGCGAAAGGCACGATACATCGCTCCGAGATCCTCCGTGTTCCCGCGCGAGAGAATCATTCTCCGGAACCTGTCGCCGTTCTGCCGGTTGAGGCCGCCGTGCTCCTGGAACCACTGGAACGCGTCATCGTCCAGCATCTCCGTCCAGAGGTACGCGTAGTATCCCGACGCGTAGCCATTGCTCCAGATGTGAGTGAAGTAGCTCGACCGGTAGCGAGGCGGAACTGTTGGAAGATCGACATGGTTGGCTCGGAGCGACTGTGCCTCCAGCGAATCCACATTCTGAATGGGCGCGTCGGCAGGCAGCGTGTGCCACGACATGTCCAGAAGGGCCGCTGAAAGGAGTTCCGTGAGTGCATAGCCCTGATTGAACGTTGCCGACTTGCGAATCCTGTCGGCGAGCGCCTGTGGCATCGCGGCGCCCGTGCTGTAATGGTGCGCGTAGTGCGCGAATACTCTGGGATCGCTTGCCCAGTGTTCGTTGAACTGGGATGGAAACTCCACGAAATCCCGCGCCACACTCGTGCCGGACAGGCTGGGGTATTCCTGGCTGGCGAATAGTCCGTGCAGTGCGTGCCCGAATTCGTGGAACATCGTCT
>JBBRBY010000090.1:0-10457 GCA_038205315.1 Gemmatimonadales bacterium | reverse complement strand
TCTCGCTGAGAAGCTTCGCGGCGTTCCTCGCGTTGTGCGACGGTTTCGTTGGAGCCGATTCCGGTCCCCGCCACCTTGCCAACGCGGCCGGTATCCCGGTGTTTTTCGTCAGGAATCTGGCAAGCCCTGAAATTGAGACAGGCCGCTATTGCGAGAGCGAGACGGACATTGCCCCTCCCGGCCAGTATCTTTCGATCGACGAGGCGGCGCTGCGTCTCGAATCTGTCGATCCTGCTTGCGTCGCGCGCGCCGTAGTCGCTGCGGCGGCTCAGCACCGCGCATTCCCGGTCTAGCGCGGTCTCATCCTCACCCTCGCCGGCAATCCCGCAATCGGTGCAGCGATACCCGGACGGCGCCATCCCACATGATTGTTTCAGCGATCCGCTAAACCATCAAAGCTTGTTTGCGGGCGTAAACCACCAATCCGCGCGTGCCGCGGCCACCGTTGGGGTCGTCGCGTGTCGCAATCACTTCGACACCAACGCTCGCAAGCGCGGCCTTGATCTCCGGCAGCGCGATTCCGTATAGCTCGATGATCGGCGCGCCTCGATTTCGGAACCTGCGTATCGCGCCGAGCAACCCGGGGAAGTATCGTTTTCCCAAGCTCAGTAATTTGTGCGTCCCATCCGGAATCAGCACCTGAAATGCGGACACACCACCCGGCCGTAGAAGCCGACCGAATTCCCGCATGTAGCCAAGCGCATAGCGGGGCTCCATATGCTGGAAAACGATGTGGCTGTAGATAAAGTCGAATGTAGACGCTTCGAACTGCGATAGATCGTCGCGCGAGTTCACCACAAAGCGGCAGCCGGGAATCCCCTGGGCGAGTTGCTTCGCGGTATCGATCATTGAGCTGGCGATGTCCACACCAATTGCCTCTTTGAACTCACGTCCCAGTGGTTGCGTCAGGCGGCCCACGCCGCACCCAAAATCCATAGCCCGGCCCCTCTCCACTGGCACCCCGAGCTCGCTCAACGCACGCAGCGTGTGCGCTACATCCTTCTCGCCCGTGCGGAAGAATTCCCCGCGATCCCATTTTCCGCCGCGGGTTCCGGGATTCGAGAGCACTGCCCAGAACGGATCGGTCGCACCAAGACGTGTAAATTCTGCTTCTAAATCCGAAAGCTTCATGGTAACGCGGAATCTAATCGCGGCCGGTTCGGCGGATTTCCGTTCACCAGTATTCCGGGATGCTTACGCAGAAACCGAACCATTCCGCGCGCATGCCAAAGCGTTCTTCTGTCGAAGAACAGCTTGTCCGAAGCAGCCTGATGTTCGTGAATCGCCTCGGCAGCGCTGGTTTGCCAGACTTCCCATCCCGCCGCCCACATGCGCCACGCGAGATCGATGTCTTCAACATATAATGGACGAAAGCCGGGATCGAAGCCGCCGACGCTTCGCCACGCGCTCATCCGCACGAGAAGGCACGCGCCCAACATCCAATCGACGCGGCGGTCCGCGGTGGGATCGGCGAGATAATGCGAAGATCGGCGTACCCGCTCTTCCGCGAGTCGGCGAAGCGGAGTCCGACGAACGACCGTCCCGGCCAACCGTGGGAACCTGCGGGCTGAAGGCTGTGGCGTCCCGTCGGGATAGCGAAGCAACGGGCCAATCATGCCTGCCCGTTCGTGTTTACGCATCGCAATTACGAGGTCGCTGATGCAACGAGGGTGCAATTGCACATCGGGGTTGAGAACCAAACCAAACTCCGCGCCCGATGACGCGAGGCCGGTATTGTGGTTCTCAGCGAATCCCTGCCGACGTGCGTTGACGATTGTGCTTGAGCCCGGACAGACTTGCTTGATCCGCAGAGTGTCGTCTGGCGGCCCATTGCACACCACGGTAATGCTTATCTGGCCGTCGAATTCCTGGGCGACGATGGACCTGAGACACGCTTCAACTTTCGTGTATTCGTCCGTCGAGACGATGGAGACCGCGACAGTCGTCATGATCCGACAGCGATCTCGCGGCGGCCGGTCACAACAGCGGCAAGTGAGATTGGTATGAGCCGCTGTGCGGCGCCGAGCAACAGCAGCGTGTCGAGCGAGACACGTAACGTCCACGCAACGGCTGCGCCTGTAATTCCCCAGCGGCCCACCAGCACCCATGCCACGGGCAGATGAATCGCCAGCTCCGCCAGGTGGAATTTTGCCGGCACATCGGGACGGCCCGAGGCTTCCAGGAAAGTGTACGGAATGTGCGCTACGGAATTGATGAATACTCCTACCGCGAGGATTCGCAGCGCGAGTGCGCCATGCATTGCGTAATCAGGCCCCATCCATACTCGCAGGATTAGCGGCGCAAAAGCAAACGCGATCGCGGCCGGAACGCTCATCAACAAAAGCAGCATTCGCATGGATGATGTGAACAGCCGGTCGATGCGCGACGCCGCCGCCGCGACCCCAAGCGCGGTCAGAAGCGGAAACAGTGCGTTAACCAGGCTGATAGGAATGACCAGCGCGCGAGTAATCCCCTCGTACGGAGCAGTATAGTAGCCGACTGCGGTCAGGTTGACTCTCACGCCGAGCGCAAATCGGTCGAAGTACACCAGAATTGGGCTAACCACCCCTGACACCGCAACCCAGCCTCCGAAGCTGATGAGCCCGCGCAGTCGCCGCCAGTCGCGCGGAAGCTCGAGCCGAAAGCCACGGACGACGCGCCGGATTGCGATCAACGTCACCAAGCAGCCGACCACGCGCCACGCGAGCACCCACAACATGATCACCGGAAGCGATGTCCCGCGCGTGGCCAGAACCGCAGGGATCACGATGGACCCTGCGGTCGCCGGAATCTTTATGGCGTTGCTTACCGCGAATTCCTGTGCGCCATCCAGAACGCCGCGAAGCGTGGTAAGTGCAAGAACGATGGGAAGGTTGGCACCCACAACAACGAACAGGAGCGTAGCCTCCTGCACCAGCGCCGGCTCGACATGGAACGCCGTGCGAGCGAGGAACGACGCCATGCTCGCGAGCAGAGTCGCAGCGAACACGCCTAGGCCAAGTTGCGTGGTGAGCGAGACCGCTGTAATCTGCGGAATGTCGGTCGCGTCCCGCGCGATGGAATCAGCGACGTACCTAACAGTCGCTTTTCCGAGCCCGACATCGAAGAGCGTCAGGTATTCGAGAAACGCCCAGCTCATGCCAAGAAGCCCGAATCGCGCTGGACCGAGCGCGCGCGTCAGGACTGGTAACGCAAACGCAGCGACGATTAGCGGGATGCCGAAGCCCGCAAGGTTGAGAATGGCGTTCCGCCCCAAGCGTGAGCGCAACGCGCGCGTTATGTCGCCCATCAACCGTGGATGATTATCACGTCCCGCTAGATCATCCGCTTCTTCCAGGTGTCCGGCACCAACGCCGAGTCAATCTCGATCGGCAGGTGGTACTTGAACTCACGCGGTCCGTTCATCCGCACCCATTCCACCATGCTCCGCAGTCCGTCCCGAAGCGATACCGTTGTGCGGTAGTCGAGCAGCCGCCGCGCCTTGTCCGCGGAGCACGTCGCGTAACGGACTTCCTGCGGCCTGTCAGCGACAAAGATCGGGTCGAGGTTGAAGTCGAGAAGCTCGGCGATCGTCGTCGCAAGTTCCAGGATGGATACATATTCCTCATCGGGACCGATGTTGATTATCTCCCCGGCGGCGGCGTCCCCGGAACCCATGCGAAGAAGCGGGGCGACGCAATCCTGCACGAACGAGAAGCACCGCTTTTGTCCGCCATCCCCGTAAATGATGGGCTGCTTGCCCTGGAGCATGCGGTTGATCATGATGCTCGCGACGTTCCGGTATGGATCATCGTACTTCTGCTTTGGTCCAATGATGTTGTGCGGTACCGCGATGGCGTACTCGAAACCGTGCGTATCAGCGACGTTCTTGACGAGCAGCTCCGCCGCATACTTGGCGATGCCGTACGGATCAACTGGTTGTGGCGTCTGATCTTCGCGGAAGGGAGTGGGGCCGTTTCCATAGCGCGCCATACTGGAACAGTTCACAAAGCGCCCCACCCCGTTCGACGCGGCGGCCGCCAGCATCGCTGCGGTATTCTGATACACATTTTGCGCGATGAGCGCCGGCGAGAACACGCTTAGCCCTTCCGTGGCAATCGCAGCGCAGTGATACACCAGATCACAACCCTGCATGAGCCGAGTCATGGCGCCAACGTCGCAACAGTCGGCCGTCTCGTATTCGATTCCTTCGGGCAGATTCGACAGATCTCCGCCAATCAGGTTATCGCACCCCGCCACACTTGCGCCCTGATGAAGTGATGCCTCTGCCAGGTGACTACCGAGAAACCCTGCTGCTCCGGAAACGAATACTTTCATCCCGGAATGTCGCTGGCAAGCGAGGTCAAGTCAACGGCGAGCGGCTCTGCAAAAATGGCTTGCAATTGTGCGTCAACCTCGCTCAGGACGCGCTCCACGGTAATATCCGTGATGCAGAAATTTTCCGAGCGTGTGCACTGATCGAAACAGGGGCGACAGGGCATGTCGTCCACCTGAATTACGCGGTGACCTTCGCCGAGCGGCCTGTACCACGCGGACACCGCCGATCCAAAAATCACGACTGTCGGCGTGCCTACCGCGGCAGCAATGTGCGCCGGCCCGCTGTCGTTTCCGATGAACAAGTCCATGCACTCCAGCAAAGCCATGAGCTCATCCAGAGCGGGTCGGACGGTCACGACGCCATCCATGTCGGCCAGTTCCTCACCGTAGCCATCGGGATCTTGAATCACTAGCACCTGCACGTCATCGCGCGCCGCAAGCCGTTCCAACACGGCGCGGAAGCGAGCGATGGGCCATCGGCGCACGATCTGCCGCGCCGACGGATGAACCCCGACGATGAGTTTGTCGTGGTTGAGCCCCAGCCCTGCGAGTGTGTCTCCCGCGCTGGCCCGCGCCGTGTCGGCCACACGCAGCGATGCAGCCGACGCAGCAACGGGTCCGCCGATTGGCCCGAGAAGCGCCAGCCAATCATCGACTTTATGTGAAGTGGCGCCTGGTGGCGGCACGCGATCCGTGAGCAGCGAACGCCCCCCAGGAACGTCGAAACCCACTCTTCGCCGCGCACCGATCGCGCGCATAAGGAGGTTCGACCGAACATCCATGCGCGCGTCAATCGTGAGATCGAAATGCTCAGAGCGCAGCCGCCGAATCAGGCCCGCGAAATCGCTGCGTAAGTAGCGCACCGGTGCGTACTTGTTGGAAAATGCCGTCCACGGAATATCAGCAACGATGAACCGGTCAACGAGGTTCGACGGCTCCAACAGGGTACGTGTGGGCGCCTTGCAGAGAAGCGTAATTTCCGCGGCAGGAAAGCGGCGACGTAGCCCGCGAAGGAATGGTTCCGCGAGCACCGCGTCTCCCAGGTACCAGAACTCGAGAACGAGAATCTTGTCGATTTTTTCGATTGGCCTCCCGCGCAGAGCAGCGTCGAGACGACTCAGCGGCCATAGCAGGATGTCGATTGCCGCCAAAAACAGTCGCTTCTGACGAGTGACTACCCAGTTCTGCGCCACTGATCGCTAGCCGAGGCCTCAGTACGCGCCGCTGCGACGGAATAGGACGGGGATCGTCTTGCACATGATCTTGAAGTCCAGCGTTACGGACCAGTGCTCGATGTACTCCCGATCGTACCGCACGACTTCCTCGAAGTCGACAACATCGCTACGGCCGTTCACCTGCCACAGCCCGGTGATTCCCGGTTTCGCATCGAGGCGCCTGAAGTGGTGGTCCTCGTATGACTCCAGATCTGACTCGAAGAACGGGCGCGGGCCGACCAGCGACATGTCGCCAACCAATACGTTCCAGCATTGCGGTAGCTCATCGACGCTCCATCGCCTAAGCCACGCTCCGAACCGGGTGACACGGGGATCGTTCGGGATCTTGAACAGCCGCGGATCGCCCGTGTAGTTGAGATGGGCGAAGTCGTCCTTCTCGGCGTCGGCGCCCACTCGCATCGTCCGGAACTTGAGCATGCGAAAGCGCTTGCCCCCGAGTCCGGCGCGATCCTGCCAGAAGAAGATCGGGCCCGGAGAGTCCAGACGGATGAGCACCGCTACGAGGGCCAGAATGGGCGCTACGAGAACGATGGCCAGCACTGCGCCAAACACGTCAATCGCTCGCTTCAAAACGAGCGCCTGGGCCTTGAGGAGCGGCGCGCCGAGCTCGAAGAACGGCTCATCCTGGTGCCAGATCAGCAGCGGCTTGCGGCCCGCGATCTGCACCGACCGCGCCGGATACAGAAACTCACAGCCCGCCGACAAACTGATGTCCAGCACCTCACGCACCTGTTCGTCCTCGAGGTGCGAGCCCACGATCACGGCTTCCGCTCCGACCGCGGTTATTGCGTGGGCCAGCCTGGTAAATGCTTCGCGCTCCTTGCCGTCACGTGGAAGTGTGATGGTGCCAATAGGCTTATAGTCGCCACCCAACTCGGCGGTCATCTGGTCGAAATTCCAGTGCTCGGCGTTGGCGCGCTCGACCACTATCGCCGGAGTGGACCCACTTGGCCCCGGCCATACCTTCCGAAGGAACCACTGCGTAAGGCGCCGCTCAGCCGCGAGTATGAACCAGAGAACAGCGGCCACCACGGCGAAGACCGGGAGGGCCACGGCTGGCCCCTGAATGCCAATCAGCGGCCACAGAAAGACCGCGGCGGCCACCGATGAGGCAGCAGCCAGGCGCGCGGCCTGATAGAGGTGTACGCCCCGGAAGTAATTACCGGTCACGAGCAGGCTGGCTAGCAGGACTACTGTCGGCGCGGGCCCGAACGGCGTCGAGAGCCCCTCCATGAACGGAAAGCTGGCGGACTTCGCCACTCCCCAGACGAGCGACTGGATGAGGAGGACAGCCGATACGTCGGCCATTCCGAGGACTAGCAGCCGTTTTATGAGGCGGACGGCGTGGCGGCGAACTGCCACCGGCCGCCGTTGGCGCAGGACGCGAGCGGGCCACTCAGCGGTGGCACTGAAGGCTCGGCGTCCGGTTACGGTTTTAGGGAGTGAAAAGAGCCGTAAGTGCTGTGCCGGCTCGGCTGACGAATCAGGTGTCATTCAGGCTGAGCAAAGTGAACCGAACTGCGCGAAATGACCTTGCCCGCGTGGTGGCGCAAGTACCCTGCCATGGAAGCCTCGCTATGGCGTCTTGCGTCACTTAAACGGTGAGAAAGAAATCGACAAGGTTGGGTTATGGACGTCAACCCGGGCCGAGCCCTGGCATCCAGACACATTCTGGAAATTGTAGTTCAGGCGTGTCTCGAGAGTCATGCTCGCCGAAATGTAGCCGCCCGGGGTTGCGTGAGCACCCCGAACGCCGGGAATGACCGAGACGTCGTGGTTGCAGTAGCCCAGATACGCAGGCCAGTTGTAGGTGCTACGCACATCCTCGTTCCAGCGAATGCGGCTGAAAGTGAACCCCAATTCCGCTCGTGGCCACACGCGGTCTATCGCCAGCCACTGGCTCGACCCGCCGGGTCCAAAGGACGCACCGATTGGCAAGCCGAGGTGAGTGTAGCCCTGGATCACGCGCCTGCTCGTGTAGAAGACTCCGACGGGGCGGTTCTTGAAATCGCCGCTCTGCTCCAGCGTGGTAACCTCGGCCTGGATGCGGAATGTCGGCTCGTTCAGCGGACCTGGCCGTCGGTACTGCAGGCCAAGCGTGTAGCCGTGCGAGTGTGTGGGATCCACGATGAAATCATGTAGCGACACCGGCAGCTCCTGCCGAGCCCATTCGGTGTAGGCCTCGAAACCATCCTCCGGAAAAACCCAGCGCGCGAACAGTGAGAAGAGCTGATCGCGGCCACCCGGAGTGAGCGACGAGTCTGATGGCGGGTGGTTCGCGGGCTGGCCGGTATTCGCAAGCACGTCAAACCAACGCACTGGCACGTCGCCATACCCGCTCGCCGTCGCGTACACTGCGCGGCTCAGGCCGAGTGTGAGTCGCGGATCGAAGATTGGCTGCCATGTTACAGCTGCGGCCGAGAGCGAGCGAACGTCGTTCGCCTTGGTCGTATCGAAGTACTGCGACTCGGATAGCGCGCCCACGAGCCAGTGTGCCTCGAACGCGCCGATCCGCGTGTTCAGCGGATGCGCGGTTCTCAGCTCCAGGCGCGGGATGCCGGCAGCGTTGTCGCTCATGATTATGGCGTTCCGGATACCGGGCCCCCACCACATGTTCTCCGTGGTGGCGCCGAACTCTACTGCGCCGAGGTTCAGCCAGGCGCCTGACTGGCCGGGAATGAGCTTGCTCAGCGTTGTCTTCCCGAAGCGCCATGGAAGGTCGGCGGAATAGGGGCCCGCGTACCAGAGGCTCGCGAAGCCGTCTCCGTAACGCGTTTCAGGGAGTGGGGGCTGCGGGTAGTAGAAGCCGCCCTTCTGCGAGATGCGATTGAACTGCGAGTTGGACGAGAACCAGAATTCCGGAGCGATCACCACGCGCAACCGGCCGGCGGTGATCAGCGCGCCCGTAGTGATCCGCCCGCTGACGCCGCGACCGGCCCACATCCCGCCATCGTTGGCGGAGTAAGGGATCGCAGAGTTGACGACGGTGAGAAAATCGGGGCGCAGCCAATCGATACGGCGCCCGTTGGCGGGAGCCGTTGAATCACCGAACAACGTCGATGACGCCGAGCGGATAAGGTAGGCGCCGAGGTGCGATGTGTCGCCTGCGAGTTGGGCGAGGCGGGCGCGGTCGTTGGCGTCGGAAGTGGGATAGGTGATGGCGGCATTGCGGGTGCCAGCAACCTGAGCATCGGCGTGGTTTGCGGACCCGGCGAGTAGAACCGTCGCGCCAAGGGTCACCAGCCAGCTTCGCTGCGCGGCAAGTAGGCAGCGAGTAAATTGGGCCAACCGACCCGACTCGAATTGCCCGAGTCGCCCCCGCAGAATCTTGTATATCACCGATGCCAATCTACTCCACCCGCCTCATTCGCAACACCGCCCGAGCATGGCTGACGATTGCCATGGCTTTACTCTCCGCGGGGAGAGCCGGTGCGCAGAGCGAGATTAGCATCGAAGGGGCACGCGGCGGTGTTGTGGCTGGTAGCGAGATGGACAACTACCTTCGCTACCTGCAGACGATAGGCAAGGTCCCCCTCGCGGCATGGGGACTTCGGCCATTCTCGGCACGGGAAGTTGATTCCCTGACGACGGTGACCGGACCGCATCCCTGGGCCCAGTCGTGGATGTTCCGGAAGGACAGCGCCCGGCATTTCTCCGTGTTGCCGATCGCGGTTACCGAGCGGTTCAACAGCGCGTTCCCGTTCGGGAGCAACAACAATGGGGTGTGGGCCGGGCGAGGTCTGACAAGCGAGATTCAGGCAGGTGTTGCAGGTGCGTGGGGGCCGGTGACGCTGGTGTTGAATCCGATGGTTTTTCGGGCGGAGAACGCGGCGTTTACGTTGCAGGCGAACGGAGAGGGCGGCGTTGGTACGTTCGCAAACGGGGAGGCACCAAATAACGTCGACCTCCCGCAGCGGTTCGGAAGTGGAGCGTATTCACGATTTGATTGGGGCCAGAGCACGCTGCGCATTGATGGACTGGGCCTGAGTGCGGGTGTGAGCAGCGCTACCCAGTATTGGGGCCCCGCCACAGACTTTCCCGTAATTCTGGGAAACAACGCAGCGGGCATACCGCACGTGTTTTTCGGCACAGCGCGACCCACGAATGTCTGGATCGGCCAAATACAGGCTCGCGTCGTTTATGGGATCGAGGCTCAGTCAGCTTTTTCCCCCGTCGTAGGGCCAGACACATTCGCGAGCGCGGCTTATCCGGGGACGCGTCGCTTCATGTCCGGACTAGTCGCCACGTTCGCCCCAGCAGCGATTCCAGGACTTGAACTTGGCGCCGCCAGGTTCTTTCACCAAGCGTGGAGCGGGCGGATTGGCTCCAGCGAGCTTTTGTCGCCTTTCGAGGGCATTCTCAAGAGTTCGCTCCCCACGGAGGCCCCGATGGCTGGAACTGGCAACAAGGATGAGCTGAAGAACCAATTAGCATCCGTCTTCGGACGATGGGTGCTCCCGCATAGCGGATTTGAAGCGTATATGGAATACGGTCACGAGGATCACAATGCGGATATTCGCGACCTTGCGTTAGAGCCCGATCATTCTCGCATCGTGATGGTTGGCTTCAGAAAAGTGTTTGCGCGCCGCGACGCAAAGTTCAGCGCACTGCGAGCGGAATACATAGACGGATCTGATCCGACGCTCGCGCGCAACCGCGGTGAAGGAGCCATCTATGTACATACCGTGCTGCAGCAGGGACACACGCAGGATGGGCAACTACTCGGCGCAGACATTGGCGTTGGATCTGCTTCGGGTGCACGTCTGGCGTGGGAGGATTACTCACCCAGCGGACGAGCAAGTTGGTACCTGCAACGAACCGTGCAGAACAACGACTCATCGCTTCTCTTATCGGGCTCCCCATCGATCCAAGCGCAACATCTATTCGCGACGATCGGATACGAGA
>JBBRBY010000089.1:0-10532 GCA_038205315.1 Gemmatimonadales bacterium | reverse complement strand
GCCGATGTCAGAAGCGCGGGCGATCCCTGGAACGCAAGCCCCGCGATGAACAGCGACATGGTGAATCCAATTCCACCCAGCCACGCGACACCGAACAACATTCGTGGCGTGATGTCTCGCGGCATCGTCGCGATTCCACTTCGCACCGCACCCCAGCTCGCGAGCGTTATCCCGATCGGCTTTCCCATAAGCAGTCCCGCGATCACCCCCAGGGCGATGGGACTCGACAGCGCGTGGCCTGCTCCTCCAAGCGCAACGCCGGCGTTCGCCAGCGCGAACAGCGGCATGATTCCGAACGTCACCACGCCGTGCAGGCCATGTTCCAGCTGAATGAGCGGCGCCTGCGCGCGATCGATCAGCAGGCCCATTCGCTGCAACGCAATCTGGTGCGCGCGACTCGAGAGCACCGTTTTCTCGGGCGCACGTGCATCGTGAAAGTCAGCCAGTGCGTCGCGCGCGCCGGAAAGGAACGCCGCCTCGTCAATCCTGCGGCGCGACGGAATTGTAAACGCCAGCAGCACTCCCGCCACCGTGGCATGCACGCCCGATAGCAGCACCGCAATCCACAGTGCGATACCGATCACTGCGTATATCCCCGCCTTTCGCACGCCGATGGCGTTGGCGACCAGTGAAAGCACGAGCAGCAGGAACGCGGCGCCGAGTGCTATCCAGGAGATGTGGGCCGTGTAGAACAGCGCGATCACCAGAACCGCGCCAAGATCGTCCGCGATGGCGAGCGCCGAAAGAAAGATTCTGAGTGATGACGGAATCCGCTCACCGATCAGCGCGAGCACGCCCAGCGCGAATGCGATGTCGGTCGCCATGGGCACTCCCCAGCCGCGCACGCCGGCTCCGCCCAGGTTGAGCGTGACGAAGAGCACCGCGGGTACGATCATTCCGCCGAACGCCGCCGCAACGGGCAGCGCCGCGCGCCGAAGCGTCGCCAACTCGCCCACCAGAATCTCGCGCTTTATCTCGAGCCCAACCACAAAGAAGAAGACAGCCATCAGGCCATCATTCACCACGTTGTGCAGGGTCAGACTCGCCACGACGCCGCCAACGCCAATGGAAATTCGATTGTTCCAGAGATCGTGATACGATTCGGCCCACGGAGAATTCGCCCACACGAGGGCGACAACGGCACAGAGAATCAGCACCACCCCGCCGGCTGGCGCAGTCTGCGCCAGCTCGCTGATGGGATCCACGATCCGCTCTATGAGCGGACGCGGGCCGTGAATTCTGTTCGTGGTACCTTGGCGCGGGGATTCGGACGGAGCGCTCATGCGTACAGTTTAGCTCCGGAAGCGGCTTCTCACGAGACTCGGATCTGCGCTCCCGTCACCGATCGCTCAACGGGGACTCCTGCCAGCGAGGCACCCGAATTGCCTCGAGTCACTCATCCATTGCCCTGCGCAGCAGCATTTACTTCAATAGTGAATTTCGTGCCTGACTCCAGCACCACTGACACCCCTGACATCCCTGATACATACGAAGTCGCGATAGTCGGTGGTGGCCCTGCGGGCCTCTCCGCCGCGATTTGGCTCGGCCGCTATCTGCACAGTGTCGTGGTCGTGGATGCGGGTGATCCGCGCAACTGGGAGACGCGTGGAATTCATGGCTACCTCGGACTCGAAGGCGTGACACCGGCCGAGCTCCGCGGCCGCGGGCGCGACGACGCTCGGCGCTTCGGTGCCACTCTGATCGATGCTGCCGTGACGCACGCGGCAAAGACCGATGACGATGACTTCGAACTGTGGCTCGATTCCGGTGCAACCATTCGTGCTTCGCGCATCCTGCTCGCCATCGGAGTTCACGACGTGTGGCCCGATGTGCCCGGTCTGGAGAAATGTTACGGCGCCACCGCGCATGTCTGCCCTGACTGCGACGGCTACGAGGCGCGCGGACTGAAGACCGTCGTGATCGGCAGCGGTAGGAAGGCCGCCGGACTCGCGCTGGCACTCACCACGTGGACACGTGAGATCGTCATCTGCACCAACGGCATCGCCGCCGGCATCACGAGCGAAATCCTGGGGAAACTCGACGCGCTCAACATCCCGATACTCGAAGCGCCCATCGAGAAGATCACCTCGAATGACAAGGAGGCACGGTCTGTCGATCTGGGCGGCGGAATGTGCCTCGACTGCGACCAGATATTCTTCGCGATCGGTCAGGAGCCCTCAGACGACCTCGGCGCGCAACTGGGATGCGAGCGTGACGACATAGGGCGCGTCGTCACGGATATGCACTTTCACACTTCGGTGTGGAACGTATTCGCGGCGGGAGATATCATCCACGGTCCGCAGATGGCCATCGCTGCCGCCGGTATTGGCGCGGTCGCGGCGGTATCCATACACCATTCGCTGCTGCCCGACCAACGCAAGCTGTAACGACGAAGGTCGCTACCTGGCGACGGTCACCACGTCACCTTCAGCTTGTGCGACTTGCCTTCGCGGACCACCTCAAGCGCTACGCTCCGGCCCGACGCGAGTCGCATCGCGGTCGCGATCTCCATGGGGCTCTTCACCGCGATCGAGTCGGCCCGCGTGATCACGTCTCCCGCCTGGAGACCTGCGCGCATCGCCGCCGAGCCCGGGCCCACCTGGATCACAAGCACCCCGGCATCCGGCGAGGAGAGCGCACGCGCCAGACCTGAATTGACGCGCGCGAAATATGATCCTGCGAACGGCGCTTCCTGTCCGGCCGCAACACTTGCGGCGAACGCCATCGGACCGCTGGGCATTGCGTACACGAGCGGGAGACTCACGTGATCGTCTGCGCTCACGGTGACGCCGGATCGGTATGCGTTCCCCGCCGATCGGCGCGCTACTGTTAGCCGCAGGCTGCGCACGCCATTCCTGCGAATCCTCACCACGAGGTCAGTGCCCGGCTTGAGCAGACGCGCCACGCCGGATGGGTCAGTGTTCGCGTCGAGCGAGTTGTACGCGAGAATCGTATCCCCCGCCACGAGACCAGCTGACTGCGCGGGCGAGCCGGGCTCCACGGACGCGACAACCGGATAGTCCAGCGTGGTCGCGCCCGAGTCACCATGTCCCTTCTGGATGATCGAGATTCCCACCCATCCCGACGGGATCGGTGCATTCTGCCCCGCCACACGCGCAGCCGGACACAAAGCCGCGAGCGTGACAAGCGCGAATGCCACACACACGGAGATTTTCCTGAACGCTGGTTGCGTGCTCATGTCAGTGTGACACACTAGGCGGGCATAACGTTGCGATCGTCACTCGAAGCTAGAACCTCACCATTCGCTCATTCGCGGGAAGCGCGTGAGCCAGGTTCTGCAGAGTTCCTTCGCGCGCCGCCGCTGCGGAGAGATAGAACTGGTTGAGAAGTGGATCCTGCGGGGAATCCTTCAGCGCCGCGAGCGACGCGTTGGTGAGATTGTCCAACCCCGTAAGCCTGTCGCGGTACGTGGCGGGATCACCAACGAGGCGAGGAGCGCTGTCGGTCGCGGACAGAAAGGCCGCCGCACGCTCGTAATCAGTCTGCGCCCGCAACATGGACTTTCTGGCTTCAGACGACGACGCGAACGGCTTGTTGCTTATTCGCAGCGTCGTCCCTTCGGTACTGTCCGCCATCGCCGTGTGAAGTTCGTTGACAAGACCCTGGCCGATGGTCATCCCGCGGCCTGCGAGTACTCCCGCTCCCACGAGCACAACGCCCGTCGCCAAACGCATGCTCCAACGACCCGTCGTACGCAGCCAGCTGCTGCGCTCCGGCGGAGGCGCATACTCGCGCGCTGCTTCCGGCCGGCGCGACGCAGCATCACTCAACAGACCTTCCTGGCGAAGCGCCATCGACAGCTGCTGCCACTCCGTGAGCGGCGCGACGACGCGCGTTCGCTCACGCGTGACGAGCGCGTCGAATGCCTGTTCCGGAAGTTCCTTAGATGGGAGTGACATGCCCCTGACCAACGCCAGCGGAGAATCCTTCAGCAAGATGCGCGAGTAGCCGGCGTAGCTTCGCGCGTGCCTTGAACAACTGCGAT
This sequence comes from Gemmatimonadales bacterium, assembly GCA_038205315.1. GTDB lineage: Bacteria > Gemmatimonadota > Gemmatimonadetes > Gemmatimonadales > Gemmatimonadaceae > Fen-1247. The sequence goes on along the minus strand of JBBRBY010000089.1, from coordinate 6,526 downwards.
TTGGAACCACCCGACGTTATACCCAGCTCACGCGCAATTTCTTCGTGCGTGTAACCTTCCACGTCATGCAAGACGAACACCGTCCGTGCACCCGGGGAAAGCTGTTTCACGGCCTGGTCGATCGAGTCTGCCAGAATGCCCCGCTCGGTATCGGTTTCGGGATTGTCTGATGACGCTGCGGTGTCTTCCTCGACATCTATCTCAACCTTGGCAATGCGACGAACCTTCCGGAGTGCGTTCAGGGTACGGTTCACGGCAATTCTGTGCGCCCACGTCCCGAACTGCGAGTCACCGCGATAGCTCGGCAACGCGCGAAAAATCTGTATCCATACTTCCTGGGCAATGTCCGCCGCCAGATCGCGGTCCCCGCAAAGTCGCAGGACCACGGCATCTATGTGCGGTGCATTCTCCATCCACAGTTGGTGCAGGGCACGATCATCTCCCTGCATCGCCCGCTGGACGAGTGTCTGGTGCGTCGTCATCCAGTAAGTGCGCTTGTTTGACTCAGGATGTATCTCAAGGGTTGCCGGAATCGTCAAATATGACAGATTGGGCATGCGCGTGTCGCCTTCTCAACTGCTCGTCCTCCAGTCGTAAGTGTTCTGATGCTCGTTCCATTCCTTCTTGCCCTGGCCGCTCCACCGGGCCGAACGGCGCCGGCCCGACCCATCGTCGCCACGAAACCGATACCGGTTTCGGGTCTTCCGGTCGCGTCCCCCGCCTCCGTCGGAATGTCCTCCGAGCGTCTCGAAGCAGTGGATCGCGTGGTCGAACGCGGAATTGCGGCCGGCGGCTATCCCGGAGCGGCCGTCATCGTCGGCAGAAAGGGCAAGGCCGTCCTCCAACGAGGATTCGGCCACGTCTCCTGGGACAAATCGAGCCCGGCCGTTGACCCAGCATCTACCATATATGATCTGGCGTCTCTTACCAAGGTCGTCGGCACCACCACGGCCATCATGGTGCTGTTCGATCAGGGCCGCATCTCCCTCGACGCCCCGGTCTCCCGCTACCTCCCGGAATTCTCCGGTGGCGAGAAGGATTTAGTAACTATTCGCGAATTATTGACGCACCGCTCGGGACTGCCGGCGGGGCGTGACATCTACAAGCTCACCGGAGATCCAGCCGAGGCGCGCCGGATCATTCTGAGCACCCCCCTCGCCTATCACCCGGATCAGTTCTACGAGTACTCCGACCTCGGCGCTGACGTCCTCGGAATGGTCGTCGAGGCCATTTCCGCCCAGCCGCTTGATGAGTTCCTCGCCGACTACGTGTTCCACCCGCTGGGTATGTACCGTACGGAATTCTGCCCGGCCGACTCCCTGCGGTCCCGAATTGCGCCCACCGGACGCGAGGGCGGCACCCGTTCCTGGCAGGGTCAGGTCAACGACGAGAACGCCTTCGCCATGGGCGGCGTCGCCGGCCACGCGGGACTCTTCTCCACCGCCGCGGACCTCTCCGTCTTCGCTCAGATGATGCTCAACGGCGGCACATATGACGGCGTCCGCATACTCGCCGATTCCACCGTCCAGCTGTTCACCACACGCGCCGCGGGTCACCGGGCACTGGGCTGGGACACTCCCACGGGTTCCTTTGGCTCAGGCAACTATCTCTCGGAACGAGCGTTCGGGCATACCGGTTTCACCGGCACGTCCATGTGGATCGACCCAGATCGCGACATGTTCGTCATTCTCCTCACCAATCGGGTCTACGCCACCAAGTCGCCCCACCCGGTTCGCGTAATTGCGGACGTCCGGTCCGATCTGGCCGATGCGGCCTCCCTTTCCGTCACTGATATGGGCGACGGCGCGCTCGTTATGCCAGCCTCGTTCCGCGCTGATCGTGAGGTGGGATGGAACGAGCGAGCGCGCAGTCGCCGTCACGGACGGGCTCGCCATGCGAAGGCGTTATCTTCAAGACATGGAACCCGCGCAGGATCGGCTCGAGCTACCGCAGCCCGCAAGCGCAGCGCAAGCGCCAGTCACTCCACCAAAAAGCGATCTTCCGCCGGAGTCTCTGGAAAGTCGAAGCACTCCAGCGGACATTCCAGCGCGTCAGCCTCAAAGTCAAAGCCCAAGCCCAAGTCCGGGCACAAGCGCTGACACGCGCACCGGGACTGCCGGCGCCGCACCGGTAGTCAGCGAGGACCAGGTGAAACTCGGACTTCGCCGTGTGAAGGATCCGGACCTGCAGCTGAACATCATGGACCTGGGTCTCGTTTACGGCGTTCGCGTGGATGGTGCCGTCGTCTCCGTGGACATGACCCTCACTTCGCCGGGCTGCCCATCGGGCCCTGAGATAATGGGCGACGCCGAACGAGAGCTGCGTGCGCTGCCGGGGGTCGAGGACGTGAAGGTGAACCTGGTCTGGGCACCGTTCTGGACTCCCGACCGGATAGAGCCGAGAGTGAGGGCGTACCTGGGGCTTTAGGCAGCATTGTGATGGCGCGCCTCCGCGCACCGAAGCATCTTCCCGCATGCGTGCCATCCGCTTCGCATCAATCCTGACACTCTGGCTGGGAGTGCTGTCAGGACCAGGCTGTGCGCATCAGGGTCCGGCCGGCGTCGCCTCCGACGATGTCGCCGGCATCAGTGTGAAGCGACTTCGCCTGAAGCCGAGCGGCGCGCCATCCACCGTGGGGTTCTGGGCTTCCATTAGTGCGCTCGACGTACCGGCGGCCCGCGCACAGGCTACCAACATGCCGCAACGCTTCTTTACCGACGCGCTCGCCGAACTGCTCGCCGGAAACGTGTCGGGCGCCGAGGTCCTTTTCCACTCGCTGATCGGCGATCCGGATCCGCTGTTGCGCGGGCGCGCGCGAATCGGCCTCACTCTGGCGCTGGACGCGCAGGGAAAGTGGCAGGAGCTCGCGGCGCTGACGGGTGAAACGAGAGACGATACCTCCTCGAGCTTCTTCGTCGATCGAGCAGCGGTGGATGCGTGGGCGGGCGTGCTCCACAACGTGGCGCCCGTGGAAGTGGACGCTCCTGCGAGCCCGGAAGTACTCCCCATACTCGGCAGCAGGGTGGGCACTCCGATCATCCGCGTCATCGTGAACGGTCACACGCATTATTTCTGGCTCGATACCGGCGCAACGATGTCACTGCTGGCAAGCGACGTTGCCGCCGAGTGTGGCGTGGTGCCGATTACACCAGACACGCTGGCAATCGCCGGCGCCGAAGGGCGGATTGCAGCGCGGCCGGCGATCGCGAACGTGATTCAGATCGGCACGGTCGCCATTCGGAATCTTCCTGTCGCCGTGCTGGATCCGCGTTCGCTACGGCTGGACAAGCGCGTCGCCAACGGCCGCATCGTCCCAGTGAAACTGGACGGGGTGATAGGTTCGGATGTACTGCGCCGTCTGAACGTGGTGCTGGATATGGGGGCTGGAACCATCACCCTGGCGCGTCCGCCGGCACATTCTTCCAGTCCGCGGTCCCTGGTATGGATCGGCTTCCCGGTGGTTCGCCTTCTCACCCGGAACGGCCGGCCGGTACTGTTCGGCCTGGACACCGGCGCCGACTCGACGATCGTCACCGATTCCTGGATGGACAAGACACCGGACCAGGGACTCGCCGATGCCACCGCGAGTGTGGACGCGCTGGGCGCATCGCACTTAGGCGGCCTTCCCGTGCTGAGGCGAGTGACGGTCGGCGACGGTGAATATGTCCTTCGGCTGGCCGGCGTTCCCATCGTGCAGGAGCGCAGGCAGACATTCGTCACCCTCGACGGAGTGTTGGGTGCGGACGTCCTCGCGCACGCTACGCTTCACATGGACATCACGAACGGAATCTTCGCGATTCGCGCTCCCGGCGTCTCGCCGTTTCCGCGCGATACGGGGTTCGTCCAGGTTCACTAGGGCGCCTGGGAATTGGGTGCGCGCGGTTTTCTCGCGAGCTATCTTCAGAATGACACTCGCAACCAATCCACCATGAACACTCTCCGACCAGTCGCCGCGGCCGTGCTGCTTCTTCTAGCCGGGGCATCCGCCGGCGCACAGCGCGTCTCCAGCTCCTCCCGTCCCGTGTGGCCGGACCGAGCCGTGAGACGGGACATTCCGCTCCAGCCTGGAATAAAACGAGCGTACGCAGAGGGCACGCGTGACTCGAGCGGCACGCCTGGCAGGAACTACTGGCAGCAGAGCGTGGACTATCGCATCAACGCGACGCTCGATGCGCCCGCGGGTGTGTTGCACGGCTCCGAGGTCGTGACGCTGCATAACACGACACCCAACTCGCTCGACCGCATCGTCATGCGATTGTACCAGAACTATTTCAAGCCCACCGTGCAGCGCAACGATTATGTCACCGACATCACGGACGGTGTAGTTCTGGAACGGCTCGTGGTCAACGGCGCAGCGGTCCCGCTCGACGATCCGCAGCACTATTCGTTGAACGGCACCGTGGCGAGCGTGAAGCTCGCCGCTCCAGTTGCGGCCGGCACCAACGCGACGATCGAGGCGACCTGGCACTTTACGGTTCCGCGGGTTGACACACTGGAACGCGGCGAGCGGATGGGAAGATTCGGCGACTACCTGTTCCAGGTGGCGCAGTGGTATCCGCAGGTTGCCATGTACGACGACATGCGCGGATGGGACACCGACCAGTACATGGGCATCGGCGAGTTCTACAACCAGTTCGGCAGCTTCGACGTGAACATCACCGTTCCAAGCGGATGGCTCGTGGGCGCTACGGGTGATCTCCAGAACGCCGATCAGGTGCTGTCTCAGCGAACCCGTGACCGGCTGGCGCTCGCGATGCACGCCGATACCACCATCCACGTGGTCACGGCGACCGAGCGTGGCGCGAGCGCCACTGCACCTGGAGCAACGTTGACGTGGCACTTCGCCGCTCCGCGCGTGAATGACTTCGCATTCGCCGCATCGCGCGATTACGTATACGACGCGACGCACGCGAACATACCGACGAAGGGAGTAATACCCGTCAACGTGCTGTATCTCCCGCAGCACACGTCGTACGCAACCAACAATACGGCCCAGGTCGGCAGGTTCGCACTCGAACATCATTCGCGCTACGTCTTTCCGTACGAGTTTTCGCAGGGCACCATCGCGGATGGCCCCGAGACCGGGATGGAATATCCGATGATCATCTTCGACGGACCCGGGTTCGGTGTCACCGTCCACGAATTTGGTCACGAGTGGTTCCCCATGACCGTGAGCTCGGACGAAACGCGTTACGGCTGGATGGACGAAGGCTTCAACGAGTACATCGACGCTGCGGCCGCGGGTGATTACAACCATAAACCCATCGATCTCAATGGCGGTTCGGCCGGCTACCGCAAGGTGGCCGGGAGCGAGCTGGAGGGACCGATGATGTGGCCCACCGATTTCCTGGGCCCGTACGCCACGATGACGACCTACGTCAAGGCGCCGCTCATGTTCCACGCGCTGGGCGGCGTTGTGGGGGATTCAGCCGCACACGTGGCGTTCGCGAACTATGCGAAGGAATGGCGCTTCAGGCATCCGTCGCCGTACGACTTTTTCATGGCGATGAACAGATCCCTGGGCCGCAATCTCGACTGGTTCTGGCATCAGTGGGCCTTCACCACGAGTACCACGGATCAGGCAATCGAATCGGTTACCACACGTGGAACCAACGCTATCGTATCCATTCATGACAAGGGCGAAATGGCGATGCCGATCATCCTGCGCGTGGATTACGTTGGCGGCAGCTCCGACGTCGTCGTCCAGGATGCCGACGTGTGGTTCACCGGAACGCGACGTGTGACCATGACGATCCCGCTCCGCGGCAAGACGATCGAGCGCGTGACACTCGATCCAGACAACCGTTTTCAGGACATGGACCGGACCAACAATAGCTGGGCGCGATGACCGCATTGCGCACCAACGTGCCACCAGCTGAGCGCTGGGCACATCTATTTCTTCGTCTGTTCGCCGGCGCGGTCGTCGCGCAGCACGGTGCGCAGAAGCTGTTCGGCATTTTCGGTGGCGTCGATGGAGTCGGCCACGCCGCCACTCTCGGTCTCACCTTGCGCGGCGTCGCCGGCCCGCTCGAGTTCATCGGCGGGCTGCTGATTATGCTGGGACTGTTCACGAGACCCGTCGCATTCATTCTCTCGGGCGAGATGGCCGTCGCCTACTTCCTCATGCACTCGCCCAAGAGCTTCTGGCCCATCCAGAACCACGGCGAGGTCCCGGTGCTGCTCTGTTTCGCCTTCCTGTATCTCGCCGCCACGGGCGCCGGCACCTATTCCCTGGACTACCTTCGCACGCGCAACCGCCCAAGCTCGATCATGCGGTAATTCGAGCGCTGATCAAGCGTTGATCGAGCGTTGATCGAGCGTTGATACTGCACGCGAATCAGCGCGTTCTGGATTCTCCGAGCCGCGCGGTCGCCCGTTGGACTCGTCCGGTGTACACGGCCACGGATTCGTCGTCGTGCGGATGCGGGAGCACCCACTCCGGCCGCTCCGGCTCGGACGAATCCGGCGAATCCACCATGAGGTCGCCACCGGCCTTCTCCACGGCTGCCTCGAACTCGTCGATCGC
>JBBRBY010000088.1:0-10555 GCA_038205315.1 Gemmatimonadales bacterium | reverse complement strand
CGTTCGGATCGTGAGACCCGTCAGATCGCCTTCGCGAACTACCGCATTCGCAGGTACGACCAGCGCGTGACGCGAACCCATCTTCACAAGAAGCGTCGCAGTGCTGCCGGGCAGAAAATTGCCGACAGCGTTGGAGACGAGGGCGTTGATCGTGTACAGGTTGCCGGCTGCTGATGGGACGATGCCTTCGATTACGGCGGAGACGGGACGATTTTCGACCAGAGCGTCGATCCGCTGGCCGGGACGAAGTCCGCTCGCTACATCCGGCGTGGCATTCGCGACGATGCGAAGCTGATTCCCGTCCTGAACGGTCATCAGCGGTGATCCCGGTGCCGCAAAGGCACCGGGGTCAACGAATCGTTTAGTGACGACACCGCTGAACGGAGCGCGAACAGTCGCATACCCTGCCACTGCCGCGAGCTCCGCCGATGACGCACGCGCGGCGCGCACACCGGCTTCGGCGCGGAGCAGACCAGTCTCGACTGCATCGAGCTGCGCGCGTGTTGCCGCGCTGTCCGCATACAACGCGCGGAAGCGGGCGGCCTGTGTCACGGCATCGTGATGAACCGCTTCAGCTTCGGCGATCGAGGCCGCCACCTGAGAATTCTTCGCGGCTATGTCGCGAGCATCGATGCGCACGAGAGTCTGTCCTGCGACGATGCGATCGCCTTCATTGGCGAGCACCTGAAGCACAGTTCCCATGAGCTTGGTGCTCAGTGTAGCCTGACGAAGAGGCGTCGCAGTGCCGGATGCTTCGAAGACAGTCTGAACGATCGTATCTCTGACTGTGTACGCAGTTCCCGCTATGCGTCGCGGCGTTTGGGTCGACTCGGCCTTCGGAGACGAACACGCGGCGGCGAAAAGCAGTAACGCTCCAGCGGCAGCAACGACTTTATAAGACATGTCCATCAAGCCCTCAGTGGTGTTGTTCGTGAATCATTCATGTTGTTCGCTGCTGATTGGGCCAGCCGGCGCGGTCGAACGTGGCGTGGGTTCATCCAGCGCCTCGAGCGATCCGGGGTCTCGTCCCAACGCTCGGCGGCGGTCTGCCGCGGCAGCGATTGCGCTCCAGCGCGCCTGCGAAAAACCGAGCGCGCTTTGTGTTTCAGTTGCCTGGGCGTCGAGCAGCTCCACTACCGGCGCAAGCCCGCCTTCGTACTTGCGGCTGACGATGCGGTGAGCTTCGGCACTTTGAGCTACGGCGCGTTCTGCTATTGCGAGTCGCGCGAGCGCGACCTGCAATGCGGTGCGTGTCTGGTCCAGCTCGAGACTGGCGTTCGCCTGCGCGGCCTCGCCCTGGGCGCGAGCTGCGTCACTGCGCGCGTTTGCCGCGCGAAGGTCTGCGATGTCAGCCGGACTCGTGAATGGACTCCACGTCGCCATGATTCCGACCGTCCAGTTCTTGTCGCCGCCGAAAGGTCTGTCAGGAGAATTCCAGTCGAAACGCGCGAACGAGTTGACACGCGGCAGCATCAGTGAGCGTGCGCGCTTTGCGTCGGTACGCGCGGCGTCGAGTCCATTGAGCGCGGCTTGAACGTCGGCCCGCTCGACCGGAACTATTGCTGCTGTGTCATCCGAGACAACTGCGCGGATCCGCTCGCCTGACGGAAGCGCGGAGGATGAAAGCAGTGGGAGAGACGCATCGTCTGATTTCCGTCCGAGCAGGACTGCGAGACTGCGCCGCGCGGTCAAAGCCTGGCCGGCTACTTCCACAAGCTGCGCATCGATGTCGCCGGCTCTGACCAACGCGAGCAGCGCATCGGACCTCGTAACCATTCCCTGCCTCACGAGCGCCTCGGCCTGTGAGACATGCGCATGTGCCGCGAGTGCGGCCGAGCGAAGCGTGTATGCCCGCTCGCTTGCGAGCACGGCGCCGTAGTAGGCGCGCACCACATCGGCTCTCGTCGAAAGCCTCGTCCACTGTTCCGAGGCCCGGCTGGCGTCTGCTGCGTACTTCGCGGAACTCCGGCCGATCCAGGCGTCAGCGTTCAGAATTGGCTGTTCGAGGACAACGGCACCCTGATGGTTTCCGAGTGCCGATGGATAGTTGAGGCGTTGCGGGTCGAAATTGGCTTGCGACACAGTTCGCTGTCTTAATGTCGAGCCGAAGACGCCGATAGGGTCCGTGGTGCGGACGTAACCGGCTTCCAAATGGACTGACGGCAGAATGCCTTTGAGCGGCGCGATGGTCTGCGCTGCCTGGGCTGCTGTCTCAGCGGAGGCGATGCGATTGCCGTACGCCGATAGGTCGGCTTGGCGAATCGCATCGTGGAGTGTGAGGTGTGCTGGGGCTGTCTGAGCGGCCGCTGTGCCGACTGTCATCGCGAGGGCGATGACGGCGGCTCTCGCAAACGGCTGCAACCTGGGGTATTTGGATGTTATGACCATACAGCTATATAATCGTATAGTTATATAGCTATGTCAAGACTGGTCTCCTCGCCCTCGAGATGTGCAACATCGTGGGGGCGGTGCCCCACACGCTGAAGGGCCGCGGCGCGGAATTTGCGAACCGAGATGTGATTGTCACGCCCAGGACGCCGATCACCATCAGGCCTACGCACCAGCTGAAGACTTCCGCGAACCAGGGCGCATGCGTGCCGATTTGCGTTCACATGCACCAGGTCAGGAGGAATTCGATGAGAAGCTTCATGAATAGCCGCATCATTAAGGCGCTGGCTCCGTACGCGCGCGCGCCACGAATATTCGTGGCGGTCGCGCTTGCCGGGCTGTCAACGGCGTCATGCGACGTGCACGGGATCAGTGGGCCCGGTTCCCTTTCGTCGATCGTCGTCTCGCCGAACCCGACGACCCTCGCGATAAACGGCACGCAGCAGTTCACCGCAGTCGGCAAGGACTTCTCCGGCGCCATCGTACAGATCACGCCCGTTTGGTCTGTCGTGACCGGCGGCGGAACGATCGGCAGCTCGGGCGTGTTTACGGCAGGCACTACGCCAGGGACGTTTACTAACACCGTCATGGCAACCAGTGGCGGTGTGTCAAGCATTGCGACGGTCATCGTGACCCCAGGTCCGCTGGCCACCATCGTGGTCACGCCGAACCCCGTGTCGATGGTCACCGGCACAACGCAGCAGTTCGTCGCCGTGGGCAAGGACGTGGCGGGCAACACCGTGCAGTTGACACCCACCTGGTCCGTCGTGGCCGGTGGCGGTACGATGAATGGCACGGGCCTCTTCACGGCGGGAACGGCGGCCGGCACCTTCGCCAATACGATTCAAGCCAACAGCGGCAGCATCAAGGGAACCGCGACGGTCACCGAGACCGCGGGGCCGCTGGCGACCATTGTCGTAACGCCGAATCCGCTCACACTTAATGCAGGACTCAATCAGCAGTTTACGGCCGTCGGAAAGGACGCCAGCGGGAACGTCGTCACAATCACGCCGGTTTGGTCCGTCGTTAACGGCGGCGGGACGATCGGCAGCTCCGGCTTGTTCACCGCGGGCACGACGCTCGGTACCTATATCAACACCGTCAAGGCAACCAGCGGCAGCATTTCGGCTTTTGCGACGGTCACTGTAACAGCAACAGGCGGCGCGCTTGCGACGATCACGGTTTCGCCGAACCCGGCAACGCTGGGCATCAGTACCGCCCAGCAGTTCACGGCGGTGGGCAGAGACGCCGGCGGCAATGTCGTTGACATCACCCCCACTTGGTCAGTCGTCGCGGGTGGCGGCACTATAAACCCCGCGTCAGGTCTGTTCACCGCGGGCAATGCGCCTGGTACGTACACCAATTCGGTTCGCGCAAGCGTTGGCGGTACCGCCGGTTTCGCAACGGTCGTCGTGACCAGCGGATCGCTGGCCTCCATCACTGTGACGCCGAATCCGGTCTCCATACAAACCAATGGCACGCAGCAGTTTACCGCGGTCGGCAATGATGGAGCTGGCAACGGCTTCTCGATCACGCCCGTTTGGTCGGTCGTGAATGGCGGGGGAAGTATCAACGCCAGCACCGGTGTCTTCACCGCGGGTGCGGTGGCCGGGACGTTCAGCAGCACGGTCAAAGCAACCAGCGGCACGGTCTCGGGCTTTGCGACCGTAACCGTAACCGTGACCGCGCCTGTTCCGTCACTGGCGACCATCACCGTGACGCCGAATCCGGTCTCGGTACAGACGAATGGAACGCAACTGTTCAACGCCGTCGGCCGGGATCAGAACGGCAACATCTTCCTGATCACACCCGTCTGGTCGGTCGTAAATGGTGGTGGCACGATCAATCCCGCGACCGGTCTCTTCAACGCGGGTGCGGTGGCCGGAACGTTTACCAACACCGTCACGGCAACCAGTGGCGCGATCTCAGGTACGGCGACCGTCACCGTAACAACGACTCCGTCGGCGCTGGCGACGATAACCGTGAGCCCGGATCCGGCCTCCGTAGTCGCCAATGGCACCCAGCAGTTCACGGCAACCGGCCGGGACGGGAATGGCAACACCTTCCTGATCACGCCCGTCTGGTCGGTCGTAAATGGTGGCGGCACGATCAATCCCGCGACTGGTCTCTTCACCGCGGGTGCGGTGGCCGGGACGTTTACCAACACCGTCAGGGCGACCAGTGGCGCTATCTCAGGTACGGCGACCGTGATCGTGACGGCTGCCTCACCATCGCCGATCGTGAATCTCAAAACGGCAGCACCTAACGGGATCATGGCCGGTACGGCTTTCACTTGTGTCTCTCTCGGCGTCATCAACGCCGACATTGCCATCAGCCCAGGGAGCACGGTCACCGGCTTCCCGCCGTGTGTGATCACGGGCGTGCAGCATCTGAACGACGCGGTAGCCGTGCAGGCGCAGATTGACCTCACTTCTGCATACAACACGCTGGCCGGCCTGCCGTGCCCAGCGGCGAATGCTATCGTGGCCAACCTTGGCGGAACGACCAAGCCGGCCGGTGTCTATTGCAGCGCCAGCTCAATCGGCGTGTCAGGCGTGCTGACGCTGGATGGCGGGGGAGATCCGAACGCGACTTTTGTCTTCCAGGCCGGCAGCTCGCTCACCACGGCCGGAGATGTCGTCCTGATCAATGGTGCCCAGGCCAAGAACGTGTACTGGCAGGTTGGCAGTTCTGCCACGCTCGGTACGGCCTCGCACTTCCAGGGCAACATCCTCGCCCTTACAAGCATCTCGCTGCTAGATAACGCTACGCTGTTCGGACGTGCACTGGCGCGGAACGGCGCAGTGTCGATGACTACCGGTAACACCATCACTCTGCCATAACGCCCGCGAGCGCTGGGGTCGGACGACTGTCCGGCCTCAGCACCGCTCCAGATGATGGGGCGTCGCCAAATTGGAATTCCCCGGTCGCTACGACGGCAAACAGGCCACGAAGTCTTCAAGGAGATTCTCACATGTCAATCAAAGCATTTACGGTTGGTCTCGCGGCGCTGGTGTGGGCTGTGCCGGCCGCAGCGCAGGAGCGGGGGACCATGGAGTTCGGCGCGTTTGGGAGCCTCGCGTCCTTCGATAGGGATCTCAGTCTCACGACCGCGTATGGCGGAGGTGGGCGTGTCGGCATGTTCCTCGATCCCGGCTGGTCGATCGAGTTCGAAGACGCCGAGATGCGGGCGAGCCGTCCGCATGGACTGAAGGACGTCAACGTGGGGCTTCTGTCCGGGCGCCTGGTGGCGAGCCCGATGAAGACCGGTGCGCTGTCATTCCTCCTCGGCGCGGGTGCCGGTGTTTCCACGGAAACGAACTTCATGCACACCTACGGCGTGGACGCGTTGATCGGTGCGAAGTTCGCGCTCGGTGACAACGCCGCGTTGCGGGTGGATGGTGTGTGGGATTGGCTCGCGAATGAAAAGTGGAAGTCGTACAGGAGTGTTCGCCTGGGGCTCACCTTGTACCGTCGCCCAGCCCGAGAGATTCGCACGGTGACCGTGGTAACGCCGGCTCCCGCGCTGCCACCGCCACCGCCGGTTGCAATGTGCCAGTACAACATGAACATCCTGCCGACGGATCCGGCTTGCGTTGCTCCAGTAGTGGCGGTTGTGGTCGACACGGCTGCGATCACCGGCCCGATCCACTTCGACTTCGACAGGTCGAACATCAGACCGGATGCGGAAGCGATCCTGCAACGGGAGCTCTCGTGGCTCAACGCGAACCCCGGAATGCGGATCCGCATCGAGGGCAACGCCGACGAGCGTGGCTCGGATGAGTACAACCTGGCTCTCGCCCAGCGCCGTGCGACTTCGGTGAAGGAGTGGTTGGTTGATCACGGAATCGCCGCAGGCCGGTTCGACCTCGTCAGCTATGGCGAAGAGAGGCCGGCGTGCACGGAGCACAACGAGACCTGCTGGCAGCAAAACCGTCGCGATGACTTCCGTATCGTGACGATCGGCAGCGACAACACCGTCGTCCCGCCGCAGGAGTAAGCACCTACCTTGGGCTGGGCCTCGAAAGAGGTCCCGTCGTCCAACGGCAACTGCTTCTGCAACGCGGGTGTTTCACCCCGCTGGTTCTTCGGTTGAATTTCTTCGTACTCTTGGCATGGGTGGTGTCCTCGGGAACGAGTGGAGATCCTTGCTCGTTGCCAAGCGCGATCCCGGCGAGCTCTACGCGGACTTGACACGCGAGCTGGGCGAGCTGGCGTACGATCGCGTCGAGGCGCCAGCGAATGCCGAACAGAGAAAACGCCTCTCGGCGCTGTCTGCGAAAGACGTTCACTGTACCGAGTTGGGGGGTGAAGCCGTAATGAGCATCCTCAGCGAGGCGCCTGGAAATCACGAATCAATAGGTGGCGTGAAGGTCATTGCTGCGAATGGCTGGTTCGCTGCCCGGCCGTCGGGAACCGAAGATGTGTACAAGATCTACGCGGAGAGCTTCGCTGGGACGGCGGCGCTGGAAAAGATCGTCGAGCAGGCGCAGGCAACCGTCGATGCGGCGCTCGAGTCAGGTGGCGAGTGAAGCCGCCGTTGGCAGTATGTATGGCCTAGTGTATGCGCCCACATCACAGTGAGCATACCTGGAGTAAAATGAAGAATCAAGACGACCACAAAGTCGAGCCGGAAACCCTCTTGGAGAAGAAATCATCTCCCGCTAAGCCTCAAGCAGAGACCTCACCTGAAAAAGCGGCGCAGAACCCTCCGCGCACCACAAGCGACGGTTGGCTCACTTCCCCCAAGTTCGGATCCGCCACCAGCGGTGGCGGAGAGATCGAGCCCGGTCCAGAGAAAGACTAAGCGACGCGCGATTCCACGGCGCGTTTAGCAGAAATGAAAACTGTCCAGGTCGGCGCGCTTCGCGCATCAAGGTCATAGGAACGCATTAGACATGGGACCGTACAATGTTCTGGACAATCCTCTCACGGTATTCGATGACGGGCGGCGGTGTGTTGCTCGCAGTATCGCTTTGCGGCTGCGGCTCGAAGCAATATTCAGATGGCAGCACCACAGCAGAACGCGCGACGACCACGTCAGCGGTGGCCGTTAACGACACAATCGCAACCGACACTGTTCAACGCGACACCACTGCCGGCGGTTACGCAGGGCGCCAAGGCGTAATGAGTGGAGGGCGGAGCGGTGGCCCCGCTGGGCATGGCAGGATGGGGTCGGGAACGACAGGTTCCGGCATGATGGGTGGACGCGGCGTGATGGGTGGCGCTGGCATGATGGGAACCGGATCGATGATGGCCACATCTGACACGAGCGCAACGCCGCGGCCCAAAGCCGTTTCGTCGGCGGCCGCGGCAGGATGTCCCGCCGTGAACCAGAACCTGGTGAATCGGGGACGTACAGTGTTTGGCAGCACCGGCAACTGCTATGCGTGTCACGGCGCTGCTGCGAAAGGAACGCCCCTCGCGCCAGATCTCACCGATAAACAGTGGCTGAACATCAATGGATCGTACGCTTCGATCGCGCAACTCGTTCGTAGCGGTGTGGCTCGACCGAAGCAGCATGCGGCGCCGATGCCGCCAATGGGTGGCGCGAGCCTGACGCCGCAACAGGTATGCGCGGCCGCCGCCTACGTTTATTCGCTCGGGCACTGATCGATGGCCACGAGCTGATGCTGTCGCAAAGCACGCCAAGTCCCGCGCTGGAGAGTCATCCGTGCTCGGCGTCAGCTCGAACTTCTTGGGGTGGGTGACGTTCTTCGCCTGGTCGCTCGTGTTCGTGCCTATGATGGAGATCCGGATAATGAGGATGTGAGTGTCGCAGTGACTCGTGCTGGTGTACGTGCGAATGCGGCGTCGGATCGGTCACTTGCGGATCGCCCGGGCCGTGCACATGAGTGTGATGAGCGTCATGCACATGCGCGTGCTCGTGCGTCATCGGTACGTGAACGTGCTCATGCTCGTGACGCTCGCTCAAATGCAGCCACACACCAATTCCCATCAGAGTCGCAGCGATGAGAAGCGCGATCGTTGGTCGCTCACGGAAAACAAGGAGAGACACAACTGCGCCGACGAATGGCGCGGTGGAGAAGTACGCACCTGTCCGCGCGGTACCAAGTTGGCGCAGAGCAAGGACAAAGAAGACGAGACTCACTCCGTAACTGAGGAAGCCCAGCACCATCGCGGCGGCAATCTGCAATCCTCCTGAAAAGTGCGCGCCGAGGCCTAGCGCGATTACGGTGTTCACAGTTCCCGCAACAAGTCCTTTGATCATTGCGATCTGAACTGGATCTCCGCCCGAGACTTTCTGGGTGAGATTGTTGTCAATGGCCCACGACAGGCATGCCGCCGCGACGAGCAGTGGGCCGACCGCACTTCCCCACGCAAGTCTTCCCTCCCACGACAGAACCAGGCCGCCAGCGAGGATTGCGGCCATTCCGACTGCGATGCGCTTGTCAAAGTTCTCGCGGAAGACGAACCACGCGAGAAGCGCGGTAAACACGCCTTCGAGATTCAGCAGGAGTGATGCAGCTGACGCCGGGGTCTGACTGAGTCCGGTCATGAGCAGCACTGGCCCCATGATGCCCCCCGAGACGATTGCGCCCGCAAGCCAGCGAGCATCGCGCCAGGTGAGCGCGGCTTCTGCGGACTGTTTTCGTGCACGCCGCAGGAGCCAGACAAGGAACAGACCCAGGCCTGATCCAGCGTAAAGCAGGCCTGCCAGCAACTGAGGCGTTTGATCGCGCAGCAGCAGCTTCGCGATCGGCGCGCTCACGCCGAATAGCATCGCGGCCGCGAGGGCGATCAACACTCCGCGTGGCCTATTCACCGCGACTGCGTGGCAATTGGCTTATACAGGGGAACAAGAGGGATCAACGACAGAGTTCGTGGATCTCGGCAGGAGGCATATCCGCGTTCCGCGTCGGACGCTACACAACGTCCGAGCAGACATCGAGCGACGACGAGTTGGCGCGGGCCTACCATCGTGGACAAGTACATGCCGCAGAGACCATCCACCCCCCGGAGGGTCCGCTCCAAATCAACCGGAATCAAACCTACGTGGTCTCCTTTGCCGTCGTAGGTGGTGCGCGGGAATGTCTCCGAGCTTGGCAGGTGTCGGTGATCCATGAATCGCTCTACTGCCCAAGCGCGTGGCTCAGATACGCGTGCAGATGACGCGGGAAGTTGCAGGGGATCGTCGCACGCGGGGCGAGACACTCGCGCCCCGCGCGATTGCTTCCTCGATCGACTCAAACCTGATCGTCGAGGACGGCAGCTCGACGTGCGGCCAATCCCAGATGTGGTCGAGCCGGCCGAGCACGCGGAAATGATTCACCCGCCGGCACTCGGTAGTGCGTGACCCACCGCCGGAAAGGCGATGCGTGTCGGCTCCGAGATCATCGTCGTATTTCCTTCAGTGTCCGATTGAGGGTGAGGATGAGTGTCAATCATGTTTCAGCCTCCGCTAGGCTGGTGCTTTGTACCCTCGATGTTTCGTCGACCATCCCAGGAGCTGATATAGAGGACAGTAGCCGAAGATCCCCGTGAAGAGCGGGATCAGGCCAAGGTATCCCCAGGCAGTCTTCGGTCCGAGCGCGACAAGCGCGAGAAGCGCGACTCCAAGCGCCACTCGGATCCAGCGATCGATAGTGCCCACGTTCTTTGGCATAACGCCTCCGTACTGAGATAATTGTTGCTCACCGTGCAGGCGTGCCGCTGCGCAATACTGAACATTGCAGCAGGCAGCGCTCCTCCTCTGTCGGGGTTTACCGGAAAGGGGGTCGGGGACTACCTCGCGTGTGTCATAACAGCGCGAGGGGCACGCTTGGCCGGCGCTTCCCAAGGCCTTTCCCTCTCAAACGATCTTCTCTTCCCTGACTGCCTCCGAGGCGTCCGTGTGAGCGACGAGGACGCTGAAATGGCAAAGCTGATCATTTTCCTCGCCGTGAGCTCTACCTGAACGGCACACCAGGGTTCGTTGATGGAACCCGCGTCTCTTACTTGTGCCGGGCGCGAGTCCTTACAGCCTTCTTCGCAGCTGCCGACCGTTCGGCGGGGCCTTTCGTGCGGGATGCGCGTTTTGCTGCTGCCGAGCGCTCCACTGCAGTCCGCCTGCTGGCGCTTGACCGCGCTTGGCGGGCCAAGGACGTCGGCGATGCAGACTCGTGGCCTTCGCGCTTGAGTGCCTTGCTGATCGCACGCGACCGCC
>JBBRBY010000087.1:0-10690 GCA_038205315.1 Gemmatimonadales bacterium | reverse complement strand
CCGTGAATCGCGTCACCACCGAACAGATCCGTCGCCTGCCGAAGGCGGAGCTTCACTGCCACCTGGACGGATCCCTCCGGCCCGAAACGATGCTCGAGCTCGCCGCGGAGAAGGGCATCATCCTTCCGCGCGAGGATCCGGCCGAGTTGCGAACGTACATGTGCGCGGACAACGTGACGGATCTTGGCGACTACCTGCATCGCTTCGATACGACGATCTCCATACTCCAGTCCGTTGCGGCGATCGAGCGCGTGGCGTATGAACTGGTTCAGGACGCAAGCATCGACGGTGTCCGGTACATCGAAGTGCGCAACGCTCCGCACCTGAATGTTCGCGAAGGCCTGAGCGTGGACGACGTGATAGAAGCTACCACGCGCGGGCTTGGTCGCGGCGAGCGGGAATTCGGAACGGTTGCGCGCTTCATTGTCTGTTCGCTCCGCCACTGGCCGCCGTCACGCTCGCTTGACGCGGCCGAGGCGGCCGTGCGCCACATGCACTCGGGAGTGGTGGGGTTCGATCTGGCGGGGCCCGAGGCCGAATACTCGGCGTCCGACCATGCCGCGGCATTCGAGTACGCGCGCAGGCACTATCTGCGTGTCACGTGTCACGCGGGTGAAGGGGCCGGACCCGAATCTGTGCGGTCGGCGCTGTTCGACTGCAATGTTACCCGGATTGGTCACGGCGTGCGGTCTGAAGAGGATCCCGCGCTGCTCGACTACATCCGGAACGCAGGCGTCACCCTCGAAATGTGCCCCACGAGCAACGAGCAGACACACGCGGTCCCGAGTTACGCGGAGCATCCGCTCAAGCGCTACCTGGATTCCGGAGTGAAGGTCACGATCAACACCGACAGCCGGCTCATTAGTGGTGTCACGCTCACCGACGAATACGTGCGCGCGATCAACGAGTTGAATCTCAGCATACACGACGCGTGCCGGTGTGTACTCAACGCGTGCGAAGCGTCGTTTCTGCCACTCGCGGAACGCACCGCGCTCGTGCACGGCGTCCGCTCGGAGCTCGAGCGTGATTGGGGGTACGACGCATGAAGCCTTTCGGAAGTGAAGCCGCCCGCGCGGCCGCGGCGTCGATACAGCCACGAATCGGGTCGAGTGCCCTCGATACGGCCATCATCCTCGGCTCCGGACTCGGCGGTCTGGTGAATGACGTTCGGGAGAAGGTGACGGTTCCGTACGGCGAAATTCCGGGGTTCCCCGCGGTGAGTGTTGCGGGACATGCGGGCAAGCTCGTCGTGGGCGAGATATCGGGGCGTCGCGTCGCCGTGTTCGCTGGCCGCTTCCATGCGTATGAGGGCCACCCGCTTCAGTTGGCGGCCTTTCCGGTACGGCTGGCGCACGCGCTCGGCATCCGCCGCCTGTTCGTATCGAATGCCGCTGGTGGCGTGAACACCGAGTTCGCCGCCGGAGATCTGATGGTCATCGAGGATCATCTCAACCTCACGTTCGCGTCACCGCTCACTGGAACGGCGGAGTCGGGCGACGTTCGATTCCCGGACATGTCGGCAGCGTATGATCCCGAGTACCGTCGGCTGCTGCATGTCACTGGTGATTCGCTCGGCATCGAGTTGCGTGACGGTGTCTACGCAATGCTTCCGGGTCCGGCGTACGAGACTCCCGCCGAAGTGAGGATGCTGCGGACGCTGGGCGCGGACGCGGTAGGAATGTCCACGGTTCCCGAAGTGACCATGGCGCGGATGCTCGGCATACGCGTCGCCGGCGTGAGCTGTATAACCAACCTCGCGGCTGGAGTGCAGCAGACACCGCTGGATCATTCTGAAGTTCTCGAGACTACATCGCGCGTTGCCGAGCAGTTTCAGGCGGTGGTGCGAGGCTTCATCGCGAGCGCATGAGGAAAGAGGCGGCCCGTGAGGCCGCCTCTTTCCTCATGCGTCAACGGGTTACTGTGACCGGGTCGGTGGAGGG
Source organism: Gemmatimonadales bacterium (assembly GCA_038205315.1). Classification (GTDB taxonomy): domain Bacteria; phylum Gemmatimonadota; class Gemmatimonadetes; order Gemmatimonadales; family Gemmatimonadaceae; genus Fen-1247. The sequence continues at coordinate 8,750 of JBBRBY010000087.1, read as the reverse complement.
GCAGGCAGGCTCGCGAGACGCGACTTGAACGTGTGGAAGTTCTTCGTGTCCTTCGTGAGTGAAGCCAGTTGCGCCGGAGTCAGCGTATTGATGAGGCGCTGCACATCCGCGATGCGGCTTTCCTCGAGCGGGTGTGTGGCGAACCACGCATCCACCGCTCCGGGCGTGGTCTTTCGCTCGTTGATCAGCTTCTGAAACATCGTCACGAGACCCTCCGGAGAGATCCCCGCGCGCACCACGTTCTTGAATCCCTCATCGTCCGCCTGGGCCTCGTCTCCGCGACTGAACTTCGCAAAGAGCGCGGTCGCGCCAACGTTGATCGCGGTACCGGTCGCCTGGTTGTTGCAGATCTGTGTGAGAATGCACGCGAGCGTTATGCCGATGTTCGCGCCCTGCTGTTGCTGCATCTGCTTGACGGTGTGACGGCGCACCACGTGTCCTATCTCGTGGCCGAGCACTCCTGCAAGCTCGTCCATCCGTGTCGCACGCTCGATGAGACCCCGGTTCACATACACGTATCCGCCGGGAACCGCGAACGCGTTGACCTCGGAGCTGTTCACCACATAGAAGTGCCAGTCGAGATCGCGCCTGCTCGTGACGTGCGCGATGGAGTCGCCGAGCACGTTGATGTAGCGGACCACTTCCGGATCGTTGATCAGCGGAAGCTGCTGCGCGATCTCCGCCGAGTACTGCTGGCCCATCTGGACTTCCTGCTGCTGGCTGACCGCGCAACCGCAGAAGATTACCGCTACCGCCACTGCCAGGATTCGTTTCATTCAGGTTCTCGCTGTAGATTTCCGGCGTTCAAGAGGCAAGAGACATTCCATGCGACTCCACCGTAAACTCCGGAACGCACAGATTTGAAGCCGATAACGGTGGCGCGTGACCTTCAGCGGAGACGTGGCCGCGAGCGCACCGGCCTCTTCACCGCCGAAGGAGTTCGTTGTGTCGAGGAGCTTCTGGCGTCACCGATCCGAATTCGCTCGGTGCTGACCTCGCCAGCACTCCGCGACACACCGCGTGGCGCCGAGCTCGAGGCAAGAGTCATCGCGCTCTCAAGTGAGCGCGATTTAGCCATTTCCCTGGCGACCGACGCGGAGATGTCAGCAGCCGCGAGCACTGGTACCCCGCAAGGTATCATTGCGATCGCAGAGCAGCCGGAACGATCGTTCGAGTCGATCGGCGGCATTGGACCTCTACTGGTGCTCGACGCCGTCCAGGACCCTGGGAACGTGGGCACGATCCTTCGCACCGCCCAGGCCTTCGGAGTCGCCGCGACCATTGCGCTCCCGGGGACGGCGGATCTCTGGAACGCGAAAGTGGTGCGTTCAGCGATGGGCGCGCTCTTCTCGCACGTAGCCTTTCATGCGGACCGGGCTGCGGTGCTGGAGTTCGTGGCCGCTCGGCACTGCGAGATCTGGGCAACTAGCACCGACGGGGAATCTCTTCGGGCAATCACGGGTTCGCAGCGTGGCGGGAACGGACTCGCAATCGTCGTTGGTAACGAAGCCAACGGCGTGTCGGCCGATATCATGGCCGCCGTCTCCCGGACCGTCGCGATACCGATTCATGGAGTCGAATCCCTGAACGTCGCTGTGGCCACCGGGATACTTCTCTACGCGATAACCAACGGGTGAACGCCGCCATCATCAATCTCTTCGCGTTCCTGCTCGGCGCCTGCATCGGGTCCTTCCTCAACGTCTGCATTGGCCGCTGGCCCGCGGGAATGTCAGTTGTGCGGCCGCCATCGCGTTGTCCTTCGTGTGAACGCCCCATCCGTGCATACGAGAACGTCCCAATCGTGGGCTGGCTTGCGCTGGGCGGCCGCTGCGCCGGCTGCTCCTCGCGCATCTCGCCACAGTATCCGCTCGTCGAGCTGCTAGTCGCACTGGTCTGGCTGGCGAGCGCATACCTTTTTGGGCCAACTCTGCTCGCGTTGCGAGTCGCGGTGTTCGTCACGCTTATGATCGGCATCGCCATCACCGATGCCAAACACTACGTCATACCAGATGGCTTCACGATCTTCGGGCTGATCTGGCTCATCGCCACCGCGCTCGTTGCGGCGTACGCGGGCTCGGAGTCCGCGTTTGCGCCACCGTACGACGCAATGATGGGGACTCTGGTCGGCGCGGGCGCGATCGCCGTCACCGGATGGCTGGGTGAGGTTGCGCTCAAGCGAGAGGCGATGGGCTTTGGCGACGTCACTCTCATGGCGGTCGTCGGCGCAGCACTCGGACCACAGCGGGCACTGCTCACGATCTTCATCGGCGCTGCGTTGGGAGTTGTGGTATTTCTTGCCTTCGTGCTGCCGGCCGCGCGCTGGCGCGCGACACCGCAGCCAACCGACGGCACGGAAGTGGCGGGACTTCCGCTCGTTCCGTTCGGTGTCTTTCTCGCACCGGCGGCCGTCGTCACGCTTTTCTACGGTAATTCATTGATCAACTGGTACCTCGGCAGGTTCATCTCATGACCAGCCGGCTGGCGAGATCGCTGGTGCGAGTCCGGGCGCCGCTATGCATCGCAACCGTCGCCGCAATATCCGTCGTTTCGTGCCGCAAGCCGCCAGCGAGCGCTGGCGGACCCTACGGTGACATAGTTGCCCAGGCCGTTCCAGCCATCGAGAAGGCGGTCGGTCTTCGGTTCAAGAGACCGCCCCGAATAGAGGTGCGAACCAGGGAGCAGGTACGGCAGTACGTGCTCAAGCAGCTCACCGACAGCGCGAACATGCGAGAGATCGCGGGCGAGTCGGTCGCTTACAAGCTGCTCGGAATGATTCCCGACACGCTGAATCTCCCGGGGCTCATGACCAGGCTCCTCGAGGAGCAGATCGTCGGCTTCTACGATCCGCAGACCAAGGTGCTCTATGTCGTAGAGGGTTCACCGAAGGACGAGGCGCGCGTCATCGTGACTCATGAACTAGTGCACGCGCTGCAGGACCAGTACGTAAGTCTCGACTCCATCCAGAAGCTGATCACGGACAACGATCGCCAGAGCGCGGCACAGGCGGTGTTCGAGGGCGAGGCAGTGTACGAACAGATCCAGTCAATGCTCGGTCCGGGTAACATCGCCGTCGGATTACCCGGCGGCTGGGATCGCGTCCGGCAGACGATTCGAAACAACCAGTCAGCGATGCCCGTGTATTCGAGCGCGCCCATGGTGATTCAGGAAACGCTGATATTCCCGTATCTCAGCGGCGCTGAATTCGTGCGGACGTTTCGCGATCGCGAACCCGGCAAAGTGCCATTCATGGACCTGCCGGCCTCCACCGCACAGGTCATTCATCCAGCCGAATTCTTTGGCAGGAGAGTGGCTCCCACGCGTGTCTCGTTCGCTCCGGTCCCGGGGGTCACGCCCTCCTACGTCAACGACCTGGGGGAATTCGAGACGCGGCTCTTCCTGTACCAGCAGCTCAACAATGTCGATGATGCCGCCCGCGCGGCGGCCGGCTGGAACGGTGATCGGTACATGACGTTCGACACGCCACGTGGTCCGGGGATAGCGTGGGCTTCGGTCTGGCTGTCCGCTCCGCAGGGCGCCGATTTCTACCGCTCCGCGCAAAGCGCAGACAGCGCCCGCGGCTCCGCCCGGATGGGCCGCTCGGTGAAAATCACCACTGGCGAGGTGGACGGCCGCCCCGTGGTTCTCCTTGTTGACACTCCCGCGGGAGTATCCGCACCGGTAACGGTTCGGGACGTGAGACTGACCGCGGAACACTGACGCGCGATCGCTGTTGCGCTAACACGATCATGTGCGGCAGTGGTTTGGCAGTCCTTAATGTGGAAAACATCGAAGGGAAAAAGAATTCAGTAAATTTTTTTGATTTCTTTTTTCAGGACGCGCCGGCCACCGGTCGGAGCGGGGTTGTCCGTTCTCGCTCTACATGGTGTTGCACGCCTGCAACAATTCGTTCCGCCAACGCGTCCTCATACGTTCGAGCGAGGTCAACGACGTCCATCTCGTCGATGTCGTACGCGGCGATGATGTCAGCGAGCTGCTGCGCGTCGAGCGCGCGCAGCTCCTGGCGTAAGGTGTACTCACCAGCTCGCCGGTAGAGCGTCACGGGATCGACGACGGGCTCGCCGCTCCTCACTACGTTTGTTTCGAGCACTGTCGCCTCCGCTGTGCCGCTTTGGATGTTGGCGATTTCGACACGCTCAACCGCGGAGCTGACGCAGCGAGAATCAAGCGCTCGCCCCAGCGCCTCTCGCAGAATGTCCCGCGTTACTCCGGCCGCCCAGAATCGGAGATCGCCTCGAGACAGCTGCTCCGTCTCGCGCTGAGTGCGCACCGGATCGCCGCCAAGCAGGGGATGGAACTCGAACCACGCTGCCCACAAATCGGTGGGAAGGCGGGCGCCCAGAACCTGGGCAATGAACATTCGGCCGTCAGCGCTTGGCTGCGGTTCGTCGAATTGAACTAGTACGTCCGCCATGTTTCGGGGCCGGGACGCGCCACGGATACGTTCGTAATCCGCAGCGCCGTCGATTTGACGGCGAGCCGCTGCAAGCCTTCTGCCAAGTTTCGTACACACACGCCAGATAGGTCACGGTATCGGCCGAGGGCGCCCTCCGCCTGCCCGAGTGCCGCCATCTCCGACGATTTTTACAACTACACCAACAATTGTGATACGTCCCTTACGGTGCAGGATTAGAATTCACTCGTGACAACGCAAGAGCGTCCAGCGCCAGCCGACGGTGCCCATCAAATAATGCCGCCGCTCGCCGCGCCGCCAATCGCGGACGAGGCGATGAAGCGGCAACGGCTGTCCCGGATGAAGCTGTTCGCGCTGCTGCTTCTCATCGGCGCCGCGCTCGTCTTCGTCGTCACCCTGATCCTCCAGCAACGCTACGACTGGGTGTGGCTTGGCTATCTCCGCGCCACCGCGGAGGCTTCTGTGGTAGGAGGAGTGGCGGACTGGTTCGCCGTTACCGCGCTATTCCGGCACCCGCTTGGAATTCCCATCCCGCACACGGCCATCGTGCCAGCGCGCAAGGATCGCATCGGTCGGGCGCTGGGAAATTTCGTGCAGCAGAACTTTCTCGATCGAAGCGTGGTGGCCTACAAGCTCGCTTCACTGCGGCTGGGCGACCGCGCTGCGCGCTGGCTGTCGGAGCCGGAGAACGCGAGAAGTGTCACCCGCGTCACGGCTCACGCGCTCACGACCGCGGCAAACGTGCTGAGGGATGAAGACGTCCAGTCGTTCCTTGAGCGGACCGCGGGCGATCGGCTGCGAAGCGTTCAGGTCGCTCCAATCCTTGGGCGTGCGCTCCGGCTCCTCACCGTCGATGGCCGCCACCAGGAGCTGTTCGACGAAGCGCTTGCGCTCGCCGCACGGACCACCGAGGCTAACGACTCGCTCATCCGCGAGAAGGTGCAGGAGCAGACGCCGTGGTGGATTCCCGGTGTGGTCGATCGCAGGATCTCCGATCGGGTCGTCACCGGAATCGGCCGAACGCTCGCCGAGGTCAGCGGCAACCCTGATCATCCGCTCCGGCATCGCTTCGACGAGGCTGTGGCCGGATTCGTCGAGCGCCTTCAGACGTCGCCCGAGACAATCGCGCGCGCGGAGGCATGGAAGGATGAGATACTCGCCGATGCGGCGATGCGCGAATTCATCGGATCGGTCTGGAACGACATCAAGCGCAAGTTGCGCGATTATGCCGTTCGCACCGAGGATTCCGATTTCCGGGGCGGCCGCCTAGAGACCGCCATCGCTTCGCTGGCCGCGAACGCGCTCGACGATCCGGCCCTGTCGGCCAAACTCAACGACTGGATCGATCAGGCAGTGCTGGCGGTCGTCGACGTTTCACGCGACGAGATCTCCCAACTGATCTCGGGAACAGTGAGCGCATGGGATCCGCACGAAACGTCGCGCAAGATCGAGCTGCAGATTGGCCGCGATCTGCAATTCGTGCGGATCAACGGCACGGTCGTGGGCGGAATGGTGGGTCTGATACTCTACGCGCTCACTCGCGCGCTCTGATCACCGGCGCTCACGCGCCGATCCGCACTGTTTGCCGAGGCGTCGCTGGCTAGCGCGCCTCCTCCAGCTTGTCGGGTTCACTCAGATCAGCGATGTCCGCCAGATTCACCGGCGCGTCGGGCTCCGTGAGTGCATCGGTGAGCGGTGGTTCGGGCGCGGGAAGCAGCGCTTCGTGCAACACGTCGTCCATGTTGGCTACGAAGGTGAACTTCATCGCGTTGCGGACCTCCACGGGAATGTCGCGCAGATCCTTTTCGTTGTTCTTCGGCATCATCACCTCGCGGAGTCCCGCGCGGTACGCCGCAAGCACCTTTTCCTTCACTCCACCGATCTCGAGCACCTTCCCGCGTAGCGTCACCTCGCCGGTCATGGCGAGGTCGCGACGCACCGCGCGGCGGCTGAGTACGCTCGCGATCGCGAGCGTGACCGCGGCGCCGGCGCTGGGACCGTCCTTGGGAATCGCGCCCGCGGGAAAGTGTATGTGTACGTCGGTATCCTTGAATTCCTCCGCGCTTATTCCGAGCGCAGTGCCCCGCGCGCGGACGTAGGAGTACGCCGCATCGACCGACTCGCGCATCACATCGCCGAGCTGGCCCGTCACGATCAGGCGTCCGGTGCCCGGCATGCGCAGTGCCTCTATCTGCATCAGATCGCCCCCCGTTGCAGTCCACGCGAGGCCCGTGACCGCGCCGATCTCCGGCTCCATCTCCGCTTCCTCGAGATTGTAGCGCGGAACTCCAAGCACTTCGTTCACCATCGCGAGATCCACGACCCAGGCGCCTTCCTCTCCCTCGGCCTTCTTGCGCGCGCGCTTGCGCATGATGGATGCAAGGTTACGCTCGAAATTGCGCAGCCCGGCCTCGCGCGAATATCGGTTCGCGATGAACGCCAGCGTCTCGTCCGTGAACTGGATGTCCTTGTCGCTGATGCCGTGATCTTCAAGCAGCCGAGGCAGGAGGTACCGCCACGCGATCTCGACCTTCTCCTCGACAGTGTAGCCGGAGATGCGAATGATCTCCATGCGGTCGCGCAGTGCCGGCGGGATGTCGAACAGATTGTTGGCAGTGCAGATGAACAGGATGGACGAAAGATCGAACGGCAGATTCAGATAGTGGTCGACGAACGTCTTGTTCTGCGACGGGTCGAGTACCTCGAGCATGGCGGCGGTTGGATCACCCGACGGTCCGCCCTGCGTCATCTTGTCGATCTCGTCAATCATCATGACGGGATCACGCACCGAAACGCGCCGCAACGCCTGAATGATGAGGCCAGGCATTGCGCCGACGTACGTGCGTCGGTGTCCGCGAATCTCGGCTTCATCGCGAACGCCGCCCACGGAGATGCGATAGAACTGGCGCCCGATGGATGTCGCGATCGCCTCGCCAAGCGATGTCTTGCCCGTACCCGGAGGGCCCACGAAGCACAGGATCGGGCCGTGATGTTCCACACCGCGAAGCTTTCGCACGGCGAGGTACTCAATGATGCGCTCCTTCGCGTCGCTGAGTCCATAGTGGCGTGAATCGAGCGCCTCCTCGACCGCCTTGAGCTCGATCTGATCGGCACCCGTGCACGCATGCCACGGCAGCGACAGGATCCAGTCGAGATACGTCCGAATTACCTGATACTCGCTCGACGCGGGCGAGAGCATGCGCAGCCGCTCGGTCTCTCGCTTTGCCTCGGCCAGCGCACGCTCCGGAAGATTCGCTTCCTCCACGCGCCCGAGCAACTGCACCGACTCCTTCTCGCCGGGATCGGCCTCGCCCAGCTCCGCCTGAATCGCGCGCAGCTGCTGGCGCAGGTAAAACTCGCGCTGGTGCTGCTCGATCTTGATTTCCGTCTGCCGCTTAACATCCTCCACGACCTTTGCGCGCGCGACCTCGCGCTCGAGCCGCGTGAGGATGAAGCGCAGGCGCTGGCCGATGTCCAGACGCTGAAGCACCTCGTCCTTGTCGGCGATCCTGAAGTTCATGTTCGTCGCCGCGAGATCCGCGAAGCGGCCTGGATCCGAGATGTTCATCTTGAGGATCGCGGGCACTTCATCCGGAATGCGGTCGATCAGCTCGGCCAGGGTTTCAGCAGCCGAAGCAACGCGGCCCACAAGATCGTCCACCTCGATCGCGTCCGGTGAAACTTCGCGCGCCGGCTTCACGCGCGCTTCGGGGTACGGCTCAGTCTGCACGATGCCGTCAATCACGATCCGGCGAAGCCCCTGCAGCGTTATCTGCACGGTGTCGCCGGGAAGGTTGATGCGCTCGTGAATGCGCGCCGCAACTCCCACCCTTCCCACGAACCTTCCCAGATCCGCATCCTGGTCATGATCGCCGGTCGCGACCACCAGCGCGACGATGAGTCCCGGTTCCTCGTGCGCCTTGAGCAGGGCCAGGTTCTCGGGCGCGCCCATCTGCACCGCGATGGTGCCGAGCGGGTAGACGATTGTGGAACGGAGCGCCATCAGCGGAAGCGTCGGCGGCAGCTCCGAGCGAAGGATCTCTTCCTTTCGTTGCGGCTTTGGCATGGGAAGGAATCTAGGGTGCGCGGACTGAGGAGTTAAGCGGGAAGGGACGAGATGCTGCCGTCGTTCGCGCCCAAAGCCCCGTCAATCGCGTAAAGCGGGATTCCTCCGGACGTCTTTGACTCGCTCCTCAAGGCCTCGCGCGCGTCCGACGTCGTCCAGGACGCGGAGCGAAGAGCCCCTGGGTCATCGACTCGTACAGCCCGAATAGGTGTTCAACTCGGCTCCGATCGCTCTCGAACGGCTGCTTTCGGT
>JBBRBY010000086.1:0-10741 GCA_038205315.1 Gemmatimonadales bacterium | reverse complement strand
AGCGATCAGAACGATCGTGAGCACAGTCGACCAACTACTCCAACACGCCATCGACGGTCTCCCTGATCGCCAATTCTCCGTGGAGCGCGTCCACTACGCACCTGGCGAGGTCGATGTCGCCCATCACCACACCGCACCGCTCGTCGCGTACGTCCTCTCCGGAGCGCTTCGTTCGCGGGTGGGCGACGCGCCCGAGCGCATCTACCACGCCGGCGAGAGTTTTTATGAGGCCGCGAACGCGATACATCACGTCTCGGCAAACGCCAGCACGACGGAACCTGTCACGTTCGTCGTGGTGTTCGTGGCCGCTCGGGATGCAACTCTCACGATACCAGAAGCTACCTCTTGACGTCTCGTGGGATTGCTCGGGATTCAACTGCGTCGCGGGCTCCAGCAACGTCGGGCGCTCGGTCTCGAACCGTCGCGCGAGAGACCAACTATCAGACCCGCGCGCTCGCGGGTTTCACCTCGCGAGCTACGCCGATCGTACGTCTCACGGCTTCGTCTTACCATCCGCGGTGATGTGAGTGCTCCACCATGCAGGGGTGCCGATCTGATTGGCGCTCCCTTGAGGGACAGTCTTCGCGGTCGTGTCCGCATTCGTGCTCGTTGGAGAGTTCGTGTTGGTCGCAACTCCGCGCGCCCTTCTGCTGGTGTCGCTACCGGGAGCCATCCGCGTTTTCTGATTACCGTAGCTCTCAGTGGTGTCGCGCATTGAGCTACTGTCCGACGACGGTTTCAAGCGCCTCACTCCCTGGTTTTGGCTTGCGCACGCCGCGATCACGATCAGAGTAGCTGCTCCCGATATCATCTGTATGCTCTTCATGTCCTCTCTCCTCGGGATCGAAGCTGGCCTACGACTGGTGCGGTCGATCCTCCTCCCGCAACGTCAGCCTCCCAAGTGCGCAAGACCATTGCCGCTGACGCGCGCGACCCGCGATCGGCATGGGTGCATGCTTGCGGCTCGTTCCAGACCGCCGGGCCTTCTCGCAGGTCGACCTTGCGCTTCATCTCGTTGTACCTTCCACCTTTGTGTGAGTGGGCATAGCGACCGATGCAATTGCACGGATGGAATCCGGTGCAGCGTCGCGCGATGGGTCAGCGATCGTGCGCCGTTCCGTGTGCTACGGCGCCCTGGCTGGTCAGCGCGTGCGTCGACCACCGTGCGTGCCGGATGCGCGTTTCTTGCGAGGAGAACCTGATCGGTCATCCACTCAGTCTGGATCAGAGGCTGGACCGCGTTTTCACACTTTCAACCTCACGCTGCATTGCCGACGTGACGACGATTCCGCGAGGACACATCCGTGATCGCTTTTGATGCCGCGCATCGAGCGGTGCACTTCCCGGCGGATCGGCGCTTCCGCATCTGGATTCGGCCCTCGCTCCTGATCGGCATCGGCGCGATCATCCTCGCGGTCCTGGCGGTGTCATGGATCCAGGTGGCCGTGTTCGGGCTACCGATCATCGAGGCGGCGTCTCCCGTCAGCAGCGCGGCGCCGCATGGATTCCCGGTGTGGGTTCGGTACTGCCACTTCTTCAATTTCCTGTTCGTGATGCTGCTGATTCGGAGCGGGCTCTCCATTCTCGCCGATCATCCCCGCCTCTATTTCAACGACGACTGCACGCCGGGGAGCGAGTGGATTCGGTTCACGCCCCTGAAGGTGCCCCGTGACCGGTTGTGGACGGCGAACGATGATGAGCGCTACCTCTCGCCGCTCATCGGAACGCCCGGCTACCGACACACCATCGGCGTGGCGCGCGCCTGGCACTTCATCGTCGTCCATGGGTTCATCATCACTGGGCTTGTGTACGGCGTGATGCTCTTCGCCACCGATCGGTGGCGGCGCCTCGTGCCCGTGTCATGGCATCTGTTCTCGCAGGCGTGGAGCGTCTGGGTCCACTACTCGATGTTCCACATGCCTGCGGAGCCCAACGGGTTCTTCGGCTACATTGCGTTGCAGCAACTCGCCTACTTTGCCGTGTTCTTCGTCATGGGTCCGCTCGCGATCCTCACCGGAATTGCCATGTCGCCGGCATAGGTGAACCGTTTCCGTTGGTACGCGCGGATTTTCGGCGGCAGGCAAGCGGCGCGGTCCATCCACTTTCTCACCATGCTCAGCTTCGCCGCGTTCATCGTCGTGCACGTGACGCTGCTCGCGATGACCGGGTTCGTCCGCAACATGAACCATATCGTGCTCGGTACCGACGGTCAGCGCCCCCTGGGCGTGATTCTGGGTTCAATCGGGATCGCGGTGGTCGTGCTGTCGTGGGTGGCGGCGCACTACATCTCCTGGTATCGCCCTCGAGCGCTGCAGCACGCGGAGGCGTTCGTGACGTACCCGATGCAGCTGATCACGCTCAATCAGCTTGAACCACGCGACGACTACACCCAGCGCGACATCTCTCCGTTCTTCTGGCCCAACGGCAAACTGCCGGTGCGAGACGATTGGAAGCGGTTGCTTGACAGCGGCTTCCGCGATTTCAAGCTCCAGGTGGGTGGGCTGGTGGAGAACCCGGCGGAGCTCTCGCTGCCCGATATCGAGCGGCTGGGCGCCGCGGGGCACATCTCGCTACACAATTGCATCCAGGGCTGGAGCGGCGTTGCCCAATGGGACGGCATTCTGATGAGTGCGCTCGTCGAGCTGGTGCGCCCCAGACCTGAGGCGAAGGTCGTGGTGTTCTACTCGTTCGATGAGTCACTGTACGGCGGTACGTACTACGACACCCAGCGCCTGGATAACGTGCTGAGGCCAAGCTGTCTGCTCGCGTTGCGGATGAACGGGGAGCCGCTTTCAGCGGTGTACGGCGCGCCGTTGCGACTTCGCGTGGAGAATCAACTGGGCTACAAGATGGTGAAGTGGATCGAGCGGATAGAGTTCGTCGAGTCGGTGAAGCAGGTTGGCAAGGGAGAAGGTGGATCGAACGAGGACGACGAATACTTCGACCTGCTACCCAATATCTGATCGGTGGTGGCTGTCATCAATCAGAGCGTGAGCGCCGCGACTCGCGGCGGATGAACCTGTTGTAACCCTGGGTTGCGGCAACAACTCGCGCTCTATCAGCTCGCTCGTTTCTTGACCGATCGCGCCACCTCGGTCATCAGCCGCGCACCTCGCTGATATGTGAAATAGGCATAGCCCCACTGCAACATCACGCTCAGCCGGTTGCGGAATCCAATGAGGTAGGTGATGTGGATTCCGAGCCACAGTACCCAGGCGAGCCGGCCGCCGATTTTGATTTTCCCACCGAAGAAACTCGCGATCGCTTTCCCGCGACCGATGGTCGCGAGATCGCCCTTGTTGAAGTAATCAAAATCGGATCGCGATGTGTGCTCGATACTGGCAACGATGTTCCTCGCCGCAACGCGGCCTTCCTGCATCGCCACTTGAGCAACGCCGGGCGCGGGTTGACCATTCTTCTGGAGAGCATGCGCCAAATCTCCAATGACAAAGATGTTTGGATGGTTCGGGATCGAGAGATCGTGTTCGACGATCACCTGCCCCGTCTTCGTAAGTGGAACACCGAGCGATTTGGACAACGGTGACGCAACATTACCAGCTGCCCAGAACACCGAGTGCGTCTTGATCTCATGATCGCCGACGTATACCGCGCCGGGTTCGATCCGCGTCACCGCTGATGAGGTGCGCACATCAACGCGCAGATGCCCGAGATCTCGCACCGCGCGCGCCGCCAGTGATTCAGGGAAAGCCGGCAGGATCCGAGGGCCCGCCTCGAGAAGGATGACCGTAGTATCGTTCGTGTCTATACGCCGGAAATCCTTACGCATGCCATGAGCGATTTCCTGCATCACGCCAGCGAGCTCACACCTAGTTGGACCGGCGCCGACTATCACGAACGTCAGCCATTCATCCTGGTCCGCTGGAGTCACCGCCCGTTCCGCTTCCTCGAACGCGACCAGGAATCGTCGTCGTATCTCGAGCGCATCTTCCACCGTCTTCAACCCGGGTGCGAACTCCTCCCACTCCGGATGCGCGAAGTACAAGTGCCGAGTGCCGCTCGCGACGACGAGATAATCGTACTGCACTTCGAAGTCAGGCCGAAGGGACGATGGATCAGCGCACGTCAATATCCGCGCGTTGACGTCGATCGCGCGCACATCGGCGAGCTCGACGCTCGTGTTGGCCTGGCTCCGAAGAATGTGCCTGATCGCCGCCGTGATGTCGCTCGGCGCCAACGACGCAGTCGCCACCTGGTAGAGCAGCGGCTGAAAGACGTGATGGTTCGTTCGGTCCAAAACCACAACCTCGGCATTCAACCGCGCGAGCTTTCGTGCAACCATGAGGCCGCCAAAACCACTCCCAATTATCACGACGCGCGGAAGAACTGCCCCCGCCACTTGCGCACGTTCGTCCGGGCCACCGCCCCCACGTGTCAGCGCCGCCGCTCCTTAACTGCCTGTCCTAAGCTTCGCCCTGGCGTAGTCGCCGAACATCTGCTTGATCGCATCGATACTGATTTGCTTGGGGCACGCCTCCTGACATTCACCGAACCAGGAACAGGGGCCGAAACCCTCAATGTCCATCTGCTCCACCATTCTCAGCACGCGACTGTCTCGCTCCAGTTGGCCCTGAGGGAGCAACCCAAGATGAGTGATCTTTGCCCCCGTGAAGAGAACGGCAGAAGCATTGGGGCACGCGGCCACACACGCGCCGCAACCGATACATGCGGCCGCGTCCATCGCGTAGTCAACGGTCGGCTTACCAATCAGAATGTCGTTACCGTCCGGAGCGCCACCCGTGTTCACACCGATGTACCCACCGGCCTGAATTATCCGGTCGAACGCGCTACGGTCGACGACGAGATCCCGAATCACGGTGAACGCACGTGCACGCCACGGCTCGACAAGTATTTCATCTCCGTCGCGAAAAGAGCGCATATGAAGCTGGCAAGTAGCAGTGGCCAACTCGGGCCCGTGTGCGACACCGTCGATCATCAAACCGCACGCTCCACAGATTCCCTCGCGGCAGTCACTGTCGAATGCAATCGGATCCTGGCCATCAATCGTGAGCTGCTCGTTCAACATGTCCAGCATCTCGAGAAACGACATATCTGGCGAGATGTCGTGGACAGGATAGGTCCCGAACTTCCCATCCAACCCTGGTGCCGCCTGCCGCCACACTTGCAGCGTGAGATTCATAGGAGGTTGATAACGCTAAAGGTCGGTATCTGGACGAGACACGCGCTCTGTACGCGCCCAGAGAGCGCCCTCGATGGCGCGCTCGGCCTCGCGCGCCCCGCGATGATCCGGGTCACGTGCCATCGTGAGGTGCTCGTGACCTGCCGGGGTCGGGCCGCCAAGTTCCTCGCCGGGCGTCGCTCGGCATGCCCGCCCTTCACCCGGATGATCCACCGCTTCCTGGAACCGGCGTGCCTTGACAGCAATCTCCTCCAGAAACGCGTCGAACTCTACAATCCCCAAGGCGGCAACGAGTGCGGGTACAAGTCCTTTGATGAGCACGAGTATTTCGCCTGGTGGCAGCACGACGATACGGAGCACGAGATCTCTGATCGTCGCGTTGTCGAGCCACTCGTAGAACGGGCTCTGCTGAGCATCGACATGCGCGTCTGCGGTCGGGCCTGGATTGTCAGCCTGCTCCACGTGATCCATCGCCAACCTCAGATAAGCGTTCTCGTGCACACTGAACTATTGGACATCCCGACTCGTCGATGTTGGCAGCGGGAATGCAAGCCGTGATGCATAAAGCGGCCGATCGACACCTAACGAGCGGGTGGCTGCAAGAAGCGGACGTGCGCGGAGCGAACCAATTGCTACGCCCAGGAACATTACTCAGAATCGGCGTGCATGAACTCCACGTTTCGGTTGGCATCGACGCCGACCGATCCAACGGCTTTTTAGGTCGTCTGCTGATGACGAGGTTCGATACCAAAATGGTATTTGTAGACCAGGCGCCCGCCCAGAAAGCCTTGAATAATCACCAGAGCGGTCTCAAGGAAGACGATGACAGCAAACCACTTTACCAATGCCTGATCGTTGGCCGGTCTTTCTACTAGAAAATACACAGCGCTGAGCAAGGCTATAGTGGTGACGGCTACACCGGTGCGAACGTGCAGTTTTGCAATCTTGGGTGCGCCGTCTTCTGGATGCGCAGGGTACGGTGCCTTGTAGTAATCTAGAATCCCACTACCACCAGCAATCACAGCACCGAGCGCGGCGAACATAAAAGTCCAGTAGGTGGCATTCAAAAAGAAAGGACTATCTTGCCAGAACCAGAGGATCAAAAAAATGGTGCTGAGCGGAAACAGAGCGATGGGGAAATGTACAATTGCCGGATGCATCGCCGGGTACCGGCCCGCATGCTGCAGATCTGCATCTGTGTTACTTGTGTCTGTCATATAAGGGTCAGTGAGTGTGGTTTTGTTTCAGCCGAAGATACGTTGCGCCGCATCGCAGACTTCTCGCTATTCCGTTTTTTTCGAAGTGAAGATTGCATCTCCTTGTGTCATCAGGTGATCGGCTATGCGCACCGCCAGCGCCGTGATGGTCGGCCCCGGATTGGCTGAGCCCTGTGTGGGCATGATGCTGCCGTCGTAGATGAAGAGAGTGCAAATATCGTGCGTGCGGCCGAATTCATCGACGACCGGAGATCATGCAGTCCGGGCGAATCTCCGCTCCATCCTGGAGTGCGTTCGGCACATGGCTAATGAGCGTGTTTGCTTTCGCGCCAACCTTAAGTGCTGAATGCAGAAGCCGCGATAGATGCAGCGCGGCCGGTCGCCGCGCGAACCTTCGAGGATTGCTACAGGTCCGCCGGCGGAAACGCCGATACTCAGCTTCGTGCATCCGCGGATCGGAGTATCGCCGACGCCTCCCATGGGATGCGGTCCATAGGGATAGCCGTGAGGGTCGCCCCAGGGATAATAGGATGGTCCCGAGGCCGGCAACTCCAACTCCAGGAGCTCGTGATAGGGTTTCAGGTCCGAATAAGCGATAGGCCAATCGACGCAGACCTCGTCTTCCCATAAAGCGAAGCCACTCCACGTCGTCCACGTAGGTGAAGTCCGCCACGCAATCGATTAAAGCCGGCGCCTACGGTTCGCGACATGCATTCCCTGCATGAAGTACACCGTCACCGATGCCGACAGTTGTCGTGGCTCTGGCGGGCACGGGCGAGAGACTCTCCAAGAGTTGCGTTTAGTGTCGCAGATCAACAGCCGGTCAACGAAGGGATGGAGTTCTCGAACGAAGCCCGACCAATCTCGCCACGACCTTCCAGGCGCGCAAGCAGTAAATAGAAGTACAACATCCCGCGCTGTGCGCCGAGGGCATCCAACACGCTCCGCGCATCGAGCGGCTCCGGTCCGGCGACGAGGGCCATGTTGCTCGCGACGTCATTACCGTTTACCTACTGTTGCTAGGCATTCCAGTTGAGCACATCATGGGATTCGGCGTGATGACGCCGGCGACGATCACGCCAGGCGCACGCGTCATGCTCGACGGCACGCTATGCTACCCGGCGCCCGACAAAGACGACGCGCAACTGCGATTGACGGTCGAGTAACTGCAAGTGCCGGCTCGGATGCCCTCGCGGCCAAACGCCGCCACATCTTCCGCACACCTTACACGCGACGATTCGCGCACCAGACCCACCCAATTTACCCTCGCGAAGCAGCGCATTGTGCTGCGGGCGCGCCGCCCACGGGCACGCTCCTTGCCGCCAAACTGACCGGGCCGGGCAAAGGGGTCCGTCCAAACGGGCACCATGAGAAGTAGCGCGTTGCAGATGCGTTGTAACTTTTTAACCTGGCTACGCAGGTTGTCTCAACCGGTCCAAGTCCAACCGTGTCATCGCGGGTCTAGAGCACGCGTCACTGGCTACTGACCTATCAACCATGAGGAAACTGCAATGCCTACGAAGAAAGCCACCAAGAAAGCCACCAAGAAAGCCACCACGAAAGTTACCAAGAAAGCACCATCTTTTAAGACCATCCCTGCTGGCACATCCGTATCCTGGCACTATCGCAGCGCGATTGGTCACGGTACCGTTACCGGCGTCCACAAGCGCGGCACTACGGCCGCCAACACGATGTACTCAATCAAAGAACATGACCACCATCCTGGCGAACCGGCTGTAGTAGTCCATTCTGGCAAAGCACTTACCCGCACTGCGAAGTAAAAAATGGCAATTTCCGAACAACCGCGAGGAGAGACGGAACGGCGCCGAGCGCGGGATGTACGATTGACGTCCGGGTAGCTGCTCGTGGGCCGCACATATTACGGCTAAGCTTGGCCCGACAGATCGTGTTCAGAGTTTTCTTGCTCGGCCCTCTCTTGTACGCAGCCTTCTTGTTTGGAGCTTCCTCGCTCGGAGTCCTCACGCTGATCGGAGCTCGTACGTGGCTCGCCATCACGTCCGCTGTACCCGCTCTCGTGAAGCCACGTATGCCCGAGAAGCGGTTCGGATCCGGAGCGCTCTGCGCCCTCGCGAAACAAGCGGCCGCGTCGGCGGTCGTCCAGGCCGCTCCGTTCGCCTTGAACGTGCTTGCCCATGTCATTTATCCATTCTGCCGCTTCACTGCCCATCCCGGTCGGAGTATGGCCAGGGGAATCGGTAGCATCATCGGCTAGATCGAACTTGCTCATGCTGTCGTTCGACCGCTTAAGCAACGGAGAGTCATCTTTACTCAAATGCAAGTTGGAATCCTGCGACGCATGTGTTGTGTTGTCCATTTGTGTTCCCGTCGGATGTCGCCGGGGCATCGGTCTTGAGCTCTCGCGATGTTCTGCCTCCGGTGTAGAGACGCACGATACGAGCCTACAAGGTTGTGGCACAACCCTGCGCGAATTGCTCGCGCGAATTGTTCACTCAGGCAAGCGACCTTTGAGTTCTTCGGCGCGGAGCAAGTTTCGGGAGCCAATCAGCCGCCGGGCCGCATCTACCTGGCCCCAAACGTTCCAAAGTAGCACGCCACGCACCCGTCCGTCGCCAAGGTAGTAGATCACGCCTTCTCGAAATGGCGCCTTCCAGTCGGCGACCATCTGGAGGTGTGAGTCCACCTCGCCAACCGCTTCGTATCCCAAGTCGAAGAAGTCGGAGTAGAAGAATGGCAGGTGGTCGTACGAGACGCGTCGGCCGGACATGGCGACGCCAGCAAAGCCGCCCATCGTGCTCGCGTTGTCAGCGTGTTCGACCCGGCGCCACACATTCAAGGACGGGTCATGATAGCTCGCTACGTCTCCCGCGGCGTAAATCCTCGAGTCGCTGGTGCAGAGCGAAGAGTCCACGCGAATGCCGTTGTCCACCGTGAGGCCAGCGGCATGCGCCAACTCCACGTTGGGCGCGGCGCCGATCCCTGCCACCACACCGTCGACCGTCACTTCCTGCTCGCCGCCGGCTTGATCGGTCTTCACTTTCAGGACAGGCTTCCCGTCGCGCAGTTCGCAACCAGTCACCGTCGCTCCAGCCAATACTTCGACCCCTTTCTCACGATACAGGCCGGCCAGATACGTCGCCAGATCCGGCGGGTACATCCGGCTGCCGATCCCGGCATCCGGAAACACCATGACGACTTCCTTGCCGATGCTCGCCAGCGACGCAGCCAACTCCGAGCCGATGAACCCGCCGCCAATTATCGCGAAGCGCTTGCCCTGCTCCGTCATGCCCCGTAGACACTCGTAATCGTTCACGGTGCGGAAGTAGATGATCTGGCCGTCACCAAACGGTAGCCGGCGCGGCGAGCAGCCGGTGGCAAGCAGTAGCTTGTCGTACGTATAGGACGTACCCTGGTCGTCGATGATCTGCCTGTTCTTCGGGTCCACGCTGCGGACGGTTCGACCCGAATGAGACGTGACGCCGCTTCCATCAACGTTTCGCCATATGCTATCCAGCGGGTCTCCCTTCCAGAGCGCTTTGGAGAGGGGCGGCCGATCGTAGGGCGGGTGCGCCTCGCTGCCGATGACGCCAATCGTGCGTTCGTGATCTCCCTCGCGAATGCCCGCGACAGCCGCAGCGGCGGTCATACCGCCGCCAACAATCAGATAAGTGTAATTGGGCATCACGAGTTCGGAGTGATCGGGCGTTATTGGCGACTGAAGCGCCTCAAGTTAGCAAACACCGCATACACCCTGCCGCCTTGCGACGCCAACCGTAAGTCCAGCGTCTAACGAGAATGTACGGTGGAATACGATCCGTCTACGCGAGCTTGGAGCCGATGCTGATTCATGAATCTGGGACGCATACCCACCCTCCGACATACGAGGTCAACCGGGCCGTATGGCCGTCTTTATGCGGCACACATCCGTGTAGGGCAGGATGCGTTGCTGGCGGGTGCAAACTCCGGCGGTGGCGGGCCGGTCCGGATCACTCACCAAGTAGACAACGCCGATGAAGAAGGCAGGAGACAGCACGATGTCAACGACGACGATGGATGCAAACACAGTCATCAAGGACTGGCCGGAAGATTCACGCACGGTCACGGCGGCCCTGATTTCCAAGTACGGGCCGGCCGATGAAGTCACACCCACGCTGGTCACATGGCACAACCGTGGGCCGTGGAAAAAGATCGTCGCTTCCAAGGAGGCGACGCCGCACAACTTCCCGTTCCCGCACGGCGACATCGTCGAGAATTTCACGGAATACGATGTACCACTCGATCTCTTTTCCAAACTCGCCCACTTTGTCAATGATCGTTTGAAACTCCCTACCTGCGATCTTCTCAAATTCCCTACCGCCGGTGCGTGTTCGGTGTTGTTATCTGTGTA
>JBBRBY010000085.1:0-11119 GCA_038205315.1 Gemmatimonadales bacterium | reverse complement strand
TCTGTCGCGGCAGATGACCGCCTTCCAGCTTCAGCACATCGGATCGCTCGCCGACCCTTTCTTTGGTCTGGGGACGCAGCGCGTGCTGACCTCGGATGTCTCGCGCGCCTTCCCGATTCCGGACGCGGGCCTCGGTGCGTTCGCATACATGGTCGAGTTCCTCATGGGCTTTATGGGGGATAAAGCGCGGTGGCGAACAATGCCGTGGATGGTGACGTTTTTCGGCATCCTCGTCGTCCCGCTTGGGGTCGTCAGCATTACGCTCGTCATTCTGCAACCGCTCGCCGTTGGCGCATGGTGCACGCCCTGTCTGATCGCGGCGGGAGCGATGGTCACTATGATAGCGCTCACACTTGACGAGGTGGTGGCGATGGGCCAGTTCCTGGTTCAGGCCCGGCGCGAGGGGCAACCGTTCTGGCGCACGTTCTGGCTCGGAGGCACGCTGCGGGAATTCCCCGCGGTCAGCACCGTTCATCCCGATGTGGTGCGTCCAATAGCGATGGTCTGGGGCGTGGCGCTGCCATGGACTCTGCTTGCGAGCGTTGCGCTCGGCGTCTGGCTGATGTTCACGCCCTCGGTGCTGGGCACCACCGGTTCCGCCGCGCACACCGAACACCTCATCGGCGCGCTGATCGTGACATTCGCCGTGATGGCACTGGCCGATGTCGGGCGTGCGCTGCGCTTCGTGAACGTGCTCTTCGGCGCCTTGGTGATCGCCGCGCCGTGGGTGCTGACTGGCGCAACGAGCGGCTCGCGCTGGAGCGATCTGGCCGCTGGGACTCTCGTCATCCTCCTGAGCTTGTCACGTGGCCCGATTGGCGAACGGTACGGAAGCTGGGAGCGTTTCATCCGATGATAACAACACAAGCGTTCTGTCGACGTTCACATACTGGAGGATGACACCATGCAATGGCTCGTTACAAACTGGTTCTGGCTGTTGATCGGCATCGCCTTCGTCTGGATGCACCTGTTCGGACACGGGGGTCATGGGGGACATGGCTGTCATGGGGGACACGGGGAACATGGCGGACACGGGGGACAAAACCGTGCGCGGCTCACCGAAGATGGAGATCCGGAAGACCCGGACGCTCGCGGCGTTAGCAGGGATCTTGGTGGCCACCAGCACTGATGCTGGCATCGCGCCACACATCTGCGCCACAACAGACAAAGGATAATTGCATGCTGAATCTCAAAGTGGTGAGCTGGTCGTTGGCCATATTTTCGGCCATCAGCTTCGTGCTATGTGTCATCTACGGGCTGGTCGTGCCGGAAAGCCTGCACGCGGCACAGACGCTGGAGGCGGTGCTGCCCGCCTTCAAGTGGCTGACGTTCGGCGGATTCGTGTTGGGCCTGATAGAGAGTTTTCTCTACGGCGCATACGCCGGCCTCGTCTTCGTGCCCATTTACAACGCCCTCTACCGGCGCTGGGGTGCGGCCGTCACGCACTGACCGCGCTCGGCACCAGGCCGACGCGGAGATATCTCAATCAATCAGAGACCAATCATGATCTACAACCAGGAGCAGGACGTGTATCAGGCCGTACTCGGATCGGGGCCCCAGCCGCCGCGCGAACCCACTCATCCCAGACGCGCTCATCGCGGGCGTCACGCGCCAGGGATCGCGTTTATGGCGCTGGTCCTTGCCGGGCTGCTCGCGCCTGTTCGGGACATCGCAGCGCAGGGATCGATGTCTGCGCCGGAGACAGACGGGGAAATTGCTCATCCGTTCCTGACTCATATGGGCGTTCCCGAGGGCGTGGGCGTGTTTTCACTCCGGGCATCCGGTCTTGTGACGCGCGCCGAAGGAAAGAGCGAAGGTGACTTCGGGTTTCACTTCGAGACAGGCCTGACGAAGACCATCGGTCTTCACATCCGCAACGACGCATTCCGGACCAACCCGCACACGGAGGTGATGTTCCAGTTCGCCGCCATAATGAGCAAGGACGGGATGAGTGGATTCGCCCCGATCATCGAATTCGAATTCCCGACGCGCTCCGGAGTCGGCGCCCGAACGGAATCATTGATCGGCTTTACCACTGCCCTTACTAGATCCCAGTTGGTTTTCAACCAGGTGATTCACTACAACCCTCGCGAAGAAGGGGGTGACGCCAGTGCCGCACTTGTGGCCCGTGTGGCCGGGCGGTTTTTCCCGGTGTTGGAGGTCCTTGGCGAGGCGGGGAAGGGATCGCTGCCTGTCGTCTCCCTGCTCACCGGGCTGAAAATGCGCGTGCGCGAGGGCATCAACCTCGGGTTCGCCTATCAGTTCCCGGTGACCAACAACCGTGACTTTTCATCTCGCCTCATACTGCAGCCAGACTACGAATGGACGACACGGCGATAGCGCGATCATCCGGCTTTTTTTTACAATCTTTGGGACATTCCAATGACACCTGCAGCTAGGGACAGCGTCCAACCTCCTCGGTCGGGATTCTGGGGATGGATTGACAGCCGCCTCGGACTCTCGGCGTTGCGCTATCCCGTCCCCCCACATGCGAACACGCTGTGGTACACGCTAGGCGGCATCACATTCATCGGACTCCTGGCGCTGGTCGCGACCGGATTCTGGATGACCCAGTATTACAATCCTGACCCTGCCAGCGCGCGGGCCAGCGTGATCTACCTCCAGAACACCGCCGCGTTAGGGGACGTGATTCGCGGCATTCATGTGTGGATGGCATATCTGGTCGTAATCACCGCTTCGCTGCACCTAATCCGCATCGTGGTAACCGCCGCCTACAAACGGCCGCGGGAAATCAACTGGCTGTTCGGACTCGGGCTGCTGGTCCTGCTGCTCTTCGGTTCTGTATTTACGGGGACTGTGCTGCGCTGGGATCAAGAATCATACGAGGCGATGGCCCACAACATGGAACTGGTGGCACTGTTCGGATCGCTTGGTGGTTTTTTCACGAAAGCCTTCTCGCCCAGCGTCACCATGCTGCCACGATTGTACACGGTGCACGTCAGCATCGTGCCCCTGATCCTGCTGGTATTCATTCTGGTGCACGTTCTACTGATCAAGTTCCACGGCATCTCGCCGACGACGGCGCAAGCCGACGCTGGCGAGGCGCCGGGGGGGCAACTGCCCAAGGAAAAGCTGACGGGCCACTACCCCACCCACCTTCGACTAATGGTCGGCTACGGCCTCGTGCTCCTCGCAGTGGCCGGAATCCTGGGTGTGCTGTTTCCGCGGGGGATTGGACCGGTCCCGAACCCGGCAATCGAGGTAACCAAACCCTCGTTCGTGTTTTACTGGATGTATGCGTTCGAGGACTGGTTCGGCGTACCAGGCATACTCTACTCGGCCGCGGGGCTCTTCGGTCTTCTGGCGCTCCTGCCATTTCTCGATCGTACGCCGCTGCGCGGCCTGCGGAGCCGGCCGGTAGTCCTGGCAATTGGCACGCTGCTGCTGCTGGCGATCATTGGGCTCTCGATCAGCGTAGCTCTTTCTCCAACGGCCACTCACCTGCAATAGGAACATAGGCGCACGATATGACGCAAACGATTCGGCTGGCCGCACTCCTCACGGCGCTGACATTGTCAGCGCTTTCGGCCCAACCTGCCGGGGCGGCTAGCGCGGCAATCCATGACCCGTCGACCGAAGGGAGCCCGTCTGGCAGGTTAGCCCCGGGTCAAGCCGGTTCCGAAGTGGCTCCCCGTGAGCGATCGGGCGGCCAGAAGATCGGGATGGTCGCGCTGTTCGGGACGCTCGCCGGACTAGGCGTGCTCCTCGCGGCGACACCACGGGGCATCCTACGGGAGGACGATGACCCGACTTAGTGCGCCTCAGGCTCGAGACGTGATAAAGGAGCCTCAACTATGAAAGAACCGGTCGCGCATTCTGGGGTCTGGGCCCTCGCGCTGATCATGATCGTGGTGGCGTCATGGGTGGTTTACCGCTACCTGGCGCCAAAGACCTGGCGTGAGTGGGCAAGCGCGGGGCTCGTTCAGGCTTTCATCATCGCCCTGTACGCGGAAATGTATGGCTTCCCGCTCACGATCTATCTGCTCGTGCGGTTTTTCGGACTGGACCGCAAGAATCTCAACGCCAATCTCTGGTCCACGCTGTTCGGAGTGGGCGAGACCGGCATGATGATTTCGATGGTGCTTGGCTACGGACTGTTGTTCGTGGGCATCGGGCTGTTCATGCAGGGCTGGCGCGAGCTCTACCGTGCGCACAAGGACAAGCGGCTGGCAACTGGCGGGTTGTATGGGCTGGTGAGGCATCCCCAGTACACGGGGCTCTTCGTCGGGCTCTTTGGCGAGGGGATCGTGCATTGGCCGACTGTCTTCTCGGTCGGGTTGTTTCCACTCATCGTCATGGCCTATGTCCTGCTCGCCCGCTCCGAGGAGCGGCGGATGCTCACGGCGTTCGGGGAGGCCTACCGTGCCTATCAACGGCGGGTCCCGATGTTCATTCCGAGATGGGGCCACTGGAAGCAACTTGTCGAAGGCGCGAGGATGTCAGGCGAGCACGAGCCGTCTCGGGCCGTTAGCCCGCGGGACGATCGCCCCATGCCGTCGCTAACACGTGGCTACACGACGCCGCTCTACATTCTTCCGTTCGACCACCGGGCGTCGTTCGAGCGGGGGATGTTCGGGTGGAGCGGGACTCTTGGAGTTGAGCAAACCGCGCGGATCGTCGCTGCTAAACGAGTCATCTACGACGGTTTCGTGGCGGCTGTGGCAGGTGGGGTTCCGAAGGAGTATGCCGGCCTCCTCGTGGACGAGCAGTTCGGGACTGCCGTCCTGCGCGACGCGAGCGTCAGCGGCTACATCACCAGCGCGTCGGTGGAGAAGAGCGGGCAAGAGGAGTTCGACTTCGAGTTCGGCGACGCGTTCGGGCGGCACATCGAGGCATTCGCGCCGACGTTTGCCAAGGTGCTGGTGCGATACAATCCCGACGGCGACGCTGCCGTTAATCAGCGTCAGGCCGCACGGCTCCGCCGTCTGTCCGAGTACCTCGAGAACAGCCCGTCGAAGTACATGTTCGAGCTGTTGGTTCCCGCGACGCCCATCGAACTGCAAGCCCTCGGCGGGGACACACAGGCCTACGACCGGACACTCCGGCCCCCGCTCATGGTCCGAGCCATCCGCGAACTCCAGGACGCCGGGGTGGAGCCGGACGTGTGGAAGGTCGAGGGCCTCGACCGATGGGAAGATGGCGCCCGTATCGTGGAGACGGCCCGACGCGATGGCCGACACGACGTGGGCTGCATCGTCCTGGGCCGCGGGGAGAGCGAGCCGCACGTCCGGGCCTGGCTCACGACGGCAGCAGCCGTCCCGGGGTTCATCGGCTTCGCCGTGGGACGAACAACGTTCTGGGAGCCGCTGGTTGCCCTGCGCGACGAGAAGATCTCCCGTGAGGCCGCGGTGGCGGAAGTCGCGCGCCGCTACCGGCAGTGGGTGGACGTCTTCACGCAGGCTCGGGTCGCGGCCAGCAGTTCTGACATGGTGCCGGAGACACCGTCAGCCGCAGTGCAACCAGCCGGTAGTACGCTATGACTTCGACGATGGATCCCACGGCAGGTGCGGATCTGGGCGTGGTCGGCCTCGGCGTGATGGGCGAGAACCTCGCGCTTAACGTGACAGACCACGGGTTCAGCGTGGCGCTCTGGGATCGCACCGAAGCGAAGGTTGAGAGCCTGATTCAGAGCGCGGACCGCAAATGGATAGGCACAAAGACCCTGGAGGAATTCGCGGCCGCGCTCGCACGACCACGCCGCATCCTGCTGATGATCAAAGCAGGTGCTCCGGTGGACGAGATACTGGAGAAGCTCTTGCCCCTTCTCTCAGCGGACGACGTGGTGATCGATGGCGGCAACTCCTTCTTCGCCGACACGCAGCGGCGCGAGGCGGCGATGCGCGAACGCGGCGTACGCTTCGTCGGCATGGGCGTCTCCGGCGGCGAAGAGGGCGCACGGTACGGCCCTTCCTTGATGCCGGGTGGCACCCGCTCAGCCTACGACCACCTTCTGCCGATCCTCGAGGCGATCGCCGCGAAGACCGATTCAGGACCGAGTGTGACCTACGTCGGTCCGGACGGCGCCGGCCACTTCGCGAAGATGGTTCACAACGGCATCGAGTATGGCGTCATGCAGTTAATCGCCGAAGCGTACGACCTCCTGAGGCGCGCGCTAGGGCTCTCGGCGGCCGAGACAGCAGACCGGTTCGCCGAGTGGAACCGCGGGCCAATGGAGTCGTACCTGATCGAGCTCACGGCACAGGTCCTCTCCGCCCGCGACCCCGAGACCGGCCACCCGCTGGTCGAGATGATCCTCGACAAGGCCGGTCAAAAGGGCACGGGCAAATGGACAGCCCAGGTTGCGCTCGATGTTGGCGTCCCGATTCCGACGATCGCCGCCGCCATCGACGCCCGCATCCTCTCCAGCATGAAGGATGAGCGCGTGCGGGCCAGCGAGCAGCTCAAGAGTGCCACGACGCCCCGTGCCGCGGACGACACGCGCGAGCTCACGGTCGCAATCGGGGACGCTCTCGCCGCGGCGACGCTCTGCGCATACGCGCAAGGCATGGCGCTGCTGCGCGCCGGATCGATCGAGTACCGCTGGAATGTCGACCTCCGCGAGATCGCGCGCATCTGGACTGGCGGGTGCATCATTCGCGCGCGCCTGCTCAGCACCATCATGCAGGCCTACGCGCGCGACGGCGCCCTGCCGAACCTGCTGCTCGACGCCGACATTCGGCCGCGCATGCTGGAGGCAGAGGGTGGACTTCGGAGTACCGTGCAGATGGCGGTGGCTCACGGCATCCCAGTACCCGCGCTGTCGGCCTCTCTCGCGTATTTCGACAGCTACCGGACGGCCGTGCTGCCGCAGAACCTGACGCAGGCTCAGCGCGACTATTTCGGCGCGCACACGTACCAGCGCATCGATCGGCCGGACGCGGGATTCGTGCATACCGACTGGCAGGCGTTGATCGCGGCTGCTGCAACCGGGGTCAAACCATGACGACGCCGGTGCGAGCATTGCCACGGGAGAAGATCAGCCGGCCACCGCTCAGCGAGGCCGAAGCGTGCACGCTGGTCATCTTCGGGGCGACCGGCGATCTCACCCGGCGGAAGCTCATTCCCGCGCTATATGAGCTTCAGTGTCTTGGCGGCATGAGCATCCGCTGTGAGATCATCGGCACCGGGCGCACGCCTCTCACCGACGAGCAGTTCCGTGGCCGGTTGCGTGAGACCCTTGCGGAATCGAAGGATGCGATTGACATGAACGACCCGCGGTGGCGGGGCTTCGAGCAGCGTCTCCATTACATCACGGGTGATCCGAACGATGCTGAGTTCTACCCGCGTCTCGCCGCCGACCTCGATGCGCGTCGGCGGGCGGGCGGGAACGCGAACCGACTCTTCTACATCGCTACCCCGTCCGCACTCGCAAGGCCGATCATCGAGGGACTCGGCGCGGCAGGGTTGGCGAAGAACGACGCGGGCTGGGCGCGCATAGTGATCGAGAAGCCGTTCGGGCGCGACCTCAAGTCCGGGCAGGAACTGAACCGCGTGGTGAGCGACGTGTTCGCCGAGGAGGCGATCTTCCGGATCGACCACTACCTGGGGAAGGAGACGGTTCAGAACGTCCTCGTCTTTCGCTTCGGGAACTCGATGCTCGAGCCGGTCTGGAACCGGAACTATATCGACTATGTGGAAATCACTGCCGCGGAGTCCCTTGGGGTGGAATCACGGGCCGCATTCTACGAGCAAACCGGCGCGCTGCGGGACATGGTTACGAACCATCTGCTGCAGTTGCTGACGCTCATCGCGATGGAGCCGCCAGTCTCGCTCGATGCTGATGCGCTTCGTGATCAGAAGGTGCAACTCCTCAGCGCGATGCACCCGATGACCGTTGATGAGGTGAAGCAGCGGACGGTTCTCGGGCAATACGGCGTGGGAACCGTTGCCGGCAAGCCGGTGCCTGGATATCGGGACGAGCCGGGTGTCAACGCGCACTCCGATACGGAGACTTACGCCGCCATCGATTTCCGGATCGACAATTGGCGCTGGGAGGGCGTGCCATTTTTTGTCCGCACGGGCAAGCGCCTGTCGAGCCAGCGAAGTGAGGTGGTGGTGCGCTTCAAGCGAACGCCGCAGGCGCTCTTTTCCCGAGCGCCTGAGAAAGACGTGGAACCGAACCAGATTACGCTGCGGATCCAGCCTGACGAAGGGATCAGCATCGCGTTCGCGGCGAAGCGCCCGGGCGACGAGTTGCGGTCCATCGGTGTCGAGGCGGACTTCTCATATGCGGAAAGCTTCGACGGAAAGTTGCCGAGCGCATACGCGACGCTTCTGCTGGACGTGATGCAAGGGGACTCGACGCGCTTCACCCGGAGCGATGAGGTGGACGCAGAGTGGCGTATCATCACGCCGATCGAGGAGGCGTTGGCGCAACTGCCTGCGACGGAGTTCCCGAATTATGCAGCGGGAAGCGACGGGCCCGCCGAGGCGAACGCGCTGGTGGGCCGCTGCGGGCACCACTGGCGCCCGATTGCGCCGCCACGGGATGGAACACAAAAATGAAATATGGAATCGTGTTGATCACGTCGTTGGTTGTATTGTCGACAAATGCCTCCGGTCAGGGCGACGAGAAGGGCCCGAAACCGGAAAAGGTGAGCAGTGCGATGATGCAGGAGGCGACCACCGACACAACGCATCATCAGGCCGGGCATGAGGAGGATACGCAAGCAGCCCAGGCATTTCTGGGACTTTATGTTCTGGAAGATTGGTTCGGCATCATTGCACTGGTCGTTGCACCGATCGTGATTCTGATCGGGTTGATTCTTATCCCGTATATCGACAGGAAGGAAAGCATTCACTCGACCATGCGCAAAGCCATCGTGTGGGGCTACATCTATGTCGGACTCACACCGTCTGTGAAGCATCTGTGATGGCCAAAAACGCAGCCAGGGCCAGCGCCAAGGCCGATGTGCTGCGCGGCTAGAAAGCGGCGACCGTCGCGATCTGAGCACAATCCCATAGATCATGGTCACCGTCGAGATCCGCATTCGCAGTTTGGCCCAGTTGTTCGAGCCGCTGGATCCCTCGCCGTTTCCGAAAAGAGCGCTGGGTCGCAGCGCGGAGAGTTACATTCTCGCCTGCGCCCGGAAGCATCCGCTCGATGAGCCGCTGTGATTGCTGGTTCGCCTGCCCGAGTCGCTGTGCGCGCAGGTGACCGACGTGACCGAAGGCATTCACGAACATTTTCGCGTGGCACACGCCCAGGGTGAGCGACGATTCCGTCGTCGCATCCGCACCGGGGTGGAATATTCATGCGTTCCCGACACGGCGTTTCAAGCGTGAAGTTTGCTGCGCGGCCTTCGGGCCTCGAAGACATATACAAGACTTATGCGGAGAGCTTCCAGGGAGCGGATCATTTGCGCCGCATCCTGGAGCAAGCGCAGGCAATCGTCAGTGACCCTCTCGCGGTGGAGCCAGAGACACCCGCGGATACATAACATGTCAAAACATCTCCTGGTGCTGTTCTTCTGTTTGTTCCTTGTCATGATCGGCTTCGGCATTACGCTGCCGGTATTTGCATTTTATACCGAGCGTCTCGCGGTAGAGGGTGGGGCATCCGCGAGGGTAGCAGCGGTGCACGTGGGGCTGCTGACCGGACTCTATGCGCTGATGCAGTTTCTCTTCGCTCCGCTCTGGGGGCGCTGGTCGGACCGCATTGGACGGAAGCCGTTGGTGCTGATTGGGATCGCGGGTTTTGCGATCGCGCAGACGCTGTTCGGATTGGCGAACTCCCTTTGGTTGTTTTACGGCGCGCGGATCATTGGCGGCATCCTCTCTGCGGCAATGTTCCCCGCGGTATCGGCTTACGTGGCCGACTTGACATCCGAGGACGACCGAAGCCGAGGCATGGCTTGGGAAGGCACCGCGGTAAACCTGGGCGTCATGCTTGGTCCGGCCCTTGGCGGTTTGCTGGCTGGCAGCGACCTGCAACTCGGCATGGGACCTGATCGGTTGATCATCCCTGCGTTCTCGCTTCCGTTCTTTGCGGCGGCGCTCTCGGCTGCACTCACGCTTCCGGTGGTCATTCTGTGGCTGCCCGAAACCCTGCCCTCCGCCAGCGGGTTCACTCCTGGGAAGCAGTCCGCCGAGAGTTGGCGTGACCTGGGTATTCAGCTCTGGCCGCTTCTGGCCCTTGCGCTGGCTGCGCAATTCGGGTTGGCGATGTTCGAGGCGACCTTCGCGCTCCACGCACGGGAGATGTTGGGGTACGGACCTGCAAGGGTCGGCGCTATTTTCACCATCTGCGCTTTAGTGATGGCTGTATTTCAGGGTGGCGCTGTCGGTTATCTCGCGCCGAGGATGAGGGCGGGCTACCAGATTGCAGTGGGGTTTGTCCTGATGGGGCTCGCTCTGGCGATTCTGCTGCCTGCGCGCCGGACGACATTGGTCTTAACCATTGTTGGACTACTGGCTCTTGGCATGGCGCTGATCACGCCCAACCTTACTGCGCTTGCGTCCAAAGGGCAGAAGCAACAAACCGGGGCAGCACTCGGTTTGAGAAATGCCGCCGACAGTTTGGGTCAAGCCGCAGGAGCGGGGCTTGGGGGCCTGCTC
The DNA here is from genome assembly GCA_038205315.1 of Gemmatimonadales bacterium. Classification (GTDB taxonomy): domain Bacteria; phylum Gemmatimonadota; class Gemmatimonadetes; order Gemmatimonadales; family Gemmatimonadaceae; genus Fen-1247. The sequence continues at coordinate 541 of JBBRBY010000085.1, read as the reverse complement.
TTCGCACTTCAGATGACCGCCGCTTACTCGATTACAGGAGCGTTTCTTGCCGCCGTCGGAATCGCCTCTGGACGAGTTGTGCAACGCGGCAACGTTGCCAGTTCTGATAGCCTGATAGAATCGAAAACCACGCTTGATGTCCCCCTGCCGCCGCACGCCGTCGTGGGCATCACGGTGGAATTCGCGCCGGAGTCATCAGAGGAGGAGGGCGCCGCATGATCCGGCCATCTCTCAACGATGACATGCTGGAGGGCATCCAGCGGGATACGTTTGCATACCTCCTGGACCAGGCGAACCCCGCGAATGGACTGGTACTCGACCGGACAGAAGACGGCGCCCCGGCCAGCATTGCGGTCGTGGGCTTTGCGCTGGCGGCGTATCCGGTAGGCGTCGAGCGTGGATTCTGGTCGCGTGCGGAAGCCGTCGCGCTCACGCTGACGACAGTGCGGTTTTTCTGGAACAGCCCGCAGGGAACCGAGCCGGACGCGACCGGCTACAAAGGGTTCTACTACCACTTTCTCGACATGCAGACCGGACGGCG
>JBBRBY010000084.1:0-11166 GCA_038205315.1 Gemmatimonadales bacterium | reverse complement strand
ACGACCCCACTCGAGTCTTGCCGACCGCACCCCGGATGAAGCCTATTTCACCCCGTTGCCACTTCGGGCTGCGGCATAACCCCGCTCACCCATCCAGTTACCCGACTGCGTCTAGCTGTACAGAGAAGCGGAGCCACTTCTTGGCACTTTCGGTCGGAGCCGGCTACGACTGGGCTGAGAGCGGCGGCAGCTTCGTCGTCGTACGATTTGCCGGCTACCTGCGCCAGCTGAGTGGCAAGGCGACTTTCAACGGTGCCGATACTGGGGTGACGGCGAATGCAAACATCTTCCAGTTCGGAATCGGCCTGGCTTATCGTCACTAGGCCCATCGACGCCGGCTCTCAAGGCGATGAGGCCCAAAGGCATGCACTGCCTTTGGGCCTCTTCTTATCTCCCCGTCGATCGCGTACCCACGTCCGCACGTTCCTTGCTGCGACCGAGACTCGGCTCGTCAGCCGAATTCCCGACGAAGGAGCACCGCCCCATGAGCACGGCACCCGCACGGGCACCGTGAAGCTGGGCGGCATCCTCCACCGCGCCACGCATCCCTCGGGTGCCGCGTGGGAAGGCGGTCCGCAAATGATCGAGGTGAGTCGCGACGGAAAGCACGTCTACGTCACCAATTCGCTCTACAGCAGCTGGGACACGCAGTTCTATCCCGACGGCATCCCGGGAAAGATGGCAAAGACCGATGTGTTGGATGGCGGTGGACTTCGCATCGATCCGAAGTTCTTCGTGGAATTTCCCGGCCACCGCTCGCACCAGGTGCGACTGCAGGGCGGCGACTCGTCCACCGACTCATTCTGTTTCGCGTCGTGATGCCAACTACTGGAGTATCGAAGGCCCGAAGGCGAAGTTGCCTCCGGGCCCTCTCTTCATCCAACCTTCCTATCCATTCGTGACTCCCATGCCCGACGAAGAACTCCGCGCCGAGTTCCTTCGCCTCCAGCAAGAAAACGCCGCCCTCAAGCAAGGAGCCGCCAAAGGCATCTCGATGAAGGTGAGCGAGAAGGGCGGCCTCTCCATCTACGGCCTCGGCCGATTCCCCGTCACGCTCTACAAGGAGCAGTGGACCCGCCTGCTCGACATGTCCGACGAAATTCGCGCGTTCCTCGTCGCCAACGATGCGCAGCTGAAGTCGAAGTAACGCGGGCGCGGCGCAAGGAGCTGTAACGAATCGATCCCCTCGATTCCACCCAGCGCCCCGACTGTCAGACCCCCACCCCACCCTCCATCCCACGACGGCGCATGAACCTCGCCGCTCGTGCATCGTCACCCGGTGGAGGTCCCCGCAATGTCCGTCCTCATCGAAGGCGTCACACTCGTCGTCCGTCGCATGCGCTTCGATGCCCTCTACCCCGGCGGCGGCGCCGCTTTCCTTCGCGCCGCACTCGAGCTCACCCCTCCTCCGCGCTTCGCCTGCGGCGACGACCCGCACCTGCTGAACATCAGCTTCGACGCCGCCGATCACGCGTCACCCGCCATCGAGCTCCTTCGATTCGTCGGCCTTCGCGGCATCGAGGACAGTGTGCGCGAGGCCGTCGACTTCACACTCGTCGACGAGTACCAGGACAACTACCCCGGATACCAGTGGCTCGTGTGGCACCGGCACGAAGACGGATTCACTTACGGTTGGAACCCCGCCGCGGACGTCGGCGCGGTGGCGGGTCCGCCGGCGTGGGCGCGCCACCGCTCGCGCGGTGCCAAGTGCCGAGTAGTGGGCGACCTTGCCGATGACATGCTCCTGGTCGCATCCGAAAACGGTGCGCGCAGCTATCTGGATCTTCGCACGGGTGCCATCAGCCGCGTCACTACGACCGCGCAATCGAAAACCGTGCAGTCTCGCGGTCCGAACGGCGATGACCGATGGGGCGAGTGTTCTAATACGGACGACACGAGCACGCCGCTCAGTCTTCGTCTACGCGCTATCCTCGTCGATGCCGGATTCCGGTCCATCGAGGGCTCTCCGTCGCAGTGCATAGTGGACATCGTCGGACGCCTTGCGACCTATCACTGCTTCTACCAGACGCAGGACGAGACGAAGGTCATCACCTGCGCCGTCTGCGCGCCCATGTTCATTCCGGTCGCGGCGCTACGCCACGTGTTGGACTTCATCACACGCGTCAATTTCAATTTGAAGCTTGGCGCATTCGAGATCGACTTCGACGGTCTTTTCCGCTTTCGCGCCGGAATCCCGCTGGGCGACACGACTCCGGATCCGACGATGGTCGCAAGCATCGCGTACATCGGCGTCGCGATGTTCGATCGCTATTGGCCGAACATTCTCGAGATCCTTGCGGGCGATCACTCCGACATCGATGCCGCATCGCGTTTGCCGAGAGGAACGGAGTAGTCGTCTTCGACATCTGATGCAAGCGCTGCGATCGCGCTTCAGCAATGCGCCCACGCGGCCTCAGGTCCAGATTCCATCTGACCGTTGTCGCCAACGCTCAGCTCACCCCCGGAATCGTGATGCACTTCAACTGGGACTGAATCAGAAAGTGAGGCTGCCTCGCCAACACCTCGTACTCTGTCGTACCGTATCGATTCGTGGCCTTGACCTTCACCGCCTTCATCTGCACCGTGTGCGTCTTCGTACCGTGATCGCAGCGAGCTCCGTCGTCGGCAATCGGTACGCCGGCGTCTACTGTCTTCCCGAATTTCAAGGTTACCCAGTGCACGGAAATTCCTGCGCTATCCGATCGCACCAACCAGATGGTGACGGAATCCCGTAGCGAGTCTGGCAGCGCCGCAATCGCGCCTGTCAATCCGCTCTGGAGGATCGCTCCGTGCGGGACCTTGCTTCCGAGCACCCACGCACCACTATGGACCACCGCGCTGTCGTTCGCGAGGATCAGCGCGTACGTGTAGGGCGCGGCGGATCCCTCAACAGCCGACCGAGTCTCGAACTGTTCGGCACGTTGCACCAGCGCACCCTTGAGCGTGAGTACGGTACTGTCGACGATGTGCACTTGTTCGTGCGCGTTCTGAAAGATTCGCAATCCGTTCGTTCGGAATTGCACGGTGTGATGCACTTGCTCCAACAACGAGTCACCGGTGGAAGAAATCGCGAAAGAGAAATCAACCTGGACCTGCTGCTTGGAGTACGTCCCCGACTGATACTCGTAATATTCCGACACTCCATTGAGCGCGTGCCAGTCCAGATTCAGTGAATCGTTCACGACTGCCGGATAGCTCGGCGCGTGCGCACTTGAATCGGTCGTCTGCGCGCCAACGTCGTGCCCCGCACACAGCGCGAGCGCGAAGACCAATTGGCGACCAGCCAGGCGTCGCGCGTGAATAGCTCGCATCATCGATCTCCTCCCCTCGTCGCGAGATGCAGCGCGAGCGCCTTCCGCGAATGCACCCCGAGCTTCTCGAACACCCGCTCCACGTGATGTCGCACTGTATGTGGGCTGATCCCCAGCTCGCGCGCCAGCGCAAGGTCGCTCGCACCACGTGCGATCTCGATCGCCACCTCCGCCTCGCGCGCCGTCAAGTCGAATCTCGCGCGCAGCGTCGCGACGCTCGGCAGCACGGGTGACGGAGTCTCCACGGCGACCAGTGCCGCCCCGTCGCGCGAGAAAGTTCCGGGTGCGAGTCGACTCACGCGCAGCACGTAAACGGCACGAGCCGTTCGAATCTCATCGAGCATTGGCACCGTGCCGGGGCGCGAGCGTGTGCCGCTCTCGCCGAGTGACGACATTCCACGCGCGAGTCGCAGCAGTCGCTGCTCGATCCCTGTGCGCTCCGGATCTCCCGCGAGCGTCGTTCGAAGCGCCTCGTTCCGGTAGAGCTCATGCACGTCCGGCAGCGAGAAGATCAGCGTGCCATCCGAAATCGTGTCGAGCATCGACGCGAACGATTGCCGGGCGAACTCGAGACGGCTCAATGTCTCGAATCCGGCGCGAAACGCAGGGAGCACGAGCGAGAGAAGGCCGAGCGTATCCTCGCCGAGTGGGTCGAACGCCGATTGTACGCTGTTGATTCCCAGGATCGCTTCGCCGGTGCGCGCGCGCACTCCCAATCCCAGCGTCGTGATCGCACCGAAAGGAACGGCGACGTCGTTGTAGAACTCGGAGCCGAAGTACGTGCCCCCTGTCAGCTTGTCCATCATGTGCGAGGTGAACGCCGCGACGCTTCGGCGGCGGCGCAGCACCATCCCCGAGTCCAGATGCGGATCGTTGAAGTGAAACTCGCCGCTCCGAAAGCCGGACTGAAGATCCAGCGCTTCAGCAAGTGCGGACGCATTCCTGCTGTAATGATGGCCCGCGTCTTCATGCTGCGCGCAGAGAAGCGCGCTGTCGCCGTGACAGAGCGTTTGCATCTCCCGCATGACGTCGTCAAACCACGCGACCGGGCTGGAGCTCGCGAGAGGCGACAGCAGCGTCTCGAGCGTCGTCACCAACTGCTTTTGATCCGCCGCGGAGAGCACGAGCGTCACGGAGCGCCTCGCCTGGAAATGAGCTCCCAAGCGCAAGCTACAGCTCGCTAGAAAAATAGCAACGGCCCAGCCCTCAATTGGCGCCCGCTACTCCCGCGTTGGCGCGGCGCGTAGGCGATATGTGCATTGAGATAGTTAGAATCGTCTCACGTTGCATTTCCCAGCGCCGTTTTCGGATCCGCCCGACCAAACGCCACCAGCATGAACGCCTCGTGGTAGCGCTCCAACGCCCCAATCGCCGCGCCGATCATGTTGTGCACCATCGTCTCGCTGAGCACCCCGCCCTCTACGTCCATCCCCGCCCGGTATTTCAGCTCCCCATCGTCGAAATCGAGCTCGAAGTTCCCCAAACTCATCCGCATATTCGCGCGCGCCGTCGCTTCTGCAACTGCCCCACGGCGATACTCAGGGACGTTCGTTCCGTATCTCGCCACGATGCCGACAAAATCGTACTTCGCGTCAGTGCGGAGAACCATCGCGTACGAGCCCTTCTTGCCTTCCCATATCGAGTGGAGACTCGAGTTGCCGATGTCCTGATACTTGCGCTTGCGCGCATCGAGCGCCGAACGGACGATCGGGAATAGTGCGTCCTCGTTCATGATTCGGTCGATCTCCTCCTCGAGCTCCTTGTCTTCTTCCGCCGTGAGCCCGAACTCGTTGACGTCCTTTTGGGCGGGCTCCTTGCCCGCGCCGTCCTCACGATGCGGAAGCCCTTCAACGATCTCCCCGGTCTGAAAGTCGAGCCAGATCTCGAGGCCATCTTTGTCGGACAGCTGGAGGCACCGACCGGGTTCGTCGCGGGTGTCGCACCAAACCAGCGCCCGCGATTGCTCCGCCGTCCAGTCGGCGGGCGTATGCATAGGACTTGGATCCGACCCTTTCTTCCAGCAGTAGGTGTAGCCTTCTTCGTGTTTGCTCCACTCGAGCCAGTCGCAGGGCAACGTGGGGCCGGACGCCTGGTCGACGACTGCGAACTCCTGGAATTGCTCATCGTCGACAGAGACTATTCCGAGCTCGCCAAGTTTGCTCGCCAACGAGCACACTCCTTCGGCACGGAAAAAGCTGACGCTCACCAACTCATCGTCCGCGCAGATACGCCGGCAAGGCTGGTCAGGCTCGCACATCTTGTTCATGAAGGCGTCAGTTCCACCGGGGTAGCTCACATCCAGCACGATCCGGGGAACGATAAGGCTCAGCGCTTCGACGAGCACACTCATACGGGTCGCACCTCCACGCGTGTAGCAGGGTTGGTCATCGGGGAACCGCTGACGGCGCCAAAGTGTCGGCAGATGGGATCGCGCATCGCTTGCCTACTCGCGATCCAGGAGAATCGCTGCGGTCGTGTCGCCGCGGCGCAGAATCTGCCCGCCCATCGAGCGCGTGGTGTTCGAGGCCGGATCGTAGTAGCCCAGGGGCTGGCCCCCGGAGTTGTACACGACCTTACGGCCATTGCCGTCCGCCTTGGTGTAGCCGAGCAGGTGACCGCCGGACGTCTTGATCTCGTCTCGCGCCACGGGGAATTCTCCTGAGAGAGAGGGTTTCAGATCCAATTACCTATGACTGAATATCACCCACCCCTCTGACAGCCCTATTGTCGACGCATCACGTGCGCGCACTGCTCTTCGGCGGATACTTCCGATTGAACTCGTCGAGAGTCACGAGGAATTCATCAGGAAGTCGACGACGAGTCTCGCTCACGATCGCAGCGGGGACTTCGCCCCAGAACGCTTCCGCCACCGCACCTGCGATCGCCGCCTGCGTGTCGGCATCACCGCCAAGCGAGATCGCGAGGCGAATCGCATCCTCTACGCTCTCGGCTTCGAGGAAGGCAATGAGCGCCTCGGGCACCGAGCGCTGACACGACGACTCGAAGTGATACGCCGGCCGAATGTCGGCAAGCGAACTCGAAAGATCGTAGCCAACCTGTGTCGACACTTCCTGGCGAATCACCGACTTCGACACGCCCGCTCGGGCGAGGAATACCGCGAGCGCGACCGCCCGCGCTCCCCGTACTCCCTCGGCGTGATTGTGCGTCGGCATCGCCGAGCGCTCGGCCTCGCGCATCGCGTCGTCCGCCGACAGAGCCGCGATGCCGACGGGGCTCACGCGCATCGCCGAGCCGTTGCCCCAGCTGTTGTAGGGCTCAGGGGTCGGACTCGCAAGCCATCCCTTGAACGAACCTCCAAATCCTCTGCGCGGGTAGCGATTGCCATAGGCATGATATGCATCACCGTACGGTGTTCCCGTCAGAATAGCATGCGCCGTCGCAACCGTGAGAACCGTGTCATCGGTGAAGCGGCATCTCTCCGCGAACAATGGAAAGTCCGTCGACTTGAGCACGTGGTGCTCGTAGACGGACCCTATTACGTCGCCCGCAATCGCTCCCAGCATCTCGTTATGCTCCGCCCAACGTCTCGGCCATCTTCCTTCGCAGCTCCTCGGGTTCGAGGATCACCGCCTCTTTTCCGTACTGCAGCACGTGACGAATCGCCCACCCTTCGTCGGCGACGGCGTGCTCCATCGTGAGGCTACCGTCAGCGGCGAGCTTCTTCCCTTCCCGCTCCGCCACCCAGCGCGCGACTTTCGGCGAGTAGTACACGGTCATCTTCTTCGTTGCATTGAAGACGAACGCCCGCCCTTCCGCGTGCGCGCGCGCGACGATCGCGGGATCGGGCTCGAAGGTCTCGCTGAGAACGCTCACGGACTCCATGCGATCCAGGCGGAACACGCGCTCGTTCCCCTCCTCGTTCGTGGCGAAGACGTACCACATCTGCTCCATGAACACGAGCGAGTGCGGACAGATGTCGCGGTCCCGGCTCTCGGTCGCTCGGCTCGCACGATAGCGGATTCGTACCTTCCGACATTCGGCCACCGCCGTCCGCAGCGTGGCGAGATGATCCTCCGAGCCTGCGCGAAGAAGATCAGCGAAACGGATTCCTTCGTGTCTGTCGGTGGCGGGCACTCGACTCACCGTCTTACTGAGCTTCTCGAGCGCGCCTTCGATCGGCGCTCGCTCCGCGGCGTTCCGAGTCGGGCGGAGCAGCATGAGTCCAAGCTCGAGTGCGCACAGCTCGGGCATCGTCAACCGCATCGGTCGCTCGAAGTGGCTCGCGTTCACGCTCACCTTGCCATCTTCGACGAAGATCGAAACGCCGTCGACGAAGCCCGCGGGCGCATCGAATCGCTCGGAGATCGAGAGGAAGTCGGCCATCTGCTCTGCGGTGGTCACCTCCGGCTCGGAGGCGAGCTCACTCAGCGGATGATCTTCGCCGTCCGCGAGTCGCGGAATCAGATTCAGCACTCGGCTGAGTTGCTTCGCAGCCGTCTCAGGCATTGATCGTCACCATTTGATAGTGCGCGCGCGTATCGCGGCGCGTGTTCTCGTACTCCTCAACGAGCGCGGCAGGCTCGATCGGGGTGGCCTCACCGGCGAGGCTTAGAAGCCAGCGGGCGAAGCTATCCGTGCGACGAACCTTGAAGCGTCGGCGCGTTGGCGATGACGGATCCGGAAGACCCAGCGATGCCGCCGCTAAGCCGGCTCCCGTTAGTGCGCGAAAGTCCACGACCGCATCGTACGCGTCGCCGTCGCCGAGCTCCCAGGATTGGCGCGCGCGGGCATATTCGCGAAGTGAGAATTTCTCCGGGATGACGTAGTCGGGCGTCTCGGGATTCTTGTCGTTTGCCTTGGGCTTCGTCGTTCGACTCACGCGAAAGTTGCGCATCGCGTTCTTGTCGATATCGCGAGCGGCGAGATACCAGTGACCATTTACGAAATACAGCCCGTACGGCTCAGCCTTGCGAGTGCTCGCAGGGTCGGCGCTCATGCCGCGATACTGAAAGGTCACCTGCTTGCGACGCACGAGTGCATCACCCAGGGCGCCGAGCACTTTCGGGTCGGCTCGATCCTTTGGCGCGACGATGACGCCGTCGGGTGCATTGCCCATCTCGTCCAGCGGTAGATCGAAGGCAAGCTTGCGCAAGGCGCTTTGCGCATCGTCGGCGAGGTGAGGATCGCCAAATTGCATCGCTCGCTTGCCGCCGTCCGCGAGCGCGCGCAGCTCGTCGCTTTCGAAGGCGAGCGTTTCGAGCGATCGGTAGCCGTAGCGATCGACGCGGGCCGGTTCGCGAACTCCCCGCGCGGAGACGATGCCGAGGTACGGGAGATAGAAGTTGCGCGTGGGAAGGCGGTAGGTGGATTCGTCCGCTTCTTCGTTCGTGCTTCGCGTGCCGACGACGAACGCCACGCCCATCTTCAGTAGCTCACGCTTGTCGCGCTCGAACTGCATCTTGACCGTGGCGGATGGCCGCTGCGCTTCGACGGAGCCATCAACGAGATAGGCCGGGACCTCCTTCGCGAGCTCCGTGAAGGTCAACGGGGACTGATGATTGAGAAGGGCGGCAAGGAGATCGAGCAGTCGTTGGAGCTTCGGGTCGGTCATGGTGTTTTTTGAGGTGGAGAAAGTGCCCATCCTATCATTGGAAGGTTTGCAAATTCGTGCAATAGGGCAGTCAGAACCCACATGTACAGTTCGAGTGTGGTGATCGACCTGGCACTCACTCAAGCGACTCGAGGCTCATGAACGCCGCACGTAACAGCAACTCCGCCAAGCTCCCGATTCAGCGCCCAATCGAGAATTCCTACGTCGTGCCCGATACGCAGTTGATCGCCGGGGAGTATCCCGGTAGCCCCCCGTATCATTCTGTTCATGTCCGGAACACGAAGCTCTCGGCGTTTCTCGACGCGGGGGTCACCGCCATCGTCGATCTCACCGCGCCGAAGGACCGTCTGGTGCCGTACGAACCAGCGCTTCGCGAGATGGCGAAGGGCCGCGGGATTGAGTTGAGATACGATGCGTTCCCGATCCCCGACATGAACGTCTGCGATGATAAACAGATGTGCCGAGTGCTCGATGCCATTGATGAACACTTGGCGGCGAAGCGAGTCGTGTACGTGCACTGCTGGGGCGGCGTCGGGAGAACCGGCACCGTGGTGGGCTGCTGGCTCGTGCGGCACGGGAAGATGGGGGAGGAGGCGTTGGCGGAGGTCTCGAGGCTGTTCGCGACGGTGTCTGCGGATAAGCGTCGGAGGCATCCCGAGGGGTCGCCTCAGACGGCGAAACAGCGAGAGATGATCGAGGAGTGGCCGGAGAGCATCATGTTCCGGCTCACGTCGGAGAAGGACCGCGAGTCTCGGCGGCGGAGGGAGGAGCGCCTTGGTGGTGGTGCAAGGCCGAGGGTCGAGCATCAGCCGGTTACGGCCGGGCTTCCGGAAGTCGATTCTGCTACTCGGTCGCCTGACGGATCGGATGAAGCCGAGGATGATGAAGACTCAGAGCTGGCAGTGGACCCGTTGGAGCTCGAAGAAGAAGAGATGCAGGACGAGCGTGAGCAGCGGGTTTTTCTCTCCAGCAACGCTGGCCACATGCTCACGCGCGTGCGCGGCTGCCTGCTCGGCGGCGCGCTCGGTGATGCGCTTGGATGGAAGGTCGAGTTCCAGTCGCTCGGCCAGATTCGATCGAAGTACGGCGCAGACGGAATCACCGAGCTCGATGGCGGCACGGATGGCGTGGCGCAGATCACCGACGACACGCAGATGACGTTGTTCACCGCTGAGGGAATTCTGCGATCGACGACTCGTCACATGGAGCACTGGGCGTATCGCGAGCCACCCGTAGGCTATTGGGGCGGAGTGCACATGCCGAACCCTGACGTGATGCGGCACGCGTATCTGCGCTGGCTGTTGACGCAGCGCGGAAGGTTTCCTGGAGCGGGGAAACTGCCAAACAATTTGCCACCGGGAGATCCGGGGTGGCTCGTGGGCGTCGAGCGACTTTGGGCGAGTCGGGCTCCTGGCAATACGTGCTTGTCGGCGATGGGCGCAGCGGAAGGCGGGAGCATCGAGAAGCCGTTGAACAACAGCAAGGGATGCGGCGGCGTCATGCGAGTCGCGCCAATCGGACTCATTCCGTGTGAAGATCCGTTTGCGTACGCGGCGATGGCGGCGTCGATCACTCACGGGCATCCGTCGGGATATCTCGCGGCGGGAGCGTATGCGATGATACTGTCGACGTTGTTGTACGACCGGGTTGGCGACGCGAAGGAGCCGACGTTGCGCGACGCTGTGGAGCTCGCGTGCGAGCGGTTGGTGGTGGAGCGCGGGCACGAGGAGACGCTCGTCTCGCTCACCCAGGCGGTGGAGTTAGCGAGCCAGCCAGGTGAGCCGAGTGCGGAGCGCGTCGAGTCGCTCGGCGCGGGATGGGTTGCAGAAGAGGCGCTAGCGATAGGCGTGTACTGCGCGCTCGTGGCGGATGACTTCGAGCATGGAGTGCGGCTGGCGGTGAATCACTCGGGGGATAGTGATAGCACCGGGGCGATCGCGGGGGGGCTGCTTGGGGTGCAGTTTGGGGAGTACGGGCTGCCGAGGGAGTGGCTCGGGAGACTCGAGGTGCGGGATGTGATCTCGAGTGTGGGGGAGGATTTGTTGGTGGGGTATGGAGGCGGGGCCGGGTGGAGGGAGCGATATCCGGGGGCGTAGTTGGCCGCAAACGGGAAGCGAGTGCTGGTCGCCTTCGCTCTACGCTGACGGGACGTGTCAGGAATTTTGTGTGTGAAGCGATTGGGTGATGCTCACGCGTGATCCGTGAAGCGACTGCCGAACAGGATGGCCAGATGGGGCATCGCTGCTTTCCACGCATGGTTCCCACGCTTCCACTTGATCAGGA
>JBBRBY010000083.1:0-11548 GCA_038205315.1 Gemmatimonadales bacterium | reverse complement strand
GCCACGCTTATAGTGGAGTCGCCCGCGCCGATGGCTCCGGTCGCAGTCGTTTCGAGGGGCTTGGTCGAGAACGCATCGACCGGCGAGTAGAGCGTGGACGGCCCGTCCATCGCGGTCGGATAGTTAGCCATTGCACTTCCTCGTATTCGCTTCGAAACGATTGAGCGCGCCGCTAGCCACCGCTCCTACTGGCACCGCGATCACCGACTCCATCGCACGCGCGGCGAGCGGCTTGTAGTACGTCGCGCCGGTCACCTGCATCTGCCCCGCGATTTCGAGCGGGACTGGTCGGGAGTTCAGACAGAACTGATCGAAGGCCCAGTAGCAGAATGAGTAGAGCTTCAGCGGGAGCCACAGCCCGTACGCCTGCGCCATGGGCGGGTCCGGCGGACCGTACAGCCCACTGAGGAACATGCACTCCGAAGCAGGTCGGCCGAGCGCCGTTGTCGCAAACGTGATGGCCCGCTTCATCAGATTCGAGTTCTTCTGCCACACGTCATAGTCGAAGCCCTCGCAGCGGAAGTACTTAATCCCGTACGATGAGTTTTTCCATTGGCTCGGCAAGTTCACATAGAAGTTGAGCGCGCGGAACCTCGCGCTGGGTTTGGGCGCACCCTGGTTCGCGTCGAGAGGCCACAGGCACTCGAACACGGCTGTCGGATGGTATGAGCGGACGTATGTGATCACGTCCTGGCAGTAGGCCCAAATGCGGTCGCGCAGAAAGTCGGCGGATTCGTCGGGGTGCGCCGGGTCGCCAGCCGGATCGTCCGTGTTTGCGCGGAACGGCCAGATCTGGTGGCCCTTGGCGGTGGCAAAGTCGCTAATGGTCTGCTGATCGTAGTAGGGCATGCCGCCGTTCGGGTCCTGCGCCTTGTTGTCGAAGTACCACCACTGCGTCTCACCGAACTGCAGCACCACCGGCAGGCCCGCGGCCGCGATCTGGTCGGCGCACTCCTTGTACATTTGGCGCAGGTAGGTCCGGACGCGTGTGCCGAAGTGCATCTGGTGCGAGGGAACACCGAGGTCCACGTCCAGGCCTGGCGATACGACGCCTCCCGAGTAGGAGAGATACTTGGCTCGCATCGCAGCCGGAGGGATATAACACTCCATCGAGAACGCGAACGACGCCTGGATCGCGGCAGCCTGGAATTCGGTGGCCAAGTCGCGAATCCACTTCCGCGCGCCCTCGGTCATCACCGGCGAAACGGCGTCGATCATCTCCCAGTCGCCCTCGGCACCAGCCGCGCCCAGGTTGTTGGTGAGCGTGAGCGTAACCGAGTTCGGCGCGCTCACCGCGACACCGGTGTACGTCCACAATGGAGCCTTCGATTGGATGCGGAGCGTCGTGCTCGATCCGAAGTTATCGTCGGCCCACACGCCGGCGAACAGGCCGTTGATGATCGCGCGCATGTCGGAGACGATCCCTTGTAGCGTCTCGCCGTACCCGATGGCGTGATTGATCGTAGTTCCGCCAATCGAGAACGAGACGACGTCGCCCGCAACGGGCGTACCGGAGAGCACCACCGTGGCATACGGGTAGGTCGCGTTGATGCGCCGCCGCTTGTTGTTCCAGAACACGCCCATGTAGACATCGGCGTGGCCCTTGAAGCCGAGCTTCTGGAGTTGCCAGAGATGCCAGGCCGGAGGCTTCTTGTAGCCGTGATCGGTGTCGAAATCCATGGCGAGGGACACGTCGGTGTAGATCTGCGGAGCGTCCGGAACGTCCTGCGGTTCGAGCGGCCAGAGGAAATCGAAATAGAAGTAGTACCCGCTGCTGGCCGCGTTCTTGTCGAACAGAGCGGTGATCTCGACGGTGTGGTTGCCCGCCGCGACACTGCCGCGTACCTTCAGATTGGCCGTGGTGCCGCCGTACTCGTTCAGGTAGAGATCATGCGTCGTTGCCACGCCATCGACCGAGACGCTGACCTTGCCGCAATCGGCGTTGAGGAAAGTCCCAAGATGGAGATCGTGCTGGCGCGGGTACGAGTACCGGAGAGTGACCTTGCGAACGTCCAGAGCGCTCGACGGCGCGGTGCGCTTCGCGTGTCCCTTGCTCCACCACTGCGACGGGAAGCCGCCCGCGTACTTGTAATCCCCCCAAGAGCCGGTGTATTTGCAGCGCGGGTCCGCTTCCTCGATCCGATCCGACCCGCCGCCGACTTTCAGGCTGCCGTCGCCAGTGACCGTGATGTTCGAGTTCGTGCATCCCCACTCGACGTCGCCGTTGAAGCCTGAGAGTGGAGACAGCTTCTTCAGGCGTGCGCCCGCCGACCACGCGCCGGGCGTCGACGCTTCGAAGCCGCGCGCCACGGTGATCTGGGTGCCCGAGACCACGGACAGCAGTTGGATGCGCTCCTCGCTGCTCGGCGTACCGATGAAGTACCGGCCTCCGCCGAGTTTCGACGTGTCGTCCACCGACCACGTCGTATCGGAGGTGCCCACATTGGCGGTGAGAAAGCATCCGTCCTGAAGGTCTTGCTCGACGTTCTCGAATCGCGGCGCGAAGACCATGTACATCTTCCGGCAGTCGCTCATCGGAACGACCGCGCCGAGCTTGTCCAGCAATGTCTGCGTGAAATCGAGCGTGACGTGGTACTTCGTGTTGTTGTCACCGTTGGCGAATTGGAAGTTGGTCCCGCTGCCCGCGCTCCACTGGAATCCCTGGCCACTCCCCACTGGGACGCCGCTGAGCGTCCGCCCGTGGGTCACGAATACGCGATCCAGATTCCCGAGCTTTCCGTACCGCGCATTCGTCCCAGTGCCCAGCGCGAATGTCAGAGTGATGCCGCCGGTGCTCGGGCCGCTGGCCCACGCCTGTGCGTGAATCACGCTGCTCTGGTCCGGGCCAAATCGGCCGGCAACGGAAGTACCCGCCGTATTGATGATGTTCGCGAGCTTCTGCGCCACGTGCCAAGCCTTCGTCTTCCGGGTCACGAAGGAACCGCTCGTGTGCCCCATCGACACGCTCGCGTTCAGCGACGTCATGCCCACACCCGCGACGGTGGTCTGTTCCTCGTTGGTGCCGGTGCGTTCGATCCAGACGCCATCAGCAGCCGAGAAGCCCGCCGTGCTCTGCACCGGGAGGCTGGTATCGCCCGCCAATACGGTGGCGGTCAATTGAGTTTCCACCTGGCAATCCGTGCTGGTCACCGTGAAGCGGGTATCGCGGAAGTTGAGGTGGAGCCAATCGATCCCGCCGTCCATGTTCTCGTCGCCGCTGATCTTGATGAGGACGGTGGCGGCGGTTTCGCTTCCGGAGGCCACGGTCGCGTGATCGAGCAATCGAACCTCGTGGATGTCGCCCGCACCCGTCACGAACGTCATCGCGTCCCACGACACGGACGGGAACTTGGCCGCGTCTAAGCGCATGGCACCGTCGAGCGTCTGGTTGTACTCGATGTCGAACTCCAGTTTCAGGCCGGAGAGATCGATCCTCGGCAGGTGCTTCAGGCGCAGGTGGTTGTAGTAATCGTAGGCGTTCCACCAGCCCAGTACCGCGAAGTCCTCAGCTGCTTGGAAGATGCCGGAGATGGACACACCGGTCTCGGTGGCGTCGTGGATCGTTGTGGTCGCGGCGCGCCCGGCGAAGCCCTGCAACTGGAAATTGCGGCGCGGGTCGAAGATGTGTAGCGGCTCGAAAGGCACAGTACTAGCCGGCGAAGTGGCAACAGTCTCTCTTCAAAGGAGTTCCAGCGTCAAGGCGTGACGCCCCATGTGCGCTGGCGTTCGATTATACTAAGCACTCCGTTTGAAAACGGCCCAAACTGATGGCGATGGATATCGAAGTCCACTCTGGAAGTGACTCTGGCCCCTCCCTCGACTTGCACATTGCTGAGTACGAGGCGCTGATGACCAGGAACACCTACCTTGTAACGCTCCAGTTCTCCCTCTGGCCAATCCTTTTGTTATTCTTTACCCTGCTTGCGCAAATCTGGAATTCGATTGATCACGGCATTCTGATTTGGAGCACTGGTGTTGCTTTGCAGCTCATTGGCGCAGCATGGGTCCAATTAATCTGGGAGCAACTTAACAACATTCAGTATCTGGAGAGCAAAGTGCGCCCGTTAATCGCCGCCTCAATGCACGGCTCTCGGTTCTGGCAGTATGAATCCTACCTCGCGTACTACAGGGGCGGAATCTTTCTCGGCGATTATTGGCTCACGTTGGCTGCCATTCTGGCTCTTTCACTCGCCGCTTACGTCCGTTGGCCTCTGTTGATCGTCGACTACGCTGGATTAGTGATCAATGCATGTGTTGCCGTGTTTCTCACGATAAAAACAATAGGCCTTGTGAAGCTTAGAAGGCGCTTGTCCGTGGAGCTCTCTCCGATTCAGATGAACGAAAAATAGACGTAGCCCAATCTGTAAATGATCGTGTCAGTTGCAGGGTAGCTAGGGACTCAGTGCACGCTGTGGATGGGGACCCTCACTCGTTTCAGTTCGCGTTTCATCATGTTTGCACGACCACGGTCAGGTCGGAGCCGGGATCGGGCGACGCCACCGCCTTGATATCGAACGCCAAGTCGTTCCCTTCGAGCAGCACGACAGTCGGCCAGATCGAAGGCCGGATGCTCGATGCCGCCGGATGGTCCATAGTCACGATGGCGGTGAAAGTCTGGTTGACGGTGTCCACCGAAACGACGTTCACGTGCTCCTCGCTGGCCAGTCCGAACTCCAGGAATACGAAGTCTCCGGGTACCAGGCCACTTGTCGATCCGTCATAGGAAGCCGTCGCCACCGCTTGCGCGACCCCACTGCCGGTGATGGCGGCGATGGTGACTAACCCGTAGTCGTCGTACGGCAGGCGGCGCGTCTCCGGCTTGCCGTAGCCCTGCCCTACGAGGAAGTCCCAAGTGTTCTTGAACGCCGTCGGGAGGCTCTGCGCGATTCCCATCTTCTCCAGCACGTTCCATGTCGCGCCGCCATCGGTTGAGTACTTCACGACGTAGGCGGACTGGCCATCGCTCGTCCCTTGCTGGAGGTACGCATAGACACACCGGATCGAAGCGGCGTTCTGTACCTTCAACGGGATCGCGACGTTATCCTGCGCGGCCAGTGGGCCGGGGATCTGGAACGTGTAAGCGCCGCCCGAGCAGGTGCGGTCGCCGGGCATGAAAGGCTCGTTGTGATGGCTCTGCGGGAAGACGGTGAACGGCCCATAGCCGAAGTGGTTTGCCACGCCGGCCAATGCCGCCACGACGCACACGGAGGGAATCGTCGCCTCGACGCGCGGCGGCAGACCGGGCGTGCGGAAGAATCCCTTTTTCACCGCGAACGTAAAGAGTTTCAGGTCGAGCTTGTAAAACTTCACAGCCGCCAGATGCGCGCAGCGTAGAGTGCCGAACGTCGACTGCTCCGCAGGGACGCCCGGATAGGCCCGCTGGAACTGGAACGAGCCGGTCGGGACCACATCGCCCGTGTTGCCGGGGCCGACGATCTGCGCGCACTCATAAGACCGGCGACCGGCGTGCTCCGGGTCCGCAGCCTCGTCGTTGAACACTACGAAGTCGCCCACAGTGAACACACGGGCGGTGGCCGGATTGACGGTGCAGTTCAGCGTAGCCGGATCGGTCGCCGCGTCCACCGCGGAGTCGAGGCTGGCCCAAAGGTCGGTCGTGAGTTCATCGACGTAATAGAGCCCGAGCGCGATCTCGGTCGCGCCCACCACGTTCGTGTTGCCGGAGTCGTCGGGCTGGATAACGATGTTGTTCACCGCGTACGAGCCGTAATCGGTGAGCGTGGGCGTGCCGGTGACGATGCCGGGAACTCCGGTGTCTTGTAGGTTTTCGTCCGGAACCGGACTGGCCACCACGTCTGCTGGCTTCGGCCCGGCGACCAGATCGTACATGGAGTCCGTGGTCGTGCGGCCCTGAATGTCAATCGAGTAATCCTTGTTGAGCTTCCACGAAGCCACCCGGAACTCGCCCGAGCCGCCAGGCATGTCCTCATGCGTCATCGAGCAGACTATCCCCGGTTCAGTGTTGAGCGCCAGGACCGTCGTCCGGAAGACCAACTGGCGCGCCGCCTTCCACTCCGCGATGCTGGTGCCGCCCAACTCCTCCCGTAGCCGGATGCTGATGATCCGCGCTGCCTGCGACTTGGTGCAGGTGCCGGAGAGGTTGACGTTCGATTTCAGGAACAGCGGGCCCGCCGCGCCGCCCAGCAGCGTGGCCCGGTCGATATCGTAAACGGTGACCGAGTTGTTGACGAACTTGTAATCCTGGTCGGCGAAGTTGGCGGTGAGGTGGTCGAACGAAGGCTTGAGCGGGGCCAACTGGAGGGAATTGAAGACGATGTTCCCAATGGTGAAGGCCTCCGCCGTTGAAGAGTTCTCGCGCACGCCGATCTTGAGTTTCCCGAACGAGAACGTGTAATACCCCAGGCAGTTCATCAGCACTTCCTGGAGCCAGTCGCGCAGGGGCTTCTCCTCCTGCAGCACGCCTCGGAATTTGAACTGCGTCTCGCTGCCGGAACCAACAAGCGCGGTCACCTGCTCGTCGCAGATCGCCGCCGCGTCGATGGCGGCTTGCACGTCGAAGAACGTCTCCGCGAGATCGAGTTGCGGCGTGGTGGCGGTGGCGCCCAACCGCAAGCCGCGCGCCCGCAGCAGCATGTTGATCGCGATCCAAACCGGATTCACAAGGGGCGGGCCAAAGACGCGCACGCCGGGCGAGGTCCACACCCACCCGCTCATGCCCATCTGGACGTAGGCCACCATCGCGTGGTCGCCGGGCTTGGTGAGTTGCAATCCCTTGGTGTCGCTACGCCGGATCACCATGAACGCGGTTCCGGCCGCGTAGTTGTCCTTGTAGGTCGAGTTGCCGGAGAAGACCTTGCGCCAGTCGCCGCCGGTCGTGTTCCCGGATTGGTCGAGCGAGAACC
Source organism: Gemmatimonadales bacterium (assembly GCA_038205315.1). Lineage (GTDB taxonomy): Bacteria > Gemmatimonadota > Gemmatimonadetes > Gemmatimonadales > Gemmatimonadaceae > Fen-1247. The sequence goes on along the minus strand of JBBRBY010000083.1, from coordinate 4,667 downwards.
AGTCGCCATCGGCTGCGGGGTCCGCGCCCAACACCTGGCGGATGCCAAAGGTGGGTTGATTCGGCCAGCCGTGCTGCGCCTGGCCATCGAGCGTGCTGCCGATGAAGACGGCGCCTGTGCTGCCCATCGCGACCGGATTCCCGTTCAGATCTTCGTAGTGCGCGGCGGTGTAGGAGATGAGCGGTCCTTCGCCCACGATCCCCAGCGCCTCGTAGAAGTCGCTTTCGTCGCGGCCCGCCGCAACCTTGCAGTTCACCGGCATTTCGCTATCGGTGTAGATCTCCGGAATGACCTGATCGTAAATTGAATCCGAAACCAGCGACACGCTGGTGATGCTTGACCGCCCGAAGCCGAACACGCCGGTGGAGTTGTCCTTGATGGTCACTCCCTGCGGTTCCGCGATCACCGCCCCGTAGTAGCGCTTCATGCCGTGCGCCAGGCAGCCGTTGGCCGTGTCGTATCCTTTATCGCACTTGCTGGCGTCGGCAGAGGGGAAGTGGACCAAGTCGAGCGCGCCAGCGCTGGCATAAGGGCACGCCCCGATATTGAACGCCTTCCAGCAGGAGCGCGAGACCTTCCTCGACGGGTAAGGGAGGTTCAGTTCGTAAAGGCCATCGGCGGCGGTGATCTTGAACTCCGCGCCGGAATCGAACTGCCAGTTGATGATGTCGCCCTTCCACAGGTCGAGCTTGATCTGCTGCCCGACGTGGTAGAGCGAGAACTCGATGGTCGCGCGGAACAGGTCCACGTCGTTCACCAGGTCCCGCATGACGCGGTCCGCATTGCCGAAGGTGAAGGTGGCGTCGTCGGCCTCGTTCCCCATGCCCTGCGAGATGCCATCGAAGTCCACCAATCGCGGCAGGTACAACTGTGTCCCGATGGTACAGCGCCGGTCGGAGAGATAGATGGCTGGATACCCGCTCTGGAGGGGCTGGATCTTGATGAGCGGAATCATCTGCTGCACCTGCGACAGCAGAGCGTCCTTCAATGCGTCCGGCGGGAACCGGGTCACCGACGAGGAGAGCGTATAGGTGGGGTTCGAAGCCGGGATCTCGATCAGCGTAACGCCAAGGCTGCAAGCGTGGTCCGCGAGCATTTCCCACGACAGCGGCTCGTTGGCGAACCGGCAGGTGTACGCGGTGGTCCCATTGCCGTTGTCGTTGGGCGCGTTGTAGGTGAACGCGCCGTAGGGACCGTACTTCGACTCCCAGAAGTCGCGGAGCGCGCGCCGATCAGCGTCGCGCAGGAAAGCGCGCCGCACGGTGAACCGCTTGGCTCCCGCACCCAGCAGGAAGCGCTGCTCGATCTTGGCGTTGCCGCTCCCGAACTGGTGGATCGCCACGTCCGGATGGTTCGACCTCCCGAACGGGTAGTCCGCAACGAGGGGGAACGTACCGGAGACCGCGATCTCCGGAATCGTGATGTTGCCGATTTGGTCGGGCATTGTGGACGCTCAGCGTTCCTCGACTCTCGCGATGAACGAGCGGTCTTCCGTCCGTCCAGCCGCGGTCGTGATGCGATTGGTGACCGTGTATGACTGGCCAGCCGTGCCGCCCGAGAGCCAAACGGTTGCGGTGGTGACCGTCTTCGAGTCGGCCATCTTCGTGAGGCCGGTTGGTACGATCCACTGGCTCGTCGCGATCTGATCGCCAGCGAGCCAGCGGGCCCAGTCGATGGTATAGTCGAGGACCGCGTTTGGATCTTTCGTGAAGGTCATGCCTCGATGCTCCGGCGCTCACGCCGCACGACGACGATCCGCGACTCCAAGACCGGCGACAACGAACGAGTCTCTGGCCTGATTGACATCGTGCGCTCCGGTGACGCAGGCGGCCTGCGGTATGCCGCAAGGCGCGCGGTTCCCGCGATCATCGCGCTTCTTGGCGTGCCGCGGACTCCGACTGCCACCAGAGTCGAGCCACCGGCAATCTCCGCGTCGCGATACGCCATCAAGGGTGCATACCAGAAGCGCCGCTGCTTGGCGAGTAGCACCCACGTTCCCGAGGACAACTCGCGGATCTCCTCGGGGTAGAGCGCCCGCGTCCACGAAGCGAAGCCGAAGATCTCCACGAACATACCCGGCGTAGCCGAGGAAAGAGCAAAGACATCGACGTTGCCAGAGACAGCGCTGGCATTCGCAATCGTGCCCTGCACGGCCAGAACACCGTTGTGGTACACACTGGCGGTCTTGTTTGCGTCGCAGGGAAGGAGGAAGGCCACGCAGTTGACCTTTCGAAGATCAGCTCCGTAGGACCCCCATTCGAAGGAGCCGTATGGTGCCGATCCGTTGCGAAAGATGGCCTTGTATGCACCAGTGGAGGTTCGCACCCCCAACCACCAGGTGCTTGCAAAACTGTTGCCGACGATGGTCGGGTATCCCGAGCCGTTCACGCGATTGATCCGGAACCACACGCACACGGAGATAACTTTGTTCGTTCCATCGCCGCTGTAGATGGGGCAGTTGCCGAGACCGCCAACTGACAATCCAGCCTGCTCGTTGCTGTAGGCGAACGCGTGTCCGAACGGTGTGGAGATGTTGCCGCCGGAACCCGGCGCGATTGTCAACCCGGAGAGCGCTGCGCCCGTCTGGAGACGGCGTCGGTAGTAGCCAGGCGAGAACTCGCCGATGGTGGTTTCACGCTTGCCGTTCAGGTGAAACGCATTCCCAGAGCTTCGGGGTTCGAGGCCGCTCGGCAGCCAAAGCGAATGTAAGCCGCCCGCCAGCGGCGAAGCGAAATCGGGAATCGCCTCATAGCGGTCGCTGGGGAAGCACGTCTGCGGCTCGGCGTTCAGGAGCAGATGACGCATCAGGCCACCTCGAACTGCACGCCGCGCCAGAAGCCCAGATTGTCTGACACATCAAGCGCCAGGCCGCAGCGGTTGATGACGAGCACTCCCCACACCGGCGGAAGCACGTTGCCGAAGGCCGGCGCGACAGAGAACGGCGGGCTGATGAGCGTGCCCGCGCCCGGCACATACAGCGATCCGATCTGGCGGATCGATAGGGTTTCGAGCGTGACCGAGACGGACTCATCCACGCCGGTAACGCCAGCCGGGAAGATGGGAGACGCGTCGTCGGCCGCACCCCAGGCAAAGAAGTACACGGCATAGCGGTCCCCGACAGCGCCCGACGCGGACTTGATCTTGAACTGACAGATGGCATCGATGTACCTGCTGTTCTGGTTGTCGAACCGAAGCCATGAAAGCCTCATCTCTTTTCGCGCAGTGAGAGCCAAGCGCCGCCGGTGGGATCGGCCAACACCTGAAAGACTGTGTAGGTCACACCGCCGATGGTTGCCTCGTCTCCACGCGAAAGGGCCGTGGAGAAATCGGCGAGGTTCACGAACAGGCGGGCGTAGAGGCCGTCCGCAATCCGCTCCTCGTCGCTTTCCTTCTGGAAAATTCCTGTTACCGTGAACGGATCGCTGGCTGCGGGCTGATAGGACACCGGCGTTCCGAACTTGTTCAGGCACGCCGCGTTAAGCGCGGAGAAAGATGACATCACGCTTTCCGGGTGTACTCCAGCCACACCGCGTAGACGTAAGCGTCGTTGGAGGCGGTCGCATGCGCGCCGGGCTTGAGTCCGATGGCCAAGAACTTCGGATAGGCGCCTACATCGGTGCCGGCCAGCGAGACCGTGAGCTTCTGCAGAGCTGTACTGAGAGCAGCAGTGTCGCCGCCCATGTTTGTGTCGCCCACGCCCTCCCATGCCGACACGGTGATGACCGGCGCGTCGACCGAACCGGCTTTCATGGCCGCCAGGATGTTCACGACGATGGGCTGGGCATCGTCCAGATCCGGGGGATACGCGACCGGAGGCATCTGTACCTCGATCACCGAGGCAGAGGCCCAGGACAGACGCAACGACTTGTCCGTTGCGCCGTTAGTCCGTTCGAGGATGGGGTCCGTGTCCTTGGCCGCAGTGCCGCCGTCTGTTGCGCCCTTCACGCCGATGTCGTTAGAGGCGATGATTCGCGCCTCCGTGATCGGGAGTTGAATCACTCCCTTTTTCAAGTTCCCCGACGGCGAGATGTCAGAGATCGTCAAGACTTGCTTCGCCATTTTGAATCTCCTTTGCCGGCAGTACCGGCAGGTTTGGTTTTCACGGAAGAAACACTGGGTTGATCGACCATGGCGATCCTCCGCAGCTCATACAACTGCCGCAGCAGTCGCAGGTATACGCGCGCCGCTCCCGGTTCCACCGGAGCGGGCGGCATCGCCTCCCCCGGTTTCATGGGGACACCGTTAAGCACCGGCAGGCGCGCGGTAACGAGAAATCGGGCTGAAGGGTCAAACTTCGGCAGTGATTTATAACCCATCGAGCAAGCTCCTCTATGCAATCGCGCTGGTGAAGAAGTATCCGAGTTCCGGCGCTATGAGCTTGGAGTCGAATGCCATCTCGATCTCGACAATGTCGCTGGCGATGATCTCCCAGCGGTACCGCTTGATCCGGTTGCCTTCGTTCCCGGCACCGAGATAGCCGGTCCAGGAAAAGGTGTACGCAGCGGACGGGGTGAGCAGGCCGGGGCTGCCCGATGCGACCTTGGCCCAGACGTAGAACGTGTACTGGCCTCCGGACGTCAGGCCCGCCACCTGCTGCTCTGCTGAATGATCGGCGCCCCCGGGTATCGCACGCGCGAGTTCGCCGAGACCGGTGTTCTTCAGCCCGT
>JBBRBY010000082.1:0-11594 GCA_038205315.1 Gemmatimonadales bacterium | reverse complement strand
TGCCGGTGGATGTTCTCGACCATCACCACGGCGCCGTCAACGAGAATTCCGAAGTCGATGGCGCCGATCGACAGCAGGTTCGCCGGGATGTGGCGGACATCCAGGCAGATGAACGCGAACATCAATGCCAGCGGTATCGATACCGCCACGATCAAGCCGGACCGTATGTCGTAGAGGAAGAAGATCAGTACGACGATCACCAGGACGATGCCGCGGAGAAGATTGTCCTCCACCGTCTTTGTCGTGAGCTGGATCAGATCGCTCCGGTCATAGAACGGAACTACCTTCACGTCCTTTGGCAGAATGCTCGCATTCAGCTGCGCGGTCTTCTGCTCGACGCGCTTCAATACGGTCTGGGCCTGCTCACCCTTCCGCATCACGATGACGCCCTCGACAGCATCGTTCTGGTCGTTGAACCCGAACTGGCCCAGTCGCGGAGCGTAGCCGATCACCACCTGTCCGATGTCCTTGACGAGCACCGGCGTACCGTGCGACACGGTGACGACGACGTTTCCAATGTCCTCGGGTGTGGTAAGCCGACCAATGCCGCGCACGTAGTAGAACTGGCCGCCCTCGGAGTAGAATCCGCCGCCGGCGTTATCGTTATTCGCCCCCAGCGCCGCAGCAAGCGTCGCGACGCTGATGCCGGCTCCGGCGAGCTTGGTGGGATCGACCAGAACCTGGTACTGCATGGTCTGCCCGCCGAGCGAGGACATGTCCGCAACACCGGGCACCGACTTGTACTGCTTCTCCAGGATCCAATCCTGAATGGTCTTGAGCTCCATCGGAGACCGGTCGCTGCTCTGAACCACATACCGGTAGACCAGGCCAGATGGTGACGACAGTGGCGCAACCGAAGGCGTCACACCGTTCGGGAGTGACAGATCCGGTATGCGCTCGAACACTTGCTGCCGCGCGAAGTATGGATCGGTCGCGTCGGTGAAGGTCATCCGCACGTCAGAAAGGCCGTACAGCGAAATCGACCGCATCACCTTGAGATTGGGCGTGCCGTTCATGCCGGCCTCGACGGGCACCGTGATGAGCCGCTCCACTTCTTCCGCTGCGTGGCCAGGCCACTGCGTGATGATCTCGACCATTGGCGGCGAGATGTCTGGATACGCATCGACCGGCAGTCGCGAAAAGGACCAGGCGCCAACTCCAATGAGCGCTACCGCCAGCACCCCTGTCAGAATCGGTTGGTCCAGCGAAGCGGCTACTAGTCTGTTGGCAAATGAGCGCGCTTCGGTCGCGCCGATTTCCTGCTCCGGAGTCACGCCGCCAGGTAGTGCTCCTTCTGAGCGCGCCAAGGGCGCGGGATCGTGGGGACCGCCCGCCATCACAGGCTCTCCGCGAACTGAAGGAATAGAGCGCCCTGCGCGACAACCCTGTCGCCCGTGACCAGACCGGAACGGACATCGTAGTTCCCCCCGATCCGTGAACCGAGCACGATGCTGCGTCGCGCGTAACGCGTCGCATTTCCGGCACCGGTCGCGACAAACACGAATGGAAGATTTTCATCGTCTCTAAGAACCGCGTCGGTCGGCACCAGAATACCCGTTCGCGGACGATCTCCCTGTATGGAGGCGTTCACGTACATGCCGCTCTTGAGGAGATCGGCGCGATTGCGAACCACCAGCCGCACCGATGTCGCTCGCGTCGACGAATCGACCAGAGCTCCCACGTAGTCCACCGTTGCCGCAAATGGAGTGGGACTCGCCGCCGTCGTTATCGTCGCCGGTTCACCTTTGTGGACGGACGCGAGGTCGGACTCGAAGACGCTCGCCATTACCCAGACACTGGACAGATCCGCGATCGTGAAGGCGGGCGTAGTACCCGCCTGCAGGAGCTGTCCCGGCGTGATGAGGCGCTCGACAACCGTACCAGCGATTGGCGCGCGGATGACACCGGGGACGTTCGTGAGCCCACCGGCTGCAGTGGCGCCGGAGAGAGCGGCGGGGTTTATGCCAAGCGACCTGATCTGCTCCAGAGCCGACTCTCGATCGGCCACTGCGGAGGAAGCGTCGGTCTGTGCCTGATCCATCTCCCGGCGCGACATTGCGTCGGTCTTGAAGAGTTGTACGTCCTGATCGGCGATCCGCTGAAGATTTGCCGCAGTCGCGACAGCCTTGCGATACGCTCCGATCGCCGCCGCAAAATCAGGCGACGACACCAGCGCCAGCGGAGCGCCGCTCGAAACCTGCGCCCCCGGCTCGACGAGGAGACGCGTCACCGGGCCCGACACGGGCGCCAGGACCTGCGTGGATCTGTCACCGTTGAATTCGACCGTGCCAGTGGTCGCAATACTCGGCGTGTACTGCGACATCGCGACCGTGACGAGATTGATCCGTGCCTGCTGGGCTGGCGTGAGAGTTAGATCGCTGGGCCTGGAAGCAGCGGCACTCGTGTCGGCTGCTTTCTCCGTCGGGCTGCAACCCGCGATGAGCGCGAGGCCGGCTATCAGGCAGATGGACTTCATGCTCATGGATTCGTTCCGGGGACTATGGTGTCGAGTGGAACGCTCACTGCGCGCTCCAGATCGTAGCGTGACGTGTTCGCGGCCGCGAGCGCGTCGGTATACTGGCTCTCCGCGGCAAGCAGTGTGCGGCGTGCGTCGATGACCTCGAACGCAGAAGAGCCGCCGATGGCGTAGCTGGCAGCGGTGGAGCGATAGGCTTCGCGTGCCGAAGGAAGCAGTTGATCCCTGATGTAGACGGCCTGGCGCAGCGCCGTGAATGCCGCCGCGTACGCATTGCGAACGTCCTGGCCCACCTGTGCTTCCAGATCGCGATACGACGCCGCGAGCTCGCGCTCACGATGCTGCGACTGGCTTATCTCTCCTCGCGTGTGCTGCCAGAAGAAGAGTGGCAAGGGGAATGCAAGACCGGTTGAGAACACGCCGGGTCCGCTGTTGCCGGTTACGTCCCGCGAGACACCCAGTGTGAGATCCGGCAGCCAGAACTCGCGCGCAAGAGTCGTCGCCGAGTGTGCGCCCTTCCGCTCCGCCATCAATCCCGCGAGCTCGGGCCGCGCCTCCAGTGCCTGCGTCTCCAGCTGGTCGACGGTAGGCAACGGTGGTGGCACCAGCAGCGAGTCCGTTGCGACTATCGTCGCGCCCAACCGTCGTCCGATCAATCGGTTGAGCGCAGCCGCCGCATTTGCAATCGCGCGTTCGTTCGAAATCAGATCGTTTGTGGAACTCGCCACGTCTACCTGCGCCTTGATCACATCGAGACGGGGCGCTGTTCCAGCGTCGAAGCGCGCTTGCGTTCGTGTGAGAAAGTCGTTGGCAAGCCGCAGCGCTTCGTTGTAGTCGGAACGGTGACGGATCGCGACCAGGAGTGAGTCGTACTGCTCCGCCGTAAGCGCCGCGATCTGGCGCTGCAGCGCGGCGTAATTGGCCTGCGCGTTGATCACGTCTGCGGCCGCTACGTTCCCGCGCAGCCGGATCTTGTCCGGAAACGGAAGGGACAGCGTTGCGCCGATGTTCTTCTGCCCGCCCGGCGCCGAGCGGAAGATGCCGGGCTGCTGGTCCAGCGAAGCCGTCACGGATGGGTCCGGAATCGCGGCAGCCTGCACTTTGACCGCGCGGTATTCAGCTATTTGTTCGCGCGCTACCTCGAGCTGAGGGTTGCGCTCCAGGGCAAGTTGGATCGCAGCCGCGCGTGTGAGCAGCAGGGTGTCAGCCGCCTGTGGCGACTGAGGTTGAAGCGGCTGAAGCGGCTGCAGCGGGTGCAACGGGTGCAACGGCTGCATCTGTTGCTGCATGGGTTGTACTGCTTGCTGCTGGGCGGAGGCCGCGCTGGCACAAAGTGTCAGCGCCGCAATCCAGCGGACGAATTTCATGCTGTCTCTCTCGATGCGTTGCACCGCCTCGGGCGCACCGGACCGCCGAATGCGTCCGGTTACGGGCGGGTCAGACGATCGGGGGAGGAGCTCGCGGCCGCGCGCCGCCCGGAGTGGGAGCTTCCCGTGGTGTGGACACCCAGGCTGACCGAGTGATGCCGCTGGACACGGCGGCGACGGAGACCACCGTTGGAGCCGTGGCCAGCACGTGGAGCGACATCACCGAGCACGCCGCACAGGATGATTCGTCGTGAGTGAAATGCCCGCGGTGGTTACCGGTTGCCTCTACGTGGGCAGACAGCCCGAAGCCACGGCTCTCCGATAGGGGAGCAGCCGCGAGCCAGCCCTGGGCCACAAAGGCCAGAAGCGCTGCCAGCCTCCATCCCGGTCCGAACCATCGTCGTGTCAGCGAATCACTCCTGAGCATCCGTTCTAATCGTATTCCGCACCGTTACTACGCACCAGTCCCAAAAACGCTCGGAGCGGCTTATTCCGGCACCTTGCGATCGCCGATGTCACGGCCGGCGGCCATCGGGCGGCCAATTCCCCGCCAGGGTGGCGCCAGCTACCCCCGACATGCGATCTTTGAAACCCCCAGATGAAACGACAAGACGCCCTCGATTATCACAGTTCCGGCCGGCCCGGCAAGATTGCCGTAGTCCCCACCAAACCGCTCAACAACCAGCGTGACCTGTCCCTGGCATACACGCCCGGCGTCGCGGAGCCCTGCCTGGAGATCGCGAAGAACCCGGACGACGCGTGGCGCTACACGGCGCGCGGCAACCTCGTAGCCGTGGTCACGAACGGCACCGCGGTCCTCGGCCTCGGCAACATCGGAGGCCTGGCTGGCAAGCCGGTAATGGAGGGAAAGGCGAACCTGTTCAAGCAGTTCGCCGACATCGACGTCTTCGATCTTGAAGTCGGATCCGAGGACCCCGACGACGTCATACGCTTCTGCCAGCTGCTCGAGCCCACGGTCGGGGGCATCAATCTGGAAGACATCCGCGCCCCGGATTGCTTCTACATAGAAGAGAAGCTGCGCCGCACCATGAAGATTCCGGTGTTCCACGACGATCAGCACGGCACCGCGATCATCTCTGGAGCAGCGCTCATCAACGCCGTCGAGGTATCCGGAAAGGACATCTCGAAGCTGCGCGTGGTATTCTCCGGTGCCGGTGCCGCTGCGATTTCCACCGCCGAGCATTATGTGCGGCTCGGTGTGCTGCGCGAACATATCCTGATGTGCGACCGCGAAGGCGTAATCTACGAAGGGCGCCCTGGCGAGATGGACCCGTACAAGGCGCGGTTCGCGAACCGGACGGAAGCGCGAACGCTTTCGGACGCGCTCGTCGATGCCGACGTCTTTGTCGGACTGTCGGTTGCCGGCGCGGTGAACGCGCAGATGGTCGCACGTATGGCGCCGCGTCCGATAATATTCGCGCTTGCCAATCCGATGCCGGAGATACTTCCGGATGAGGTACGCTCGGTGCGGACGGATGCGATAATCGCCACGGGCCGCAGTGACTATCCCAACCAGGTCAACAACGTACTCGGCTTCCCGTTCATCTTTCGCGGCGCACTGGACGTGCATGCGACCGAAGTGAACGAGGTGATGAAGATGGCCGCCACTCGCGCGCTCGCGGCTCTCGCCAAGGAAGACGTCCCGGAGAGCGTGTCCCGACTGTACGGGCTGCAGTCGGTGTCGTTCGGCGCCGACTACCTCATCCCCTTCCCCTTCGATCCGCGCGTGCTGCTGTGGGTCGCGCCGGCCGTTGCGTGGGCAGCAGTTGCGAGCGGAGCCACCAGCGAGTTCATCGACCTTGACGAATACCGCGATCAGCTGGAAGGCAGGCTGGGACGCGCGCGCGGGATCATGAGAGGACTCATGAACCGGGCGCAGCGCGATCCCAAGCGCGTCGTGTTCACGGAGGGCTACGAGCCCAAAGTGATTCGCGCGGCGCGCCAGCTCGTGGACGAGGGGATCGGCGAGCCCATCCTCATTGGAAACCCGACCGACATTCGCGACATCGCGCGCAGGCATAGCATAAGTCTCGCCGACGTCATCATCGAGGACCCGGCGACGTCGATGCAACGTGACAAGTACGCGGATTACCTTTGGCGCCGGCGGCAGCGAAAGGGACTGAGCCTCGGAGAGGCGCACCACCAGCTGTACAACTCGAATTATTTCGGCATGTGCATGGTCGCGTGCGGTGATGCGGACGCACTGCTCGCTGGCGTCAATATGCACTACCCGGAAACCATCCGGCCGGCGCTCGAGGTGATCGGTGCCCACCCGAAATCCGGTCTCGTCAGCGGCATGTACATGCTCGTGTTCGAGAAGCGCGTGGTGTTCTGCGCCGATACGACGGTCAATATCAATCCCACGTCGGAGCAGCTTGCCCAGATCGCGGAAGCGGCCGCGCGCGTGGTGCGCACGCTCGGCATCGAGCCACGCGTTGCGATGCTCTCGTTCTCGAACTTCGGATCGGTGCGCCACGCGGACGCGCGCAAGGTGAGCGACGCGGTCACCATTTTGCGAGAGCGCCATCCCGAACTCATCGTGGATGGGGAGATGCAGGCCGATACGGCGGTCGACGAGGAGTTGTTGTTGTCAACCTATCCGTTCAGCACGCTGAAGGAGCCGGCGAACGTGCTGATTTTTCCGGACCTGAGCTCCGGCAACATCGCCTACAAGCTTCTGACGCATCTGGGCGGCGCCACCGCCATCGGACCGATCCTGGTCGGCATGGATCGCGCAGTCCACGTGCTCGAACAGGGAGCCGATCTGCAGGAGATCGTCAACATGGCCGCGGTGGCAGTCGTAGATGCTCAACAGCGCGAGCAGAACCCACGGCTCGAGCCGGAACTCTGACGCCGCCGTGATAGCAACTCACACTCAATTCAAGAGAGTATAGATGTCCGCCGATTCATTAAAGGACCAGGGCCTCTCGCCCAGCGGGAAAGTTCACTTCAATCTTATCGCGCCGGAGCTGATGGGCGCCGCGGCGCGTAGAGAGGAGGGTCAGTTCGCGGACATGGGACCTTTCGCCGCCGTTACGTCGCCGCATACTGGCCGCTCGCCGAAGGACAAGTTCCTCGTGAGTGATCCGAGCATCGACGCGGATATCGATTGGGGCGAGGTGAACCGCAGGATGGACGTCGCCCACTTCGACGCACTGCTCGCGGACGTGTCGACTTATCTGAATGGTCAGTCCGAGCTTTTCGTGGAGGACCTTTTCTGCGGTGCCGATCCGAATTATCGGCTCTCGGTCCGTTATGTGTCGCCGAACGCGTGGCAGATGGCCTTCGTCCGGAACATGTTCATCCGGCCCGATCGTGGGATGCTCGCCAGCTTCACGCCGAACTTCACGGTGCTGCACGCGCCTGAAATGCAGGCCGACCCGGCGAAGCACGGGACTCGGACGGGAACATTCATCGTCCTCAACCTCGCGCGACGCATGATCCTCATCGGCGGAACGCGCTACGCGGGAGAGCTTAAGAAGGCGATGTTCACGGTAATGAACTACATGCTGCCCAAGCAGGGCGTACTCTCCATGCACTGCTCGGCGAATATCGGCAAGGCTGGCGACGCGGCGCTTTTCTTTGGACTCTCCGGAACCGGCAAGACTACGCTCTCTGCAGACCCGTCCCGCGACCTCATCGGCGACGACGAAACCGGCTGGTCTGCAGATGGAATCTTCAATTTCGAGGGCGGATGTTACGCGAAGGTCATCAATCTGTCGCCGGACAGCGAGCCGGACATCTACCGCACCACGCAGATGTTCGGAACTATCCTCGAGAACGTCGTACTTGACGAGGACAAAAAGGTCAAGTTCGCCGATCAGTCGATCACAGAGAACACCCGTGCATCGTATCCGCTCACGTACATCCCCAACCACGTACCGAGCGGCCGTGGCGGACACCCCAAAAACGTCGTGCTTCTCACCGCCGACGCCTTTGGCGTACTTCCGCCGATCGCGCGGCTGTCGCCGGATCAGGCCATGTATTATTTCCTGTCCGGCTACACCGCGAAGGTCGCGGGCACCGAGCGGGGAGTAACTGAGCCGCAGGCAACGTTCAGCGCGGCTTTCGGAGCGGTGTTCCTGGTATGGCCCGCCTCGAAGTACGCACACATGCTGGGCGAGCTCCTCAAGGAGCACGGCTCTCGCGTGTGGCTCCTCAACACGGGGTGGAGCGGCGGCCCTTACGGCATCGGGAACCGCATGAAGCTCGGCTACACCCGCGCAATGGTCAGTGCGATCCTGGATGGCAGCCTCGACCAGGTGCCAACCGTTACCGATCCGATATTCGGACTCAAAAGCCCGACCGCGGTGCCGAACGTGCCCGCCGACGTGCTGGTGGCGCGAAACACGTGGGCCGACACGAACGAGTACGACACCCAGGCGCGCAAGCTGGCCGACATGTTCCGAAAGAACTTCGAGAAGTTCCCGGACGCGGCTGACTCAATCAAGGCCGCCGGCCCCAAGGGGTGATGCTTCGCTAACGCCGCCGAATTCCGGCGGCGTTAGCTTTGTCGTCATGGAAATCATTCGCGACCCCATCTGGGACAACATCCGAGTGGACACGCTGGCGCTGGAACTGGTGGACACACCAGTCTTTCAGCGCCTTCGTTACGTCCGGCAGCTTGGGCTCACGTACCTCGTATATCCCGGTGCTACCCACACTCGCTTCGAACACGCAATCGGAGCGTACCATCTCTGCCGCATCGCCATAGGACTCCTGCGCGAGCGCGGCATAGCGGACGTCAGCGAGGAGGAATGCACGATCACGACGATCGCGGCGTTGCTGCACGACGTGGGACACTACCCTTTCTCGCACGCGCTCGAGGAGATCGGCGCCACACATCACGAAGAGGTCGCGACCGCCCTGATCACCACCGGATCGGTCTCGGCGATCCTGCGGTCGCGGATCGGAGAGAACGCGCCGAAGCGCATCATGTCGCTCATTCGCGGAACTTCAGACGCGCCGCTCCAGGGCCTAGTCTCCGGTTCGCTCGATCTGGACAAGATCGAGTACCTCAAACGCGATGCGCACATGTGCGGAGTGTCCTACGGCGAGATCGACGTGGACCGTCTCATCAACTCCATGGTTCTCGTGGGCGATCCCGTAACCGGGCTGCAGACCGTCGGTGTCGCTGAAAAAGGACTCTCTGCGCTCGAATCACTGCTGTTCGCCAAGTATCAGATGTACCGGAACGTGTACTGGCATCATGCGGTTCGAAGCGCTACGGCAATGTACAAGCGGCTCGTGGAGGACGCATGCATGTCGCGGGTGCTCAGTCACGAGCAGCTTTCCAGCTTCACCGACGAAGGCCTTCTGTATCATCTGGAGCACCGAGCGCCGTCACCGATACTCGCGGCGCTCCGCAGCCGGCACCTCTTCAAACGCGTGGTCGAGTGGCCCGCGTCGGAACTTGACGAAGATTTCGGCGAATGGATCGGCAACGATCGTCCGCGCACCCGCTCGGCCGAGGACACCCTCGCGGCGAGCCTCGGCCTGGAAAGCGGTGAGCTGCTGCTGGATTATCCAGAGAAGACCCAGATGCTCGGCCTCGATATCCCCGTTCTGAGACGCGATGCCACGGTCGAGCGGCTAACGGATCGCGGCATATCCGGAGCGATAAATCTGCCGCGGCTGTCCGAGGAGCTGTACCGCTCCGCACGCTGGCTGCGTGTGTTCACCGCGCGCCGCGTTCGCGCCGACGCCAGCGCGATCATGAGTACAATCGCCGCTTCCTGAGGCGGTTCGCACCGCTCCGCGCTGTAGTTAAGATCCAGTAAACATCTTGAGCGGCGCGCGCCACGAAATTCCCCCTTAACAGCCGGGATATCCACGGCGTCAAAATGGCGAACTCGGCAAGACGCCGACGGCGCGCAGCCAGCGCGCGACGAACTTTGCCCTTGGGCATGGAGCTATACCATGAATACCCGTTCCTTTGCATCAGCGTTGACGGCCACCTTCGTTGTCGTGGCCGCAGTAGCATGCAGCGATTCCACTGCACCCGCGGGATCCTCATCAGCATCGGCATCCGCGCAGTTCGAAGCAGCTGTCACTCCGGATCTGGCGCCGAGCGCCGGTGAGGATGCGGCGACCAATTATGCGTTCATGTCGGGTGCGGACATGACCAGCTCGGGAGTATCGTTCTCGGTCAGCGCGCCAGGAGCAGCGGTTGCGGGCGTTGCGGTCTCGCCTATCGTCAACGTGCCACCCGGCGGAGGCGCGGCAACGTGGATCAGTCCGTCGTGTGTGTTCAACGCCGCAACCGGCAGATTCGCATGCCCGCCGGTCAAGAAGGGGAACCAGACCTACACGGTGAGCTACGCGCTGATGGACATCAACGGTGCAACGCAGTCCTCGTACAACAAGTCCACGACAGCGTCGGCAAACTTCATCGTCGCGGACACCGGTGCCACCAGCTTCACCACCAACGGCAACACGTTCTCGGACACTACGTACCGGCTGCACAACCGCACTGTCTCCAACCTGCTCGGTGATACCGTCCACGTGTGGAACGGCACCGGCACCGGTCTTGTCCACTCGACGCGAGCCGGCCAGATCGCGAAGATCTACAGCTTCACGTCCGCGGACACCTCTACGGGCATCGCGTTCAAGCAGCCGCGCGATATCAATCCGTACCCGCTTCGCGGCACGATGGCGCGGACGTACACGGTTGTGCGGACACGTCAGGCAAGCGATACCACCACCCACACTACCACCCGCCAGGTCCTGATCACCTTCAATGGGACCGCCAATGTGCCGATGGTAATCAACGGTGTGTCGTATTCTCTCAACCTCGACACGCACAAAGTTACCAAGCAGTAGGCGCACCGCCCAATCAGAACACAGGAGGGTGCCAGTCGCGGAGACTGGCGCCCTCCTGTGTTACGCGATTACCGGCTCGCTAGTGATCGAGCGCACCAAGCGCGGCATTCACACCGTTGGTGAGCTTGAGAGCGCTGTCCCTGGTGAGCGCGAGCGCCAGCTGCTGGTCCGATACCGCGTCGCCAACGTAAAAGCCGAACACTGTCTCGCCAGTTGTGGCTGTGGTGACGTTCAGGGTCAGCGCCTGGCCAAGGCCGCGCATCTCTCCCTGCTTGACCGACGTGCCCGACACCAGTCCGGAGGCCGACGCCACCCATGTTCGCACGGAATCAGCGGAAAAGTCGGACGTGGTAACGGGGACCGATCCCTTGAGACCCCGGGCCACGAAGCGTACGCGTCCGCCGAGGGCTTCGGTCGTGAAGAGCAGATCACCGACCGTGTCGGAGTGAACGGCCTTCCACTCCGGCTGAAGCGTGGATGCTACTGGCACTGCGTTCTGCGAGATGGTCGCGGTGGCGGGGCTGGCGAACAGCGCGCCCGCGAGAAGAGCGAGGGATATGAGCATGGAAAAAATTCGCGAAGTCGCGCCGGAATGGCAACGGGTAACACACGGGCCGCCGGCGCGGGGCGCTGCTCATGCCGCTCGAAGGGCCTAATCCACTGCCTCCGGGGGGTTGGGGGGCAACGGCCTACGACCGAATGACCAGTTCCAGTCTGTTGCGAAAGTGCTCGAGTGAACCCGGGTTGGCCAGCGCCTCGACATTGGTCACGACGCGGCCATGGATCGTCTCGCGCACCGCGATCTCACTGATCTTGCCACTCACCGTCCGTGGAATATCCGGAACGTGTACCACAACCTTTGGCACATGCAGCGGCGTGGTATTGCCGCGTATCCGGGCCTTGATGCG
>JBBRBY010000081.1:0-12035 GCA_038205315.1 Gemmatimonadales bacterium | reverse complement strand
CGTCCGGTACAATCTGTGTTTTTATATGCGGGGCGCCCACGCAGATGCGGGCCCGCGCCTCTTTTGCAGTCAGATCCTGATTCTGAACGCATGTGCGCGATTCATCTCACCGAGGATGGTCGGAGCCATCCTCTGAAGCATGTACTTCAAGTCAGTCCGTTGCGTGGACTGCATTGCTGCAATCAGGCGGTGGAGCATCGCGTGTGAGCGATCCTCCACTCCGTCCAGGTACTCCCGATCGACGTCGCGCCCCGTAGGCGCGCTTACTTCATCTTCCCCTGGATGTTGGTGATTCGGTCCAGGTGACTCTGCACCTTGGCCTCTGCTCCCGTCAGCAACGTCTTGAGATCGGCGTTCTGGGCAGCCCCCTCGGCGCTCTTGATCATCGCCAAGACCTGCTGATGTCCAGCCACCTGCGCATTCACGTATGCGGAATCGAACGCCGCGCCCTTGGCCGCTGCGCTGAGATCCGCCGCAGTCGCCTTATTCCCCGCCATGATCGGTTCGGCGGCAGCGCTGTCGGGCGTGATGTTCAGACGCTTGGCGAGCGCGTCACCCTCATGCAGCATCGTGGTGTGCGCCGCGACCATGTCACGCGCGAACGACTTCACGGAAGCGTTCGTCGCCTTCGTCTCGGCCATCTTGCCCGCGGCAACTTCTCCCTGGTTCGCGGCGTGCAGCATCGCGAAAATGCCAGCGTCTGTCATGGCTGGCGCGGGAGCCGCCGACGGCGCTGCGTTCATCGACGTGCTGGAACCAGTTCCGGCCTTCATCGAAGTGTCCGTGGCCGCCAGAGTGGTGTCGGCCGCGTTGTCGCTCTTCTTACATGCTCCGAGCACCGTCACCGCGCCTAGCGCCAGTACGAATGCAGTCTGCTTGGTCCCACGCAACATGATTACCACCTCTTCGGGTTTGCTTGTGTGCAGGGTAGCCTGCAGCCCGAAGAGGGGGCAAAATTCGTGCTAAACCAGAGGTCTCATGCCTGCTGCGTCATCTGAATGTCGAGCATGATCTTGACCGCGTTCGACACCAGCACTCCTCCCGCTTCAACGGCCTGGTTCCAGGTCAGACCGAAGTCCCGCCGGTCTACGGTCAGCGTCGCACTGAAGCCGGCTCGATAGCCGCCCCACGGATCACGTCCGGTTCCCTCTCCGGTCACGTCCATCTCCACCTTCTTAGTTACTCCGTGCATGGTGAGATCACCCGTTACACGAAACGAGTCCGCGGACGTGCCAGTCACGGTATCGCTCACGAACCTGATCGTCGGGAACTTCTCGACGTCGAAAAAGTCTGCCGAGCGTAGATGCGTGTCCCGTGACGCGTCCCGGGTGTCTATGCTGGGCGTGCCGATCTGGACTTCGATACGCGAGCCGTCCGGCTTCCCGTTCGTCACAACGGAGCCGGAAACGTCGGAGAAGCGCCCTTTCACCTTGGAAATCATGAGATGGGTTACGGCGAATTCGACGCTGGAGTGAGCGGGATCGATCTGCCACGTGCCTGCGAGGCTCGGGGCGGCGCTGAGGGAGTCGGTTGCTGTTGCGGTCATGGAAGTGTGCCTTGGCGATTGGAGGGTCGGTTCTGTCGGTTTGGATAGACCGCGCACTTATTGGAGATAAGTAACTATATTTCAGTAAGTAACTATTGTCAATGCCTTCTTTTGGACTTATTTACACATCATGAGCCAGGCTTCCATTTGCCCCCGATATCACAAGGCGGTAGAGCTCATTGGCCGCCGCTGGTCCGGGGCGATCATCAGCGCCATGCTTGGCGGGCAGGTGCGGTATCATCAGATCCGCGACTGTGTTCCGGACATCAGCGACCGGATGCTCGCCGAGCGTCTGCGCGAGCTCGAGACCGAAGGGGTGGTTGTTCGACAGGTATTTCCCACCACCCCTGTGAGGATCGAGTACGCGCTGACGCCCAAGGGTCTCGCGCTTCAGGCAACAATTCGCGCCCTCAGCGAGTGGGCTGAGACATGGATTGAAGTCTCCCCGGCCTCCACCCTCGTCCCCACGCCGGCGACCGCTTCCGCCACCGCGGTAGTCGCTTCCGAGAACTGAGCCGGTACGGACTGAGCCGGTACGGACTGAGCCGGTGCTCGCTGCGCCGCTGAGCCCGGCGTGCTCCTTGAAGACGTCGAGTGCGGCATGAACCAATGACCGCGCCATCCGCTACCGATCCCACCCGTCCGCGCTACGGCCTCAACATCACGCGGGCGCTCAGCAGCCGTAATTATCGCCTCTTCTTTAGCGGTCAGACCGTATCACTCGTCGGCACCTGGATCACCAGGATAGCGACGAGCTGGATGGTCTACCGGCTCACCGGGTCAGCCTTCATGCTCGGCCTCGTCGCGTTCAGCAGCCAGATTCCCACCCTGATCCTCACCCCGTTCAGCGGCGTGCTGATCGATCGCTGGAATCGGCACACGGTACTTGTGGTAACGCAGGTGCTGTCGATGCTACAGTCTCTCTTCCTTGCAGTGCTCACGTTTGCCGGAGTGATCACTGTAACGGAGATCCTGACTCTCCAGTTGGTGCAGGGTTGCATCAATGCCTTCGATACGCGATCGCGCTCAACTCCACGATGGTGAACGCGAGCCGGATCATCGGCCCGTCGATCGGGGGCGTCATCATTGCTGTTGCGGGCGAGGGATGGTGCTTCCTAGTGGATGCCATCTCGTACATCGCCGTCATAGTGTCGCTCCTCATGATGCGGGTGGCGCACCCCGAACGCGAGGCGCGCACCACTCGGGTGTGGGGAGAACTCAAGACGGGACTCGCCTACGTGAGGTCCTCGCTGCCTATTCGCACCGCGCTGATCCTCCTCGCCGTGGTGAGCATGATGAGCATGCCGTATACCACGTTGATGCCCGCGATAGCGACCGGAACGCTGCACGGCGGCGCACACACTCTCGGTTTCCTCATGACCGCGTCCGGCGTCGGCGCACTGATCGGAGCCCTGTATCTCGCGTCGCGCCTGTCGGTGGTGGGGCTCGAGGATGTCAGCGCGGTGGCGACGGTGTGCTTCGGACTTGGCCTCATGGCGTTCGCGATGTCCAAGTCACTCTGGGTATCTCTGGCGGTGCTGCCGGTCGTCGGCGCGGGATTCATGGTGCAGATGGCCTCGGTCAACACCATCATCCAGACGCTGGTCGAGGAGCAGCTTCGCGGACGCGTGATGGCGTTCTACACCATGGCTTTTCTGGGAACCGCGCCCATCGGCAGCCTGCTCGCCGGCACGGTGGCCGCCCGGATCGGCTCCGAGTACACAATTCTATTCGGCGGCTTCGCATCTCTCGCGGCAGGTATCTGGTTCGCGAGCCGGCTTCCACGACTGCGCGCGGTGATGCACCCCATTTACGTCGCGCGCGGAGTCATGGTCGCGCCGCCGGCCGCCGTGAGCGGAGTCGGCGCGCGAACTTCAACCCACTGACCCCTTACGGGTGCGGAAGTTTCGGACCCGGCAGGCTTACGAGAACGCCGGTGATGACGAGCACGATCGCCGCGAAGAACAGCTCCTTCTTCGCGCTGCCGCGAAGGTCGTGGGCGGCTGCTTCGGTTCCGAGCCGCGGACGCATGCGGCGCCAGTTCCACGCACCAAGAAGTGCAACGAGCGCGACGAAGACAAGCTTGAGATCAAGAGCATACCCATAGGATGTCGTCCACAACGCGGCAACGAACTTCAGGTGCCGCCACGCTGTCGTGATGCCGGTAATCAGCAGCAGTGTCACGGCTCCGATTGCGAGCGACGAGAAGTTGCCGATAAGGTCCGCCACCAGCGACCCGCGCTGTTCGGTAGTGGCGGAGGAACGGAGAATCGACGGCAACCCGATAAACACGACGACGAACAGCGAGCCGATCCACAGGCCGGCTGCGACCTCATGCAGCGGATTTACCAGTGATGCCCACTTGCCGGACGTTCCGTTCCGAAGCGCGAAGGCGATGCCCAAGACCGCAGCGAGAATCCACGCGGCGCGTACCTGTCGCTTGGCGACGGCAAACAGGGCCAGAAACAGCAGCGCGAAGATGAACGGCGTGGTCGTCCTTCCGCCACCGGCCGACAGCGCATCAAGGAATGGTATCCCCTTGCCGGCCGCTCGCCCTGCTACACCCATGACGAGGTTGGCGAGCATGAACAGGGAACCTAGAATCCCGATGGTTGCAGCGCCCGACTCCGCGCGGTGCACGGATTCAGCTGCCGCCGTATCGCCGGAAACAAGGAGCGGATGCCTCTGAGCGGTCCGGCGCAACACGAACCAGAAGAAACCGAGTGCGCCGAATACTCCCAAATAACCCAGGAAACCGGTGTACTCCAGGACGAGCCCGGCGGCTGTGATCCGTTCCTCGGCAGCCTGCAGTAATAGATGTAGTGGAATCATGAACCAAATTACGCGTCGGGGCCGCCCAGCGTTGCGCGCCTGTCGGCCTTGCACCATTCGACATATTCTTATGGGAAAGGGCTAGCATGCTGCGCTCGCACACCGTTCCAGGAGACTCAACATGAGAACGTTTTTAACGATCTGTGGCCTCGCCGCCGCCACCGCGTGCGCCAGCAGCGGAGGAAATGGTTTGGGGAGCGTCGGTGGCGGAGACCAGGATGCCAATGTCAGGCATGTCGTGATCGGTGACGTCTCGATCCAGGCAGACGGCCGAACGAACGATTCGACCGTCTGGTACGATGTGAATGCCCCCATGGCGCGCACCTGGCAGTATCTCCCCATCGCCTACAAGAAGCTGGGGTTGAGCATCACGCGCTACGACTCGACACAGCACATAATTGAAGGAGAGCGGCTCCGGTCGCACAATGACTTCGACGGGAAGCAGCTCACGTCGCTGATGGATTGCGGGAACGTGGAGGGAATGCCGAATGCTTCGCGCTTCGACATCAACATCCAGGCGCGCACCGTACTGAGCGGCAACGACCGCACGAGCGCAGTCGCGAGCTCCGTCATCGCATCAGCGAAACCGGGCGGTGTTGCGGGAGTGCTTTCACCGTGCGTCGTGAACGGCAACGCCGCGGCGCGCATCGCCGCTGCGGTGAATGACGTCGCGAAGGCCGCCATACCGTAGGCGCCGGCGAAGGTACTTCGCATCATGAGAGTTCGGGCGCGCGATGTTGCTGCCGGTTGCTGATACGTAAGTTCGCGCGTTGTGTTCCATGGAGACGCCGGGACATTTGCATCGCCGCCGTGTGTCATGAGATCGACAGCTCGCCGCTGTCAGCGGGCTTACATTCATGCGCGAGAACGGAGCGATGCGACACAGGATTGGTAGGAGAGCGCGGACGCTGATGGCGATGGCGGCTGTACCAACACCGGTGACCACGACAGTCACTAGCGCGCCGCTGAACGCGCGCCATCGAGTCCGAGCTACTGCCTATGCGCTTGTCGCAGAACTCGATCAAGCTCGGTGGCGCGCGTCTCGGTCACTTCCGCGATGCACTTGGTGCGCGGGACTGCCCACAGCTTTCCGGAATATCCGCTCGTGCGACGCTTGCACTCGCTGTCACGCCACGCCAGCCACTCGTTTTCCGCACGCCGAAGTTGTGAAACATACGCCGGATCGCGCCCGCTCTCCGGCACACGCTGCTCGCGACGCACGGCACGGACAATCGACACATAAAGGGACGCGACACGCGAGTTGGAACGGCGGATTCCCGCGGTAAGACACGCCGTCTGCATTGCAGTCGCCGGCGACGCGCACGGGCCGGTCGCGCGGGCTGGCGAGGAAGCAGGTGAGGATGCAGGTGAGGATGCAGGCGTGCGCGAACCGACTCTGCTCGGAGCCGCGTGAGCTGCGTGAGCTGCGTGAGCTGCGTGAGCTGCGTGAGTTGCTGACCCTGTGGCTCTCAAGTGGCTGGCAGCGAGCGTGCTACGTACTGATGACGCTGGCTCCGGCTGGGGCAACGCCGGCGGAGTGCTCGCGAGCGGAGTGCTCGCGAGCGAATCGAACTGCGCCACTCCGGTGTCCGGAGCTGTCGCCGGACGCCCCGCGCTGGAGGCGCCCATCTGAACTTCGGCAAGATCACGCGCAAGCGAGGTGTCGCCGCCGGCGTCGGGTGAGCGCCCTCGGCAGCCAATCAACGGGACTGAAACGCACAGTGCCAGCCCAACGGCTCGCAGCGGGAAGTGAGACACTCTGCTGACACTTGGAAGGAGCGTGCCACCCGCGTTCTCTCTCACAGCGCGTTAGACGGCCGGACGGTCGGGCGTGGCCCCGTGGCCGCGGACTGAATAGATTCACCTCCTGACCGGGGTGCCTGCCCACTTGGGGCGCAGGCTGAGAGAGTCCCGTAGAACCTGATCCGGCTCGTACCGGCGTAGGGAGTCATTGAAATGCACGCATCTGCCACGTCCCCGCGCAATTCGCGCGGCGCGGCGCCCGTAATTCTGGCGCTTGTTCTGCTCACGCTCACGCTGGCGCCGCCGCTTCGTGCGCAAGGGCGCAACGGAACCGATACCACTTCCCGAAACGACTCGTCCACGGCGCGGCAGCTCGAGCGAGTGATGATCTCCGCCGTTCGCGAGTCGGCGGCCCCCATCTCGCAGAAGACGCTTTCCCGCGACGACCTACAGCGAAGCTATTTCGGGCAGGACGTGCCACTCGTCCTTCAGGGCACGACGCCGTCGCTCACGTCCTACGCGGAAACCGGAAACTACTGGGGCTACAGCTACATCCGCATGCGCGGCATCGACCAGTCGAGGATCAACATCACGCTCGACGGAATCCCGCTCAACGACCCCGAGGACCAGGTACTCTACTTCGCGGATTTCCCGGACCTCGCCAACAGCCTTCAGTCCGTACAGGTGCAGCGAGGCGTCGGGACGAGCACCAATGGTACCGCATCGTATGCTGGCTCGATCAACATGGAGACTGTCTCGCTCGCAGATGCGCCGCGCGGTGGATCGGTCCAGCTGGAGGGCGGCTCGTTCGGATCGAAGCGTGCGAGCCTCGAGTACACCAGCGGACCCCTCACGAATAAGTTCGCGTTTTCCGGTCGTGTCTCCGGTCTGCATACCGAGGGTTACCGCTATCACTCGGGCGTGAACGGACAGTCCGGCTTCCTGAGCGGGGCATACCTCGGCGACACCGACATTCTCAAGGTCACACTCATCGCCGGCGCCATGCAGGACACGATGGCATATCTGGCGGTTCCGAAGGCCGATCTCGACACCAACCGCCGCATCAACCCGCTGACCCCACAGGAGCGCGATGGTTTCGGAGAGCGGCTCGCCGCGGTGTCGTACACCAGGCTTCTGAACGCGAGGTCGTCGCTCAACGCCACGGTGTACAGGCTGTCCGCGACGGGTGACTACGACGTACTCATCGACTCGCTGCAGACGTTCCACCTGGATTTCGTATCGTACGGCGTAACCAGCGCGTGGAATTACCACACCAGCGATTTCCAGGTCGACCTTGGCGCGAGCGGCGACAGCTACGCACGCGATCACTATGCATTCATGCACCCGGAGCTCGCCACTGCACTCTATTTCAACACTGGACGGAAGCGCGATCAGGCGGCGTTCGTCAAGCTCGCGTATACCGTAGGCCGCGCGACCCTGTTCGGAGATCTTCAGGGAAGACATGCGGAATTCATGTACACTCCGGACGTGCACGCCGGTGTTTCAGGTAGCTCCATATCGTGGTCCTTCCTTAATCCCAAAGCGGGATTGACGTACAGGATCGCACGGCCGGTATCGCTGTACGCGTCCTACGGCAGGACGACGCGCGAACCGGCGAGGTCGGACATGTTCGCCGGCTTCGACAATCTGGACACCTCGAATGTCGCATTCGTCGGTCCGCTCGATCGCGTAAAACCAGAGACTGTTCACGACCTGGAGATCGGAAGCAATTATCGCACTTCCTCCCTTGAGATTCAGGCGAATCTGTATTCCATGGATTTCCGAAACGAGATTGCACCGATCGGAGCGTTGAGTTACATCGGGAATCCGCTCAGGAAGAACGTTGCGTCGAGCTATCGACGCGGGATCGAGGCCGATGCGACCTATCGCGGGCTGCGACGCTGGCTTCTGAGCGCCAACGCGACCGAAAGTATGAACCATATTCGCTCGTACACCGATTCGAGCGCCGACGTACCGGTAACCTACCACAACGTGGAGCCATTGCTTACCCCGCGCTTCCAGAGCTTCGCGCGCGCGCAGTATTCGGCGTCGCCTTCCGTGAACTTGTTGCTGCAGAGCCGCTACCAGAGCGTATCGTTCCTGCAGAACACGAGCGATCGCCGCTACGTGCTGCCGGCTTCGTTCGACCTTGATGCGGCTGCCACGTGGCGCATTGGACACAACGAGCTCGCAATTCGCGCGAACAACCTGACCAACAGCAGGAAGTACGGCAGCGGATATGCCAGCGGCGGTGTGTCATACTATTATGTCGTTCCGCCCCGAAGCGTGTTCGTGACGCTGAAGGTCGCATTCCAGTAGCAGTGCAGCTCAGTCGCGACGCGATCCTCCAATGAGATCGTCGATCGCCGCACGTGCGAGCGACAGTCTCATCTCCCACGGGCCGGAGATCACGACGTAATCAGACCCTGATGCCGCGACCGCGTCCCTGAACAACTGCTGCATCTCGTCGCGGCGATCGCCCCGGTCGCGGACGTCGTCCGGAACCCAGGGAACGTCAATTTCCAGCAGCAGATACAGATCAGGGCGCCGCTCCGCCGCCGCGGCGCGAATCCACTCGGCGCACTGCCCGTAGTAGTGATCGCAGTAGACGACGGTGCTCAGCAGATCGGTGTCCTGGATCAGCAGACCATGCGCCGCGTCGATGTACCGATCCTCCAGCGCGATCTGTCCGCGGGCTATCTCATCACTGTCTGCGTACTCCACCGGAGCACCCTTCCGCGATGTGAAGTCGCGCACGAATTCTGGTACCGTCTCGCAGCCATACAGTGCCGCGAGATCACGGGCGAGGCCTGACTTGCCGGTGGACTCGGAGCCAGTGAGTACGACCCGGGTCAGGCCGCGGCGGCGAGCGATTTCTTCCATGCTGCGTACCCCAACACCGCAAGCGCCAGGTAGATCCCGTAGTTGAACGCAGTGAGGTACAGTCCCTTGAACAGAAACATTCCCACGTACACCACGTCCACCGCGATCCAGATCAGCCAGTTCTCGATGAGCTTCCGTGTCATCATCCATTGCGCAATGAGGCTCACGGTGGTCGTGGCGGCATCGACATAGGGAAGCGCAGTACCTGGCAGACGTGATGTTACGGCGCCGAGTACGGTCCACATCACAACTCCAATGCCACCGACCGTGACCCACGTGCGCGTGCTGGTCCGCGACACCGATATCGCCGTACGGCCAGCACCACCGTAGAGCCACTCGTACCAGCCGTAGATGGAAAGCGCGAAGTACACCACCTGGAGTCCGGTATCGGAATACAGGCCGGACTTGAGGAACAGCGCAAAGAACAGCGCCACGTTTATCAGCGCAGTGGGCCAGCTCCAGATATTCTCGCGCGTGCTGAGATACACGCTCACGATTCCAAACAGAACTGCGACCGCCTCGAGACAGCTCGATCCGTGCGAGGCCAGCCACGCGCACGCCGTCATTCCCGGATCTGAAGTGCGTTCACAGGAGTGCCGGCATTCGTATCAATCGCGCAGCTCACGCCCTGACTGTTCCCTCGCGCCCGGTGATCTCGTCAAGGTGAATTCGAAACACCGAACTGCGAAACGGCGTCGGGTCCCTCGCGGTGAGCGTCTCCGGTACGAGTGCTCGAAGCAGACCCACACCGTGCGTATAGGCCGGATCGCGCGATTCAGGCGTGTCGGCTTCAACAATGTAGAAGGCGCCTTTCACGACCACGCTCCGCCATTCGAACGCGCTCTGGATCTCGTCTACCTCGAAGGCTACCCATCGGTGATGCTCAAGCACGGACAGCTTCGTTCCATGACTCGTACGGCCGTACAGCCAGCCTCCATCGTACACGTAGCTGATCGGTTCGATATCAACGCGATCGTGCAGCGAATACGCCAGCCGGCCAAAGTGATTTCGCGCGAGCATCTGCTCCATCTCATCTCGGCTCAACGCTCTGAATGCGGGAGTGCCGTCGGCCGCCGCTTGCTGATCCTGCGGACGTCTTGGTGAAGCCATCGTATCCTCGACGGTAAAGTGAGCCAGAAAGCCCGGGTCGTGACGCTCAGCATACGCCCTGTGTGTAATCTAGAACGAAAACACCTACCATCGTGTCAGCAGAGTGTGTGAAGGATCCTGGGAAGGCGCTGTCGTTCCCCGAGCAGTCATGCTTGACGGGCGACCGTGGCGGCGCCATTGTATCCCCAGCACGGGCCACAAGATCGGTTCAATCGGTCCGCTGCCCACGCTCAGCGGCTTCCCAATGCGAGTACTCGACGTCCCGCGCGATCGGGCAACGCTCATAGTCCTGCTCCTGCTCCTCGGCGCGACTTACGCGTTGCTGCCCTTCTCGGTCGGAATCCTCTCCGCGTTCGTGCTCTGTGTCCTCACGGCGCCACTGTACGACAGGCTCCGCCGTCACGTGTCGGGCGCGCTCGCGACCACCATAATCATCCTTCTGCTTCTCGGCTTGGTAGTTCTTCCTCTAACATGGCTCGGGTTCGAGCTCACGGGCCAGGCCCAGGAGGTCTTCCATAATGCCCAGACGAGCCCCGAGTTGGAATCTTACGCCCGGGTCAAGATCGCAGGGACCGACCTCGGCACACGGATTGGCGAAGCAAGCGGCGTCCTGATCTCGTGGAGCTCGGGCAAGGCTCTCGATCTCGCCACCGGCCTCGCCGGCGGAATGCTCCAGTTCGCGATCGCGTGCCTTTGCCTCGGCTTTCTGCTTCCTGGCCGCAAGACCCTATGGCTTCGTGTAAGACCGATCATTCCGTTCAACACCGAACACAGTGAAGAGCTGCTCACGCACTTCAAGGGAGTAACGCTCGCGACCGTGATAGGCATGTCTCTCGTGGCCGGACTGCAGGGGGCGATTATCGGGCTGCTGTTCTATTTCGTCGGGTTGCCCAACGCGTTGTTCTGGGGGGTGGCGGCCGCCATCACGTCGGTCATTCCCGTCGTCGGAAGCACCGCTGTCTGGCTGCCAGCCACCCTCTTCCTCTTCTTTCGCCACCAGCCCATCGCAGCGATCATAATGGCGGTCGGCTCCGGCGGCGTGGCCGGCAACATTACCGGCTTCGTCAGCCCGCTCGTCTTTCGACGCTACGCCCAGCTCCACCCGCTCGTGACGCTTCTGGGAGTACTGTGCGGACTTCGTCTCTTTGGCCTCCTCGGACTAATACTCGGACCGTTGCTCCTTTCGTACGCCATTCGCGTCAGCCAGATGTACGCCGAGGAGTACAGCAGCCCGCCCGCCGAGCTAGTGGCGCAGGGATGACAGGTTGCGCTCGATGACAGGCGAGCGATACGCGTGTAGGCTCGCTGAACGTGGCCAGCCACTTGCAGCAAGTATCATGGTATCCGAACGACTTCTGAGAACCGGCGGATGACTCACCTATCGTTTGATCGGTATCGCCTCGCTCGCTTCAGCCGGACCGCAGCGGCTGCTCTGGGAGCGATTCTCTTCATCGGCGTCGCACCGCCCATTCCCGGCGCTCTGCCGCACACGTCGTCGGTCAACGCGCTCCCGACGCGAGCCGATACAGACTCGGCTTCTGCCAGCGGGAACACCGACCGCGGCACTAACCGGCGAGCCGGTTTCGTGATCACCGAAGACCAGCTTGAGGAGGAGCAGGAATATCCGCTCGCTAGCGTCCTCGTCGCACACATCCCCGGTATCCGTGTGGTGCACGGACCCGCTTGGGATCGCGTGGCCAGAGGGATCAACCTGAGCCTCGCTGGGACGCCATGTTTCGTCCAGCTGTACATGGACGGTGTGTACATCGCCAACGGTGATGTGGATATAGTCAGCGTCAAGGATCTCGCCACGATCGAGTATAGAACCCCCGGCAACGTTCCCGTGCAGTACCAAAACCGACTTCCCGGAGCGGCCTGCGGCGTTTTGCTCCTCTGGTCCAAGATCTGACCTGAGGGCGAA
>JBBRBY010000080.1:0-12171 GCA_038205315.1 Gemmatimonadales bacterium | reverse complement strand
GGATCACCCCATACCGTGACTCTTTCAGCCGATGGCGTGGCGATCGCGCCCAAGGGCCGCCGGTCGCGGCGTTTCATCTCCTGGAAAACGCTGATGTCCGGCGACGCGGAGCTCACACGCGACCTGAAGATTTCGCTGGATGCATACGGTGGAGAAAGCTAGGCAGCCGACCCCGTAGGTCTGGATCGGGGTGTGGGGCATGTGTTACTCCAGGATTGGGTCATGCGTGCAGTGCAGCGTTCGCGCCAGAGGCTCCGTTCGGCTCGGCTGGCCAAGCGGGTGATCCGTGCGACCGATAAATTCACATTACGGTTTCCCCACCCTGAGCCTTCAAGCGTGATGACGAACTGCGAGAAGATCTCTCCATGAACGATTTCTTCAGGCGCTGGCTTTTCGACCCCGCCGTGGGCCAGTTCGTCGTAGTAGTGATCGGGATTGTGCTGATCGTCGTTGCCGTGCGAGCCTTCTCCCGGTCAGCTGGTCGACGCATAGCTGAGAGCGACACGCGATACCGGGTCCGGAAGTTCATCTCGCTCGGCGGGTATATCGCGGGCGCGTTGCTGGTGACGGTAGTGTACAGCAGCCACCTGGCCGGCTTCACGGTCGCCTTTGGAGTGGCGGGAGCTGGAATCGCGTTCGCATTGCAGGAAGTCATCGTGAGCATCGCCGGCTGGATCGCTCTCACGTTCAGCCGATTCTACAGTCCGGGCGATCGCGTACAGCTCGGCGGAATCAGGGGCGACGTAATCGATATCGGCGTGTTGCGAACGACGATCATGGAGATAGGCGAATGGGTGGATGGCGATCTTTACAACGGGCGCATCGTCCGTGTCGCAAACAGTTTCGTCTTCAAGCAACCGGTGTTCAACTACTCCGGCGATTTCCCCTTCCTGTGGGATGAGATCCAGGTGCCCGTCAAGTACGGCGGCGACCGCGACGAAGCGCGCCGTATCTGTGAGGAAGTGGTAAACGAAGTCGTGGGTGCCTATACGAAACAGGCGCGCGCGGCATGGGACGTCATGCTCCGGACCTATCGACTCGAGGAAGCGCAGGTCGAGCCGCTGGTCTCGCTCATCGCGACCGATAACTGGCTTCGGTTCACGATCAGGTACGTCGTGGATTATCGAAGAAGGCGCGGTACCAAGGATGTTCTGTTCACTAAGCTTCTCGAGCGGATCGACGCGAGCGACGGACGAGTCGCGATCGCTTCCGGGACGTATGACGTGGTTGGGCTCCCTACGGTACGCGTAGAGCTTCAGCCTGGTGGAAGGCCCGGAGCCAGTTCGTTGGCCGGTGTTGGGGCCGACGCGACGACGCGAGAATGATCCCGCCGGAATTAAAAAAGGAGCGACTGCGCGTACAGGCGGAGCCGCTCCTTTTTGTCCGAATGGAAGCTTCGGGCTACCGAAAAGGCTCCCCAGGTAGGACTTGAACCTACGACCCTTCGATTAACAGTCGAATGCTCTAACCAACTGAGCTACTGGGGAATGTCCGCCGGGATGGGTTCCGGGGGAGACCTACCAATTTAGCGTGGCGGCCGGTGAAGCTCAACCACGATCGCAACGTCAGCCGGCCCGTACTTTCCGGCCACCAGTGCGAGCGTCGAGTCGCTGCGAAGCCGCAGGCGCTTCACGGACCGGAGCGCCTCGCGCGAGCATCGGGGCCAGCCAGTGCCCGGTGTGCGAGGCGGCCACCTCGACGATCTCCTCGGGACGGCCCATAGCGACAAGCTCTCCTCCGCCGGAGCCGCCCTCCGGACCCATGTCGATGATCCAGTCAGCGAGCTTCACGACGTCGAGGTTGTGCTCGATGAGCACCACCGTGTGGCCCGCGGAAACGAGACGGTCCAGGACGAGCACAAGCTTCCGGATATCGTCAAGGTGAAGTCCGGTGGTCGGCTCGTCCATGATGTAGAGCTTCCGGCCACCGCGCTTGCCGGCGGTCGCGAGCTCGCGCGCGATCTTGATGCGCTGCGCCTCTCCACCGGATAGGGTCGTTGCTGGCTGACCCAATCGCAGATAGCCGAGCCCAACTTGCTGAAGATGCCACAGCGCCTGTCCGAGCTTCTCTTCGCGCGCGAAGAAGCGAATGGCCTGATCGACTGTCATCTGCAGCACATCGTCGATGTTCCGGCCATTCACGCGGACTTCGAGAACCGGCGCTTTGAAACGGCGGCCGCCGCACTCGTCGCATGGTACGAACACGTCCGCCATGAAAACCATTTCGACTTCAGTGTAACCGGCGCCCTCGCACTTGCTGCAACGTCCGCCTTCGACGTTGAAGCTGAACGTGCCCGGTGTGTACTTCCGCTGGCGCGAAAGCGGCGCGTCCGCGAAGATCGCGCGTATCTCGTCCATGGCCTTGATGTACGTCACCGGGTTCGACCGCGGCGACCTCCCGATGGGACTCTGGTCGATCATCACAACGTCGTCGATGGCCTCCACTCCCCCAATGCTCTCGTACGTACCAACCGTCTCGCCCAGATGTCGCTTGGCGGAGTGTTCGCCCTGCGTGTGAGTCTCGAGCGCGTGATACAGTACATCATGAACCAGCGTGCTCTTGCCGGAACCCGAAACGCCGGTCACCACGGTGAGTGCACCGATGGGGATCTTGATGTCCACACCGTGAAGATTATGCTCGCGCGCGCCGGTGAGTGTGATCCAGCGCGGCCCAACGCGGCGCCGCTCATCCGGAAGAGGTACCGAGAGCTCGCCGCTCAGATACTTACCCGTGAGCGGACTCTCCGAGATACGCGACATGGGTCCGGCGAACATGATCTCGCCGCCATGCGCGCCGCTGCCGGGCCCCAGCTCGACCATGTAATCCGCAACTGTCATCGCCGCGGGGTCGTGCTCCACTACTAGCACCGTGTTACCGGCGTCGCGCAGCCGCCGCAGGAGCGACAGCAATCTGTCCATGTCGCGCGGATGCAGGCCGACCGACGGCTCGTCCAGCACGTAGAGCGTGTCCACAAGGCGCGAGCCGAGCGAGTTGGCGAGTCCGATGCGCTGCGCCTCGCCTCCGGATAGTGTGCGTGTCGATCGATTGAGCGTGAGATAGTCCAGGCCGACGTCGCGCAGGAACCGCACGCGATCGCGCGCCTCACGCAGGATCATTTCCGCGATGGCAATCTCATGATCCGACAACTCCAGCCGCTCCAGCCACTCGCTGAGCTGATCGATGGCGAGTTCCGCCACCTGCGCAATGTTGCGTCCGCCAACCAGCACGTTGAGCGATTCGGGCTGCAGCTTGGCGCTGTGACAGTCGGGACACTCCTGCGCGGTCTGATACTGCCGCAGGAAGACGCGGATGTACTGCTTGTAGCGCTTCGCCTCTAGCGCACGCAGGAACGGGAAGATCCCGACGTAGCCTCGCTTCGCCTCCGTGTTCAGCAGCAGGTCGCGCTGCGCGGAAGTGAGCTCGAGCCATGGAACGTCCATCGGTATGCCGTTCTTCTTCGCGAACTCCGCGAGAGTGCGGCGCTTGTTGTCGTAGCGCGGCTTGGTCCACGGCTCGATGGCGCCGTCGCGCAGCGAGCGTTCGGGGTATGGAATTAAGAGCGACTCGTCGTACTCAAGAATTGCACCGAAGCCATTGCAGCGCGGGCACGCACCACGCGGATTGTTGAATGAGAACAATTGCGGCGTGGGTGCAGGTTGCCGGGTACCATCGTTCGCGCATTCGAACCGGTCGGTAAACCGCAGCCTACTCACCAGCTGGCCGTCGAGCGGCGAGCGCACCGGCTCGGTGACGAGAATCACCACGTCACCGTCGCCTTCGCGGAACGAGGTGCCCACGGATTCGGCGATGCGGCTCGATGCGTCAGGCTGGACCGTCAGCCGGTCGACCACCACCAACAGATCCTTGGTGCGCGTCAGGTCGTCGCCATCACCCAGATCGTCGAGCGATCTGATGGCGCCGTTCGCCGAGATTCTGAGGAATCCCTGAGCGCGCAGGTTTTCCACAACCACTTCGTGCGTGACCTTGGACGAGAGCCTGAGAGGAAACGCGACGGCAAACCGGGTACCCGCGGGGAGTGAAAGTACGGTGTCTGTAACCGATGTCACCGTATCCGGCCGCATCTCCCTTCCACATTTGGGGCAGAAACTGCGACCGATCCGTGCCCACATAAGCCGGAGGTAATCGTAGATCTCCGTGGCGGTGCCGACGGTGGACCGGGAAGTCTTTGTGGGGTTCTTCTGCTCGATCGCAACCGCGGGGGACAGGCCTTCGATGGAATCGACGTCCGGCTTCTCCATCCGTTCGAGGAACTGCCGCGCATAGGAGGAGAGCGACTCCACGTAGCGGCGCTGCCCTTCCGCGTAAATCGTATCGAAGGCGAGCGATGACTTTCCGGAGCCCGACGGTCCGGTGATGACCGTGTAGCTGCGGCGTGGAATCTCGAGATCGAAACCCTTCAGGTTGTGCTGCCGCGCCCCACGGACGACGAGGAAATCCTTCACCTTCTAAAGATAGCTGATAGGGGCGAATAAATGCCGTAGCCAGGAACCGATGACCGGTCCGCCGACTGCAGGCCGGCCGCCCCGGATCCGGGCAGCCGGCTGGCGCACAAATGCCTTCGAGCTAAACCGTGGTGGTGCGTCCCCTCACGCTCATCCGGTAGATCCAGAGAAGGATGAGTGCTCCGACCACGGCCAGGACCAGGCTCCAGATGGAGAAGCCGTTGAGTCCGACCCCGGTTACCATGCCGCCTATCCAGCCGCCAATGAAGGCGCCAACGATGCCGATCAGCATTGTGACGACCAATCCACCAGGATCGGTCCCCGGTGAGATGGCCTTCGCGATCGCTCCGGCTACGAGCCCGAGGATGATCCAGGCGAGGATGCTCATGAAAAACCTCCCATTTGAGTGGTTCAGTAACACTATATGCATCGCAACCAACGTACCACAATTACGTCCGGTTAGATTGAACGCCGCATGACTGCGCCCGCTGTCTCCTTCCACGAAGAAGAGGCGCTCGGCAAGGCTTACGATAGCCGGCTGATGCGCCGGCTTCTCGCCTTCGCCGCTCCGTACCGAGCGCTGGTTTTCGTCGCGCTCGTCTTCCTGATGATCGAGGGCTCCCTTCAGCTCGTGGGGCCCTTCCTGACGCAGCACGTGATCGACGTGGCGATACCGGCGCATGACATCGCTGCCGTCAAGCTCGCGGCACTGCTGTACGCCATGTCGCTGTTGCTCGAGTTCGGGATGACATACGGTCAGACGTGGTTCACCGCGCTGCTGGGTCAGAACGTGATGCGAGATCTGCGGCTGCAGCTATTCAGTCATCTGCAGCGACTGCCGATAGCCTTTTTCGACCGGAATCCGGCCGGCCGGCTGGTAACGCGGGTAACGTCGGACGTGGAGACGCTGAACGAGCTGTTCACCGCTGGCGTGGTGAGCGGGATGGGTGACCTGTTCACGCTCGTCGCCATAAGCGTCGCCATGCTCGTCACTGACTGGCGACTGTCGCTCGTGTCATTTGCGGTGATTCCGCTCGTGGTTCTCGTCTCGCATCTGTTCCGCCTGAACGTGCGCGAAGCCTACCGCGAGATCCGCACGCGGCTCGCGCGCATCAACGCATTTCTTCAGGAACGCCTCTCGGGGATGCGCGTCGTGCAGCTGTTCGGCCGGGAGAAGGACGAGGCGCGCCGGTTCGACGAGCTGAATCGCGCGCATCTTGACGCCAACCTGCGCTCAATCACGGTCTACGCACTGTACTTCCCGGCGATCGAAATTCTTACTTCGATCGCCCTGGCGAGCCTGATCGTGGCCGGAACATCGCGAGTCGAGGCAACGACGCTCACCGTAGGCACGGTCGCCGCATTCCTGCAGCTCGTCCGTCGCTTCTTCCAGCCGCTGCAGGATCTCTCGGACAAGTACAACACGCTGCAGACGGCGATGGCCAGCTCGGAGCGGATCTTCCATCTGCTGGACACCGAGCCGGCCGCGGACGTGGCGACCTCGGGATCAGAGGCGCCGCGCCCTCAATCGGTGCTGATCGAGTTCGAGCACGTCTGGTTCGCGTACGACCGCCCGCACTCGGCTGCCGCTGCCTCAACGGTCGAGCCGGAGTGGGTGCTGCGCGACGTCAGCTTCTCCGCGCGGCCCGGCGAGACCGTCGCGATCGTGGGCCACACGGGGGCCGGCAAGACTACGATCGTCAGCCTGCTCATGCGCTTCTACGATCCGCAGCGGGGGCGCATCCTGTTGAATGGCCAGGACGTGCGCGAGATCCCGATCGAGCGGCTCCGGGCGCTGATCGGCTACGTGCAGCAGGACATCTTCCTCTTCGCGGGGGATGTCGCCTCGAACATCCGTCTCTCGGCGAAGCTTTCGGACGAGCAGGTGGAACAGGCGGCGGCGCAGGTCGGAGCGGACAGGATCATCAGGCGGCTGGCCCGCGGATACCACCAGATCCTGGGGGAGCGCGGCGCTTCGATAAGCGTGGGCGAGCGTCAGTTGTTATCGTTCGCCAGGGCGGTGGCCGCGGACCCCGCGCTACTCATCCTGGATGAGGCGACAAGCGCGGTGGACAGCGAGGTGGAAGCGGAGATTCAAACGGCTCTCCGTGTGCTGCTCGCGGGCCGAACGACCATTGCAATAGCCCACCGGCTGAGCACGATCGTGGATGCCGACGATATTATCGTCATGCACCACGGCGAGGTCGTAGAGCGGGGAACGCATGAGGCGCTTCTTGCTCTTGATGGCCTGTACGCACGCCTGTGGCGCTTGCAGATTTAAGCAGCAGCTTTGAAACAATCACGCTTGTGAGCCTCTAGTGAGCCTCTAGTGCATTTTGCGGTAGCCGCCGGATCCGATGTCGGACGTGTGCGGAAAGGAAACGAAGACAGCTTTTTTGCCGACGCCAACCAGTACCGGGGACTTTTCATGGTCGCCGACGGCATGGGCGGGCACGCTGCAGGCGAAGTCGCGAGCCAGATGGCGGTCGCGACGATCTCCGCGGATCTGGAAAGGTTGAAGGATCTGGAGAGCGCCGACGCCCTCGAGATGGTTTCGCTCGCGCTCAGGCATGCCAATCGTGCGGTCTTCGAGCGCAGCTCGGCCGAGCGGGACAAGATGGGGATGGGGAGCACCGCTTCCGTCCTCGTTCTGGCCGATGAGCGGTTCATCATCGGCCACCTCGGCGATTCGCGCATTTACCTCTTCCGCGACGGAGAGCTCCGGCAGGTCACGCACGACCATTCGGTCGTTCAGGAGCAGGTCGACGCCGGTCTCATCACGCCAGAAGCCGCCAGGAACCACAAGCAGAGCAACGTCATCACGCGGTGCGTGGGGATGGGTTGGGACGTCGAGCCCGACATCACCGACGGCGAGGTGAGGCAGGGCGACGTGTTCCTGCTCGCGAGCGATGGGCTCACCGGCATGGTGGAGGACTGGCGCCTGAAACAGCTGCTTTCGTCCCGAGCAACGCCGGACCGCATGGTGGACGCGATGATATCGGAAGCAAACGCGCGCGGTGGTGTAGATAACATCACCGTGGTCGTAGTCCGCGTGCACTCCTCGTCCGCGATGGCGACGGGCACCCATCCGACGCCGGATCCCGGAGCGGGTACAGTTGGCTGAAACGCCTGTCGAACAGCCGTTCGACGATCCCGAGGATGTGGGAGGGGTCGCACGGCTCTATCTCGGCAATATTCTGTATGCGCTGGAGTTGGCCTCACTATCGCTGGAAAGGGACGGAAAGGCCCAGGATGCCGGATTCTACAGGGGCATCGCCCGAAAGCTTGCGACCGCGCACGGGGCTTCCCGGCAGCGGTAGGTAGCGGGCGAGGGGTAAGCAACCGAACGGAAATCATCAGGAGGCGGCACGAATGGCTACTGCGACACTACCCGAGCAGGCGACTGCGGGAGACACGTTCCCGATAAACGGGACGGACTACATCGAGTTCTTCGTGGGCAACGCCAAGCAGGCGGCCCACTTCTACGTGAGCGCCTTCGGCTTCAACGTCGTGGCCTATCGCGGCCCGGAGACTGGAGTTCGGGACCGCGCGAGCTACCTCCTGCAGCAGGACAAGATCCGGTTCGTGCTGACGACAGCGATCCGCCCGGATATCAGCGCGGATTCCAAAATGATCTCGGATCACGTTCACCGTCACGGAGACGGAGTCCGGGATCTGGCTCTCTGGGTGGACGATGCGCGCGATGCCTACGCGAAGGCGGTGGAGCGCGGCGCGGTGTCGGTGCACGAACCGCGCGTGATGACCGATGCCGACGGCGAGATCGTGATAGCTGCGATCCGTACGTACGGCGAGACAATCCATTCGCTGGTGGAACGGAAGAACTACAAGGGGCTGTTCATGCCAGGGTACCGTCCCGTGTCGCGGCACTACAATCCGCCGTCGGTGGGTCTC
Source organism: Gemmatimonadales bacterium (assembly GCA_038205315.1). GTDB lineage: Bacteria > Gemmatimonadota > Gemmatimonadetes > Gemmatimonadales > Gemmatimonadaceae > Fen-1247. The sequence continues at coordinate 3,796 of JBBRBY010000080.1, read as the reverse complement.
AAGTACGTCGATCACTGCGTTGGCAACGTTGAGCTCGGCAAGATGAACGTGTGGGTGGATTTCTACGCCACGGTGATGGGCTTCCGCAATCTGCTCACGTTCGATGACAAGATGATCAGCACCGAGTATTCGTCGCTGATGTCGAAGGTGATGGCAAACGGCAATGACCGGATCAAGTTTCCCATCAACGAGCCCGCTTCGGGCAAGAAGAAGTCGCAGATCGATGAGTATCTGGATTTCTACAGTGGCCCGGGCGTGCAGCACATGGCGCTTGCCACGGACGACATCATGGCGACCGTGAATCAGCTGCGTGGTCGTGGCGTGGAGTTTCTGAGCGGCGTGCCAGGGACGTATTACGAGGATCTTCAGTCACGCATCGGGAAGATCGACGAGCCCATCGACGAGCTCAAGCGTCTCGGCATTCTCGTGGATCGCGATCCCGATGGTTATCTGCTGCAGATTTTCACCAAGCCCGTGGAGGACAGACCGACTGTGTTCTTCGAGATCATTCAGCGCAAGGGAGCCAAGAGTTTTGGCGCCGGAAACTTCAAGGCACTCTTCGAGGCCATCGAGCGCGAGCAGGAATTGCGCGGGAACACCTGACCGATGCCGATCTATCACACGCTGGGCGAGATTCCGCGAAAGCGACACATCGCCTTCAGAAAACCCGAGGGTGGACTCTACGCTGAAGAGCTCATGGGTCACGAGGGCTTCACGGGAACGTCGTCGCTGCTTTACCACACGTACCCGCCGACAACTGTCAAGTCCGTGCGCCGCGTGAAGGAGATGAAGTTCGAGGAAGACACGGACGTGACTCTACGGCACCGGCACTTTCTCACCTCGCGCACGAAGAAGGGCGGAAGTCCGACAATGGATCGCATTCCACTGCTGTTCAATCAGGACGTCGCGATGCTCTACGTGGAGCCGGACGTGGAGGACAAGCACTTCTATCGTAATGCGCAGGCCGACGAGCTGGTTTACGTAAGCAAGGGAAAGGGAGTGCTCGAGTCGGTGTTCGGCGAGCTTCCGTTTCACGAGGGTGACTATCTCGTGATCCATCGCGGGATCATGCACAAGTACCGCTTCGACAAGGATGCGGAGCAGCCAAAGCTTCTCATCATGGAAAGCCGCGGACACATCCGCTGGCCCAAGCGTTACCGCAATGAGTTCGGCCAGTTGATCGAAGGCGCGCCCTATTCCGAGCGCGACATCCGTCTGCCGCTGCAGCTCGTGACGCATGACGAGAAGGGCGACTTCCCGATATTCGTGAAGCAGTACGACGGCATCAACGAGCTGGTGCTCGATCACCATCCGTTCGATGTTGTTGGATGGGATGGATACTTCTATCCGTGGGCGTTCAATATCATGGACTTCGAGCCCATCGTCGGACGGGTACACCAGCCTCCGCCGGTGCATCAGACGTTCCAGGGCGACGGCTTCGTGGTGTGCTCGTTCTGCCCGAGGCCATACGATTTCCACCCGGAAGCAGTTCCCGCTCCATATAATCATTCGAACGTGGACTCGGACGAGGTGCTCTACTACGCGTCGTCGGAATTCATGTCCAGGAAGGGGATCGAATTCGGTTCGATCACGCATCATCCGGACGGGCTTCCACACGGTCCACACCCGGGACGCGCCGAGGCTTCCATCGGCGCCAAGTACACCGAGGAGCTCGCCGTGATGATGGACACGTTTCGCCCGCTCAAAGTGGCGAAGCAGGCGCTGGACATCGAGGACCCGAGCTACCACAAGTCGTGGATCTCGGCGGAGCACGAGCAGACATCGTTCACGCCGCCGACTTCATAACGGGCCCGTTCGGCGAGCGGACTTCAATCCGCTCGCTGATCGCGGTCAATTCCTCAGCGCCGCGCACCTAATGGAGCCGATCTGGCGACCCTCACCAGCACGGGTGAGGGATTCCAACATCTCGAAGTTCGTAACATCGCTCCGGCACTCAGGCAGCCTTCCGGCAGGTGAGGAAGGAGTGCCGCTGCCGTACGGCGTGCTGCACGAATGGTCGGTGCGCAATCCGGAGCAATTCTGGCGCTCGGTTGTCTCATTCTGCGGGCTGATAGCGGACGACTTCGATTCGAGCAACTGCTACGGCCTGGATCGCATGGCGCCGCCGGACGCCCGAGTCGGCCCCAGATGGTTTGATGGCGCCACGCTCAACTTCGCCGAGAACCTGCTGCGGTACTGCGATGATCGGCCCGCGATCATATCGTGGAACGAACGCGGACGGCAACAGGAACTCTCCTTCGCGGAGGTACGCGGCGAGGTGAGCCGGATAGCGAGCGCGCTGCGCGACATGGGCGTCGGCGTCGGCGACCGCGTGGCGGGCTACCTCCCGAATATCCCGGAAACGATCATCGCCATGCTCGCGACTACGACACTCGGCGCCGTCTGGAGCTCGTGCTCTCCGGATTTCGGGGTGCAGGGAGTTGTGGATCGGTTCGGCCAGATCGAGCCGAAGGTTCTGTTCTGCGCAGACGCATACAGGTACGCTGGCAAGGAGATCGATTGCCTCGCCCGCGTGCGCGACATCTGCGCGCAGATTCCGTCTATCGCAAACGTTGTCGTGATTCCCTACGTGAACGAGCATGTGGATGCTGGCGCGCTGCCGCACGGTGTTCGGTGGGATTCTCTCCGACGAGTGGGCGGCTCGCCGCCGTTCGTTCGGCTGCCGTTCGATCATCCGGTGTACGTGATGTACTCGTCCGGAACCACCGGCCTTCCCAAGTGCATGGTGCACGGCGCCGGTGGAACGCTGTTGCAGCATCTCAAGGAGCTGGTACTGCACACGGATCTTGATCGCGACGACCGGCTGTTCTACTTCACAACCTGCGGCTGGATGATGTGGAACTGGATGCTCAGCGCGCTGGCGGTTGGTGCGACAGTCGTGCTGTACGACGGGGCGCCGCTGCATCCGAAGCCGCGGGTTCTGTGGGACATGATCGCGGCGGAGGAGGTGACCGTATTCGGAACGAGCGCAAAGTACCTCGCACTGGCGGAAAAGTCCGGTATGTCGCCCGGTTCTACGCACGAAATCGGGCCGCTGCGCGCGATCCTCTCCACTGGCAGTCCGCTCGCGGAGCACAGCTACGACTACGTGTACAGTTCCATCAAACGCGACGTTCATCTGGCGAGCATCAGCGGTGGCACCGACATCATCTCGTGCTTCGCGCTCGGGAATCCGGCGCTGCCCGTCTATCGTGGCGAGATTCAGTGTCGCGGACTTGGCATGGCGGTGGCAGTGTTCGACGCGGCGGGACACGCGACGGTGGCCGCCCCGGGCGAGCTCGTCTGCACGGCTCCGTTTCCGAGCATGCCGGTCGGCTTCTGGAATGACCCGGACGGTGCGCGGTACCGGGCGGCCTATTTCGACATGTATCCGAACGTGTGGCGACACGGCGACTGGGCGGAGCTGACGGAGCGCGATGGTGTGGTGATCTACGGTCGTAGTGACGCGACTCTGAATCCGGGGGGTGTCCGAATTGGCACGGCGGAGATCTACCGGCAGGTCGAGCAGATGCCCGAAGTCATGGAGAGCGTCGCTGTAGGGCAGGAGCTCGGCGGCGGCGCGCACGGCGACGTACGAATAGTGCTGTTCGTTCGACTGCGCGACGGCGTCGCTCTCTCGGACGACCTGATCCGGCGCATCAAGGCCCGGATACGCGGCAATACCACGCCGCTGCATGTGCCAAAGGTTGTGGTACACGTTCCGGATATTCCACGGACGGTGAGTGGCAAGATCAGTGAGATCGCGGTGCGCGAGACGATCCATGGCCGCGTCGTG
>JBBRBY010000079.1:0-12343 GCA_038205315.1 Gemmatimonadales bacterium | reverse complement strand
GCCGAGCAGATCAGGTCGAACATCCTGTCGGGTGCGTACAACTCGCTCGGCATGGCCGATCAGGTCGCGCGCGCTGTGATTCGCAGCGGCGACATCTAGGAGCACCTTCAAGCCTTTCTGGAGCCAAGCACATGCGCTTCCTCGTTGTTGACGATTCGGCTACAATGCGGCGGATCGTCGTGAACTCTCTTCAGCGCGTCGGTTTCAGCGACGTTGTTGAAGCAAGTGACGGAGCTGAGGCACTCGAAAAGATGTCGTCCGTCGATTTCGTCATCACTGACTGGAATATGCCGAAAGTCAGCGGCGCCGAGCTCACGCGCGCCATTCGTTCTAACGAAGAGACGAAGTCGATGCCTCTGATAATGGTGACCGCGCGGAGTGTGCGTGACGATATACTCACCGCCATGGAGGCGGGAGTGGACAGCTACGTGGTAAAGCCATTCACCCCGCAGGTTCTTCGTGAGAAGATAGATGCGGTGCTCGCCACCCGGGTCGCCTGAGCAAACATGACCAAGTCGCGCATCGCGGACGTGCTGTACGATTCCGAAACGATGTTGCGGCTCGTCGACAGCGAGTTGGAAGAGCTGCGCGACGAGACCTGTGATTTGTCGCGTGAGGTATCCGCCAGGGGAAACCACGTGGGAGTGCTGCTTGCCATCATGGAGCGCGCGTCGAGCGATATCGCCCAGGTTCTCTGCACTCTGCACACAAGCCGCGAAGCCCTCGAGGGAGTGACCCTCCAGGAGATTCAGGACAGCACGCTCAAACTGACCGAGGTGACGTCGGCGACGGAGATGGCTGCGACCCGCATGATGGACGGGCTGGAGCATTCCCACGCGCTGCTGGACCGTCTTGACGATCTGGAGACTGGACGCCGGGTTGCGGATTCGATCGGAGAGTCCGCGGCGATCCGTTCCCAGCTCCGCGACGAACTCTTCTCCGTCATGGGCTCGCTTCAATTTCAGGACATCACGTCCCAGCAGCTGGGTCATGTGGTACAGATGCTTCGCGACATCGAGCGGCGGCTGCACGCAACGTCGGCGCTGCTTTCCGGCGGCAGCTCGGAAGCGGAAAGTATCGCGCACGAGCAAATCCCCACCTTCAGCGAGTCAGCATCCACGCAGGGCGTATTCGAACGCCAGGCCGCAGCTGACGCGATCTTCTGGGACTCCAAGTCCAGCAGACTCCCCCACTAGCGGCTGTGAAGGCCGCGTGAGTTTATCCAGCCCTCTCGTTCTTGGCCTCGGGATCATTCTCGAGGCCGTTCTGGTGATGGTACTCATGCGGCGCGTCCGAGCACTCAAGCTGGTAAGCGCCGCCGCCGCAGCACTTACCCGAGCCGATGCCGGCCAGGCGCACGCAAGCATTCGGGGAGTGCTCACGGAACGTGAGACCCTGATGCGAGAAATGCAGCAGATCCTGTCCGGGCTCGATCAGAAGGTGCGCGAGCGGACGGTCGAGCTCGCCGAGGCAATGGAAAAGGCAGAGCAGGGCAACCAGGCAAAGAGCGAGTTCCTCGCACGCATGTCGCACGAGATCCGGACGCCGATGAACGGCATTCTCGGCATGACCGGGCTCCTGCTCGACACCGGTCTCGGCCAGGAGCAGCGAGAGTACGTTGACACTGTACGCTCGTCCGGAGAGGCGCTTCTCACCATCATCAATGAGATTCTCGATTTCTCGAAGATCGAGGCTGGCCGGCTCGAAATCGAAATCATCGACTGTAACGTGCGCACCGCGGTGGAAGAGGTCGTCGAGCTGCTTGCGGATCAGGCAACGCAGAAGGGAATAGAGCTCGGGTTCTACGTCGATCCAAGCGTACCTGCGGTAGTCCGCACGGATCAGGGAAGAGTGCGCCAGATTCTACTCAACTTGGTTGGCAACGCGTTGAAGTTCACGCATGCCGGACGGGTATACGTCCACGTGACAGTAGCTTCGGAGACGAACGGTGTGGTGCAGTTGCGCTTTGATGTGAACGATACGGGAATAGGACTCAGCGCAGACGGCAGGACGCGTCTGTTCCAGCCGTTCCAGCAGGCGGACAGCTCCACTACGCGCAAGTACGGCGGGACCGGACTCGGTCTCGCAATATCCAAGCATCTTGTCGAACTGCTCGGTGGCACGCTGGACGTCGCGAGCGTTCTCGGCCAGGGCAGCGTATTCCATTTCACGATCTCCGCTCCACGGGGCCCGAAGCTCATCCCCGCGCCGAATGCGCCAAGCATCGCCGGATCACGGGTGCTGGTGCTCGTGGGTACGAAGCTCACGCGCGTAACGCTGCGCCGATATGCGACTGATTGGGGGGCTACCGCCGACGGCGCTCGCACACTCAGCGATGCAACGACGGCGCTGCGCCGGTGCAGGAAAATGGGCACTCGGTACGATACGGTGCTCGTGGATCTCTCGGCGCTCGGCCCTGATGCGCTGGGCACGGTTCGCGCGCTGCGAAGCGAGTTCGCGGACGAGGTTGGCACGATCGTAGCGCTATCGCAACCCAGGCAGAAGCCGAAAGCCGAAACCGCGCGTGAGGCTGGCATCGATGCGACCATTTCTCTTCCGGTCAGACCGACGCGTCTCATCGGACTGTTGAGCTCCGTTATCCATCCAGACCTCAATCAGGCCGCGCGTTACACCGGCAACAAACAAGCCGGCGACACCCCCTCCAAGACGCGTGCTCGCATTCTGGTTGCGGAGGACAATCCCGTGAACCAACGCGTCGCGTCGCACATGCTCAAGAAGCTGGGCTACCGCTGCGACATTGCGTCGAACGGCAAGGAAGCCGTGGAGATGCTGGCGCAGATCCCGTACGACCTCGTGCTCATGGACTGTCAGATGCCGGAAGTGGACGGATACGTAGCCACTCAGCGGATCCGGGAGCGCGAGGATAAACTGGGGCGGCATACCCCAATTATCGCGATGACCGCCAATGCGATGCGCGAGGATCGGGCGCGTTGCCTCGATGCCGGCATGGATGGGTTCATCCCCAAGCCGATCGCACTCGAGGAGCTCGAGACCGCAGTGGACTGCTGGATTCAGACTGAAGCGAAGGTTGCCGCGATGACCGCGTCGGAGGCGAGCGAGTTTCTTTTCACCACAGCGGCCGGAGCAGCTACGCATCGTCAGGAACGGAAGCCGGAACACGCGTCGCAATCACAATCATTCGCGGTCGATCCCGCGCTCGTCGCGGCACTCGCGGCACAGTTCGCACCCCAGGAGCAGGATCAGGCGCAGGGTTCTGTAGATCTGTCCATTCTGGACAATCTGGCGAGCATGGCTGAGGACGGAGACGACTTCGTCGCGCGGCTGATAACTACGTTCCTGGCCGATACCTCGTCACGGCTCGTTTCCGCTCATGTTGCTCTGGAAGCACGTGATTCGGAATCCCTCGAACGTACCGGCCACGCCATCAAGGGCAGCAGTGGGAACATGGGCGCGACAGTTCTTGCAACGCTTGGCGCGGCGCTCCAGGGTGCCGGCCACAAGGAAGATCTCGCAGGTGCCGGAACCCTCGTTGAACAGATGGAAGAAGAATTCTCGCTCGTGAGAACCGTCCTGGAACGTGCGTTCGCGGTTCACGCGGCGGCCGCGTAGCCGGACCACTTGCAATGTCAGGCGGCGTGACTTGCTGGCGTCTTCAGTCCCGCATCGAGACGCCGATATTTCATTTATGATTCAGATCATCGAAGACGATCTCGTCACGTGCCACATCATCTCGGCGCTGCTGAAGCGGATGCGTTACGCGTACTGCGAAGCGCATACGGGGGCGGATGCATTGCACCAGCTTCGGACGCAGCCCATCGACATGGTGATCGCGGACATGATGCTTCCGGACATGAATGGTCTGGATCTGCTGAAGGAGAAGCACAGTCTCCCCCATCTCAGAGACATCCCCGTCCTCTGCTGCACCGCGCAGGCCGACATCGAGACGGTAGAAGCCGCGCTCGGGTACGGTGCGATTGATTTCGTCAAAAAGCCTATTGCGATTCAGTCGTTCGCGGGACGAATAAATCGGGCGATGGAGCGTTCTCCAGTACGGTGGGAGTCGTGGCGCGAGATGAGCAAGCGTCTGCGATTCTACAGCCGGACGATACAACCGATGCTTGCCATTGCCAACCAGGTGCTGCACGAGCTGGACGACGCTCTGGCCCAGGCGCAGGCAGGAACGCCAGATGTCCCGATGCTCAACGCCGCGGTGACGCGTGCGCGTGGCGCTGCGCTCAATGTTGGTGCGGTGCGCACCGTGCAACAGATCGACAAGCTGTGGAAGGGCGAGGGCACCGCTCAGGACATAGAGCATCTTCGTGGCGCCATGGTGATCGAGCTCGCAGCGTTCGATGACGCGATCAGGAGCCGTGCCGCGCAGGGCGAGGCTGCCAGCCCAGTCGCTGTCAGCACGGCGGCTGAGAGTCCAGCGGCTGAGAGTCCAGCGGCTGCCGTTACGGTGTAGCGGCTGACCTGACGCGCGGGCTGGTAATCAGAGGGGCTACCTCACGTTTTATATTGAGGTATGTCCCTCGTTTCCTTCGAAGCACTTCCAGATGACGCGCGAGTCTGGGTTTTCGGTATTTCGCGCCAGCTGGGACCCGGCGATGAGTCCCACGTGCTCCATGCCGTGGATGATTACCTCCGTGAGTGGCGCGCACATGGCGCGCCGCTGACTGCCGCACGCGATTGGCGTGAGGGACGTTTTCTCGCGATCGGAGTTGACCAGCGTGACGAGGCCGCTTCCGGCTGTTCCCTCGACGCCCTGTTTCGCGTGTTTCGCGGAATGGAGCAGAAAACCGGAGTGGCAATCCTCGACAACTCTCGCGTGTATTTTCGGGATGCATCAGGAGCGATAGACGCGATCGATCGGGCAGAGTTCATCGCGATGGCCGAGAGTGGGGCGATCAGCGCAGAGACGAGTGTATTCGACCTGAGTGTGCAACGGGTGGGTGAGTGGAGACGACGGTTCGAGACGCCCGTTGCCCAATCGTGGCACAGGGCGCTGCTTCCGGCAGCACGATAGCCGTCACCTCTGCACGACACGAGCAGCGTCCCTGACCACGGTTGGCCCGATCGAGCTACATTAGCAGCCCACCCAACAAGAGGTCTGCGATGCCACAATATCCCTCGCGTCAAGTCGTGTCGCTCGTTGTTACTGTCGTGGGCCTCAGTCTGGCTTGCGCCTCCGGAGGAGCCCCCGTGAGCGGCACGATATCGGGACAGCGATCGATTGAGACGGGAGAGACGCTGGGCTCCCGGATGGGAAGCCTGCCTGAATTCAAGTCCGCGCAGCGATCGGTGGTTCGGGTCCCCATCGCGGACGCTTGGGCAAGGTTGGCGAAGGCGTACGAAACGCTCGGCATTCCCTTGACGACTGCGACGCCCGCGACGCATGTGCTCGGTAACGAAGGAATGCGGCGCACGCACAATCTCGCCGGCGAGTCGCTTTCCACGTTTCTCGATTGTGGGAACGGAACTGGCGGTGGCGCCAACGCCGATATGTATGCGGTGAACATGAGCGTTGTGACGCAACTCCAGGCGGTAGCTGACACAGCGACGGAAGTTGCCACGCTGGTGCAGGCTACAGCGGCGCCACTCAGCTTCGGTTCGCCGGCGGTCGCTTGCAGTACCAACGGCGGGCTGGAGCAGAAGATCGTCGCACTCGTGCGCGGGCAGCCAAGGTAGGTTGAAGGGGGCTGATACTGTCTGGATCGGCATCGGCGGTACGCTCCGGCACCTATATTCACCGTCGGACCCATGGACTCGTACACATTCTCGCTCGCCCTCGGTGGCGCGGGCCTCATCGCGATGGCGGCAACCGGCGTGTCACATGGTGGCACGCATGGTGGCAGCCACGCGGCGGGGACGGGGTCGCACGTTGGCGACGGGGCGACAGGTCATGCGGGTCACGCTTCCGCCATGGCGCATTCAGGGGTGCAACCGGCCGTGCACACGGGTGTCCATTCTGGCGGATTCAAGTCGGCAATCCTATCAATGGCCTCACCGCGCACGCTCTTCAGCCTGCTCGTGGGCTTCGGTCTGACCGGGGTGGTTCTCCGGCCATTCGTTGGAGGGGTGCTGCTGCTCGTGGCTGCGATACTGGGCGCCGTCGGATTCGAGCGTGGCCTCGTGGCGCCACTCTGGCGATTCATGTTCAGATTCGCGTCCAATCCGGCTGTAACGCTCGACTCAAGCCTGCTGTCCGAGGCGCGCGCCTCGAGCGGATTCGACGACAACGGTCAGGGACTGGTGACAATCGAGGTGGACGGCCAGATAGTCCAGTGTCTCGGCACGCTGCGGCCTGACGATTTCGCGCTGGGCGTTAGGGTTCGCGCGGGAGATGTGCTGCGAGTCGAGGACGTGGACGCGGTCAGAAACCGGTGCACGGTTTCATACGTCGGTCGAGCGGACGTAGCTTAGGAAACGAAAAACTTTCTCACATTCCGGGAAACCACATGCAATCATTGCTGTTAATTGTCGGCGTCGTCTTCTTGGTGCTGATCCTGATACCCACGATCGTCGCTTCGTTTCTGCGGAATGTCGAAGCTGGAACGATTCGCCTAGTTAGCTGGACGGGCGGTGGCACTGTGATCTATCGGGGGCCCGGAAAATCTAAGGAGATTCCCCTCCTGACGACCGGGACGACGCTCTCGAGCAAGGTGATCAACGTGGATCTGGACATCACGGATCAGACGGCCGATGTGGACGATGATGGGCATCCGCAGCCCATCAAGGTGCGAGTCCTTGCGAGCGCCATCGTGTCGGTAGGTGAGACGGACGCGATGATCAAAACCGCGGCGAACCGATTCTTCGCCAAGCCGGAGCCGGATCAGATGAGCACGATCACGGATCTTCTCTCCAGCTCCGGACGACGCGCCATCAATCTCCTCACCCATGACCAGCTCTTCTCGGCGAAGACGGCGCCGCGGGTGCTTCCGTCGCAGCCGGAGATTGCGAGCACCAGCCTCGCGGTAGCAACTCCCGGCGGCGCCATGGTGGCTGTCCAGACTGCAGCGGACGACGACGACGATCCGTTGGCGGTCATCATCCGCAAGGCGTGTTCGCGCGAACTCACCGACCTTGGACTCGGGTTCAACTCGCTGAACATCAAGGTCGTTCAGTCGGAAGTCGCTGACGCCCGACGCCGGCAGTCTGCGGCTGAAGCTCAGGCGAACGCCGACATCGTTTCCGCTCAGCAGGCTCGCCGCGCGAAGGAGGCGCAACTCGAAGCCGAGCGGGTCATATCCGACAAGCAGCGCGAGCTGGAGCAGACGAAGGCGTCGAACGCTGCGCTGATTGCGCAGGCCGAAGCGTTGAAGCAGAATGCGTTGGTGGTTCAGCGCACGTCAGAGCTGGAAGCAACGCAGATCGCTCAGGCACGCGCGGACGCGGAGCGAGTAAAGATCGAAGCAGAAGCAGCCGCCGATGCCGAGGCGATAAAGATCACGCGTGTGGCGACAGCCAACGCGGAGAGCATTGCCAAGGTCAACGCCGCAATCCAGGCCGGCGGAGAAAGCTATTTTCGCTACAGGCAGATAGAGTTGCTACCGCAGGTGGCGCCTGTGATCGCGAGCGCGCTCGCGCAGGCGCGGATGATCAACATCTCGAGCGATGGGACGAGCGCGGCGGATGGCGCGACCAACAACATCACGAGCGTCATTCAGACAGTTCTGGCGGCCCAGCTGGTATCGAAGAGCGGGATAGGCGAGGATCGGTAACATTGGCGGAGTCTGCTGGTAGAACGAGCAAGGAAGTCCCGGAAGCCATCGAAAAGGTGCTGCGGCGTTTCCGGGCCATGGATCGTGCCGACAAGATGCAGGCCCTGGTGCAGTATTCTCGCAGGCTGGAGCCGGCGCCCGAGCGATACGCACGCGTGGATCGCGGCGAGTTCACGGTCCCGGAATGTCAGACCCGAGTGGACATCTTTCCTGAAGTGCACGACGGGAAGATGCATTTCTACGCCGACGTGAACGCGCGCCAGTCACCCACGATCGCGGCTGTGCTTGCAGTGATATTCGCCGCGATCAACGATCAGCCTCCCGATGCCACCCTCGCGATTCCCGCGGATTTCGTGAGGATACTGATGGAAGGCATGGGACTCAACGCGCGGGAAGTCGGACTGAACGCGATGATCGCAAGATTGAAGCGTGCCGCGGCAGCTGCAGCGATCGCAACCAACGCAAGCGACTGAGCTAGCCGGTTGGGGGCGGTGTTGCGGGCGGTGATACTTGCGGCTGTGGAGCGGTGGGCTGAGGCGAAGGCTGCGCCGGCGGACCCGTGCCGGGTCCGACACCGACAATTCCGCCCGAACGCTCCTTAACGGCGGCTTCGAGCTGAACCGCCAACTTCGTATCCTCTCCCTCCAGCCGCCGCATGAGCTCGAGCATGACTGCCTGCTGGGCGTCGACGTAGATCTGATACGATGGATCGGTGAGAAAATAGATCGTCTCGAAGTCGATGCTGCTGTCACCGACAGATGTCAGCGCCGATCGGACGAAGCGCGTGTTGGGCACGCTTTCCACAACTTCACGAATGATCCTCGGAATGCGCACGAGCTTGTCCGGCGGCGTGCTTCCGGACACGCGCGTCGTGAGCAGCGCGCGGCGCTCTTCCATGCGCCCGAAGTTGCGAATCCTTCCCTTGAGCAGATCGCTGTTGCCGAACACTATCTGCTCGCCGGTATCGGAGCGGACGCGGGTGGATTTCAATCCAATATGCTCAACCTTTCCCGAAAATGTATCGACCTGGATCGCGTCGCCTATCACGAACGGCTTGTCGGTGACTATCGACATCGCTGCGAACAGGTCGCTCAGTACGTTCTGCAGAGCGAACGCGATTGCGATGCCGCCGACGCCAAGGCTCGCGACGAGTGCAGTGACGTTCTGTTTGAAGCCCTCTTCGAGTGTGATGAGTGCGAGAAGCACCCACAGGACTGCCTTTATAAGTACTGCAAGCGCCTGAATGGTAGTGGCGCCGGCCCGGTCGCGGTTGTGACGGACTATGTATGATTGGGACCAGAAGCCGACCAGTACGTTGATCCATATTCCGATCTGCAGGAAAAGCGCGATGATCGCGACCACCTCGAATGCCCTGGCGATCCGGGTCTCGTAGTGCGCAGGGAAGTCCACGAACATCGGGACCAGCCACGCAGCCAGGAAGACGAGAAATAGCAGTCGCGTCCGGCTGGCAAGCTGTCTGGCGAGCGGTGGAATCTTCATACGGAGAAAGCTAAGACACTTTTCGCCGGTGGGGGCCTACGCAGTCCGGCGCCGCTCCCATTCTGTGAGCTGATCGCACGCGTCGCAGTTTCCGCAGGCCCAGTCTGGCTCCACCGTTTCGCCAAAGTGTTCGAGGATGAAGCGGGTGCGGCATCCGGTTGTCTGGCAGAACTGGATGATGGTGTTCAGCTGCGCCTGGTCGCGGGCTCTGCGTTCTTCGTAATCCGTAAGATCGGCGCTGAGATCGATGGAGGTCAGGTTGTCGCGCATGCGCTGCCAGTTGTTGCCGCGATGTTCGCGTGCAAGTCCGTGCTTCTTGAGCAGCGCCAGCACGATCTTGACCTTTCGCGTCGCGACTTCCGTCGCGTCAGCAAGGTCGGAGAGTGGCACAAGTGCGTCGGCGGGATACTTCTCGAGCGCGATCGCTACGCGAGCCGCTTCGGAAACTTCGGGGTACTTGCCGCCCAGGAAGTATGACTGTATGCGCTTGTCCTCTACCCGGTAGAGTAGCGTGCATGTTGCTGGCGCGCCGTCGCGACCAGCGCGCCCAGCCTCCTGGTAGTACGACTCGATGGAACCCGGAAAATGGTAGTGAACCACAAACCGCATGTCCTGCTTGTCCACGCCAAGGCCGAAGGCGTTGGTCGCCACTATGGCCTTGATCCCACCGCTCATGAAGCGATCCTGCGTGTCGCGCCGCTCGGCCGCAGCCATCTTTCCGTGATAGATGCCGATCTCCAGCTCATCCTCGAAACTGGCGGAGAGCCGGGCGTGCAGTCGCGTTGCCTCCTTTACCGTCGCCACGTAGATGACACCCGAACCCGGAGTCTCACGAACTATGTTTTCGACGATGTTGTCCTTGAGGCCATCATTGACCGTTCGCAGAACTTCGAACCGCAAATTCGGGCGTGCGAAGCCTGTCACGGTCACGAACGGCTTTTGCATGCCCAGCTGTCGGATAATGTCATCCCGGACTGTCTGGGTAGCTGTGGCAGTGAGCGCCAGAATCGGGGGACGGCCAACCCGTTCGGCGATGGAGCCGAGCGTCAGATAATCGGGGCGGAAGTCATGCCCCCATTGTGACACGCAATGCGCCTCATCCACCACAAAGAGCGAGATGTCGCGCTGCAGCAGCTGTTCAAAGAACTCTCGGTCTTTGAACCGCTCGGGTGTGACGTACAGTATCTCACCCTCGCCATCCGCGATTTGGCGATGCACTTCGCGTGTTTCCGCCGACGAGAGATGTGAGTGCATCGCAACCGAATCCACCCCCAGTGCGCCCAGCTTGTCGTGCTGGTCCTTCATCAACGCGATGAGCGGACTGACTACCAGGGTCAGTCCGGAGGTGAGGACCGCGGGGAGCTGATAGATAACCGACTTGCCGCTACCCGTGGGCATGACCACGAGCGTGTCGCGGCCTGACAGTATGGCGTCGATCGGCGCCCACTGTCCGGGGCGAAAGTCGGAGTGGCCGAATTGCTCGGCAAGCAAGGAACGAGCGGCTGACTTACCGGTCGCCGCGCTGCGAGTCTGTTTTGGCATTCTCACGCTGAAGAGGCACGAACCGTTCCGCGGAATCAGGACATGGGGTGCGAGGCACGGGTCAGTCCATGTGTGGACACAGGAGCGGGAGGCGGTTGTGCAGACAGGCGCCGGGCGACTGCGCGGAGCCGGCCGGGGAACGACCACTTCCGGCGGGGGGAGAAATGCGAGACATCGCAAGTAACGGCATGAGCTCCGGCGCCGCGTACCCCTTTTCCCGTATATGACTGCCCGCTCCGGCGTCCGGAAATGGATCTCCATAGCACTTTCCATCGTGCTGCTGGCACTTGTCGCGTCAGAGCCGGAATACTACACGCATGAATCGCATGCCGGAGACTACGTGAAGCGAACGTACGTGGACGGCCGTCCGCGTGAATATCGCCTGCACATCCCCACCGGCTACGACGGAAGCCGACCGGTGCCGTTGTTATTCGTGTTCCACGGGAGCAGCGCTAGCGCCGCCGTGATCGAGCGCGAGACGGGCTTCGACAACATCGCCGATTCGCTGGGTTTCATCGTCGTGTATCCCGAGGGGCTGCATCGCGGCTGGAACATTGGAGAGTGCTGCCGCTACGCGTACATGGGGCGGGTGCGCGAGATCGCTTTCGTTCAGACGATGATCGATCACCTCGAGGCCGGCCTCGACATCGATCCGTCGCGTGTGTTCGCGACTGGATATTCAGACGGGGGCACGCTCTCCATGCTCCTCGCGTGCCGCCTGTCCGGACGGATAGCTGCTGTGGCGTCTGTCTCGGGAACGCTCTTTAACCCGCTTCCGCCATGCCGCGTAACACGACCCGTGCCCGTGGTAATCGTGCACGGGACGGCTGACTCGCACATTCCGTACTGGGGTCAGCGGGGCGCGACTGCCGATGTTCGCGCGCAACACGCGACACTGTCTGCGCCGCAGCTGACGCAGTTCTGGGTGGCCCGCGACGACTGTGATGCCTCCCCGACGACAATGCAGTCCGGTCGCGTCATCCGGAACGCGTATTCGTGTCCTCAAGGCGCGCAGGTGTTGTTCTACTCCATTGAAGGCGGCGAGCACGGCTGGCCGGGCGGCGGTCGCGGCTGGATCTTCAGTCCCGTTCCCCCTTCCGACATGAACGCTACCGACTCCATCACGGCCTTCTTTCTGCGCCAGCGGATTCGGTTGGGCGGGGCGGCGTCAGGCGGGTAGTATGTTCGGGAAGTTCCGCTGACGGTGCAGCATCACCGCTCGGGCGACGCATAACCATACCAGAAACCCTGTATATGCTGCACGACAAGGAGCTGGTCGCTACGGCCGGATGCGAGCCGGCAGCCGGCCGGCGCGTGCACGTAGCCGACATCGGTACTATCCTGATCAGTCGCACGTACGAAGGTGCAGTCGCGGTAGCGAGCGTCGCGATACACGGCTCTCAGACCTGTGCGCCGGAGCATTGACTGAAGCTGATTGATCCGGGCATCGATCGCTTTCTGTCGGTCCGCGTTGGCGATGGGTTCAGCGCTCGTTGCGGCGATCGAGTTCGGCACGGGGCCGTGGCGATAAATGGCCACGATGGAATCGAGCATCGCAGCGCGACTCTGAAATGCGGAATCAACCGCCGAGAGGGCGA
>JBBRBY010000078.1:0-12428 GCA_038205315.1 Gemmatimonadales bacterium | reverse complement strand
TGACGGCGGCCGCGCCGTGTTCAGCGGCGCCGGCACCTGCTTTGTCTGCCACGGGGCGAACGCCAAGGGGACCGCTCTGGCGCCCGACCTGACCGACGGGACGTGGTTGGATATCGACGGCTCATATGCCTCGATCGCCGGGCTGGTGCGATCCGGCGTTGCCAAGCCGAAGAAGTACCCGGCGCCGATGCCGGCACGGGGCGGGGCGGCGTTGAGCAGCCCCCAGGTGTGCGCCGTCGCGGCGTACGTCTATTCGCTCGGGCATCGCTGATTCGGCGGGCGCAGCGTTCGGCGGGGCGATGGCGCAGGTCGCCGACGCCGAGGAATGAACCCGTCGTTCGCGAACGTGACACCATACCACGGACCATGGCCATGAAACACATTGACATTCGCAGGATGTTTGGCGCCGCGGTATCGATCGGCGGACTGACCCTGGCAGCATGCGCGGGAGCCGCCCAGCGCCACGGTGGCCCCGGGGGCGGCATGATGGGAGGCGGCGATGGCTACGGCTGGACGGGTGGATATGGCGGACAATGGATGCTGATCCTGGTCGTCGTTGTCGCCGGGCTCGTGGCATGGATCGTTGCACGGGGGAGGAACAACAAGAACTGAGGTTAGCCGGGCCGTGGTGGCCGAGGAACGCGACCCCCCCCTCCTCGGCCATCATGTCATGCCGTGCTTCCACCCAATCGTTACCAGCCACCAATTCATCGGATACGTGATGATGGACCCGACCATCAAGCCCAGCGCGGCGATACCCCAGAATGCCGCAGTGCCCGGGTTCGGTGGGAACCCAACGATGCTCGGCGTCACAAATCTTGTGACCAGGCCCATTCCCACCATCACCGTCATCATTGAGAAGAACTCAGCGCGGCCACCTTTCGAGATCGCCGCCGGCCAGGAATGGCCCATGTGACGCATGGCCGGCATCTGGAACACAAACCAGCCGAAGGCGAAGCCAACGACGTACTCCGTCCAGAACTCGGGCCAGAATGTGAAGCCGAGCATTCTCGTGATGACCATCGCGCTCATGATCCCCAATCCGTCTCCCCCGACGCAGTGAATGTCGGAGCCTACGACTTTCTTCCATGTATCGGTAACGAACTCGTGGTGCACTCTCTTGGCTTCCTCATCTCCCTCCCGCTTCCTTATCGAGCCGATGTGCTTGGGACGACAAGTACAGATGTACAAGGCCACGCCAATGACAGAGAAGAACAGCAGGATGATCGGCCACGCCGCTTTCAACGCCGGTCCGACGTCCCTATTGGCGGTGAACGTGTCGTACAGCACCCAGATGCCTGCGACGGCGCCGAAGCCATACCACGCGATGACGAACGCCGGTTGAGCGAGGAATTGAAGCGATTCTAGGTTCATGCTATCACCACCAAAAGATCGACGGATTGCGCCGTCCCGCGGCAGCGGAGAGCTACCATCCGCAAAGCTAACTTCCTATACCCAGCGCCACGCAGCAGGCGCAGCGTAATGGACCGAGCGTGCTTCCCCCTGATGAGCCATTCCCGTGAGTGCCGCTGAAGAGGATCCCGTTGGCGTCCGGGGCGCGTTCCACCGGGCGTGCCATCGGTGTGACAGGCGTCCGCGCCAGGTTGTGACGGTCCGCGGTCACGCTGTGGCGGACAGTTG
Organism: Gemmatimonadales bacterium; assembly: GCA_038205315.1. GTDB lineage: Bacteria > Gemmatimonadota > Gemmatimonadetes > Gemmatimonadales > Gemmatimonadaceae > Fen-1247. Next base: position 10,787 of record JBBRBY010000078.1, on the reverse strand, counting down.
AACACTAACGACGTGCTGATGAGTCCGGCCGTCGCCGGCGAGGATGACCATAGCGCGAAGAGCAGGGAGAACGCCAAGTGATCGCATCAAACTGATCGCCTATTGCATGCTGGATCACACCCGGGCCGCGCCAGTTGGCGCAGCAGACCCGGTCAAGCCCGCGTGATCATTGACGGCGCCTTGCGCCCAAACTACAGCGAGGAGCGAGCGTGAGCACCATAGAGTCCCACGATTTCCAGGTGAAGCCAGGCGCGAAGGTCAATCTCGAGAAGTGGCCGACCAGCGTAAAGGCTTACTGCGACTCAAAAAAGGAATACGAGCATCTCCTTGCCGAACATGTTGGCAAGTTGAGTGACCTGCAGCGACTGCACGCGGCATCCAATCGTTTCGCGCTGTTGCTCATCTTTCAGGGAATGGATGCGGCGGGGAAGGACGGCGCCATCCGTCATGTAATGTCCGGAGTAAATCCGCAGGGTTGCGAAGTGTTCGCATTCAAGCAACCGAGCGCGGAAGAGCTGGAACATGACTTTCTGTGGCGGACCGACCGTCGGCTTCCGGAGCGCGGACGGATTGGAATCTTCAATCGCTCGTACTACGAGGAAGTGCTCATCGTGCGGGTTCATCCGGAGCTGCTGTTGAACGAGCGGCTTCCGCATCGCGGCCGGGACACCGAACGGCTCTGGGAGAACCGCTTTCGCTCCATTGTGCAGTCAGAAAAGCATCTTCATCGCAACGGCACCCGGATCGTCAAGATCTTCCTACATCTGTCGCCCGACGAGCAGCGAAAGCGATTTCTCGACCGCCTCGACGAGCCGGATAAGCACTGGAAATTCAGTCTCGCCGACATCCACGAACGTGCCTTCTGGCCCAAATACATGACGGCGTATGGCGAGTGCCTCCAGGCAACGAGCACGCATCATGCACCGTGGTACATAGTGCCCGCCGACGACAAGGAGAATGCTCGACTGATCGTATCCCGGATCGTTCTCGATGCGCTCGGCGGACTCAAGATGGCCTACCCGCGGCCGACCGCGAAGCGTCGGCGCGAACTGGCGGAGGCTCGCACGGCGTTGTCTAAGGGTGACTCCGAGCAGCATCCCGATCCAACGCCCGCCAACGGGCCGAGTACCCACTCATAGAACAAGGAGGAATGCATGCAGATCCAGATCAGTACCGACCACAATATAGAGGGGAGCGACGCGAGGGAGGCGGAGATTACCACTGTCGTCTCGTCGGCCCTTGAACGTTTCAGCGATCAAATCACGCGCGTGGAAGTGCATCTTGCCGACGAGAACGGCCCGAAGGGCGGCAATGACGACATCCGCTGCACACTGGAGGCGCGCATTGAAGGCCGCCAGCCGATCGCAGCAACGCACCATGCCGCTACGGTTCCGCTTGCCGTCCACGGCGCAGCCAGGAGTCTTGTGTCACTGATCGAGAACACGCTGGGTCGCACGGAGGCACTTCGGCGGGCGGAGCGAACATGACGGAGCATCAGAGGATCACGTAACTACGCCGGCGATTTCCTTGTTATTCGGCCCACCCCCAGGAGCACGATCACGTGAATCTCGCGGCTGGTGCGCCGCACTTGTGGTCACTCACCTGCGGGCGGTTCCCAGAGCTCAACCTTGTTGCCTTCGGGGTCGATGACCCAGCCAAACTTTCCCTGCTCCGATTCTTCCGTGCGGTCTTCCACGTTACAGCCTTCCTCCCTGAGCGCTGCGAGAAGTGCGTGCAGGTCAGCGACTCGAAAATTGATCATGAAACTGGCGGTTCCCGGCTCCAGATAGGTCGTATCACTCTTGAACGCGCTCCAGATCGTCGTCCCTTTCTCGCTTTCGGGGCCGCCCCAGTTGAAGATGGCACCACCCCAATCGCTCACGTCCAGCCCAAGGTGATCTCTGTACCAGGCGCCAAGCGCTTTCGGATCAATTGATTTGAAGAAAATTCCACCGATTCCCGTGACGCGCTTCATGGCCTTCTCCGGTTTGGGACAGAAGCCTCAGCTGCGGTTCAACGACATCAAGCACAGGCGCAAAAGCCGAGGCGGAAGACTTGAGATTTGGTGCAAGAGTGCCCTGCGAGTAGTCGCCTGCCGTGCCGTGCAGTGCAGTGCAGTGCAGTGTCAGGCCGGGCGCGCGTAGGACTCAAGCGCTCCGCACTTCGGGCACCGCATCGTCGTAACAGGAATGCGCTCGTCCTTGTTGATCTTGAGTCCCGTCCAGAAACTGCCCTGGGGCGTGCCCGGCACCCACTGTTCCTGAACGTTGGCGCCGTACGTCAAGTCTGCGACGAAGCCCGTCTCCATCGGCGTTCGACAGCGAAGACAGCCAACCGTATGGTCCATAGCTTCTCCTGGTGGCGAAGATCCCTTGTGGGTCTGACGACAACGGCCTTACGCCGGGGCGGCGCGAGAGTCAGAAAATAACGCGGCGGCTTCGGAATTCGCCAGATCCTGGAAGATCGCCAGCCGCCAGCCGGATCCTCGCCGGAGCGAAGCGGGGGCACATCGCTCTCTCCAGTTTGACGACATGACGCTGGATCCATGCGCGGTGCCGAAGCAAAGGCCGCTCGATTGGCGTGTCAGGCCGTGTGCGACAATGTTTCATTGCCGCGTCGTACGTAACTCAAGAAGTTTTTTTGGATCAATACGAATAATCGTATACACAATGCGCGGTGTTGTGATGTCAATGAAGCCGTGCGGAGTATGCGGAGGAATTATCACGATATCGCCAACCGCTACACGCCGCGACATTCCCCCCACGATGGACTGACCTGCAGAGCTGGGCCCTATTTCGGCAACTACGGCAGCAGAGGTGAGTGGCTTTGCCGACTGCAGCACACCCCCTGTCACCAGGACTCCTTCACCCTCAATTATCTGATAGACCTCCGCAACATCATTGTGTATCAGTGCATCGGGCTGCATGCGGCCGATGACCTTGGTTCTACGGACGACGGCGACCCCAACGTTGTACTTTGCCCCTATTGGTACGGTGCGGAGGGGAGAATCTGAAAATACAGCTGTGTTGTTCTGTTCTACCGCTGCATTGATCTCGGCTGCGCTAACGAAAGTGACGGGGCTAGCTGCGGATTGAGCTGCTGCCTCGTTCGTTACCGAAGCCGCGGCCGATAGTGCGAGCGCAACGCCGATCGTAAGTCCATTGACTTTCATGCTTCACTCCGCTTGGTGGTGACCGTCGCCTCGACGTGCCTGGCGAAGTTGTTCAGGATGGCTTGCCATCCCTGACGCTGCTGCTCCACAGGGTTTTCGGATTCAGCATCAAACGTGACGCGTACCGTTACACCCTCGGTGCCACGCACGAACTCGACTATTCCCGCTCGGTCTCCGAAGGAATACTCAATCAACTCATTGGGCAAGATTCTGGTGTACGTTCCGGCGAAGTCAAAACCGAAGCTGCCGTCTTTGGCCTCCATGCGCGATGTGAATGTCCCTCCCACACGTAAATCGACGGTGGATTTGGTTGTGTGCCAGTCATCCGACGCGGTATTCCACTGCTTAATGTCGTCCGGCGTCGTGTAGGCGCGCCAGACCGTCGCGATGGGGGCTTTGACCATAGTTTCAACGACAATCTTCATGAGTTGTTCCTGGTATATGATGAGCCAGTACAGTCGCGCACTTGTATGGCCGTGTATCGGAACTCCTCCGCGATCCAGGCTGCCATCCACTCATGTTCCTTGGCGCGGATCTCGGCCTCAACGTCCGCCCGTGACAGTTCAGTCACGCACACCTCGGTTGAGTATCAATCATGGTCATTCGGTTGGCCATCGCTCGTCGGTTGCAGCGTTCTAAAGATGTCGTCGCTTGTTGCAACACATGGACTATTGAGATTCCGGCAGGAACTGGAACTCTCCACCTATACCAGCTGCACGCGCCGCCTGGTATGCCTGCCAGGCAGCCACGAGATCCTGACACGGGATACCGACACTCCCGAACACGGTGATGTCATCGTCATTCATTCGGCCCAGCGCCGGATCGTTCAACACGGCGCCGAGCGAGGCGTGAATCGCCTCTCTGCCAAGTGACGCGCCCGCCAATGCCCCCATCGAGAGGGCGAGGTCCGGATCGTCACACACGAATCGAGAAGCGAGAATGAGATCTGCCGCCAGCTCCGCTTTTCCCGGCTCGTCAGCGCCGACCCCGGTGATGTGCGTACCGGGTCGAATCATCCGTCGCGACAGAAACGGCCGCTTCGCCCACGTTGCCGTGATCACGACGTCAGCATTCCTCACCGCAGCCTCTACAGAATCTGCCACGGTGAACGTCGCGTTGACCGTTGGCGATATGTCGTCGATCAATTGTGCGGCGCGCGCGCGGTCGGTATCGAACACCCGGACGTGGGTGAAGCTGCGCACCATCTGTAGCGCCTTGAGCTGACCGCGCCCCTGCACACCTGCGCCGATTATGGCGACGGTCTCAATGGTCTTGCGCGCGAGCGCGTCAGCAGCCACGCCGCCGAGCAACGCCGTTCTGACAGCGGTGATGACGCCAGAGTCCATGATTGCGAGCGGGCGTCCGCTGTCCATGTCGTGAAGGCTGAGAAGCCCCAGAACGGATGGCGTTCGCTCGGGAAGCTTTGCGTTGACCTTGACGGTGTACGCGGGTATTCCCGGCACGATACCCGGGAACACGATCATCACCGACTGCGCCCTCCCCGCGGCAACGGTGCTATGCGCCCGCCGCGCTCGTGGAACCTCCTCGTTCTCGTATGCGCGCATTGCATCGCGCAAGCCGTCGAGCACGGCACGATGATCGAGCAGCTGCGTCAGGTGCGCAGCGCTCAGGAGGAGAACGGACTCGCCTGACTCATGTGTTCTTGACGGAGACATTCAGGTGTCTGAGTGAAATTCGTGGTATTCGATATGCCGCCGAAGCCGAAGCAGCGCTTCGACACCCACGGCACGTTCTGCCCTCACCGATCAGGCAATCGCCGCGCTCGCGCAACCACCCCGTCAGGTTGCTGTTGCACGTATCCCGTCACCCGCCCGGCTGCATCTCGTTCGAAGACGATTAGCGGCGCAATTCCCTCAGGGCTGAACGCGTTCTCGGAGACCGGCAAAAGGTGCGCACCCAGCGCTCCCATTGTTTTTTCAGCGCTAGACGTTGCCGTGAGCCCTGAGGCCTCCAAATGCACGTCGTCAATGTACCCGTCGCCGCGATCGTATCGGCCGACAAAGGCGCGAAGCGCCGTGGTATCCATCCGGACGGTCGTCGGGGAACGCAGGACCCAGGTCTGGGCGTGCTGGCGGAGGCGCCACGCGCCAGCTTCCCAGGTGAAGACATCCAACCCGCGCGACGTAAACGTGTTCGTGTGCGCGGCAAACGTGCGGCTGTCGGTGAGTCGATACTCGGCCGTGGCCACCGAGCCGGCCGACCAGACGCGCACGCTGTCGACCACATAGCGGATCGCCACCGCTGCCGGCAGTCCGCTGACCGCCCCGACAAGCTGCGACCTGGTGTACACCGCTCCGCTCGACGGGGAGAACCAGCGTACGCTGCCGCTGAGCAGGCCACCGAGTGTCGTCGTGTCGGCCCGGGCGATCGCGTCGAAGGTCGCGCGGACACGCTGCGTTACGATGCCGCGCGTGTCCGCGCTTGCCTCCGCGCGCACCGCCAGCGGAGCTGAACGGCAGGCACCTAGGAATAACATGGTGCTCGCGGTGATAACGGACCTGGGAAGGCTCATGGCAACGGGATAGAATCCGGTCGAGCCGGCCGCGTTGCAGGCCGGTCGCCTAAGGTTACAGCTAAGCCACAAGGAGGTCGTATAAGCGAAATGGCGCAGCCATCACAAATCAACAAATTCCTCGCCGGCCTAGACGTAAGTTAGGCATCATGGCGCACGACGCCAGACGGGTCTGTGACCTCCGCCCCGAAATCCGGGGGTAGTCAAATAGGGTGAGGATCGCTCCTCGATACTCGCAATCCCAGTAGCTCTGCGATGCCGATAGCGTGGGTGATTCCCGCAAGCGGAGCGATGAGCCGTATGGCCTCGATCTCCCACACGGCCTCAACCACTGCTGGACCGGAGGAAACAACACTTAGGTATTGACCTTAGTATTATCCAGTGATATGATCTCTCAGGAAAATAGAGTCACCCAACCAATCGACTGGTGTTGAAATGGTGCAATCCGCAGTCGCTGACGACGTTTTTTATGCCTTGTCCAATCCGACTCGGCGCAAAGTCCTCGAGCGGCTGTCTGTCGGACCAGCCACCGTCAGCGAGCTGGCGGCACCATTTGACATGAAGCTCCCGTCGTTCGTGCAGCACCTATCGGTTCTCGAACAGAGCCGACTGGTAGAGTCGAAGAAGCGCGGACGTGTACGGACGTACGAGATTGCGCCCAAACGTTTGAAGGTCGTTGAAGACTGGCTGACCTCGCGTCGTCGGCTGTGGGAAGCTCGACTGGACCAGTTCGACCAGTACGTCAAGCAACTCAAGGAGAAGGAATCAGAATCATGAGCAACCGAGTCACGATCAATCCGAAACTTGACCTCGTTTTCGAACGATTCATCGACGCTCCCCCGCGGCTCATCTGGGAAGCGTTGACGAAACCGGAGCATCTCAAGGAGTGGTACATGCCCAAGCCTTGGGGGCGTGTTTCGAATTGCGAAATGGACGTGCGACCGGGCGGCAAATTCAGCATCGACATCGCAACGGCAGACGGTCAGGAGGTTCCCAACCTCGGGTGCTTCCTGGAAGTTGTTCCGTTGGAGCGACTTGTCTGGACCTCCATGTTGTTCCCAGACTTTCGTCCTGCTGTATTTGACGACATTCCGATCACCGCCATCATGACGATGGAGAGCGTCGGAACTGGCACCCGCTATGTCTTTACTGCACTGCACCGGGATGAAGCCGACGTTGAGAAAAACAAGGCGTCGGGTTGGATGCAGGGGACCGAGATCGCCATCGATCAGCTCGTCGCCCATGTGCAGTCGATGAAGTAGTTCTGGGCGATCTGCGGCGGCCATTCACACACCACATTACGGCGGCGCGACCACATGGGGAAGCTCGTTTTCGGCATGATGCAATCGCTCGATGGCTATGTTGCCGGTGCTGCTGGCGGCCCGCAGCTGCCGCGGCCCGGCGATCAGCTCCATCGCCATTTCAACGACTATGTGCGCGGGTTGGCCGGCATCATCTACGGCCGGCGCATGTATGAGGTGATGCGCTACTGGGATGACGACCACCCGGACTGGGACGACATCGAACGCGACTTCGCGGCAGCGTGGCGCGCAAAGCCGAAGTGGGTCGTGTCGCGAACACTGGAATCCGTTGGGCCGAATGCCACTCTTGTCCCCGACGACGCTGGAGAGTTTGTGCGCGCGCTCAAAACGAAGCTCGACGGCGAAATCGATGTTGCCGGACCCGAGCTGGCCGGCGCTCTCACCGCACTCGGCTTGATCGACGAGTTTCGCCTTTACTTCCGCCCATTCATCCTCGGCGGTGGCAAGCCGTTCTTCTCCGGCCCTCGGCCGCCACTTCGCCTAGTCAGCGCGGAGTCCGTAGGTGAGGACGCGGTGAGGCTGACATACGCCGTATTGGCATGAGCGCAAGAGTCGATCGCGAGCTCTGCATGGCGGCGCGATCGGGCCGGCGCGCTGATCCATCATCGCCATGATCGCCTGATCACAGCTCGCCGATCCCCGCCTCAGCAGCGAGCAGTGTTAGGGTGCCGGTGCCTGGCGGCCCGCCAGCCGCAGGCTGCCAGAGGTGCGATTTCAGCGACGAGTAACCGATTGTAGCCAGCACCTCCGCCAACAAGACCATGTACGGCACGCCCCACACGGTGACTGCGAGAACGTGTTGCTTGTTGATCAGGCCCTCGAGGACAATGCCCACCAGGTAGAACACCGTGATCGGAACGCCTATGAAGAACAGGCAATAGACCAACGGCTTGTATCGGTTGTGGATGGTTTTCCACGCGACGACCAGCGGCGGCAGCGTCAACGCCAGCACACACACCTTCATAATCCAGAGCGCAGTTGCATCGCTGCGAAAGAAATGGTGTACCATCCACGTCTCGTCGCCGTACCCGAAGGCGGAGTAGATGCGCAGGATCGGAACGGTGCTGAAAACCAATGACACGCCGAAGAGTCGCGCGCCTGCGTCGGGTTTGTGCATTAGCGCCACACCGATCCACATCGGCAGGTAGTTGAAAAGGACCGGCCCGGCGAGCGTTGCCAACCAGAAGCTGTGCGGGTGCGCCTCGGCACAGCCCTTCGCTAGCTCAAAAAAATTGAAGGTCTTGCGCCCCCACTGACCGCAGATTGCGAATCCAGCGGCGTGATGGGCCAACTCATGACTCATGCCCATGAGCGCGCCTAGGCAGTAAAAGGCGAGCAGGTACCGCCACGTCAGAGGAATCTTCATTGCGCTCGTGAGTGTTGGAGATGCTTAACGCGCGACCGACACCCTGCCCCTACGTACCGCGTACTGGAAGCCGATACCTGCGGTGCCAACGAGCAGAGCGAACCCGAAGAGGATACCGAGCGCCAGCAGCCGCTGACTCGTGCCAACTTGGGCCTGAGCGATCAGCACGCCGTGGCCGCTCGAGCCAATCTGTCCAAGTGCGCGGTGGCTCACGAATCGCGCAACTCCGTATGCAGCCAACTCCCCGACCACAGCCGCAGCCAGCACGACGACGGGTCGGCCGTTCGCGACGAGGGCGATCACGACCGCGAGCAATGGGCCGGCTACGAGCAGCAGAACACCCTGTGTACCCGTCATCGGACGACCCTCCGTGGCGACCTAACGCATGAGTCCAAATGTAAGCGAAGATACGAATTGCGAGCGCAGCGAGCTACCCAAGCTCGCTTGTCAGCTGCAACGATTCGTTAGGCGGCGTGTTTACGGCGATGAACCTTCACGATGACGTCGGCCCCCGCGCGCGACAGCATCTCGACCAGCGTATCGATACTGAACCGCTCAAGCTTGCCGCGCATCAGGTCGGAGATCCGCGGCTGGGTCACGTGCAGGAGCTTCGCGGCCGCGGCTTGCGTCAGTCCGCGGGCGGCAATAAGCCGTTCCACCTCGAGCATGAGATAGGCGCGAATCCGGAGATGCTCCGCCTCCAGTGGCTCGAAGCCGACGGCCTCGAATGCGTTGGTATATCGGTGAGTCTTGGGCATATCTACCGGCGTCCTCGGGTAAGAAGTAGCTCGCTCAGTCGGTCGGCAGCGATCGAGAGATCACGCTGCGCCGTCTTCTGCGATTTCTTTTCAAATGCATGGAGCACGTAAACGGCCTCCGCGAATTTGGCCACGTACAGGACGCGATATTCTCGGCCGACGCGAACACGGATCTCGGCAACACCGCGCCCGACGCTGCTCATCGGCTTCCAGTCCCGCGGTGTGAGGCCCTGCTGAATCCGGTAGAGCTCGAACCCGGCTCGCGTCCGTGCATCGTCCGGAAACCGCTTGAGGTCCTCGCGAGCAGAGCCGAGGCAAATGACAGGCTTGAGTGTCACCGGGAAATATATACTAAAGTGTATATCACCGCAAGCTGCCAACTGCAGCGTTCGTCAGATGGCAACTACAACGAGGGCTGCGGACACATCGCACGTAGCTTCGCACGTCCATCTCATCGGATCGACCAAAACACTGCAGCAGAGGAACAGCAGAGCACTCACTGCATGATGCTGCGTCGATGGAGCGAGTTGTTTAGCCGAAACCAGCACAGTCGCAAACGCCTGCACCTCAACGTGACCGCGCTCTCGTGGATACCGCCCGTTGCAAAACCGCACATTACGCTTGATCCACTCGACGTAAGTCTTTTCGGTGCGCGGACATTATCCGCGCACGCGGACCGACTCGCGGACAAGTGTGAGCAGCTTCGCTGGGCGCGGATCAGGTGACATGTTGCCATACTCATACAACTCGCACCGACCCAGACCAATCCTTCCACTGCCGGCACGGTCAGAATTCCCCGGAGCCCCCGCGCGGCCCTCAGCTTCTAACCCACTTTAGTTCCCGTCTCGCTGCCTGCATCAGCCCGTGAAGTTTGGTGTCGGGTGAATAATGGGTCGGATCTTGCGCGATGCAAACCTGGGGGCGCACGCGTCGACGCCCGCAAGCAACAGTTTCAGACGATTCTTAAGGACGTTTGAATTGTTCCTTCGAGGCTATCGTCGCAGCGGTCAGCGGTCAGCGGTCAGCGGTGGCGAAGGTCGGGCACGGAAGCGCAGGTCGTTTGAATCGCGCAAGATCCGACCCCGTTCTGTTCCGTAAGGCGAGGGTGCCGCCCCGTGCGGTGTTGAGCACCCCCCACCGCAAGCATGATCACCCCCACGAGGAGCGCACTGTTAAGCGGCAGCATTCTACCCATGCGGTGCTCTAGTTGCAATGTTCGTTAGCTAGCGTGCGCAAGGTTCTTCAACCAAATAGGGCAAGCGCGACCGTCATCGTTGAAACGCTACGCGTAGCATTGGGAGTGCTTCTCCGAAGCTATTGGCCATCACGGCGCGTTGGCCCCGTTGGCCGCGAGACCAATCCTTGAAGGCAGCTGCCTCGGGTTTCAGGCCTACATAATCGATTCTCGACTTAGCCTGTGCGAGTGGTTCCCATATATGAGAGTCCGCCGGGTTGACACGTAGACCAATAACGATGATTCGGTTCGCCTGCCGAATTGTAAGCAGCGGGTGAAAATTGCACAGATTCGGCGATTCAAAATGGCACACATTCGGACCGAATAGCCCGCCGTAGCACAGGGACTTCCGGAGCACCATATCCGAGATTGGATCGACTCGGGTAGTCCCTTGAATGCTCT
>JBBRBY010000077.1:0-12716 GCA_038205315.1 Gemmatimonadales bacterium | reverse complement strand
TGGGGGGTGTGGGTGTGCGTCCGGGTCCACATAGCCGAAGCAGCTCGGCGGCGCGGAATTTCCGGCATCGGATCATATAACTACGCACGACCGGCCGACAGGGTTGCCTGGCATGCCTCCGGGGTTGATGGGGTCGGGTGGCCGTGGTAGCTTTGGTGACTGGCGGCGAAAACGTCCGTCCGAATGCCCCTTGGTGTAACTGGCAACACGTCCGCCTCTGGAGCGGAAGAGTCCTGGTTCGACCCCAGGAGGGGCAACTACGAAAGTCCTTGAAAGTCCTTGGAAGTCCTCACCTCAGCGACGAGGTGGGGATTTTTCGTTTCTGGCTGTGCTACACGGTAACAACCGGTGCACCCGCCGCCGCCTGCGCGACGGGCTCCGCTGGTTCGTTGCCCCGGCGCCAGAATATTGACCCTTTATGCCAGTATGAGCATAATATGCTCGTGGCTTGTGGGACCTTGACGATCTCTCTGAAGACCTGAAGGCGCGTTCGGATACGCGCTCGATCTGGCAGAGCGAGGAGAAATGTCGTCTGACGCGAAGCCAACGAAGGGCCATCTTCGTGACGTCACGGAGATCGTCGTCGATGAGGGGACCGACACGTACCGCGCGGCTTACACCGTGCAGCTGAGGGGTGTCGTCTATGTACTACACGTCTTCAAGAAGAAATCCAAATCAGGACGTGCTACTCCGAAGGCCGATCTCGATCTCATTGACCAGCGATATAAGGCGGCCAGACAGCATTACGACATGTATGTGAGGCCAAGCACGAGATGAGAGGCAGTATTAACGGAGGAATGGAATGCGACGGAATGGATTGAAGCCCGGTGAGCGAGGCGACCTCGACGGGATTGCCTTCGAGGTCGCCGGTACTACGCAGAAGGAAGCGGCCGCGCTACTCGGCATCGACCAACCAAAGGTCTCGAAGCTTTCGCGCGGTCAGCTCCGGGGATTCTCTACCGATCGACTAAACTAGATATCATCGTCCCCACAGTTCACAGACGCTCCATGGCTAGCTGTGCGTGACTGCGCCGTGAGGTGTCGCAACGTGCGCATTCATCGGCTCTGCGAGGTCGGGACGGAGTGCCCGCGCGCCGCCGAGATAGACGTGCCGAATCTCAGCACGACACCTAGTGCCGTATGCGTGGACGAGCGCCCGAATGCAGCGTGGGAGCGCGCCGAGTACGTCAATCTCGACGGCGCATAGGAGAGGAACGTGCGCCCAGCCTGGAAGGTCGCGTGCCGCAGTTGCGGGGAATGCGCTGCAGAGATCGGGTGTCACCGTGAAGACGGCACTCACGACTTCGCTCACCGAGAGTTCATTTTCGGCGATTATCTCACTGACTAGCTCATGCGTGGCAAGCGAAACGCATGATGCCTCGTCTCGAGGTACCGTGATGGCGCCGCGAATCGCGTACAACTGTGTCGCAGGACCGTGCCCCTCGTCGCCACGCCGCTTATGCAGTTGATCTTCCAGCCAATCGTTCAGGCGCTCGCTCGTTTCATGCCGCTCCATGGACCCTCCGGGCGGAGCCGCTCCGCGAGCGACGCATTACGATCGCGAAACGCGTTGCGTTGTCGTGGCGGTCCTGTACGTCTCGAGCGAGAACATGGAGACCGTAAAGTTCGGCCGCTTTCACGGATGCGAGCGCGCCGGCGCCTTCTTCTTCACGGGAGGCGATTTCGAATGCCGCGCCGGCGGTGTCGAATGCCTCAACCGCGGAGATCGTTGGATGGTTGGTGAAAAAAAGGTTACACTGGGCTAGAGCCGCGGGATGACTGTATATACGTTCCATGGTATCCAGTGTGGCACCGGCGAGGGCGAGTAGTGCAAGTCTAATTTCGACCGTGATCTCACCGACAGTGACGATATCGTACAGTCCGGCAATCGCCTCGCACCCAGCAGTGACGGGTCCGATCGTCGTGTTATGGATCGGGATCAGTGCGTGCGTCGCCGCTCCGCTTGCAACGGCCTCGGCAGTTGCCGTGAAGTCACGAGTTGGTAACGAAGTGGCGGACCCTCGCCATGTGGACTCGATCGCCTCCTCGCTGAATGCGCCGCGAATGCCTTGAAAGGCAACGATCGGCCGAGTGTCTGACGAAGGGCAGGAAACCAATACCTCGTTGATGTCCACTACGCGACGTCCCGTCTGGTGATGGCGCACTGTTCTCCGTCACGCGATGTCGTATCGTCGTGCCCTGAAATGAGGGAATTAGCGTCCCGGACGGCGGCTGAAGAATCCCCATCCTGTGACGCGATGAGACGCCCTGCCGCTGCCGCGAAAGGCGCAAGGCGGTGCATCAGATCGTCGAAAGCCGAGAAGGTGAGCGACTGCTCTCCGTCCGATTTGGCCTCGGCCGGTGTCGGGTGCACTTCGATGAGTAGCCCGTCCGCTCCCGCCGCAATAGCCGCGCATGCGAGTGGCGCAACCAGATCTGCACGGCCGCCTGCGTGGCTTGGATCCACGATCACGGGGAGATGCGTCTCGGCTTTGAGCACCGGAATCGCGGCGATATCGAGCGTGTTGCGAGTCGAGGGCTCGTAGGTGCGAATCCCACGCTCGCAGAGGATGACACGCGTGTTTCCCGTAGCGACGATGTACTCTGCTGCCATGAGCAGTTCCTTGATCGTCGACGAAAGGCCGCGCTTAAGTAGGACAGGCTTGCCCAGTCGGCCGACCTCGCGCAGCAGCACGAAGTTCTGCATGCTTCGTGCACCGATCTGAACAACGTCCGTTGCGCGTCCAACTGACTCGAGCTGGCTCGTGTCCATTACCTCGGTAACGACTGGTAGTCCAGTCTGTGCCCTCGCTTCGATCAACAAATCGAGTGCGGCTTCGCCCAGTCCCTGAAAAGCATATGGTGACGAGCGGGGCTTGAATGCGCCGCCACGCAACATTCTCGCGCCCGCGGCACGTACTGCACGTGCAGTATCAAGCAGCATGGTTCGTCCTTCCACCGAGCACGGACCGGCGATCACGCAGAGCTCCAGACCTCCGATCGTGCAGTCCGGGGTGACGTGAACGATTGACGATGGCCTCCGGAGAAGGGTCGTTGCGATGGGCGCCCCAACGCTTCTCCGCACGGAAGCGCGCGAAAGGCCGTTCTTATGTGGCGGCGAAGCATCCAGACTTCGCGTCACGAGTGGGTACGGGTGTGCCGAATTCATGGGAGAGAGCGTGTGAGTGAAATAAAAAAGCCCCCGAGATCCTCGGGGGCTGGCGGAGACGTAGGCCGTAATCAGTGAGTCATACTACTGATAGGCACGCGTACTCGGACAGCTCCCGGGATATCCCCGAAAACTGCTAAAGTAATAGACCGCGCCGGTGTAGTTGCTCACGCCGATAAAGTACAATCAGCGTGCGAATCGCGCAAGGAGCGAGCGTTCGCATGTGTCAAGCGTTCGCATGCGTTCGCATAGTGGGAACGACTTGTGCCTCCGCGACCTGAAACAGCTCGCCTGCCTGATGCTCCAGCGACCTGGGTGTATCATGCCGGGACGGCCTATACCGTAGAGGCGTTGATCGATGGGTTCGACGGATGTCATGCGGGCATCAGTGTCCACTTCGGGCTGGACTCCGCGGTGTTCTCGTGGGTGTGCGATGGGGGGCGCACCGTGGATTTGGCCGGGAAAGTTTAGACTAGACGATCTTCGCCTCTAAATGAGACGAGCGCGAACACAAGGATGAACGCTCATGTCAGCGTGCCATTGATGTGAACGGAACGCTCTGGAGCACCGAGAAACCCAAGATCGAGGTGACATCCGCTGCCGGATCCGCCAAGAGTTCAGCTGCTGGAGCTGAACTCGGAGGCTGCGTTACAGAGGCACCGGGAAGTTGACGGACTGGATTAAGAAGACAGAGTCATCCCTTCTGCGAGCGCCGTTCTTCCTACTGTTGAGCGTCTCACCAACGCCAAGGGCCGTGTGAAATCGCACGCGGGGTTCCCAGTTCGACGTGATACCGAGGCGCGAAAGTCTGTTCAAGGATTCGGACCGCAGACATCTTCGAAACAGTAAAGCACTTGATCTGTTGGCCCGCGAGTTCCCAACCATAGAAATTCAGATTACCCGTTGTTTCTGCGAACCGCAGCGAATACGGTTCGACTATTCGCCCCTTTGCACTGTAAGCGAATCCCACGAGCAATCTGTTCGCTCCGGCGAAGCGCAGCTGTTCGAGTGTTCCGCCGTGGATCCGACTCGGCACACCGGCCGGCCCGCCTGCAACAGCCAGCGGTGTTGAGGGCAAATTGGCGGATGTTCCGACAATCTGTTGGCGGTTCGAACTGTTTCGCACGACATTTCTGCGCGAATGTGGCGCGTACCAGAGCTGTATCGAGCGGCTCTTATAGATTGTCGAGGATATACACAACATCATATAGGTCGCGCGGACTGGTTCTCTCGAAGAGAGCGCGCGTTTTCTCGGCGAGCAGTTCTTCAAAGGCATAGGTGCGGACGCCCGTCGAATCCGGAATCTTGTCCGAATACAGGTGGAGAATCCCGCGACTTGCTGTGGGCACGATCACCAGCTCGTGCTGCGTGATGTCGAACAAGATTCGAGGCCAATTCGGAACGGCTAACGGTCCTTGATATCCGATCCGTCCTTCAAAAGTCACACGGCCGAACTTGTCTTTGCGTTCTTTGATGGTGAGTTGGTCACTACTGAACCGGATACCACTTAAACTGGTAGTGGAATCGGCGAGCTCACGAAGCGTCGCTGCAATGCTCGCTCCGTTGTATGGCGCCTCGGCGGCAACTTCAAGAGGATCCGGCAACGACTTCGGTCGTGCCGGGCTTTTTTCAGTTCAGCACTGACAGTGGCGTCGGGATGGGGACTGATTGACAGAAGGTCACCCTGAGTATCATGGCCCTTCTCCCTGTGCCGTTGTCGTAAACCGCGGATGCTGGAGCTGGGTTGGTGTAGGCGGCATAATGAGCCACCCGGGCAACTTCGAGAATTGAACCGGCGTCAGAATCTGACGCGTGCGTTCAAGCGCCACGCTAGCGAGCCATTCTACGAGCTCGGTCCGCTGCTGCAGTCGCGCCTGCCGGATAGCGGTTACCGGTCCGCGTTCCATCACGGCTGCAGTCAGGGCGTCCACGGCCGCTCCGAACTGCGGGCGCAACGAATCGGACTGCAACTGCAGCTCAGCGCGTTGAGTGAGAGTGAGATTCAGGACGCTGGTGTCGGTTGCCGCGAGTTCGAGAACAGCGGCTGGGACGTTGTGGACATATTGCGCCAGCCAGGCTCGCGCGCCTTCGCGGGCACTTCCGAGGCCAGCCGTGATTGCATTCAGAAGCGGCTGGTATCGAGGATCGGATCCGACAGTGACGCGCGCTTGGAGCGTGAGCTGGAATGGAAGCCGCGGTGCGGCGGCCACGAGTTGTTGCCCAAAGTGCGGATTCACCGTATACGAGAATGCGCCTCGCACTGGATCGAAGCTGCTGACCTGAAGGAGTGTCGCGTCCGGAACCGGATACTCGCCCCAGCCGCGCAGATTGTCAGCGCCGTGCAACCAGTAGTCCAATCCCGCAGTCACGTTAGCGGCGGTGAGTGTGACAATGAGTCGTCGAGAGTTGATGTTGCCGAGCGCGAAAATCTCGGCTCGCAGGTCGAGCGCCGGGGACCACGGCGTGTGGCAGCTTCCGGAGCCTGCGATGTGTCCAGCCTGCCTGAGCAGGCAGGTGTTGATATCGTTCGATGACGTGGTACGAAGCCGCTCCATCGACCGGCCGAGAGTCGTGTCGACAGCGTTCGCGGGATCGAAGACGAATGCACGGTCGTTAGCGAACCCGTCGCCATTGATGTCGTTTCCGACGATCGGTGTGAATGGGAGTCCTGACGAGAGCCTACCGATCGCGCTAAGGCGCATGCGGGCAATGCCACGGCTCAGCATCACCTGGATTGCGTGGCGCGGCGTGAATGGGCTGTCCGTCCATTCTAATCGCATCGGGTTGCCGGCCGTGGTTGCATCATACACACCCGGTGCAGGCACGCCTCCTTCGAGGAAACGTGAGCGGGCGTAAGTGTAGTAGAGCGACAGCAGAGTTTTGCCGCGAATGAAGCCACTGACACCCGCCGTGATTTCACCCGTCCACGACTGTCCCGCGGATCCAAGTTCCAGCACCGGGCCGAGTGCCGCGTTCAGGCGCGATGCAGAGGGCGCGATGCTTCCCGTCGTGGGCTCGATGACACTCCGCGAAACGTACGCTGGCCTGCCATTTTCGTCTGACAGGGTGAAGACGGGATCGCGTGTGAGGTTTCTGTCCACGGCACTCCGAGTATTCGTTCCGTGGACCAGGAGAGCGTCGACCATGACCCCCCAGGTTGCGATGATCGTACCGTTCGCCCCGAGCGACGCTCGCCACGTCTGAGGTGCGTGAAAGTGCGGCGAAAAAAGCGTGACAGATGGCGCAACGCTCGAGTACACGGATGGCCCGCCAGTGCAGCTTGATGGAATTGTCCCAGGGTCCGTGGCGAACTCCCGCCACGTTGGCGCGGGCGCCGCGGCGCCGATACATGTGAGGATGGACCGGTTGGCGCCAGTCTCGTTCCATGCTGCGGCAAGCGGATCGAGCGGCGTAGTTCCCGCGAACCGACCAATTCCGCCATCAAGTGTCCAGTTACCACGACTCGGCACGTCAAATCTGAAGCCCACGCGGGGCGAAAGTACGAGTTCCGATGGGATGCCTCCACGCGCATCCGGCGCAAGCGCGCGGACCGTATTCAACAGTGCCGGACGGCTGCCATAGTTCACACCGTCAAAACGCAGACCGTAGGTAAGCCAGACCGTATTCGCTGGGTGCCATATGTCGCTCAGGTAGGTAGCCGCGTACTGCCGGCGCACCGTGCCGGCCGCAGCCGCGAGGTTTCGGGTGAAGGACGTCGGATTGCCGTTCGCGAGATCCGCAAGACTGTTGAATACGTAACTTCCGCTGGGGTTGGCGACGGTCATCGCCGACACCGTCTCAAACTGTATCAGCAACCCACCGTGAAGCCGATGCTTGCCACTCTCCGTCTCGCGGCCGAGATCGTCCGCGAACTCGAGCAGGGAGTGGTGTTGGTTCGCCGCGAACGGGGCTCCGCCGACGCTCAGAAACGACGGCGTCAGCGCGCCGCTACCCGGATCCGAAATGACTTCGACCTGTCCCGCCGGGATGGATTGCGTCTTTCCCGTCGTGACACTCCCTGTCGTACGATACACCCTGAGCTCGTTCGCCCAGTAGCCGGTCGCCGAGGTCAGTTTCGCGAGCACACCTGCGTCCTTGCCCTCGAGCGAGTTCTCGGCACTTGAAAGCGTCAGCGGCGATGAGCCGAGACCGGAAAAGCGTGAGCGACGGCCGTCGAGGCGCATCATCAGCGAGGTATGGTCCGTCAGCGCGTAATCGACACGTGCGAGCACAGACGCAAACTCACTCGCTCGCTGTGCTATTGAACTGGGCGCGAGGAAGGAGATCCCGACTTGCTCGGCAATCCTGAGCAGGCGGTGTGCGGAGTCGGTTGATACGCCCAGCTGCCGCAGTGCCGACGAGTCAAGCAGTGCCAGCCCCGAGGCAGGTGATGTTGAGCGAGAGACGTCAAGCGCGCTGTAGATGAAAAGCCGATCGCGAACCAGCGGCCCTCCCGCGCCGCCGCTAACCTTCAACTGTTGCGTGTTCCGTGATAGGCCTCCGCGGAGGCCGCCATATTGGAGGCCCGACGCGTTCGACGTGATTCCGAGCGCCCCTCCCCAGAGATTCGTACCGCTTATGGTCGTCGCCGCGAGCTCCCCGCCGGAGAAATGTCCGCGTGAAACGTCATAACTATTCGAAATCACGCCAGCGCTTCGCACGCCTTCACTGGGAAGACTCGGGCTATTGGCGCTAGCACCGTCAATCGTTGTTCGATTCTGATCTGGCGATTGTCCTGCGATAGAGACGCGCGTACCGTCTGCGCCGATCCGTGTTACACCCGGCTGTAGCGCGGCTGTCGCAGATATGTCGCCGGGGTCGAGGGGAAGGCTTTCGTTGAGAAAGGAGAGCCACTGCGCACTGCGATCGCCCGGCGCAGCGACGACGCGCGCCGAGGCGGCAGCGACGACTCGGACCCCCGCAAGAGTGATGGGAATCGGGTTCAGCTGAAGATTCCGTTCGATGCGTGAACCCGCGCTGACACGATCGCGCGCACGCTCCACTACAACCGTTAACGGCATGTATCCGAACGCTCTCACTCGCAGTTCATACACGCCGGAGCCTTTAACGACCAAGGAATAGCCGCCGGAGCTGTCTGTGAGGGCTTGTCGTGGCACTCCATCCTCGCCCGTGACGCGCACATGGGCTCGTGCTATAGGTACGCTATCTCGCGCGATGACATCCCCACGCACCGTGTCCACAGCGACGCGCTGCTGCGCTTCGATGGATGGACTGTCTATCAGCGTAATCCCGGCGACGAGCGCGAAAGCAGCGCCCGGACAGCAGACGCGGGTGTAGAAGGTCCGGCGGCCGATCATTTGCACCGACTTCGGCGTGACGTTAAAGTCGGCGTTTTTCAGCGATGCGGTGCGGGTACAAGAATCAGCTCCTGCTCTTCGTCTCCGCGACGAACTCGAACAACGTAGCGCTTTTTAGCTGCGAAAAAGAGCGCAGCAGCGTCCAGGGTGTCAGCACCGTTGACGGCAACCATCACGTCACCGACAGCGAACCCTGCCTTCTGAGCTGGCGACCCAGTCTCCACGCCAGCGACTTGGGAGTAGCCAGCGTGGTATTTCCCGTCCGGTGTAGTGGTTGCCTTAACGCTGAATGAGAGCCCGGTGTATCCACTGCGATTTACGGGCGGTTTTGACGTATCCAGGATCGCGCCCGTGGCGGCCGCCGGCTGACGGACAGACGATGGTGCGCTTGCACACGCACTCGTGATGAGTGCGAGCAGGCTCGCGGCGATCAGGCCCAATGAATGAGAACGCATCAAGAAACCTCCGGATGGACGCTCAATACCGCAAGTCCGGCCCGCTCCGCCCCCGCTGGTGCGATTTTACGGCAAACAGGTAATTCGATGGCATCCGTGGAGCCGCCCACCCAGGAACGTTCGTCGGGTACCGTGCAACCCTGCCACCACTTCGATCCCAGTTGAGATAGACTCGTGATTCCGACGTAATCGTTGATAGACGCCGCGAAGGACCGGGGATGTATTAGGATCCAAACGGCGCACTACCGGCCCGTGCTTCGAGTCCAGCTCCATCTCACCCAGGAGCCCATTGCGCTATCGAGTGCTTGTAACAGATGAGATCGACCCTGAAGGGGTCGCCCTGCTCATGGGCGAGCCCGCGTTCGACGTGGATGAAGTACCGACTCTGGCACCGGCGACGCTGCTCGAGCGGATCGGGGACTACGATGCCCTCATCGGCCGTAGCGCGACGCGGGTATCGGCCGACCTGCTGCGGGCCGGAACGAGGTTGAAGGTCGTTGGCCGCGCGGGTGTCGGGATCGACAACATCGCCATGGACGCTGCGACCGAGATGGGAATCGCGGTGATCAATGCGCCAGCGGGGAACACGATCGCCGTTGCTGAGCTTTTCTTCGGCACCATTATCGGGCTACTCCGGAGCATCCCTCGTGCGGACGAATCAATGCACGCGGGACGATGGGACCGGTCGGCGCTGCTTGGCTCGGAATTGAACGGACGCACGCTCGGCATCGTGGGGCTCGGGCGCATCGGCGGCGAGGTGGCGACGCGCGCGCGTGCGTTCGGCATGTCCGTGGTAGCGTTCGATCCGTACATCGCGGAGTCGCGATTTCAGCGCCTGGGTGTCATCCGTTTCGAAACGCTCGAGCAGCTACTGGACGTGGCCGATATCGTTACGGTCCACACGCCGCTCACGGATGAGACCCGCGGCATGATCGCGCGCCGGGAGATCTCGCGGCTGCGTACGGGCGCGATCGTAGTCAACATGGCACGCGGCGGAATCGTGGACGAGGAAACGCTCGCGGAGGCGCTCGCGGCTGGGCAGCTGGCGGGAGCAGTGCTCGATGCGTTCGTGCGCGAGCCGCTGGCCGCGGATCATCCGCTGCGACGCGCGACGAACGTCCTGCTCACGCCGCACATCGGTGCATCCACCGCCGAGGCCCAGCGCAACGTGGCCGTGGATGCCTGCGCGGCGGTGCGCGATGCACTCATATCTGGGGAATTCTCCCGGTCGATCAACGTACCGGATGGCGGCGTCACGCAGTGGCGTGAGCTGCGTCCGGTTCGCACCCTGGCTCGCCGAGCAGCGGCGATAGGGCGCGCGATGCTGGCGTCGCAGGGCACGGGCGTCGTGGGACGCATCGACGTGCGTGCAAGTCCGGCTCTGGCATCCGCGCGCGATGCGCTCATGGCTGCCGCGGCGCTCGGCGTGCTCGACGCGGTAGTGGAGCATGACCGCGTGAATGTTATCAATGCGCGAGCGCTGGCGGAGACACGCGGCATCGAGCTATCGTTCACGGAGGCGCCCGACGGTCCGGCGTCCGGTACTTCCACCGGCGCGATAGCCGCGCGCGCTCTCGAGGTTCGGCTGACCGGCGGTGTCAACGACATCACTGTGGGCGGCGTCGCCTACGGGGATGTCGGCGGAAGCGGCGACGAAGGCGCATTCCGCATTACGCGGATCGGCGCGTTCCGCGTGGATGTGTATCCGCGCGATGCGTTGCTCATCCTCACGAATCGCGACGTGCCGGGTGTGATCGGTCGGGTCGGAACGCTACTGGGAGAAGCAGGGGTTAACATCGCCGAGTATCACCAGGCCAGACTGGCGCAGGGCGGAGAAGCGCTGGCCGCGGTATCCGTGGATGGCGCGATTGACGAGTCTGTGAAGCGGCAGCTTCTTGCGCTGCCCGATGTTCGATCGGTAACTGGAGTTACGTTCAGACGTGACTAGCACGGTCGTAACCAGGGACCTCGACGTACGGAAGGCGTATGCGAGCGATGCGTCGGGCCTGTTTTCGATACCCGACGCCGTAGCGAGACCGGGAACGCGCGAAGAGGTGGTTGAACTCCTGCGGCGAGCGAACGCGGAGCGAACTCCAGTAACTGCAGCCGGTGCGCAGACGAGCACCACGGGTGCGTCGATCGCAGAATCGGGGATGATCCTGTCGCTACGCGCGATGAACCGCATTCTGGACATCGATGTGGGCCGAGCGACAATGCGCGTAGAGCCTGGTACCCTGCTGGGAGACGTGAAGCGAGCGGCAGCCGCGTACGGACTGTTGTTCGCACCGGATCCGACGAGTGAGGACGAATGTACGATAGGCGGGGCGATAGCCTGCAATGCATCCGGCGCGCGCACTTTCAAGTATGGGGCCACGCGCCGGCACGTCAGCGCGCTCACTGTTGTGCTGGCGTCGGGCGACCTGGTGGAGCTTCGACGCAACCCGCTCGAGAAGAATACGGCCGGCTACGCGTTCGCGCAGGATCCCGTGGATCTCTTCATCGGAAGTGAAGGTACTCTAGGCGTGATCGTGGAAGCGGAGCTGGCGCTGTTGCCGCTCCCAGCACGGGTGATCGGACTGGAATTTCCCTTCGGTACTGAGCGTGACGCGCTTGAGTTCGTCGTGGGCGTTCGCGAGTCGCGCACGGTCGCGGCAAGATGCGTCGAATACTTCGATGTTCGCGCGGCTGCGATCGCACGCAGCGCAGAGCAGGGCGGAGCGACGGCCGGTGATGGAACCATGGTATATGTCGAGGAGGAACTACCCGGAGGTGGCGATGATACTGCGCTGCATTCCGTGCTTGACGCATGGCTTGCGCTCGCGGAGAAATACGCTGCGCTAGTCGATGACGCTCGTACATTCGATGGCGCGGCCGCGCTCGCCTCCGCACGAAGAATCCGACATGCTGTTCCTGCGACCATGAACGAACGCGGTGCGGCGCAGCGCTCCGGTGGGGGACGCAAGGTGTCTACGGATTGGGCCGTGCCGTACCGTGGGCTGCACGAGGCGATAACACGATCACGTCGGATGGCATCCCGAGCGGGGATCGAGCAGGCGGTGACGTACGGACACGCCGGCAACGGACATCCGCATCAGAACTATATCGCGCGCGACTCCGGCGAGCTCGAAGTCATCAATGGCGTCATCGAGGAGACGCTCCGGATGGTGCTGGCGATGTCCGGAACTGTATCGGCGGAGCATGGTATCGGCAAGCTCAAGCGACACTGGCTGCCACTTCAGCTCAGTCCGTTGCAGTTGAAGATGATGCGCGCCGTGAAACACGAGCTCGACCCGAACGGGATTCTAGCATTGGGTAACATCCTTTGAGCGACCGTGACAGCGGTCGCAGGCCGCGTTATAACACCGTAGTCCTGGACGTCGATTCGACTCTTTCGCGCACGGAAGGTATCGAATGGCTTGCCGCCCTGCGCGGTGGCACGCTCGTGAAGGAGATCGAATCCGTCACGGGTCGCGCAATGCGTGGAGAGATCCGGCTGCAGGACGTGTACACATCGCGCCTCGACGCAATCCGGCCGACTCGTGCAGAAATCGGCGCACTCGGCGAGGAATACGTGCGGACGATCATGGAGGGCGCGCGTGAAGCGGTGAGCGCTCTGCGCGAAGCTGGAGTACACGTCATCATCGTGAGCGGTGGTATCCGAGAAGCCGTTGTGGTCCTCGGCCGCTCTCTCGCGGTGTCCGATCGGGATATCCACGCCGTCGCTCTACGATTCACGCAGTCTGGAGAATACGCGGGATTCGACGCGGAGTCACC
>JBBRBY010000076.1:0-13411 GCA_038205315.1 Gemmatimonadales bacterium | reverse complement strand
AAGGCCCACCAGGACTCGATGGATCATGGCAAGATGAAGACGCCAATGAAGATGCCAATGGGCTCAATGCCGGGAATGTCGCACTAAACCGAGGTTCAAGCCTCACGACCCCAACTCAAAGATGGAGCACTCCGAACTCGCTGGCCGTGCTCCATCGTTTAGCCTTGACCTACTATTCACCCACTCCCGAGTGTGAGCAGCAATGTCTGATCCCAGCATCGCGAAATACCTGGGCGCTGGCGCGGACGACCTGTTGAGTCACGTCTGCAACACCATTCCCAAGGAGCAGCTGTACCTTCCGGGTCCAGATTTCCTCAGCCGAGTGTACGCCGAGACGGATCGCTCGAATCAAGTCTTGCGCAGCTTGCACGCGATTTTCAACCATGGTCGCCTGAGCGGAACCGGATACGTCTCAATTCTGCCAGTGGATCAAGGCGTGGAGCATTCCGCCGGAGCATCTTTCGCCGCCAATCCGGAGTACTTCGACCCCGCCAAGATTGTAGAGCTTGCCATCGACGGTGGTTGCAACGCTGTGGCTTCGACAGTGGGTACACTCGGTGCCGTTGCGCGCAAGCATTCAGCGAAGATTCCATTCATCGTCAAACTCAACCACAACGAGTTGTTGACTTATCCCAACAGGTTCGATCAGGTGATGTTCGCCACTGTGCGGCAGGCATGGGATATGGGCGCAGTCGCGGTTGGGGCGACGATCTACTTCGGCTCACCCGAGGCTATGCGACAGTTGCAGGAAGTCAGTCGCGCGTTCGTCGAAGCGCACTCGCTCGGAATGGCGACTGTTCTATGGTGCTATCTCAGAAATCCGGCATTCGTGGTGGACGGCGTCGATTACCAAGCCGCTGCCGATCTGACGGGCCAGGCCAATTACCTTGGCGTGACGATCGAGGCCGACATCATCAAGCAAAAATTGCCTACCAATAACGGTGGGTATACGGCCGTTGCACGAGAGAGCAAGGCCGCCGGCAAAGGCAGCTTCGGCGTGACCGACCCACGCATGTACGACGAACTCAGCTCGGATCATCCGATTGATCTGACTCGCTACCAGGTGGCCAACTGCTATATGGGTCGCATCGGATTGATCAACTCTGGCGGCGCGTCAGGCCAGAACGATTTCGAGGATGCTACGAGAACCGCAGTGATCAACAAGCGCGCCGGCGGCACGGGGTTGATCTCTGGGCGGAAAGTGTTTCAGCGACCGATGGTTGATGGAGTGAAGTTGCTGCACTTGATCCAGGATGTGTATCTCGATCCCACGATCACTGTAGCGTAGGAGTTTCCGCCGGGCATCGCACGGCGACCGACAGTCCCATTGGGCTGGCGATTGTCGCGGTGCATGGCGAACGCATACGTATTGCCACCCCGCTATCCTACACGCGCGCCGCAGGATGCCGGTGAGGCGTTTCCAAAAGAAGACTGTTGCGGCTGGGAGCTTGCGGCATCGAATGCGTCGTGATGCAGCAATACGGGCGTCGTCGCGCCGCGTAGAACTTTGTCCGTGACACTGCCCAGCAGCAAACGCTCGCCCATTGAGCGTTCATGAGGTGCGAGGGCGATCAAGTCGACCAGGTTGCCGGAGGCGAAGGGGCTGTCGGCGGCAAAGTTCAGTATGGCGGTCGCGGGGTTCGAATGTACGACGACGTGCGTGGTTGCTTGGATGCCAATTGCGCGCAACGATTCCGCAACGTCTTCGAGATAGTTGAGCGCGTCGGCTTCAGCATTGGCGATATCCGCCACATACGGGGATGGCGTGAACATGCCAAGCAGGCCGGGGTCCGTCAGTACAGGCACACTCACGACGCGAAAGAGCGCGAGTGTCGCCTCATCTGGCATTACGAGCGCCGAGATCGACGGGAATACGGTTTCCGCGCTCGAAGAACCGTCCAGAGGCACAAGCACACGAGGAAACATGGGCGCGCTCTGCGCACTGGGTACGCGATAAACGTCGCGGCGGCCGCCTTCAGTATCCTCCGACTTGCTTGCCGACTTACTCGTGGAAGCGGCAGAGTCTTCTAGCTGGGATTGGTCATCCGACGCTACGGTACGCGTGACCAGAATCGGGATGTATAGTTTCCGGACTATTGCGTCGGTGACGCTGCCGAGCCAGAAGCGGCTCAATCCACTGCGGCCATGAGTATTCATGACCACGAGGTCGGGATTGGAGCGGTCGGCGTACTCAATCAACCGCGAAAGTACATCCCCCTCGAGAAATACGGCCTCGACAGGCACGCCGGACTCTGCCGAGGAACGTTCCGCGAGCGAGCGCAGCGCCGATCGCATTGACTCGGCGACCGCGGCGTCGAGTCGACCGTCGAAGACGGGCGCAAGGCCTACAATATCGCGTAGTTCATGCACATGCACGATCTCGATGCTGGCGCCCTGACGGCTCGCAAGGGGTAGCGCAACTCTGAGTGCCGTCTCGCTCAGAGCCGACCCGTCCAGAGGAACGAGAATTCGCTGGTACATCATTGTCGATTGCTCGGGTGCTGGGACGCTGACTTCTGTGATTCAGTAGTACTGCGCTACGAAAGCCCAGAATGTTTCAAGAGCGGTTGGTAGAACGGTAGTGGAACGTATGTATCGTTCCTGAAGGCCAGCCGTGAACTTCATGACGCTGCCGAGGGGACATTCTTCTCTGTGTGCACAGACTGTTGCCCGCACCTTATCAAGCCCTCACGAAATCTTCAGCGACTGCTCAGGCGTCCGACGTTATAGTTCATCGAATGAAGCCGCGCCGGAGCTCATCGCAGTATAAGGATTCGCATGCGAACGGTCCGCGAATCACCAAGAATCCCCCGAGTGCCGAGTGACGCACTGGTTGATTGGAAATTGGTTCTGGGTGCTGATCTTTGTAGCATTTATTTCCATGCACCTATCTGGGCACGGGTGTCAACTTTGAGGAGCACACAATGCTGAATATGAGAGTCGTCAGCTGGTCGCTCGGATGTTTCACGGCGATCAGTTTTACGCTGTGTGTCATATACGGCCTGATCGTTCCGGAGAGCCTACATCCGGTTCTGGTGCTCGAAGCGGTACTACCAGCCTTCAAGTGGCTGACGTTTCCCGGATTCGCACTCGGTTTGATCGAAAGTTTTCTTTACGGAGCGTACACCGGGATCGTGTTCGTCCCGATTTACAACTTCTTCCTGCGCCGTTGGGGCGGCACGGCACCCCCGGTCGCCGGCTAATCCAGCGCACTCTCGGCCAAGTTCGCGGAAGCTCTGGAAAGTCATCGTTCCTGGAGTTTCGCCAGAGCTGTTTCGCGAAGGTCGCAGCGTCTCGCGCCGCTGAAGTAGCTGGCAATGGAGATTTCCGGCGGTGAAGCGGCATCTTGTCGTACTGCTAGGATGCATCTTCCTAGTCATGATCGGTTTTGGCATCACGCTGCCGGTCTTGCCCTTCTATGTCGAACGATTTGCGCAGGCTGGGGGTGCCTCCCCTCAATCGGTCGTGCTGCACGTCGGGCTCCTGACCGGAGTCTATGCGCTCATGCAGTTGTTCTTCGTTCCCATCTGGGGCCGATGGTCGGATCGGATCGGAAGACGACCCGTAATCGTCGTCGGCATCGCGGGCTTCGCGTTAGCGCAGATGCTCTTCGGCCTTGCCAACTCGCTTTGGTTGCTCTATACAGCTCGTATCGTTGGAGGAGCGCTGTCCTCCGCAGCCCTGCCCGTGGCAACGGCTTACGTGGCCGACATGACGAGCGACCAGGACCGCGCTCGCGGAATGGCCTGGTTTGGCGCGGCGGTTAGTCTTGGGGTAGTCGTCGGGCCCGCGTTTGGCGGCCTGTTGTCGCGAAGCTCCTTGCACGTCAATTGGCGTTTTGGTCATCTACTCGTCGACGGCTTCTCGCAATTGCTCTAGCGATCGCCTGGAAAGGGATCACCGACGGTCGCGCATCTTCACGTCCCCTGAGGCACCGAACGCGACGTTCCGTCAGCCCGATGGCCGAGCGGGTGGCACGCTCTCATTCCAGGTAAAGTGCTCGTACACGCCGGTCGAGTACAGACCGAAGGCGGCCCCAAACGCTAACTCCTTCGATCGTCTTGGTTCGCAATCCTGGCGGGCAGATGACCGATGCAATGGCTCTGGGCCTCACGAAATTCTCAGCGCCCCCTCAGGTCCCACTGGCATTCTTTAAGCAATCGCAAGTGACCGCACGCACGAAAGCGGCGAATGACGACCAGCCGACACGCCTCACCGGCGTTACACCGTCGGCGATTCACAACTAGTCTGGCAGGAGCGAATCATGACTACAAGTACAACCGCCGAGAGTTTAATGACCGCGCACTCCGACACGGAAAGACACGTCCCAATTGGTGCGCAGACACGATCGCAAGTCCTAGCTGACGACAACAAGGATTCAAATGCGGTTATAGCCACCTACCAGACCCACGAGGCCGCGGAGGAAGCGGTTCGGGAGCTGGAGCGAACTGGAGTCGACATGAAGAAGCTGTCGATTGTTGGAAAGGATTACTATACCGAAGAGGAAGTGGTCGGATACTACACGACCGGCGATCGGATGAAGAAATGGGGTAAACTGGGCGCTGCGTGGGGTGGCTTCTGGGGGATCCTCTTTGGCTCGGCAGTTTTCGTCATTCCGGGCATCGGGCCTTTGCTCGTTGCGGGCCCGCTCGTGGGTTGGATCATCGCCGTCCTGGAAAGTGCGGTCGTCGTTGGTGGACTGAGTGCGCTGGGCGCGGGTCTGATCAGCATTGGCCTGCCCAGGGAGAGCGTCGTCGAGTATGAGACGCAGATCAAAGCGGGAATGTTCATTGTGATCGCGCACGGCTCCGACGCAGAGGTTCGCAAGATCGCCGGAGCCCTCGCGACGACAGATCACCGGAGCCTGCGTGAACACTCATGCTGCGCCTGACACACATGTCCAAAACGACGACCCCTGGATGAGCGCGGACAGTATGGACGATTGGGTGCGGCCAGAGCCAAGGCCAGCATCCATGGTTCAGGGCTTTGGCAACGGGGATTTACGTCGCGGCGAGATCGACGCCATCCTGGAGCGAAACCATGTTGGGCGGCTTGCCTATCTATCCCATGACGAGGTAGATATTGAGCCGATTCATTATGTATATCAACTCGGTTGGATCTACGGCCGCACTTCGAAAGGGGCGAAGTTGGACGCGCTCATGCATCGACCGCGGGTTGCGTTCGAGGTCGGGGAGGTTCGGGGAATCATTGACTGGCGGAGTGTGGTGATAGTCGGCAACGTTGAGTTTCTCAATCCTGTGCCGATGCCGCTAATGGCGCCCGACGATATGGCAGCACATGAGGATCCGGCCTTCCTTCAGGGCGTGTCGTTGCTACGCACGTTGGTGCCCGAGTCTCTCATGGCCGGCGACCCCGCACCTTACCGATACAACGCGTTTCGGATTCACGTCGATGAGGTGTCCGGCTATTCGTCGCAGGCATCGTCGGTTGCCTGAAGTGTCTGGTGGAAACCTCGTCGACCTCTTCATCATAGCAATACCGGTAGCGTGCATTGCATGGACCGTGACGCACGAGGAGATCTTCCGGGAACTGCGGGATTGGTGTTCGGCCAGGAGTAGGACGGAACGCGGGCTGTTCGCACGAAAGATGTACTACGTGTTCACGTGCGAGTACTGCTTCAGCCACTACGTAGCCGCGGCCGTTGTTGCCATAACACATTTCCAGCTGCTCTTCGCCGACTGGAGGGGTTATGCCATCGCGGGCTTTTCGCTCGTTTGGGTCGCGAACATATACATGACCATCTTTGGTCGCCTACGGCTTGATATCAAGTACGAAGGAGTCGAGATCGCCGCAGAGCAAGAAAAGCTGGCGTCCGAAAAATTGACACCGCGAGGGAATGGGCTCTACAAAGACGATCGCGATCCCGCGCGACCGGCACGACGGCTGGATCAGCCCATATCTGTGAGCAGCGAATAGGTGATGCCAAGGCCATTACGGTGGTGCATCTCAGAGCAGGCGCGACGCAATACTCGCTACACTCTCCACGAGCCGTGGTGTCCATCCCCGTGCACTGAAGGCAGCAGCGATGATCTCGTCAGAGTAGCCGATGTCATCGATGAAGAGTGAGTCCATAAGTTTGCCCGTCGCGGCATCGAGTGTGACAAGAGCAACTTCGTTGTTATAGGCGAGCGAGCGATTGTCAAAGTTTATCGTGCCAATTGCCGTCAACCTGCTGTCCACGACAAATGTCTTTGCGTGAATGGTCGTGCTGTACTCGTAAATACGCACACCACCTCGCAGAAGGGGCTCATAGCTTCGGCGGCCCGCGAGCCACGTTGTTCTGACGTCGGAGCTCCGGCCGTTCGTCAGGACGCGAACGTCCACACCACGATGCGCCGCATCCAGCAGTAGTCGCGTAAATGCGACGGTGGGCACGAAGTAGGCATTGCTGATAAATAGCGTTTGTCTTGCGCTGGAAATCGCAAGTGCAACGAGTCTTTCCGCTGCAGTACTTCCCATCAAGGGCGGGCTACGCACAACTGCGCAGATGGCCGCTCCTGCCGATACTGAACCGATCGCCACCGCGTCTCTAGGTGACACAGAGCTCGTGGCGCTGGGTGTTTCGTGGTTGGTCACATCGGTCGTTGCGACAGGTGCGTCTGCGACACCGACCAGAAAGTCGCCGACGAGCAGCTCTCCCGTAGCTGTGGACCATTCGGCCACGAACCCGGCCTGCAGCTGGGCAACCGACGGGCCTCTGAAACGGACGTTGGTCTCACGCCACTCTCCCGGAAGTCGGCCGTTTCCGAGCCACTTATCGTCGATCCCGAAGCCACCCGTGTAGGCGATGTGGCCGTCTATGACGATCCCTCGAACGTGGAGTCGATGACTCGCATTGTCCAGGTTATACCAACGCACTGGCCGGTATGCGGCAGTGTGGACGCCGGCTTCACGCAGAGAACGTATGTATGTCTCCGGCAGATCCTCGGCGCCGAACGCATCGTAGAGAAAATAGACTTCGACCCCAGAACGAGCGCGCTCCGCGAGAATATCAATTGTCGTATCCGCAACGATCCCAGACCCCGCATAATACATCTGCACGGTGATGGAACGCTGCGCAACACGGAGGTCGCTCCACAGTCGTTCGAAGGTGCCTTCCCCGTTAGCCAGTACATCAACGCCGTTTCCATCACTGAAGCCCACGCCTACAGCGACTGCAAACATCGTCCTGAATTCTTCCGCGGACACTGCGGGCGTGATCGCACAGTGAGCAATGTGATCGGACGATATTTCCCCCGGGCGTACCACGACTCTGCGAACCAGGGGGTCTCGAAAGAGGTGCGGCAGGCCAACGAGCGCCATCGTGAGGATGGGGATGCTCAGCACGACCAGCACGACGTGGGGAAATCCGATCAAACCGGGTCCGAAAATCGCGCTTCCGAGAACGCCCAGTCCGAGCGTAGCCAGAAGAAGGCGACCGCGGATTCGATGCCAGAGCGCGTGCCATAGCGCCGGACCATCCACGTACTGCGGCGCGCGATGCTTGCGGCTCTGGCGGCCCGGAGTTGCGCCGTTCGACTCGGCTGACTGCCTAAGCCTTCGAGGTGGCGGAGGCGGCCAATTGCCTGGAGATACTGTCATCGCGGGTACGATGCTACCATTCACGGCCCCCGAAGCAAATCACTTGTATCAATGTCCCTCCGTTCGACACAAGAACACTGGCGCGGAAGGCGCCGACTAGCGTATGGGTCCGATCTCATGGGCTCAGTTCGGCCTCACAACTCCCTCATCTTACAAGAGTATCATACAGCGGTACGACGCGACATGACATCCGGCATGGACTTTTATGGTTGAGCGCCGGGACGTGAACATAACCTGACAGAAGTCGTGGACTGAGCGCGCTGCCGAATGGAGTCTGTATTACCGAAGACGGTCGCGAGCCCCAGTTCGTGCGAGCTATCCGCAACACTCGACAACCATTCAACGGCGAGGCGATACCGATGCAACCTGAGCTGACATCGCAAATTGAGCAGAAAGCGATACCGGTATTTCGTAGACTCAGCGAAGATGAGTCGAGGCAGGTCCTATCCCGTAACCACGTGGGCCGGGTCGCAAACAGCTTTCACGACAGGCTCGACATCGAACTGGTCCAATACGTCTACTCGGAGGGCTGGATATACGGCCGCACGACGCGCGAAGGGACGTCATCGGCGGTCGCGCACAACCCGTGGGTAGCGTTCGAGGTTGATGAGTCGACCGGGCTGTTTGATTGGTGTAGCGTGGTGGTTAAGGGTACGTTCGAGCGTCTCGAACCCGCTGAAAGCGGCATTCCGGACCTCGCCACTGCACACGGCATGGACCAACTACGCGCACTCATATCAGATGCCCGAGTGATCGCGTCGTTACCTCCATCCGCTTCCGTTCAGTCGCACCGCGAATTTCGCCTGTTTGTCGGCGAGATTTCCGGCCGCGGAGCTCACGATCCCAGAAGGCCACGATGAATTGCACCAAACATCGCTCGGGTACACGCATGCATCAAATTTCGGATCGAGGCGCTGCAGATCTACTATGGGATAGCATGGGGAATGGCGACCTGGTTCATTGCACAGAAGTTTACACCTAGCCGCCCATGAAGCAGTAGAGCGATTCCGCCGACCGGCCCGAATTCTCCTAATCCGTTTCGGCGGCAGCCGCCGTTCGCGGCGGTGGAACGATCAGAACTGGCATAGTCGCCCCGCGCATCACCTTGTCCGCCACACTGCCCATGAACGCGCGCGCGAGCGCGCCGCGGCCGTGCGTGGCCAGCGCGATAAGATCGACCCCGGTCTCGTTCGCGTACTCGAGAACGCCGCGCGCCGCCGAGGAGTGTACGGCAACGTGTGTGCGCACCCGCATTCCACTCTGCCGCAGCCGTTCCGCGGTTCCTTCGAGATCGTCCTCGGCCGCCTTCAAGTGTTCGGCATTCGCCGCGTCCAGCGCGGCCTGAGTGCCTGAGCGGTCGGCCATAATGGCGACATCCGGAAACGGTTCGAGCGGAGGGAAAGGTTCGACGACCCTCAGAAGAACGAATTCGGTCCCGTCAGAGCTGACGAGCTCCGCCAGCGGAGTAAATACCTCTTCGGACAGCGGAGTCGAGTCCAGCGGCACCAACACGCGTGCCGGAGGCCATTTCGCCTGCCGCGGCCTGTCGGAGTCCGGGCGCACGAGCAGCACCGGTGAAGGCCGCGCGCGGATCAACCGATCAGCCACACTCCCGAGCCATGCGCGCGAGAGCCCTCCTCGACCGTGAGTCGTCATCACGATCAATCCCGCCTGTCGATCGACGGCATGCTGCTCAATGCTGGGGACCACCGGTCCGATCAGGAGCGTTGTGCTCACCGGCACGCCGTGTGCGCGTGTCAGCCGCTCGGCGAGCGCCGCGATCGGTTCGCGCATGTGCCGCGCCTCGTCGACATCCAGCGCCGTGTCAAACGCGGGTGCGTTCCCGAAGAGCGGCGCTAACTCGTGAACGTGCACGAGCTCCACGGTGGCGCCCGTGGCGTGCGCGATTGCAAGTGCCAGAGGCAACGCCTCCTCGCTAGCCGGCGAACCGTCGAGCGGAACAAGTATCGAGTTCGTCATGCGGCGCTCCTGAAGGGTGACCCTGAAGGGTGACGATGTTGAAGCATACGGGCGCTCCCTGAAGGCCGCATGAGCACCGCGTGAGTCCTTCGGCACGCGTCGGCGTGCGGTCACACGCTCAGGCGATGCTCATCGGGCGCTCAGGTCGTGACGGCACGTTACCGGGGTCCAACTGTGTCCGTGGTGCTGCGAATCGAACGTCGCACCTCAATATGTCGGACAAGCAGTCACTCTATTCAGAACAACCGGATGCCGGACCCATCGGGCGGTCGACGGCAGCGACCGCACCGCTGCCCGGCGGACGCCGCATCGTGCTCAACCGAGGCTTCAACCTCGCAATTCTCAATATTCGCTGACCGTCATAGCCTGTGTCGATCACCGAATGTGTGCAAATTCAATCGCGCCAGTCCGGTAAAGAGGATCCTTGCGGTGGAGGCCACGATGGAAGTTCCGACCAGCCCGTTCTACCAATGGCTCGACCATGAACGAATCAGGGCCGTCATCCACGACGTGGCTGCGTTGCGGCCGGGCGAGCGACTGGTACTGCTGAAAGGTCTGGTGCCCGGTCTTGTCGATGCACTGGGCGTCGAAGAGACGGAATCATTCCTCTCCGAACTTGCCACGAAGGCCCGCCGCTACGAGGAAGCGCGAAAGCACCCCGGCGAAGGGCGTCTCCATCGGGAAACGCCGGGTGAGCAGTTGGGCGGTCCGATTCCGGCCGGGCACCGGCATGTGGCGGAGACGCGTAACCCCGATCGACATGGAGGGCGCGAGGCGGAGCGCGCCTGGGAGGCGGGAGTGTGGGTACGCGACGTCGACGAGGCGCTGGCGGGGAAATACCGGGAGCAGGCGGAAACGATCCGCGACACGTACGTCGCACAGGGCATGCTGCCGGGTGAAGCAGAGCTGGCCGCGTGGGAAGCCATCGCACTATTGCACGGACTCACCCAGCGGACTGCTCACCTGACACAGCAGACCGAGGCCGACGACGTGCACATCCAGGGCGACAGTCCGCGTAGTGGTTGAAGTCCCGAGTGAAGGCGAGCGAGGATGTCTTGAGCAAGCGCGCTCGCGGCCGTTGGCCGTGGAGACTCCGACAACGAGGAACCCATGCGGCCATTAATCGCTGGGAACTGGAAGATGCACGGCCTGGCGCTGCAGCTGCGCGAGATTGAGGCCATCGCCGCCTCCGTGAAAGCGACGCCGCCGTCGGCCGACGTGTTGATCTGTCCGCCGGCAACGCTGCTCGCGCGCGCCGCGCAAACAGCGGCGGGCCGCATCGCCGTCGGAGGTCAGGACTGCCATTGGGACATCGCCGGCCCGTTCACGGGAGATGTCAGCGCGGAGATGCTGAGAGATGCGGGCGCCTCCGCCGTCATCGTCGGCCATTCCGAACGCCGCCAGCATCACGGCGAGACCGACGCCATGGTGGCAGCGAAGGCGAACGCCGCGCGGCGCGCGGGGCTGCTGGCCATCATCGCCGTCGGCGAGACGGACCAGCAACGCAAGGCGGGCGAGGCCTTGTCCGCGGTCGGCGATCAGATCGCCGGGAGCGTGCCCCAAGACATCGTCTCCGTCGCGATCGCCTATGAGCCGCTCTGGGCCATCGGCAGCGGACGGACGCCCACCCCATGGGAGATCGCGGAGATGCATGCGCATATCCGGCAGGGCCTCGCGGCGAAACTCGGCGACGGAGGCCGATCGGTGCGCATCCTCTACGGCGGATCGGTGAACCCCTCCAATGCGCGCGAGATCCTCTCGCTACCGGAGGTGGGCGGCGCACTCGTCGGTGGCGCAAGTCTGACCGCTGGTGACTTCGAGGGCATTCTCAGCGCAATCGCAGTATCGGAGCAACGATGATCAGCGTGGCGGCTCATGGCGGGGTCATGGACCGGAAGCAGCTCACAGCCAGAGAACGCGCGGCAACGCCAGCGGCTCCGCGGGGTTTTTTGGGTAGGCCCTAAGCTCTACTCGGCGCTTCTCTGGCACCATCACCAAGCACTTGTACCGGGACGGCGCGTGTTCGACCCCAGACGGGAGTTACGCAGGGTCTTGGGCTCCACGCGGGGCGGCTGTCGCGCCGCTCGTCATGCGTATCACCCGGCCCACCGTCAGGCCCTGGACCAGGATCGAGAACACCACCACGAAATAGGTGAGGGTCAGGATTAGACTGCGGGAGTAGTTCGCCGGCAGGGAAAGCGCCATGGCCACCGAAATGGCTCCGCGCAATCCGCCCCAGGTGAGGACCGCAATCGCCCCCTTCGACTGCGCCTTCACCCAGCTGAGGGGTCCGATGATTCCCGCGACACTCAGCCACCGCGCCGACAGCACGATCGGTATCGCAAGGACTCCGGCCACCAGCCATCCGCGTTCGATCCGCAGCACGAGAAGCTCGAGGCCGATCAGGAGAAACAAGACGACGTTGACAATCTCGTCGACAAGCTCCCAGAAGGTGTCGACGTGCTCGCGCGTCTTCTCCGTCATGGCAAGCGCCCGACCCTGGTTGCCAATGAACAGGCCCGCTACCACCACGGCGATCGGCGCGGACAGGTGCAAGGTGTCCGCCAGGGCGTAGAGCCCCATCGCCAGGGCGAGCGTGAGCAGCACTTCGACCTGATAGTTGTCGACACGCTTGAGCATCTGGTAGGTGATGAATCCCGCGGCCAGGGCCAGCACCAGGGCGCCACCCATTTCCTTGAGCAGCAGCATGCCCACCGCAACGACCCCGATCGAGAGCGGTGCCGCGGCGCCACTCCCGGCCGCTCCGTCGGAGCCGGAGAGCTGCAGGAGAATCAGGAAGACGACGACACCCAGCCCGTCATTGAACAGAGACTCGCCGGCCAGCTGCACCTCGAGCTGCCGGGGCGCACCGACGGACTTCATGATTCCCAACACCGCGATGGGGTCGGTCGGTGCGATCAGGGCGCCGAACAGCAGTGCATGCAGGACAGGAATCCCCAGGCCCAGCCAACCGAGCACCAGCCACGTTACACCGGCGACGATGCCGGCGGCGGCGAGCGTCCCGACAATGGCGAGCGACGCAATGGTCAGCCATTCACGGCCAAGGTCCTCGAGATTGACGTGTATGGCGCCGGCGAACAGCAGGAACGCGAGCATGCCATGCAGCACGAGCTGGTTGAAGTCGATCCGCGCGATCATTGTCGTAGCCTGCTCGCGAAAGCCCCCGGCGTAGGGCCCCACCAGCACCAGGGCAAGCGACGCGACCAGTGCCACCAGCATCACGCCGACGGTCGTCGGCAACTTGATATAGCGGTAGTTGACGTAGCTCGAGACGGCCGCGAGCGAGATCAGGAGACTGACCATCGAAAAGAGGCTCAATCTGTTCGACTCCAGCTCCAGTTCCGGATCTCCGGCATATCCTGGCCGTATTTGTCGATGTATTCCTTGTGCTCGATCAGCTTGTCCTCGAGCTGTTGCTTCAGGTAAACGCCCTTGTCGCCGGTCTGCGGCAGGCGGTCGATGGTGTCCATCACGAGGTGGAAGCGGTCCAGGTCATTCAGCACCGTCATGTCGAAGGGCGTGGTGATCGTGCCCTCTTCCTTGTAGCCACGGGCGTGGAGGTTGTCGTGGTTGGTGCGGCGGTAGGTCAGCCGGTGGATCAACCACGGATAGCCATGGAAGGCGAAGATGATCGGCTTGTCCTTGGTGAATATCTCGTCGAAATCCATGTCGCTCAACCCATGCGGGTGCTCGCTTTCCGGTTGCAGTTTCATCAGGTCGATAACGTTCACCACCCGGATTCTGAGCTCGGGCAGATGCTCGCGCATGATCGAGACGGCGGCGAGTGTCTCGAGGGTAGGTACGTCGC